>NZ_UGOA01000001.1:2810000-3420696 GCF_900452385.1 Legionella donaldsonii | reverse complement strand
AAAAACTCCTCAATAGGCTAAAACAATATCACGCAAGCACAATCAAATAAAATATTGCCACTGAATGTACCAGGGGAGCAAGGGAAATACTTGCTCAGGAAATTTAAAGATTGCCTCTATCAAACCGACAACAACAAGCCAATATGAATCAAGAGCAAAATTAAATTTGGGTAAAATCAGATTTGCAAGGGCGTCAATTATACTAAGCAATGAGTAAAAGAACAGAGTTATCCACAATAACAATAAAATACCAGAATGAAAATATTAAATTGATGAAATCAGGAAATAGCGTGTGCAATAAAGACAACGACGAGGATAGATAAACAATGGCATAGCCTTCGGGATAAACTGGTTAAAAGAGAGGAATAAGTTAGGTATAACAAAATTCTCTTTTAAAAAAATGATCTTATAAAGAAGTTATTAGGCCGAATAAACAAAGCTTATCTACAACAAAAAAATATCGTAACTACTTGTATTTGCTTTAGATATAGAAAGAACCAACAGATTTTAATGACTATATAAAAGTAATAAGCTTTTAAATAAATAACTTTATAGTTATTAGTGAACAACCAAACCTTGGTTATTTTTATGCAGTCACCTCTTGCTTGACTGTAACAATCCAAACAATGATGTTAGTAATATTAGAACTAGTACTAGTAAAATAAGTGGATAACTTGGCTTGCAAGAGAAGGGCAATTAACTTATGGACACATCATCGAAAGCATATTGAGTGGTTTTTAACAGCAAAACATTTATGTAACTAATTGTATTTAAACTAAAAAACAAAACTTTCAACAGAAATTGTCCACATAAATATAAATAAAAATTCTAAAATATCTTTTTTATTAATTATTAGCAGCGCCTCAAGCAAATAAAAATCGTGCTTTATTCTTCCAACATGGTTTGACAGCCGATGTAAAGTTTTCTATCATTGCCAACCTCAAAAATTAATTAACAACAGGTTCATCATGAAACGCACTTTTCAACCAAGTAATCTGAAGCGCAAACGCGATCATGGTTTTCGTCAACGCATGGCAACCAGAGGCGGCCGCTTGGTACTAAAACGTCGTCGTGCGAAAGGACGTAAGCGTTTATCAGCCTAAGTGCACTGTTTTGGCAAAACACGTCGGTTATTAAACAAGAGCGATTATGACCACGTGTTTGAGCAGGCAAAGAAGATAGTTACCTCAGAGTTCATTATCCTATACCGTAAAAATTCTCTGGGGTACTCTAGGCTTGGGTTGGCATTATCAAAAAAAATGATACCCAAAGCACATGATAGAAATCGAATCAAACGTTTATTACGTGAAGGATTTCGAACTACTCAGTTACCTGCGATAGATATGATATTTTTGGCCAAACACGGTGTAGCAAAGGTAGAAAACAAAACAATAATTGCCAAATTAGGTACAATATGGAACAAATTAACCGCTTCATACGCAATCTAATTTGCTTGCCTATTGTTATGTACCAATTTCTATTACGTCCTATCATGAAACCCTGTTGCCGTTATTACCCGAGTTGTTCAGAGTATGCCTTAGCTGCCATCAAACATTTTGGTGTTTTAAAAGGAGGCTGGCTTACCTGTCGACGGCTACTGAAATGCCATCCTTGGTCTGTTGGTGGCTATGACCCTGTATTACCTAACAAAGAGAAGCCTTGATGGATATACGTCGTGTAGTTTTATATGCAGCGCTAGCGCTGATTGTTTACTCTCTGTGGACCAGTTGGCAGCATGATTATCCGCCAGTCCATCCCCAACAAGTAGTTAGTGAAGAGAAGGCCACAGAATCCAAAGATAGCCAATTGCTACCTAACATAGGAATCAGTAGTACTAATCAACCGGAAACAAAGGTTATTACTGGATCCGAGGAAACGATAAATGAAAACGCTGCTTCTCAGCTAGTTCGCGTTAAAACAGATGTGCTCGATTTACATATTGACACACGCTATGGTGATATTGTTAAGGCGCAATTACTGGACTACCCGGAAAGCCTTGAAGATAAAGATAATCCTATTACCTTGTTACAAAATCGTACGAGTGAACGATATGTAGCGAATAGCAGCTTGCTGACTGGCTCAGGACAGTCAGTGCAGACTGTTAATCTCAATTTAACCTCAGACAAAGAAAAATATGAATTAAAGCCAGACGCAGAAAAACTAACGGTTGTTCTTAATGGCAAAACACCGGAAGGTTTAGACGTCAAAAAAGAGTTTGTCTTTACCAGAGGAAGTTACCTAATTCAAGTCAATTACTTATTGAATAACCAGAGTAAAGACGCTTGGACTGGCTATATGAATACGCAACTCTTGCGTAGTTCACCGCAAGAGGATCAATCAAGTATCTTCCATGTTGGATCTTACACGGGGGCTTCTTACTCCAATCCTCAGCACCGTTATCAAAAGGTTACTTTTAAAGATATGACTAAAACCAATCTGGAGACAAAATCTCAAGGTGGTTGGATTGCAATGCAACAGCATTATTTCTTGAGTGCCTGGGTACCGAATGCGATCAGTAACAACTTGTTTTATACGCGCGTTGCTAATCAGGATTACACGATTGGTTCAGTCAGTGAGCCAATTGAGGTTGCGCCAGGAACAGAGAAAAAAATCGGCTCCAGTCTTTATATCGGTCCTGAAATTACCAGTGTGTTGAAAGGGATTGCTCCAGGACTTGATTTGACAGTGGATTATGGTTGGCTGTGGTTTTTGTCCTCCCTATTGTTCTCATTAATGAAAGCCATTCACTCGGTAGTCGGTAATTGGGGATGGTCCATTGTTTTAGTTACCGTATTAATTAAATTAGCCTTCTACCGCTTATCAGCCACCAGTTATAAATCAATGGCGAGTATGCGTAAGTTACAACCTAAATTACAGGCTTTGCGTGAACGTTATGGTGATGACAAGGCCAAAATGAGTCAGGCAACCATGGAGTTGTACCGTCAGGAAAAAGTTAACCCCTTAGGTGGTTGTTTGCCTATTATTATCCAGATCCCGGTTTTCATCGCCCTATATTGGGTTTTACTAGAAAGCGTTGAATTACGACAGGCGCCTTTTATTTTCTGGATTAAAGATTTAGCGGTTGCCGATCCATACCATGTATTACCCATCATTATGGGCGCTACCATGTTGATCCAGCAGCGCTTGAATCCTGCACCGCCCGATCCAATGCAAGCCAAGATAATGATGTTCTTGCCGATCCTCTTTACCGGCCTATTCTGGAATTTCCCCGCCGGTCTGGTTTTGTACTGGATAGTGAACAACGCTTTATCAATCTTGCAACAATGGTATATCACACGTAAGTACAGTGATGACAGGCCAAAGAAAACTCTGGTTTCTGCGAAGTAAATGTCATCGGATACTATCGCAGCAATTGCCACTCCTCCTGGACGCGGAGGAGTGGGTGTTATACGCCTCTCGGGTCCGCAAGCCTATTCCATCGCTTTACAATTGAATGGGAAAAAGAGTTTAACTCCCCGTATCGCAAAATATGGCTCTTTTGTTGATCGAAATGGCAATGTTCTGGATAACGGCTTGACTATTTACTTTAAAGCCCCTCATTCTTTTACCGGCGAAGATGTGGTGGAGCTGCAAGGACACGGGGCCCCTATTGTTTTGGATTCTCTACTAAAAGAATGCATTACTCTGGGAGCACGATTAGCCAAACCGGGAGAATTTTCCGAACGGGCCTTTGTGAATGATAAAATGGATTTAACTCAAGCTGAGGCGATAGCCGATCTTATTAATGCCAGCTCACAAACAGCCGCTCGCATGGCCCTAAGATCACTGCAAGGTGATTTCTCAAATAAAATCCATGAATTAAACGAAAACATAATTCACTTACGCCTTTTTGTGGAGGCCGCCATAGACTTCCCAGAAGAGGAAATTGATTTTCTTAGCGATGGTAAAGTGGCGACGATGCTGGCAGATGTTTTAGCATCACTGAAGACTATTCGTAACAGTGCATCGCAAGGTGCCATTATTCGAGAAGGTTTGTCGATTGTCATTGCTGGTCGTCCGAATGCTGGAAAGTCAACGCTTATCAATTGCCTGGCTGGCCGAGATGTGGCGATAGTAACCGATGTGGCTGGTACTACGCGTGATGTTATGCGCGAGCATATTTTGCTTGATGATATCCCTTTGCATTTGATCGATACAGCAGGTCTACGCGAAAGCGAGGATCTGGTAGAGAAAGAAGGAATTAAGCGGGCCTGGCAGGAGGTAAGTCGTGCGGATTGCTTATTGATGGTAATCGATATTAACAAGACTGATTGTAGCAGTGAGCTCAGTGAAACCATTCGCAATACCTTACCCCCCGGTGTTCCTGTGATTCAGATTTATAACAAGATTGATTCGGCGGGCCTGACTCCCAAAACAGAAGAGCAGGCTGTCTACCTTTCCGCTAAATCAGGTGCTGGCCTGGAGTTGCTAAAAGACAAAATTAAAGAGGTTGTCGGTTATCAGCCAACGGAGGGTTTATTCTTAGCTCGAAGGCGCCATTTAGATGCCTTAGATAGGGCAAAAGAGTTACTACTCGCCGGGCAGCAACAGTTGACTACGCAAAGAGCTGGCGAATTACTTGCTGAAGATTTGCGTCTTGCTCATCAGGCTTTGGGGGAAATTACAGGGGAATTTTCCTCTGATGATTTACTGGGTAGAATTTTTTCCAGTTTCTGCATCGGTAAATAAAGTTAATATTTTTTGCAAAGATGTTAATTGAGTAGGCAAAAAACCCTCAGCATCAATAAAAAATGATTATAAATCAAAATGTTATCCTTAAATGACATTCAGTAGGCAATATGAAAAAAATAAATACAAAATAGCTTGCTTTGCGAATCACACTAATGCTAAGTTTGTATTTTTAACTTATTGCACATTTTTTTGATGGATTAGATTATGGTTTCCTATTCAGCTCAATACCAATTTTTTGCTCGCGACAAACAGGGCTTTTTGACATCAGAAATTAATAGTACTGTGGATGCTCGTCGATGGGCTGAAGGGGGAGAAGATGACAAACGCCGCTACAAATTCCTGGCAGATAATAAAACATTGATTGAGCAAGAATTTAACCAATTGTATGCCAGCCTGAGAAAGAAGGCGATTGCTAATGATGGTGCTGGAAAGAAATTCTGGCTTTACTGCTATAGTTGCAGCATTATGCTGAAAAATTATTATGAAATTCATGACGGAGAAGGGAAACCTAAAGCAAAACAGTTCGCTGATTTGGCTGAAGCAATAAGAAAGCGTTGTGATAATGAAGATGACGCTAAAATTGGCCCAAAGGATGAAGGATTTTTAAATAAACTGGGCGCAGACATAGGAGCGAGTTTAAAGGAGCTTAGAGCGACCCCTTTCAGTATCTCTAAAATCGTAAGTAATGTTGGTTTTGCTAATGTAAGCCGTATTTACTGGACTTTCTGCCGACTAACCATGAAAAATTCACTTTTCCTGGCTCGTGAACTTCAATGGATAGAAAAACTGGGCAATATCCTGGGCAAAGAGATTGATGTTGATGCTATTGTTCATACCTGGGAAAAACCTAATCATATCTTTCGTGCTTTGAGCGTGGGCTTTTTCGTGGGCCGCATGATTCTTAATATGGGAGTTGCGCTTAAACATGCGCTTTCCCCAACATCAACCGATGAAGAGGCTTTAACTACCTGGCGGCGTTTCACAGATGAACTTTATGAACGTCGACTCACTTATCTAAACGATATAGTTTGGGCTACCGTTAACGGTCTCACTAATTATAACGACTATTTTGGTATTTCTAATCCTGTGGCCGGTTGGGCAACAGCAGCATTCTTGGTCTTCGACGTCTGTCTGCTTTTATATCGTCGTGAACTTGCTAAAGACGCTTATCTAACTAAAAGAGCGGAATATGAAGAAGAATGCATCTACCATGAGCAATTCCCTGATCAACAAGAGCATGTAGTGGCATTGAAAATATTACGGGAACAAATCAAACAACTTGATAACAGTTGGGAAATAGAAAGCTCCACTTATTTGTTTAATGCCACGGGCGCTTTATTATTATTGATGGGCTTTTCAGCTTCCATGTTACTGACACCGGCTGCCTTGATCGCAGGTTCCTATTTGGTATGCACCCTCGGGGTAGCAATCTACTTATCTGACGGGGCTTACAGCAACTATAAGGAAAAGAGTGTTGCTCTTCGGACAGCAGAATTAGAAAGCGCAGGCCCAAAAACGATTGGATTGGCTCAATGGGAACAGAAAACGGCGAGCGATAATTTTTATTTTACATTAGGTAAAAATGCGGTAATGCCGGCTTTGTTTATGACTACTATGGCGATCTCTTTGCCCGCTGCTTTAGTAATGACAGCGACTTACATGGTATACAGCTTGGGGAGCTCTTATCATAAACATAATCAGGATAAAGCTACGCAGCTTAGTATCAATTCTCTAGACGATGCTCCGCGAGCATTTTCCTTTACATAAGAATCCCTCTCCTGCAGCCTGCTATTCGCATAGTAGGCTGCCCATCTTCGGAAACGTTACTCCAGAGTGAATGGCTTGACCGATAAGGTGCTCGAAATCTCATGTACTTTCGTTTCCCTCTTGCACCTCTCTAGCGAGCTTCCGAAGAAGCCAATCGATAGATTGTTGTTAATAGTCGTTCGGATACATCGCATTAATTGCCGCAATGTCTTTATCGCTTAAATAATTTCTTTGGCCTATTTCGATGCCATCCATTAAAGGTTCAATCGTTCTTTTGCCGTTCTTTGAAAAAGCATAGGCCCCATAATGCATGATTGATTGGTAATCATAACTACCAAAATCTTCACCATCCGTTAAATGTTGGTCAAAGTTAAATTTATGATCCTCTTCAATATTTTCCCAAAGGATGCGAATAAATTCTGCGCGATCGGCACGGGATTGCTCATGCCATAAACCGAGAGCATGGCCAATTTCATGGACTGTATTCATAGCAGTACAACGGGTTGACAAGTTAATTTCCTGCCGTCCACCTTGCTTTCCTACATAAGAGGAACACGTTGTGCCTTCCGCTGGAACAAAAACAACATAATCCCGATAGATATGGCGATTTTTACTCGTTAATTCGACCAGTTTGATATTGGTTTTTTCTTGCCAATGGGCAATCGCCTGCAAAACAGCTAATTTATTTTTGAAAGGTAAATCTTCTGCAATTTCGTAAGGAATAATGCCGTCTGGCCACCTACTGCCACCAATTTTATGTCTTATTACCGCACGAAATCGCCGTAAATCAGTAATTTTGGCAACAAGGATATCGCCTTCAACAACAGCAAAACCATTAATTTGTTCATAAATGATAGAGCGACTGCCGACAAGGGGATCTGCAACAACAACTCGACCTAAAGTAATTGCAGAACTAAGCGAACAAGATAATAACAAAGGTAAAAAACAAATTTTAGGCAATTTTGGCATGATTAATATCCTTATTAACACAACCATACTCACATTCTATACAGATCAAAATTGATTTTTAAGTAGCTGATATTTTATCAATTAAATCTGATCAAGCTGTTCTACATAGAATGCATGTTGTGTCTTACGGTATGTAAAAAATAATCTTTATGCTTGTAAAATATGACTTCATCTGCAGCATAAACCAACTATGGTAAAGGTTTTCAATAGCATCATCTGCCATTTTCTAACATATCTAGCCCCTTTTTATAGAGTTCATTTTTAGAGATTTTTGTTAATAAACTCGCAATTTTTACTGCCTGCTTTAAAGGAAGTTCCTCAAGTAAAATTGCTAAAATTTCTTCTCCTTTTGTGTTGGCTGTAACGGTAGGTTTTGCAGGAAGAATAAGAACAAACTCACCCTTTGAGTGGTTATTGTCCATCAGTAACCAATCCTTTATTTCCTGCACCGTCCCTCTAATAAAGCGTTCAAAAACTTTAGTTAATTCTTTGGCTAGTACCATTTCATAATGTTGACCATAAACTTGCATAATATCATTAATACAATCAACAATTCGATGTGTAGATTCATAAAAAACTAAGGTATGTTCGGAATTTTGTAGCGCATTAAGCTTATTTTTTCTTGCAACCGGTTTCGCTGGAAGAAAACCAGCAAAGGTGAAACTATCACAAGGAACACCCGCAGCACTAAGTGCTGTTATTAAAGCACAGGCTCCAGGAACCGGAACAACGGGAATTTCATTTTCTTGTGCCAGCCGAACGAGCGGAAAGCCTGGGTCACTGATTAATGGCGTCCCGGCATCACTAATTAGAGCAAACGATTTTCCTTGCCGCAGGGCACTAAGAATCTGCTCACTTTTGTCATTTTCATTATGCGCATGTAATGAAAGCAAGGGTTTATGAATCCCTAAGGCATTCAGTAATTGCTGAGAATGGCGGGTATCTTCGGCCAGTATGGTATCAACCGATCTTAAAACATCCAGGGCCCGCAAACTAATGTCATCGCGATTACCAATCGGCGTGGCAACAACATAAAGAGTGCCAACAATAGTTGCTGAACTTTTTACCATAGTTTATCCTATTCCGTTCCAGCGCTTCGGACGTACCTCCATGTTACCAAATTCATTAGTATTAAAATTAGTATCGCTAATCGTTTCAGTCATTTTGCTTTCTCAATGCACGAAAGTTGCTGAAAATCAAAATACTCCGCCACGCCCTAACAAGCAATCCGCCATTCCTTATACTATGCCTGCAAGTGCATACCTTGCTTTGGCAAAAAATCAGGGCGGTGATGAGCAACAAAATCTTCTGCTCATGGCTGCCGGCCGTTTTATCTACGATGGCCAGTGGCGAGAGGGTATAAAAACGTTAGCTCAAACCAATAATTTATCACCCGAACAGACTAGTGAAAAAAATATTTTACTCGCCAAAACCGACTTGATTCGTGAACAGCCAAAAGCTGCTGTCGCCAGGCTATCAGGCGTGCGTGAAATTAACAGCTTGCCGTCTTTTTATCAAGTTCAATTTCATGAAATCCTGGCTAACGCTTATGAGTCCATAGGGAATGCCAGTGAATCGGTTATTGAACGCATTAAATTGGAACGCCTTTTAACGGATGAGGTTGCACAGGCTAATAACCGTCGTATTTTGTGGCTTACTTTGACCAAACTACCTGTTGCTGAACTGAATACCCTGGCAATCGAAGCCCAAGAAGGATCTGATTTGCAGGGATGGATGGAGTTAGCACTTATCCCACGCCAGAATTCTGCAAATGCTGAGGCTACTTATGCTCGTGTTGAACAATGGCAACAGCAATATCCTGGGCATCCTGCGAATGGTATTTTGCCCTCCCCTTTGTCTGCCGTTAAGCCTTATTTGCATCGAACACCGCGTCAAATGGCTCTCTTACTCCCACTAACCGGGCCTCTAGCTGGACCAGGCAATGCGATTCGTGATGGTTTTGTCAGCGCAGCGGAAAGTAATCCTGCTTCAGAAGCGAAAATTCGGTTATATGATACGGCGGCAGGAAATGTTGCTGATTTATATCAGCAGGCAGTAGCAGATGGTGCCGATTATGTTGTTGGTCCTCTAAGTAAAACAGATGTTGCCAGTGTTGCAGCCATGGATCACCCTGTTCCGACCCTTTTGCTGAATGATATGGAAACTGGAACTAATACGAATGCTTACCGTTTCGGGCTGTCACCTTCTAACGAGGCAAGGCAGGTTGCAGTCAAGGCACGCAAAAGAGGGTTAAGACGAGCCTTAATCATTGCTCCAAAAGGAAGTTGGGGCGACGAAATTGTTGCAGCATTTTCATCTCAGTGGCGCTCGAGTGATGGGATCATCTCTGATCAATTGAGATATGCCAATAATGAGGATTTGAATATTGCGGTACGGGATATTCTTCATATTTCTGATAGCCAGGTACGCGAAAAGAAACTTAAACAACTATTGGGCAGTAACATTCAATCAGTTCCTGCGCGACGACAAGATTTTGATATGATTTTTATGCTTGCTTACCCTTCAAAAGCACGGCAAATCATGCCTCTTCTAAAATATTATTTTGCTGGTGATGTCCCGGTTTACGCTACTTCCACCGTCTATAGTGGAAGTTTGAACATCATGAAAGATAAGGATTTGAATGGCATCATTTTCTGTGACATGCCCTGGGTCTTTGCTCATCAGTTGGGTAATAAGAACTGGCCCGAACAGCTTAACAGTTATAATCGTTTATATGCTTTAGGTATGGATAGTTATGCCTTAGCTAATCAACTGAATCAGTTATTACTCTTCCCAGCGATGGGTGTTAATGATAAAAGTGGTGCTCTTTATCTGAATCGGGCACAGCAGGTTGCAAGAATTCCTGCCTGGGGACAATTTAGAAATGGGGTAGCTGTGGCGATGGCCGACTAATACAGGCGTATAGGTAAGACAATGTCGCAAAGGATTGGGTATATCGAAGAACAGCAGGCACGGATGCATCTTTCTGCTCAGGGATTGAAATGGGTGGCGAGTAACTACCGCTGTCGCTGGGGAGAAATAGATTTAATAATGCGAGAAGGTGCTTATCTTGTTTTTATCGAAGTGCGTGCTCGTGCCTCACTTTCATTTGGAGGTGCTGCAGCCAGCGTGACTTACAGCAAACAGCAAAAACTTTTAAAAACGGCTACCCATTATTTACTTACAAATAAAATTAATGAAACACAACCCACACGGTTTGATGTACTGACTTTAGATGGCAAGCCTGCAAAAATTGGGTGGATAAAGAATGCTTTTGGTGTGGGCTTTTAAAATAATACAAATAAATTGGGAAATGAAAGATGACACAGATGGAAGACAGAGTTAGGCAACTCTTTGGTATTAGCATCGAAGGGAAAATAGCTGTTGCTGATACGATGTCTGCGCTAATAGCCAAGGCAGGATTACGCTTGGT
The DNA here is from genome assembly GCF_900452385.1 of Legionella donaldsonii. Lineage (NCBI taxonomy): Bacteria > Pseudomonadati > Pseudomonadota > Gammaproteobacteria > Legionellales > Legionellaceae > Legionella > Legionella donaldsonii. Next base: position 3,409,835 of record NZ_UGOA01000001.1, on the reverse strand, counting down.
TAACTGCCTTCTTAATGATGGGAAAATATTGTTGTGTGGCAATGGTGGTTCAGCTGCAAATTGTTTGCATTTTTCTGCTGCCATGCTCAATCATTTCGAAGTAGAACGGCCTCCTTTACCTGTTATTGCTTTGAGTACAGATATGGCCTCGCTAACATCCGTTTCCAATGATCATCATTATGATCAGATTTTTGCTCGCCAGATCCATGCATTAGGGCAGGAAAAAGATGTCTTACTTGCGCTTTCAACGTCAGGTAATTCGGATAGTATTTTGCATGCTGTCAATGCAGCAAATGATCGTGGGATGGATACCATTGCTTTAAGCGGGCGAGATGGTGGGGTTCTTGCTAACCACCTCGGACCTGAAGATATCGAACTAAGGGTGCAGGCCGATAGTGCAGCACGTATTCGTGAAACACACTTATTCATCTTGCATTGTTTTTGTGATTTGATAGATCAATCGTTGTTTGGTCAAATGTTGGGGTAAGTTATGAAGATTCGCTCAATAATTTTTTTACTCGTTAGTTCATTGCTGACAGGCTGCGTCGCAGCAGTGGTAGCCGGCGCTGCCGCTGGTCTTGTGGTTTATGATCGCCGCAGCGTTGTTACCTTAGAAAGTGATGCCCGTATTTTTCATAAGGTTCATACTGCTATAGTTACCGATCCTCGTTTTCGTGATTCACGCATTCTAGTAAGCAGCTTTAACGGTGTTGTATTGCTTGTTGGACAAACACCAACTGCCTCACTAAGAGTGGTAGCGGAAAAAATCGCGCAAAATACACCGAATGTGAGAAGAGTCTACGATGAGATTTCGGTTGATTATCCCCTGCCTATAAGTCAACGAACAAAGGACACCTGGATAACTAGTCAGGTACGTAGCTTAATGTTAACCAAGAAAGGTTTGGAGTCTGGCTCCATTCGTATTGTGACCGAAAACGCTGTTGTTTACTTAATGGGAATTGCTACTCGCGAGCAAGCCAATTTGGCGGTCAGTGTTGCCAGGCAGGTACAAGGTGTTCGTAAAGTGGTTAAAGTCTTCCAATATATTGTCTAGGAACTATGAGAAAACAGGGATGTTTTGCTGTCATTTTTTTAAGCTGCAGTCTTTTGACTGGTTGTCTTGGTGGCGTATGGACCGGGGCTACTTTGGTTTATGACCGCCATAATGTTTATAAAAAACTCAGTGATTATGAGCTTTCTGCAGAAGCACATCGAGTCTTGTATGAGGACAACGTTTTTAAAACAGAGGGTTGCGCAATCGACCTGGCCGTTTTTAATGGCGATATTCTGTTAGCAGGTCATGTTCCCAGCCTGGAACTGCGGGAGACAGCGATTAAACGGATATCGGCACTATCGGGTTATCGTCGTCTGTTTAACCAAATGGATATTAGCCAACAACCAAGTAACACCTTAGAGGATAGCTGGATCACAACTAAAGTTCGCAGCCAGATTTTTGCTGACTCAGCGATTGATCCAAATGCGTTTAAGGTGATTACTTCTGATCGTATTGTTTACCTAATGGGAGATGTGAGGCCAGCTCAAGCCGCTGTTGTAATCAATATTGCCAGGAATACTGCCGGGGTTGAGCGAGTTGTTAAATTACTCAAATACTACAATTTAAGCGGGAAGCCTGTAAAAGATGTCTAATCTGCATTAAAAGAGTGTGGCCTGAGTAGACTCAAGCCACTGTGCGCAGTTCCAAACCAGGAAGTGGCTAACCTGGAGGATACCATTACTTTATCAATGGATGCGACCTTTATCCAGTCGTTTACGAATTTTTCTTAATTTAAAAGCACGCAACAATCCCGTCGATGAATTTGCTTCGTCCTCTTTGCTATGTCCGTTCATTAGTTGTACAGGGTGAGATTTACAATGTTTTCTATAGGGGTTATGGTTTTTATCATGTTTGTGGTGAAGTTCATCACCGTACCGATTGAGCATTTTTTCCCGCATACTGGCAGCGGTGCGTTGTTGCTTTTCTGACATATCATAATTCCTTACTTCGAGGTAAACACTGTTGGTGTAAATATTAAGTACACCTATTATAAAATATAATCAATATATGCCTAATATTCCAGCGCAGCACGCAGTTAGGTCGATTACAGATTAGTTACACCAAAAAAAACACCTGGATTTTAAATAATTAATAAGATCAATAAAAATTCAATTTCGAAACTAATTGATTTAGCAAAAAAAACAGCAAATAGAGACTTAACTTGCTGCTGATGTTTGCTTATCCAGCTTGATTACTTTATAATTCGCGCGTTGAAAGATGGGTGAAAATGTGAAAGATAGGCGGAGCGTACGAGGCGTGATAGGCTTGATGGGAGCTCAGCTGGCTACCAGTGTAATAATAGCATTGGCTTTTCTGCTGACTTTCGGAACAAAAGAAGCGATATCCGCAATATTAGGAGGACTGGTAGCAGTCATACCTTCTATCTTGTTCGCAAGAAAACTGTTTCGCTACCAGGGCGCCAGAGCGGCTCGACAAATAGTCAAAAGCTTCTATATTGGTGAGGCGTTGAAAATATTGTCGTCTGTTATCCTGTTTACGCTGGTGTTTGTCCTGTTTAAAGTAGCCCCTCTTGCGTTTTTTTTCACTTACATTATGGTGTTGATGAACCATTGGTTCGCACCACTGATTTTTGCTAACAAACAAAATAGGCCAGAAAGTGACTGAAATGGTATCAAGCACCCAATATATCAAACATCATTTAACGTATCTCACCTTTAACCTCAAAACGATGAGTTTTGGTTCGGGTGGTTTTTGGACGGTCAACCTCGATACACTGTTTTTCTCTGTTGTATCAGGGGTTTTTATTCTGGCGTTGCTATACATTGGCGCACGTAGGGTAACGACAGGGGTTCCCGGCAAGTTACAGAATTTTGCTGAATTAATGCTCGAATTTGCTGATAATCAGGTTAAAGACTGTTTCCACGGAAAAAATAAATTAATCGGACCCTTGGCGCTGACGATTTTTGTTTGGGTTTTTCTGATGAATTTTATGGATATTGTTCCCGTTGATGTGCTGCCTATTCTGGCTCAATCAGTGGGTATTCATTATCTAAAGGTCGTACCTACGAACGATCTGAATCTAACTTTTGCCATGTCGATATCCGTTTTCATGCTGATTATTTTCTATAGTGTGAAAATCAAGGGTGTCAAAGGTTTCGCAAAGGAATTAGCCTTACAGCCTTTTAATCATCCCGCATTTATTCCTTTCAACTTGTTGTTGGAATTGGTGGGATTGATTGCTAAACCGATTTCGCTTGCACTGCGTCTATTCGGAAACTTATATGCTGGTGAATTGATCTTTATTCTGATAGCCTTGCTAACCTTGAATGCAACTGTAACCTCATTGGCTGGAACAGTTACTTTGGGCGTAGCACAGTTTTTATTAGCTTTGGCCTGGTCAATATTCCACATTTTGGTGATCACGTTGCAAGCGTTTATTTTTATGGTACTGACTATTGTTTATCTCAGTCTGGCCCATGAAGACCATTAATCATTTTTTAATTTAAACAATTGTCCATTAAGGGGATTTATATGCAAGCTGCAAGTTTGATAGCACAAGTTCAAGGTATGACTGTTATCGCAGTCGCACTGCTGATAGGTTTAGGTGCTTTAGGTACCGCGATTGGGTTTGGTTTATTGGGTGGAAAATTCCTTGAAGGTTCTGCACGCCAACCTGAAATGGTTCCTATGTTACAGGTAAAAATGTTTATTGTTGCAGGCTTACTTGATGCGGTAACAATGATTGGTGTGGGTATTGCGTTGTTCTTCACTTTCGCTAACCCCTTCCTCAGCAATTTAGGTTCTTGATAACACTAAATGGGGGCGATTTTACGCCCCAAATGCTACAGGAGAAATTACCTTGGATATAAATTTGACCTTGATTGTTCAAATGTTGGTTTTTGTCGCGTTTGTCTGGTTTACCATGAAATTTGTTTGGCCACCGTTGGCTAAAGCAATGGAAGAGCGTCAAGACAAAATCGCTGACGGCTTATCCTCTGCAGAGCGTGGCCGTAAAGAATTGGAACTGGCTCAACATCGTGTCCGTGATGAATTAAAACAAGCTAAATCACAAGCTTCAGAAATTATTGAGAAAGCAAATCACCGTGCTGCTCAACTCATTGAAGAAGCGAAAGAAGAAGCGAAACTGGAAGCACAAAAACAGGCCAAAATAGCACATGAGCAATTACTGCAAGAGATAAACCGTGCAAAAGAGAACTTGCGTAAGCAAGTCGCTCAGTTGGCAGTCGCTGGTGCTGAAAAGATTCTTATGCGTGAAATCGATAAACAAGCGAATAGCGCGTTATTGGATAACCTGATTAAAGAGATTTAACATGGCAGATACCACAACGATCGCTAGACCTTACGCAAAAGCAATTTTTGAGCACGCGCTGGCTGTCAAAAAACTTAGCCGATGGTCTGAGATACTGCATAGTTTGGCAATATCGGTGTTGGATGATAAAGCAATGCAATTTATTACCAATCCTGCAGTAACAGAAAAACAACAGACAGAACTATTAATGATTCCTTTTGCAAAAGCTAGCGATAAAGAAGCAACAGCAATAGAAAGTCTGATAGCCTTGTTGGCTTATAATAAGCGCTTAATGCTATTGCCTGATATTAAAGTGTTGTTTGAGGTATTGCGTGCGGAGCAAGAAAAAACGCTGGTAGTCAAAGTTCATAGCTTTTCAGAACTTTCAACTGAGCAACAACAGCATTTAATCAGTTCACTTAGCCAACGGCTACAACGCCAGGTCACGCTTGATGTTAATGTTGACCAATCACTGCTGGGCGGTGCGGTTATTCAAGCTGGCGATTTAATTATTGATGGCTCGGTGCGAGGCAAATTAAGTAAGCTTATCACCGATTTAGCCGCCTAGAGAGAGGATAGATTTCATGACAGAACAAGTAGCGTTAAACCCATCTGAAATCAGTGAATTAATCAGAAAGAAGATTGAAGAATTCAACGTTGTTTCCGAAGCACGAAATGTAGGAACCATTGTTAGCCTGAAGGATGGTATTGTTCGCCTCCACGGCCTTGCCGACGTTATGCAAGGGGAAATGATTGAATTCCCTGGCGGAGTCTATGGTTTGGCATTGAACTTGGAGCGCGATTCAGTCGGTGCGGTAATCTTAGGTGATTACTCAAGCCTGTCTGAAGGCCAAAAAGGAAAGTGTACTGGTCGTATTCTTGAAGTTCCTGTAGGTAAAAGTCTCCTTGGACGTGTCGTCGATGCACTTGGTAACCCAATTGACGGTAAAGGACCTCTTGAATCCACCAAGATGTCTCCCATTGAAAAAGTGGCTCCTGGTGTAATTGCTCGTCAATCAGTTGATCAGCCAGTACAAACCGGCTTGAAAGCTGTTGATGCGATGATTCCAGTCGGACGTGGTCAGCGTGAATTGATTATTGGTGACCGCCAAACTGGAAAAACAGCTATCGCTATTGATGCGATCATTAACCAGAAGGGCACTGGAGTTAAATGTATCTATGTAGCCGTTGGCCAAAAAGCATCTTCAGTCGCAGCCATTGTGCGCAAGCTGGAAGAGCATGGTGCTATGGAGCATACCATTGTGGTCGTTGCCGGCGCTTCTGATTCGGCTGCCCTCCAGTTTATAGCTCCCTACGCCGGTTGCACCATGGGTGAATATTTCATGGAGCGCGGCGAAGATGCTCTAATTGTTTATGACGATTTAACCAAGCAAGCATGGGCATACCGACAAATATCCTTGTTACTCCGCCGCCCACCAGGACGCGAAGCTTACCCTGGGGATATTTTCTATCTGCACTCACGTTTACTTGAGCGCGCAGCAAGAATCAACGCGAAGGAAGTCGAGAAATTGACCAATGGTGAAGTAAAAGGCAAAACGGGTTCACTTACCGCGTTGCCAATTATTGAAACGCAAGCAGGTGACGTATCTGCATTCGTACCAACCAACGTGATTTCCATTACAGATGGACAGATTTTCCTTGATGTCGATCTATTCAACTCTGGCGTCCGTCCTGCAATCAACTCCGGTTTATCGGTATCCCGGGTTGGTGGTGCAGCACAGACAAAGATCATGAAAAAGCTGGGTGGTGGTACGCGTTTAGCCCTTGCACAATTCCGTGAGTTGGAGGCATTCTCACAATTTGCTTCTGATTTGGATGATGCAACACGTAAGCAACTGGAGCGTGGACAACGTATTACTGAGTTAATGAAGCAAAAGCAATACTCACCCCACTCCGTAGCCGAAATGGCTGTGTCTCTTTTTGCCGTAGAGAAAGGCTATCTGGATGATGTTCCGGTTACCGAGGTTAGTGCATTTGAATCAGCATTACATGGCTTTATGCAAGCTTCACATGCGGCACTTTTGCACAAGATCAATGAATCTGGTGCTTATGATGGTGATATTGAATCCCAATTAAAGGCAGCTGTCGAAGACTTCAAACGCACTGGTAGCTGGTAAATTGACTAGCCACCTTTACCAAGTAGAGGTGGCTTAATTGATTACGCAGGTTTTTCTAGCAAAAAATCTGTTAATTAAAGGCGAAGCAAGATATGGCTGGAGCGAAAGAGATCCGTACAAAAATTGCGAGTATTAAAAACACGCAAAAAATAACTCGCGCGATGGAAATGGTTGCCGCAAGTAAAATGCGCAAAACGCAGGATAGAATGCGAGCATCCAAGCCCTATGCAAACAAAATATATAAAGTTGTTAGACATCTGGCTCGCGCGACATCTGAATATAGGCATCCATTTATGACAGTGCGTGACATTAAGCGTATTGGTGTCATTGTCGTAACGACGGATAGAGGTTTGTGTGGTGGTTTGAATGCAAATTTACTGCGCGAAACAATACGCCACATGCGCCAGTGGCAGCATGAAGGCAAAGAAATCGATGTTTGCGTTATTGGCAGGAAAGGGCAAGCCTTTTTCAAACGGGTTGGTGGAAATATTATTGCTTCTATTGATCAACTGGGTGATAAACCTAGCGTAAAAGATTTAATTGGCGTGGTAAAAGTCATGCTGGACGCCTTTGATAAGGGTGAAATAGATGCTTTGCATATTGCGTATAATGAATTTGTTAATACCATGACGCAAAAACCAACCATTAAACAGCTTTTACCCTTACCTGCTTCTGAAGAAGATAGTAAAGAGCTTGGCCATCATTGGGATTATATTTACGAACCAGATGCCAAGGAATTATTAGACGCCTTGTTGGAGCGTTACATTGAGTTGCAGGTTTATCAGGCGGTTGTGGAAAACATTGCCTGTGAGCAAGCTGCAAAAATGATTGCAATGAAGAGTGCAACTGATAATGCAGGTGAGTTAATCAAAGAATTTCAATTGGCGTATAACAAAGCCCGACAAGCTGCCATTACTCAGGAATTGGCAGAGATTGTTGGTGGTGCGGACGCTTTATAAGAGGGCATATGATGAGTTTAGGAACTGTAGTTGAAGTTATTGGCGCGGTTGTCGACGTTGAGTTTCCTCGTGATAACGTTCCCAAAGTTAACGATGCGTTAAAACTCGTTGAAGGGGATCTGGTATTTGAGGTGCAACAGCAATTAGGTGATGGTGTTGTTCGTACTATTGCCATGGGTACCACTGATGGTTTGAAACGCGGAGTTCAGGCTAAAAATACTGGCGAACCAATTCAAGTGCCTGTCGGTAAGAAAACCCTCGGTCGTATTATGGATGTTCTGGGACGTCCAGTCGATGAAGCTGGTCCTATCGATGCTGATGAGCATTGGGCAATTCATCGTAAGGCACCAAGCTATGAAGAACAAGCTGGTAGCCAGGAATTGTTGGAAACCGGTATTAAAGTGATTGATTTGTTATGTCCTTTTGCCAAGGGTGGTAAAGTGGGCTTGTTCGGTGGCGCCGGTGTAGGTAAAACCGTTAACATGATGGAGTTGATTCGTAACATCGCTATTGAGCACAGTGGTTATTCTGTATTTGCCGGTGTGGGCGAGCGTACTCGTGAAGGTAACGACTTCTATCATGAGATGAAAGATTCGAATGTTCTGGATAAAGTATCATTGGTTTATGGACAAATGAATGAGCCACCAGGAAACCGTTTACGTGTAGCTTTGACTGGTTTGACCATGGCGGAAAAATTCCGTGATGAAGGACGCGATGTTCTGTTATTTATCGATAACATTTATCGTTATACGCTTGCCGGGGTTGAAGTATCTGCATTACTTGGTCGGATGCCTTCTGCAGTGGGCTACCAACCAACGCTGGCTGAGGAAATGGGTATGCTGCAAGAGCGTATCACGTCCACCAAGACAGGTTCCATTACTTCTATTCAAGCGGTCTATGTTCCTGCGGATGACTTGACAGATCCTTCACCTGCAACCACCTTCGCGCATTTGGATGCGACAGTCGTTTTGTCTCGTCAAATCGCCGAGTTGGGAATTTATCCCGCAGTAGATCCACTAGACTCTACTTCACGCCAATTGGATCCATTGATTGTTGGTCAAGAGCATTATGATACTGCTCGTCGGGTTCAACAAACATTACAGCGGTACAAGGAACTGAAAGATATTATTGCAATTTTAGGTATGGATGAGTTGTCTGAGGAAGACAAGCGTGTTGTTTCCCGTGCCCGTAAAATTCAGCGTTTCCTTTCCCAACCGTTTTTCGTTGCTGAAGTATTCACTGGTTCTCCCGGTAAGTACGTATCACTAAAAGATACTATCAAAGGATTCCAAGGTATTTTGGCTGGCGAGTACGATGATTTGCCTGAACAGGCATTTTACATGGTTGGTAGCATCGAGGAAGCTGTTGCTAAAGCGAAAACCCTATGAGGCAAACAAACATGGCAAGAACAACGCACTTGGATATCGTTAGTGCTGAGCAGGAAATTTTTTCGGGTGTCGTCGAAATGGTTATCGCCACAGGCGAATTGGGTGAGATCGGAGTTGTTCCTGGTCACGCCCCTTTATTAACCGTGCTTAAACCTGGAGAAATTCGTGTTACACGCCAAGGCGGCGCACAGGAAATCTATTATGTTTCTGGTGGTATGCTCGAGGTTCAGCCTCATTATGTAACCGTGTTGGCTGATACAGTAGAGCGTGCGGAAGAAATAGATGAAGCTGCTGCACTGGCTGCAAAAGCACGCGCCGAAGAGGCGATTGCTAATAAAGGCGCGGAGCTGGATTATTCTAGAGCAGCGTCAGAATTGGCTCGTGCGGTTGCACAGATACGTGCTATTCAAAAACTACGCAAGAAAACTAAATAACCGTTCATTCAGATTTTTTGTCATTCCCACAGGTAAGAAGCTCATGAGATTGAGCCAAACCAAAACTAACTTCGCTGTTGAGGTTAGTTTTGGTTGGCTGATTGGCTAACTTTTTAAATTGATCAATTAATCCTCCTGGGCGTTTACTGTATAGGTTTTTTGTATTTGTTTACAAAAAGTTATCCATTTAATTCACAAAGTTATCCACAGGTTGGACATGGCCTGGAAGAAAATATCTTATTTAAATCTTATTTAAATCAATAAGATATAGATTTCTGTTATAATTTCACAAAAATTTATTAACAGGGTATTCATTCGTTTAGTTCGCTCTAATTCTAATTAGTTGTTAAAATAGCTTTGCCTTATTAACCCTATTTGCACTACGATGATAGTTATTAGCAAATTGAAGTATAAAATCCCAGTGTTATGAACGATGCCATAGAACGTAAACCACTTACTGAATTTACTGAAAAAGCCTATCTTGATTATTCCATGTACGTTATTCTCGATAGGGCGCTACCCCATATTGCTGATGGTCTAAAACCTGTACAGCGACGTATTGTTTATGCAATGTCTGAATTGGGTTTGAAAGCCAGCGCAAAGCATAAAAAATCAGCACGTACCGTAGGGGATGTCCTTGGTAAATTCCATCCTCACGGCGACTCAGCCTGCTACGAAGCAATGGTATTGATGGCTCAACCTTTCTCTTATCGTTATCCTTTTGTTGATGGGCAAGGTAACTGGGGTTCTGCAGATGATCCTAAATCATTTGCAGCAATGCGATACACCGAAGCGCGTTTATCAGCATACGCAGACTTGCTTTTAGCGGAGCTGCAGCAGGGAACTGTCGATTGGATTGATAATTTTGACGGCACGCTACAAGAGCCTTCGTTATTGCCGGCCAGATTACCCAATGTACTGCTCAATGGTGCAACAGGAATTGCTGTAGGGATGTCTTCTGATATCTTGCCTCATAACCTTACCGAAGTTGCTAATGCCTGTATTCACTTACTTGATCATCCCAATGCCGATTTGACTGATGTGTGCAAACACATTAAAGGCCCTGATTTTCCTACAGAAGCAGAAATTATTACACCCAGCCATGTGATTCGCACGATTTATGAAACGGGTGGGGGATCCATAAAAATGCGGGCGATTTATCGTCTGGAAAAACAGGATATCGTAATTACAGCATTACCCTACCAGGTTTCCGGCGCAAAAGTAATAGAACAGATTGCTGCACAAATGCAGCAAAAGAAACTGCCCATGGTTGAGGATTTGCGGGATGAATCGGATCACGAACATCCAACTCGTCTTGTTATCGTACCGAAATCAAATCGTGTGGATGCCGAAGGTTTAATGTCACATTTGTTCGCTACGACCGATTTGGAGCGCAGTTACCGCATTAATTTCAATATGATTGGTTTGGATGGCAAGCCGCGTGTTAAAGGGTTACTAACCATTTTACAAGAATGGTTAACCTATCGTCTGTCAACCGTTAAAAGACGTCTGCAGTTTCGCCTCGATAAAGTACTTGAACGGATCCACATCCTGGAAGGCTTGCTGATAGCCTACCTGAATATTGATGAGGTGATTGCCATTATTCGGGAACACGACCATCCTAAACAAGAGCTTATTGCACGGTTTAAATTAAGTGAAAGGCAAGCGGAAGCTATTCTGGAGATGAAGTTACGACATCTCGCCAAGCTGGAGGAAATTAAATTACGTGCAGAATTGGATGATTTGAATAATGAACGTGATTCCTTGCAGACAATTTTAGCCAATGAAAAGCGGCTAAAAGCCCTGGTGAAAGATGAAATTACTGCTGATCGCAATCAATTCGGGGATGCCAGACGAGCGCCATTGGTTGAGCGCCAGGATTCTCAGGCGCTGAAAGAAGAAGATATTCTTCCTAATGAACCTATCACGGTGGTGCTTTCACAAAAGGGATGGATTCGGGCCGCGAAAGGCTATGATATTGATGGCCGAGAATTAAGTTATAAAGCTGGCGATGAATTCAAAGCGCAAACCAATGCCAGATCTAACCAGCAAGTTGTGTTTTTTGATAGTGAAGGAAAGGTTTATACGTTGCCCGGACATGTTTTACCTTCTGCACGTGGTCAAGGAGAGCCCTTGACTGGTAAGTTAAATCCCAGTGATGGTATGCATTTTGAAGCGCTTATTAGTGGTGAGGCAGAGGATTGGGTATTATTAGCCAGCGATGCCGGGTATGGCTTTGTTACCCAACTGAAAGAACTCTATGTTAAAAATCGCAACGGAAAAGCCTGTATTAAATTGCCTGAAAACAGCCGGGTACTCTCTCCACGCTTATTTGCAGCGAAAGAATCGCAATTGATCGCCTGCGTTACCAATGCAGGACGGTTACTTGTGTTTTCAGCCTGTGAGTTACCGGAACTTTCCAGAGGCAAAGGGAATAAATTAATTAATATTTCTTCTGCCAAGGCACAGCAACGGGAAGAGTTTGTCATCGATCTCCAAGTATTATCTGCTGATGATTCCTTAACCGTGTATGCCGGTAAGCGTCATTTTACCCTGAAAGCGACTGATCTTGGTCATTACCAAGGTGAGCGAGGCCGTCGTGGCAATCGCTTGCCGCGTGGCTTGCAAAATGTGACTGCCATGCAGGTATCTGGTAATACCACAGGTGCGTAAGCCTCCATGAAATTATCGGCTCGCATGCTCCATGTTATTTTGAATTGCTGGCCGCCCTTTTGGGGGGCTGGGATCAAAGTAGAGAAAATTGCCAAGGATTTTTCTTTTGCCCAAGTCTCTCTGGCTTTCCGTTGGTACAATAAAAATTACATGCGTACTCAATTTGGCGGCAGTTTGTATTCAATGACAGATCCTTTTTTTGCTCTCCTGCTGATCCATCGTTTAGGATCTGATTACGTCGTGTGGGATAAAGAAGGAGAAATTAACTATATCAAGCCAGGAAAAGGCCGCGTTTATGCTGATTTCACTCTGGATAATGAACAGCTGGATGCCATAAAACAGGCTCTGAATGAAAATAATGGTAAAACATTACCAATTTTCCATACTCAGATTTATGATGAAAGCAAACAAATCATTGCGACGGTCAAAAAAACGCTTTATGTGAAGCGTATTCAGAAAAAGGTCGATTGAAGAAGTACGGCCTTTTTATCTTAGACGGCCTTTTCTAATAAGACAGTCAACGCGTTCTTAAGCGTGGTGTCTAAATCAGTTATTGGTAGTGTAGCAAGTGCAGCATGGCGATAGAGCTCATTTGCAAAGCAATTTTTCAAAGCCTTTAAATGTCTGTTAATAGTATTTAGATCGCCACGGGCCAAGGGACCGGTAAGTGCATTCTTTATCTCACTGGCTTGTTGCACATTATTAAGGCTGCTTGTCATCAAGTTTACGATCATTTGTTGAGCCAGGTTGGCCTCAATACCTGATTCTTGCAGTAAATCAGCGGCAGTAGCAGCCAACGTTACCAGATAATTAGAAGCAATGACGGCAGCCGCATGATAAATAGCCTTACCCTCAGCATTAATGGGAATAATCCTTGCCCCCAATTTTGTGAATAGCGGGGTCAGTAACTCGACCACCAGCTCATCACCTTCAATGACACAATCGCAATGCATAAAGGCACCTTGATCCAGATTCCCTTCGCTAAATGCTTTTAAGGGATGGAGACTGGCAATATGACAGCCACGGGTTTTTAGCGGCATTAATTCAGCAGAACTCAAAACACCACTGCAGTGCACAATAACGCTATCTGTCGGTACTTGTTCCTTTAATTGCTCGGCAATGGAGGAAATAAGATCATCGGGTGTTGTAATAAACGTTAAATTCACTTTCGGCAGCTCCGCTAAATGGGGAACTGCAAAGCCTGAACCTATTTGCTGGATTGCCTGTTCAGCGCTGTCGAGGGTGGTGTTGCAAACAGCGGCAAGCCGTGCCAAACCCGAATTAGTCAGAGCTAAAGCAATATTTTTTCCTAAGCGACCAGCGCCAATAACATTAAACCGCATAACAACCTTTCTCACTAATCAAATCTATTTCTACGCTTTGTCAAAGAAACAGTTAAGATGAAGGTTTTTTATCCTTTTTGCAAGTATTGATGCTTGTGTTGGGAGACGAGAGAGAAGGGATTAGTCCGTCTTTACAAATGATGTATAATGGCAACAATGTGATGCAAAAACCTACTTACCTTATATTGTCTGCATGAAGCGAAAAGCCTTAATCCTTGTTTTAGCGCTCGTTTTTCTAGAATGGCTAGATTTCAGTCTTTATCTTTATTTAGCTAAATCCGTGTTTGCGGTGAAATTTTTCCCGCCTTCTGCGTATAGCCTGGAACTGACTTTTGCTTTGTTTGCTGCAGCCTATTTTGCCCGTCCTGTGGGTGGTTGGCTTTTTGGTTGTAAAGCTGATTTGAGTGGTCGTCGTAATCCAATGGTATTTTCAGCTGCACTGATGGGTTTGGCTACATTGGGTATCGCACTTTTGCCGGATTATGCACAAATAGGCTTATGGGCTACTTGGGGTTTACTTTTATTACGCATGGCACAAGGTTTAGCGTTGGGAGGCGAAATAAATACGTCTGCCATGTTTTTAGTTGAGCATCATCCTCATAGAGTGTTGTTAGCGGGTGCCTTGGTTGCAGCAGGCGGTGCTTTCGGTATGTTTATAGGCAGTGCTTTAGCAACGTTGTTGCAGTACATTTCTTTACCGGAAGTTTGGCGAATCATTTTTGCTTTGGTGGGTTTTGTTTCCTTATGGGTTTGTCATTTACGTAAACAATTACAAGAGTCGCCTGAGTTTCGTAAAAATCAATTGCCGATGGCAGGTATTTGGCGACGTTACGGGCGAGGCTTTGTAAATATTGCTGCCATTGCTTTTTTTGTGAGCATAACGGTGTATATCTGTAATGTGTTTTGGGTGTCTTTTGCAATTGACAGGCAGTTGTGGAGTGAAAAGACTTGTTTATGGACTGGTTCGCTGGCGCAATTGGCTTCAGCCTTATTGGCTATACCTATTGCCTATTTTGCCAGGCCTACACAGGTGTATCATTTGATGCGTGCAGGCATGTTGCTGGCAATTATCACTGCTCCGGCTCTTTTCTATTTTACTCTACAAGCGAACACGGTCGGGGTTTTAATTGCCATTACCGGTTATGCACTCACTAATGCATTAATTTGCGCCTCATTATATTATTTACTTTATCTTCAACTACCCGCTCAATACCGTTGCCGTGGTGTCTCCACCATCTGGGCAATAGCCGCTGGTCTTGGTGCAGTCGGACTCCCTATTGCTGAGCAAGCAATCATAATGAAAGTCTTTTGGTTACCGGGTTTATTAGTCGCTATGACCGTCACTGTATGTTTCATTCTTTTATCCAACTACCAATACCAGTTTGGGTATTCGACCAATGATAAAATGACGGAGGGACTTTAATAGCGAACAAGATACTAGCCCTTTAAGTGGCTATTATTTTTAATACTCAGATAGGACAGTAAAGTTACGAACATCATCGTTAAAATAGTAATTAAAGCCATGGGCCCATAAATTTCCATATGACTTGAGGCACTGAAAGGCTCCAGTATTTGTGTCAAACTTTGGATCCCATAAATTGCAACGGCTTCCAACCAGAAAAATCGATTAGAAAAGACATTTACTTTGCTTGTTTGGTCAAGATCATATTTAGCAATATAAAGAGCAAAAAATTGAAAAATTAGATAAACGACTAGAAACCAGCCAAAATAATTTTGTAAAGGGACACCAAAATAACTTCCCGTTTCTTTCCATACCCATAATGAACCAACAGTCGATGCCAGGGGATCCATACAGAGATCCCACATAACCATAATGAATGCTGCAATCAAGGGGATTAAAACGAGTTGTTTCCCTTGAAGTCTCTTAGCGTATTGATCAAGCAATATATGGGATAAAATCCAGGAAGCATAGCCCGTTCCAAAATAAGCCAACATGATAATAAGAGGGACTTGAAATAAACGTGGCCCCGCTAATTTATCGTAATGGTAATAACTAAAAGGAAAACCGGTTTGAATACTAAGGGCCTCGAAAAAATGACTGACAAACCAGGTAATGATAAAAAATATCAGCAGATTTTTTATCCCATAACGTTCTTTGCCATGTAGCGAGACCGCAATAAAAATAGAAAAGACCAGTACGATGGGTACAATATCCCAAGCCAGCGGGGAATGCCAAAAAACAGAGCTAACAGTAAGAATAAGATAAATAACAATAAATGCCCATCTGACCGGGTTAAAGCCTTCCATAGGGGTTTGTTTGTTAACCATAAAGTACTTCCCTTTTAATAACGAATGTCCTGAATCAGGTCTGGTTACCTATCTTGATTTCTAATACTTATCTTATAGGACTATGCTGAGGATAGGAATCTTTGTGTTTATTGTATTGGATGACGATAAAAATGATTTCTTAAACCAATGCGATTAACGGAAATTAAGAGCAATTTAAGGTTTAAATTTTAAGTTAATTGGTTTTTTTAAAATCTTATTAGTTGTAAATTAAACCTTAAATGATTTTGTTATCCTTAAAGCTAAATTTAATTTCACAAAGACTTTTTGTAACTCAAAAAGGCAACTCAACGAGTCCATTAAATCATCAAATTAATTTATGACGATTCAATATTGTCATAATAATACCATTGAACTGGGTCTCCATTTCTGCTTAATATGAATATTCCTCTGGAATCGGACTCTAAGGAATGGATCAATGACCCTGCCAGTGAAGGCGTTACGTTATAAACAGTTAAAATTTTTGGGAGCTACAACGCCCTCTGGTCATGAGGTTTCGGAAGTTGAATTTGTTGATGTTGATGGCCAAACAAAGACTGGATTTTTCAAACCTTTGGATAGCACTTATCCAGCCTTACTTGCCAAGTACTCTGTTGCTATCAGTGTAGCACTTCGTCTTGCACTCGGTGATCGTGCGGCGGAGGATCGTCTTGTTTTTGATGATGAGGGTAAAATTGTAGGTTCAATATCGATTAGTTTACCCAACTTTAAGCCCTTGCTTTGTTCACTGGAAACAATTCCTGCTGATCCACAAAAAAGGGAGCAGGTATGCCCTTCTGTGGCTTCGTTACTGCGCTACAATGTAGTTGAATGGCTGGTCGCGGCCTTCCACTACAAATGTGATGATCGTCATCCTGGTAATATTGGCCTCGTCGGCATGATTGATTGGGATATGTTTCTTTACCATATAACGTCTATTATTAAAGGCCAACGCTTGATTGATGGCATTCTCAAGGAGGCGCCGGAAAAAGGAATGAGGTTAAAGTCGACGAATTTGGATAATTTTCCAATCCTTGACGATAGAACACATTGGCCTTCTAATGCGCTCCCGGGCAATCTTAATGTTAATAAACGTTGCATGTCTTACGCTGCATTTCAAGCCTTAGCCGAGAATCCGTCTACAGAAATTAGTGACAAGACGGTTCATTTTCAAGAGCAGCTTTTTGCTGCTTTATTAAAGGAATTGCTCACTTTTGACCCGAGTGTGTTGCGTGCGCGTCTAGAAGAGTATTTGGGCGATTTACCTTTAGATTATTTTTCTCTTGGCGATGAAAAGAAAGGGAAGCTTCAAAAAAGCCATCCTCAATTATTTACGGAACAAGCCGATAAGCAATTGTTTATTGATCATATGCTGGCAGTTTTACAAGAGCAATATGATGAGTTTTATCGTGCTGTAGTATTCTATATTGGCTGTGATAAGAACAGAAGTGGTGTGCCTGTCGTCCCTTTTAGCAGTTTTTTACGTAATAGACCGTCGGCTTATCATGAGATTAAGGACTGGGCAACGTGTCAAAATAAAAGGATGGATCATTGTTGGAGCCAGTATCAATCGAAGAAATCCACTACTACAACCATAACGCCAGAAACCGGTGATGCGAGACCTTTGGATGCCTATTGTGTAGGTCCCGAAGGACGATACAATTTGGAAACGCTGGAACAGCGCTACCATAAAATCTGGCGCGATGCACATGTGCTTCAATTGAATAACATTATTCTTGAAGCGCGTATTTTAGCCCATGAATTAGCCAATAATTTGTCAACCGAGTCTTTGCCTTTAGCACTAGGTGAGTCGGTGATGATCGATGAGTTGAGTTCATTAACAGAAGCTTGGCAGCTCCTTGGTGAAACAGCATCCCTTAGTGAATCAAGGCGGATAGAATGCGATTCAAATAGTAGCTTACGTCAAGGGTTATATATTCTGGAACAATTCATTGAGCAATTAAATAAATGTGCTCATCAGTACTATCGTTTAAATTTAACGGAACTGACGATAGAAAATAATCAGGCTTTTTGCGATGGTTTGGCAAAAATAATCAGAGACCACGAAAAAGATATTTATAAGACTTTCGGTAGAAGTACCTGGGCGTTTAAATTTGTTAAAATTGTTGAAGAGTTACAGCGTTACTATGGTGGATTGCATTTTCAACGTCATTTGCGTTCTACCGATGCAGAATTGTTCACTAGCGTAAGACATGATTACCCTGCTTTACTGAAGCGCTCCCATACAGAAGAAGAAATCGTTAATGCTTGTTTAAGTGCTTTATTTGATTGGGCCAATGCGCTGGATAAAAAGATTCTTGAAGGCCATATTTTGGCAATTATTAAGGAATGCTATCAGCCTAGTCCATGGAATATCGTAGCAAACCGTTCACGGGCTGAAGAGGTTCAGCTTTATTTAAAAGACTGTGACGAAGACGGTGCTAATTGCCTGGCTTCTATTTTAAGTGTAGGCGGACATGAAACCACCTCTTTGAATACGCTGCTCATTACTCATTTGATCCCTGAAATGCTCAAAGACACGATTGGTCAGGTGGATGTTAATCTTATGGGTGTGCGTGATGCTTGTGAGCGCGGTGAGTTTGATGCGCTTGTTTATACTTGTAGCGCAACAAAGTGTGCACGAAATGATGAGCGTTTTACGCATGTTTATACGCATAAAAATATGGCCCAATTTAATAGCGCGGTCTATAGGTGGATTAACAGTATGGATGTAAGCGCTTTTCAAAAAATGGTTGAAGCTGCCCTGGGAGAATATGAGCCTTACAGGCTTAATTTTCTAAGTCAGAAAAGAAGAGGACCCGAGGTACGAGGTTATCTTTATGACCAACAGGGTCCCAGTAATCGTCAAGTTCTTGCCAATATTTTTGCCAATGGAAAGGTCAATGAGAATTCATTAAACACGTTCTTATTTAAAAGAGTTATCAAGGCAATGCAGGAAGATTTTAGTCGTTACAGAAATGAATTCCCCCCAGGATACAGTACGATAATGAAAATGGATAAGCTGAATAGGCAGGTTTTTCTTAATTCTTTGGAGGCATACGCAGAAATTTATAAGAAAATGAATGAAACGACACCCAATGTCGCAACATCTTGCCAATAACCTATAGTAGGAATCCATCATTTAAGTATCAAGGCTATGATAATGACAGTCTTTCACGGTATTATTCGCAACTGATTTTTATTTTACTTGTTTCCTATGGTTAATGACTATTTAAAAACGTTGCCCCAATATTTGATACCAAAACCAGGCCTTACCCATTTGGCGGGCTTCTTGGCGAATGTACGTACTCCTGCCATTAAAAATACGCTGATTCGGTGGTTTATCCAAAAGTATGGTGTGGATATGAAAGAGGCAAGAGAAGAAGATCCCAATCATTACCCTTGTTTTAATGATTTTTTTATTCGCCATTTAAAGCCTGAATGCCGGCCTTTTGCCAAAGCCGATATTATTTCTCCGGTCGATGGGGTTATCAGTGAGTTGGGGGGTATAGAAAAAGGACAGCTCTTCCAGGCCAAAGGACACTATTACACGGCAACAGAGTTATTGGCCTGTGAAGAAAGCTTGAGCGCGCAATTCTCACAAGGCCGGTTCGCCACGCTTTATTTGTCACCAAAGGATTATCACCGCATTCATATCCCTATTGATGCAACGTTAAAAGAAATGATTTATGTGCCGGGAAAATTATTTTCTGTCCAGCCTTCTACGGTGCGTGTTATACCTCAATTGTTTGCTCGTAATGAGCGTTTAGTTGCTTTTTTTGATACCAAGGCTGGTTTAATGGCAATGGTTTTAGTCGGTGCGACCATTGTAGGCGCTATTGGCACCCGCTGGAGTGGGGATATCAAGCGTTCCGTGGAAAAACAATATTTTTCCGCCAATCAAATCACCTCCAGTAAAAATGTACGGCAAGGTGACGAAATGGGATATTTTAAATTGGGCTCTACGGTGGTGCTTTTATTTGCTGATGGTCGGCGTGTGGATTGGCTGGATACTCTGCATGCCGGAACAAGCATTCGTTATGGCGAAGCGTTGGCTGGAGTGAAGGATTAAATTGATTACAGCGCAGAAGATGCCTGACAATACAGATAATGATAGTTGAATTGCCGATTTTAGAATGTTAAAATCCAGCCGCCCCAATGTGCTCTAGACTATTGCCAGGCATGATGCGTATACACTCCTATGGATTTTTTACCTCAACATCCAAGAGTATTTAAATTCTCCCCACGCAAGATAAGGAAATCAAAATGCAAAAAGGTACAGTATCGAAAACACATCTAATCACTATCAGGGCTTCCCACGTCAATACAGGGACAATAGCTCGTCAAACGTGGTTCCCAATTATAAGTGCGAAATGTCAAATCCAAATTGATAAGCTGGCGCTTGCGGGAGACAAATTCAGTCAGGAAAAAGCGACTCAAATTAGGTTGGCACTTGTTCGACTCGATGATTTAATTACGTTGAAGGAAGCTATATCACAACCTGGGGTTACTAGTGTTGACCAGGAGAATGGCGGGGAAAATATGAGAAAATTGTCCCGGGCAGATTTTTCTGATCTCGGAACATTAATACGTTATCAATCCGAAAAGTGGACTTGGTATGGACCGTATCCAGGGGCTAATAATCCGATAGACGTAAAGGATGAATACGATAATGATCGTACCGATAGGTTTGATAAACTCCATTCAATTCAGGATGCGGTCAATATTTCCTATACGAATATATTTAACCTGGGTTTTTTCAAAATGCATGCCTATTATGGTCCGTTATGGGGTAAAACAACGATGCTTGCTGAATTCGAACACGACATGTCGGCAGAGCAAACACCATCGGGCAATCTACAGTATTAAATTAATTGAGCACTCCCCCATGGCATTCTATCGGATCGATGGTCTCCAGTGGGCTCAGCGTTGACCCAACCTGGAAATGCAGGGATCTAGGTTGAAATCCTAATAGGAAAAGTGGGTAATTCTGGTCTTATCACTGAAAAACAGTGTTTCAATGGTGAGTGTCATGCACGTTCCCATTGCGGAGAACAGGCCTTCCTACAGAGTAATACCAGGCAAATTGTGATTCTTGTACCTGGTACCAATCCAGGCAGTTGCGGCCATCGATGAGAGGGGCATTTCGAAGTGATTGTGCCAGGACCTCTAAGGGAATTTGTTTAAATACAGGCCATTCCGTAGCAATGACTAACGCATCAAGGTTAGGGTTCAAAACAGACTCAGCATCGTCACACCATACAATGGCGGACTCTGCCGTGAAAAGGATTTTTGCAGCGTCCATGGCTGCTGGATCATAGGTCCGTACCGTTGCGCCAGCCTCTAGGAGTGCACGTATTAACTCTAAACTGCTTGCTTCCCGCATATCATCAGTGCCTGGTTTAAACGCCAGCCCCCAGATACCAATGGTTTTATTCTCGAGGCCCTGATCAAAATGCCTGGATAATATATCAATGGCCCATTTTTTTTGTACTTGATTAATCGCTTCGATTGCTTCCAATAGGCTTGTCTCGGCCTGAATGGCTTTTGCCGTGTGGAGTAAGGCGCGAGTATCTTTGGGAAAACAGGAGCCGCCATAGCCGATGCCCGCTTGTAAAAAATGGGGGCCAATACGGTGATCTAATCCTATTCCTTGTTGAATGTCATCGATATGAGCCCCCATTTTTTCTGCAATACGGCTAATTTGATTAATGAAACTGATTCGGCAGGCAAGCATGGCGTTGGCTGCGTATTTCGTCAATTCGGCGGAGCGTCTACTCATACAGAGAAGAGGGATGCCTTGATCGGTCAGCGGTTTATACATCTCTTGTAATGGTATGAGTGCAGATTTTTCCCCGCCAACTACAATGCGATCGGCATATAGAAAGTCATTGACAGCACATCCCTCCCGTAAAAACTCAGGGTTGGAGACCACTTGAACACGATAGGACGCATGGCGACGCAATAACCCATCAGAAATTCGCTGTTGTATCCTATCGCCGGTTCCTACAGGGACAGTGGATTTGATTATTAATGTTGCGTCTGAGCAAATTTCATTAATAAAAGAATCAATTACTGAGAATACCTGGGATAAGTCCGCACTTTTGTCAGGCAACTCAGGCGTTCCGGTTGCAATTAGATGCAAACTGCTTTGTTGTATTGCCTGTGTTAATGAGGTTGTAAATTGTAAGCAGCCGTTTCGCAATTGTTCTTGTATCAATTCAGGAAGTTGTTCTTCATAAAGAGGGCACCGGCCTTCTTGCAAATCACGAATACGCTGGGTATGAATATCAACACACAGAACCTGATGCCCAATTTTTGCAAGACACGCCGCAGAAACCAAGCCGACATATCCCGCACCATACACTGAAATAATCATAGACCTGTCCTCTTGGATTTTTTGTGGAAGATATTCATGCTGAATTAGAACAAATTTGTATGGATAACTACTTCTGCAATTAGCGTATTGTCATTAAACCTTTTGTATTGCAGTAGTCCTGCAATTGCTTGAGGCTGGATAAAATAATAGAACGCCAAGTTTTGTTTTATGTGCAGAATCTCCTGGAGATATAGCTTACAAGAAAACACGTCTTTTAACATTAGCTTTTTAAGGGGGATTTGAGTTAAAAAGAAACGGTTAATTCTAAGCTCTTTAAATCGCAGCAGCATGATTCATTTTACGTTTGGTCTTGGCAACGCCAGGTTGATCAAAGGGATTAATCCCCCAAATAACACCCTGCGCAAAAATTTTATGTTCATATAGAGCAACCAGCGCGCCAATAGTATAGGGTGAACACGAATCTAAATGAAGGTGATTCATGGTCATATTTCCGGGAGTAAAATCAGAATAATTATCAAAACCAGTTTCACCTTTAGCCAATAAGGTCATCTTTAAATTACATAGTTCATTAATAAGTTGCCCGTTATTGGGTTTTAAGGAAATAAAATCGGCTGTAACTTTATGTGTGCCTTGAGACAGTAACTGGTAATAGCTATGTTGTGCTTGATTACCTAAGCCACCCCAGACGATAGGGCCCGTTTTGTAATTGACTATACGTCCATTTATGTCAACAGATTTACCATTGCTTTCCATGTCGAGTTGTTGAAGATAGGGAACAAACAGTTCAAGATTTTTGGAATAAACCCAAAAGAGTAAATTGTTAATGTGTAAAAAATTATTATTCCAGATACCTAAAAGTGCCAGCAGTATGGGTAAATTCGTTGAAATAGGACTGTATTGAAAATGGTTATCCATCTCATGAGCTCCTGAAAGAAGCTCGCTAAACAGGTCAAAGCCAATACCAATAGCTGTGATTAAGTTAATTGCGGAACACAGTGAGTAGCGACCCCCTACCCATTCCCAAATTGGGATAATAGTCTTAATCCCATATTGAGCTGCTTTTTCCTGATTCGCTGTTACGGCTATTACGTGTTTTGCAACATATTGTTTGTTTCCTAGCCACTCTATGGCTTTTTTAGCATTATAGAGTGTTTCTTGAGTGCTAAAAGATTTTGAAGAGATAATAAATAAGGTGGTTTCTGGTTTCAAATTGCAAAGTGTATATTGAAAGTTAGAGGGGTCAGCGTCTGATATAAAATGTAGGCCCAGGCTAGGGCTAATATATTCTCTTAGGGCATTAACACAAAATCGAGGGCCTAAATCTGATCCACCGATGCCGATGTTAACGATATCTTTTATAGGCTCCCCAGAAAAACCAAGCCATTGTTTGCTTCTAATCTTCTCTGCAATATGCTGTATAGTTTGGCGCGCTTTTAAGATCTCAGGCATCACATCCTGTCCATCTACAAAAATAGGGGTACCAGCGGGTACTCGAAGCGCGGAATGCAAGGCTGGCCGGTTTTCGCTTCTATTAACTTTTTCTCCTTGAAACAGACCCTTTATTTTGGTGAATAACTCCCGCTCTTTGGCTAAGTCAAAGAGAAAAGGTAACGTTTCTGTAGTGATGTGTTGATAGGAATAATCAAGTTGGATGCCACAGGTTTTCGCCATAAAATCCTGGGTAGGTAGGCCGGAGTTAAAATCATTTAACAGTCTAAATTTATGAGTATCGGCATGTTGCTGTAATGCCTTCCAGCTGCTGGTAGAAGTAAGTTGCATTATGTAAAAATATCCATATTTTGAGACTTGTCGTATTGATTTTAAAAAAGCATAGTGTACTTTAAAAGCTACTGAAGAAAAAGATCACTTTATTTGAGAGAACGCGCTCGTGAGCGCTTAAACGGTTTAACATTAATATGGTACCGAGAAGAGGACTCGAACCTCCACGGGGTCACCCCCACTAGCACCTGAAGCTAGCGTGTCTACCAATTCCACCACCTCGGCATAGGTCGCTAAAATACTCAAGATCAGTTAAGCTGTCAATCTTTATTGGGCCTGCTCTTAAAAATAGATCAATTAATTCGGTCTATGAGGTGAAGTCTGGTAGAAATTTTAGTGGATACTCTTGCGGGCGTATGAGATGGCTATACTTAATTTAATTGAAAAATCGGTTGATTGTTGTTTTGCTTTTCTACCACGAAAAAAACCAGATAAGAACATACTGTCAGAGGTTCGCCTTATTGCCCATCGGGGTGCACATGATAAAAAACTTCAATTAATAGAAAATACTGACGCCGCTTTTCAACGCGCTTTGGCCTTAGGATGCTGGGGTATCGAACTTGATATTCATGCGACAGCAGATGGTGTTTTGGTAGTCAACCATGATCCTACCCTAAGGCGGCTTTGGGGTAAGGATCTCGCCATCAGAGACTTAACTTTTACGGCTTTGCGTAAATTAGTCCCTACTCTGCCGAGCCTTGCCGAAGTGATTGAGCGATATGGCAAACGGCTTCATTTATTTATTGAGCTTAAGGCGCCTTTTACTGAGGAAGCCGCGTTGATTTCTACCTTAAGGCCATTGACCCCCTGTATTGATTATCATCTACTTAGTTTGAATGAACCCCTCTTTGCTTCTTGTTCAAAGTTGCCACGTGAAGTGATGTTGTTAGTTGCGGCGCATAACAATGTTACCCAGTTCTGCCAGCTCAGCTTAAGGAGGTGTTACGCTGGGGTCTTGGGTCACTATTTATTATTGAATAATAATAAAATTAAACAGCTGCGCTCAGCTAATCAGCGGGTTGGTGTGGGTCTTGTTGATTCAAAATTTGGCTTATATAGAGAGTTAAATCGTGGCCTGCATTGGGTGTTTAGCGATAATGTCGGCTTGCTTCGTTCTTGTTTACAGGAGTTAGAAACAGGAAGTCGAGGGTGAAATAAACCGGGTTAGCAGCTTGTTGTTTCTGTAATCAATGACACTCAGGCCAGGCCTGAGTGTCATTGAAATGGACCAATTAGCGAGGATTTACCATTTCTTCAGGTTTAACATAGTCATTGAATTGTTCAGCTGTTAAAAATCCCAGTTTTACGGCTGCCTCTTGTAACGAAATGTTTTCATGATGAGCGGTTTTAGCAATTTTAGCTGCTTTATCATAACCAATATGCTGATTTAAGGCGGTTACCAGCATGAGAGAGTGGTGGAGGTAGTAATCAATGGTGGTCTTATTCGCTTGTAAACCTTCCACACAAAACTCTTGGAATGAATGGCAGGTGTCGGCTAACAGGTTTAATGAATGCAGGACATTAAATATAATCACTGGTTTAAACACGTTTAGCTCAAAATTACCTTGACTGGCGGCAACGGCAACAGTCGTATCATTGCCGATAACTTGAGCGCAAACCATGGTCATTGCCTCGCATTGGGTAGGGTTCACTTTGCCAGGCATAATCGAAGAACCAGGCTCATTTTCAGGGAGAATCAATTCGCCAATGCCGCAACGTGGACCGGAACCAAGCCAACGTACATCATTAGCAATTTTCATTAATGCACAGGCCAGGGTTTTCAGGGTGCTATGGGCTATTACCAGTGGTTCATGTGAAGCCAACGCGGCGAATTTATTGGCGGCAGAGATAAAAGGTAGTTTGGTAATGGTGGCGATATGGGTTGCCGCTTTAACTGCAAATTGGGGATGGGTATTTAAACCTGTACCGACAGCGGTGCCGCCCAACGCCAATTCATACAACTCAGGCATTACCTCTTCGATACGATGGATACAAGCGTCCAATTGCGCGACATAACCAGAAAATTCTTGTCCCAGGGTTAGTGGTACAGCATCTTGCAAATGAGTACGGCCAATTTTTACAATGTCCTTGAAGCTGTTCATCTTGGCAGCCAAGGCATCACGCAAGTTGCGTACAGCTGGCAGCAGCTTTTTATGAAAGGCAATTGCCGCGGCAATATGCATCGCAGTGGGGAACGTGTCATTTGAAGATTGTGACATATTGACATGATCATTAGGATGGATTGGTGTTTTACTGCCTTTGATGCCACCGGCCATTTCAATCGCGCGATTGGAAATAACCTCGTTAACATTCATATTGGATTGAGTGCCGCTACCTGTCTGCCAGACATGGAGCGGAAAATGTTCATCTAACGAACCGTTGCTAACTTCCTCTGCTGCTTTAATAATTAAATCAGCTTTGTCTTTGGGCAATTTGCCAAGCTCAAGATTAGTAAGTGCTGCTGCTTTTTTCAAAATACCGAAGGCGTGTGATACTTCAATTGGCATAATATCGCGGCCAATATTGAAATGATGCAAAGAACGCTCTGTTTGCGCTCCCCAGTATTTATCGGCGTCAACAGCAATTTCGCCCATACTATCTGTTTCGATACGCGTGCTAGCCATCGTCATTATTTCCCCTTAGATAAAAGCAAAATTCTAGCATAGAGCATCCGGTCACTTAATTAATTTTTATAAGAATAGGTAATTAAATTGATCCTTCACCTAAGAGGATGGAATGGGATGCATTTTTAAATACTGCCTTCCGGACCATGCTTTAACTCCATGAAATCTGACGTATACTAAGGCAAAATGGCTTGCTGCGAGTGAAAGTGAGAGTTGTTCGTATTTATCAACCTGGCCCTTATCATTGTGGTCAGGAGTTCGAGTTATCTGCTGAGGCGGCACAACATGTCGGCGTGGTGTTGCGTATGCAGCCAGGCCAACAAATTGTCCTGTTTTGTGGGGATAATCGTGAGTTTGATGCAACGATTACCAGTGTGCACAAAAAGAAAGTCCTTGTTACTGTGCTAACAGAACGAAAGGTTAATAGGGAGTCGCCACGAATTATTCATTTAGCCCAGGCTGTTTCCAAGGGTGAACGTATGGAGCTTGTCGTGCAAAAAGCAGTGGAATTGGGTGTTACTGCGATTACCCCTCTCATTACGGCGCGCTCGGTTGTGAAATTAGACAAAGAGCGAATGGAAAAGAAGCTTGCACAATGGCAGGCGATTGCGGTTTCCGCTTGTGAACAATCAGGACGGAATCAAATTCCTGTTATTACACCGACTCTCTCTTTAGACGATTATTTACAAAAAGAGCAGGCTTCCTTGAAATTTATTTTATATCCTGAGGCGGCAAAGACCTGGCGAGATTATAATTTTGCCCAGGCAGATATTGCTTTGTTAATCGGACCTGAGGGGGGATTTAACCAAGAAGAAATCGAACATATTTTTTCTTTTAATTTTAGTCCTTTATGTTTAGGTCCACGGGTATTACGTACAGAAACAGCGGCAATTGCAGCGATTAGCGTGTTGCAAGCTATCGGCGGTGATCTATAATGCTAGTCAGACAATTTAATCAAGAGGTTTTTCATGAGCGATAATATTAAGACAGTCACTGATGGCAGCTTTGAGCAGGATGTATTGAATTCTACCAAGCCTGTGTTAGTGGATTTTTGGGCTGAGTGGTGTGGTCCTTGTCGGGCATTAACACCAATCCTGGAAGAGGTGGCGGCTAGTCACAGCGATAGTATCAGTTTTGCCAAAATCAATATTGATGAAAACCCACAAACGCCTTCTAAATATGGCGTTATGAGTATTCCAACACTTATTTTATTTAAAAATGGCCAAGTCGAAGCAGTAAAAATGGGTTTGCTTTCCAAGTCGCAATTAAGTGCTTTTGTTGAGAGTAATGCCTGATTTTAATCAATTCCATCTTCTCTCCAGCTTATAATTAAAGATGGAGAGATAAAAAAACAGTGGATCTCTTGGAAAAGCTATGTTAGGCTCTTAGTTCAATATGTGGCTATACTCAGAGCCGCCACTTCAAGTTAACCCAATTTAGTTTTATAGCGCTACTGATATTGTTGCTGTATAGTATAAGATGGGTAAAGTAAGTCTGGCGAACTTAGAGTGATGCCAAGTTGTCCTTCCTAAAATTATCTCGGAAATCCATTTCGTTTAACCAACACATCAAGTGAGAAGTATGAATCTTAGTGAACTTAAGCAATTACCCATTGCCGATCTTGTTAATATCGCTCAAGAAATGGGGGCTGAAAATACTGCCCGCATGCGTAAACAGGATATTCTTTTTGCCATCCTCAAAGCGCATTCGCACAAAGGAGAAGATATTCTTGGCGGCGGCGTTTTGGAAGTATTAACCGATGGTTTTGGCTTTTTGCGATCTGAAGACGGCTCCTACCAGGCAGGGCCCGATGATATTTATGTTTCTCCCAGCCAAATAAGACGGTTTGGTTTGCGGACTGGAGATACCATAACAGGCAAAATTCGGCCGCCTAAAGACAATGAGCGTTATTTTGCTCTGCTGAAAGTCGATCAAATCAACTTCGACTCCCCAGAAAGCGCTAAACGTAAAATTTTATTTGAAAACTTGACGCCTTTATTCGCCACCCAGCGGTTGGTCATGGAACAAGGAAATGGCAGTACAGAGGACCTGACGGCTCGTGTTGTTGATCTTTGCGCTCCTTTTGGCCGTGGTCAGCGTGGCCTTATCGTGTCTCCACCGAAAGCGGGTAAAACATTAATGTTGCAGAATCTTGCCCATTCGATTGAGAAAAATTACCCTGAATGTTATCTGATTGTGTTATTAATTGATGAACGTCCAGAGGAAGTTACCGAAATGCAACGTTCGGTAAAAGGTGAAGTGGTAGCAAGCACCTTCGATGAGCCTGCGAATCGCCACGTACAGGTTGCGGAAATGGTTATCGAAAAAGCAAAACGTCTGGTCGAACATAAGCGGGATGTGGTTGTTTTGCTGGATTCTATTACCCGGTTAGCACGTGCTTATAACACCGTTGTTCCTTCATCAGGAAAGGTGCTGACAGGTGGTGTGGATGCTAACGCTTTACAGCGACCAAAGCGTCTTTACGGTGCTGCACGTAATATTGAAGAAGGTGGCAGCCTAACTATTATAGCAACAGCGCTGGTGGATACTGGTTCCAAGATGGATGAGGTGATTTACGAAGAGTTTAAGGGAACCGGTAATATGGAAATCCACTTAAGCCGTAGTATCTCTGAGCGCCGTGTATTCCCTGCCATTAATATCAATCGTTCTGGTACACGTCGTGAAGACCTGTTATTAAGTCCGGAAGAATTACATCGTACCTGGATTCTGCGTAAGATTCTGCAATCGATGGATGAATGTGATGCCATTGAGTTCTTACTAGAGCGCATGAAAAATCACAAGACAAATGCAGAATTTTTTGAAGCGATGAAACGCCAGGAATAAATGTGGTTTCGGTGTTGCTGGGAATTGCTATTTGCGTAGCCCTGCTTCACCCCGCTCCTGCGGATATACAGGCGACTTAGGTTTACCCTTTGTTTTTGTATGAAGTCGCCTGTACTCTAATCAACGCAATTAATTTTCCCGAATTCTTACTCATGAAATATGCTGATCTTCGTGACTTTATAGAGCAGTTAGAAACTCGCGGCTTATTGCGGCGTATCGCTTATCCTGTATCGCCAGATCTTGAAATGACGGCTGTCAGTGATAGGGTTTTGCGAGCTGGAGGGCCCGCATTACTGTTTACTCATCCTAAGAACAGTACGATGCCTGTATTGACCAATTTGTTTGGTACCGTTGAACGGGTAGCACTCGGTATGGGTGAGGAAACTATTACAGCCTTGCGTGAAATAGGCAAACTTTTAGCGGCATTAAAAGAGCCTGAACCACCAAAGGGTTTTAAAGATGCATTCAGTAAATTACCGCTGCTCAAACAAGCGTTGAATATGGCGCCCAAATACGTCAATAGCGCAGCATGCCAGACTCATGTTTGGGAGAAAGATGAGGTCGATTTAGCTCGCTTGCCCATTCAAACCTGCTGGCCGGGTGATGTTGCACCACTTATTACCTGGGGATTAGTCACTACTAAGGGCCCCCATCAGCCACGTGAAAATATAGGCATTTATCGCCAACAAGTAATCGGCAAAAATAAACTAATAATGCGCTGGTTGTCACACCGTGGTGGCGCTTTGGATTATCAAGCCTGGCAGAAAGCCTACCCTGGTGAGAGATTCCCTGTTGCGGTAACGTTGGGTGCTGATCCGGCAACCTTGCTGGCAGCTGTTACGCCTGTCCCTGATACGTTGTCAGAATACGCGTTTGCCGGCTTATTGCGAGGTCAACGTACCCAACTTACTACCTGTATTGGCAGTGATTTACATGTGCCGGCCAGTGCCGAAATTATTTTGGAAGGGTTTATTGAGCCGGGCTTAGAGGCTGATGAAGGCCCGTTTGGTGATCATACTGGTTATTATAATGAGGTGCAGTCTTTTCCTGTATTAACTGTTGAACGAATTAGTTATCGCGATAAGCCTATTTATCACAGTACTTACACGGGTCGGCCTCCTGATGAACCGGCGATTCTAGGCCTGGCTCTCAATGAGGTATTTATTCCTTTACTACAAAAACAATTCCCAGAAATTGTGGATTTTTACTTGCCTCCAGAGGGATGCTCTTATCGTTTAGCCGTTGTCACCATTAAAAAACAATATCCTGGCCATGCAAAGCGAGTAATGATGGCAGTTTGGTCTTTTTTAAGACAATTTATGTATACCAAATTTGTTATTGTCTGTGATGACGATATTGATGCACGGAATTGGCAGGATGTAATTTGGGCTATAACTACTCGTATGGACCCTTTGCGCGATACGGTAATGGTTGATAATACACCGATAGATTATCTTGATTTTGCCTCTCCAATCTCTGGTTTGGGTTCGAAAATGGGAATGGATGCAACCAATAAATGGCCAGGAGAAACTCAGAGAGAATGGGGTACGGCAATTACTATGGATAGAGCGGTCTTAGAGCGAGTCGATAACTACTGGTCTCAATTGGAATTGGATACATGAGTAGTACTGTTGTTAGTGCACGAGTAGAGAGTATCACTCCCCTCACCGATACTATTTTACAAGTTATTTTGCTGCCTGAGCGGTATGTTGATTACCAGGCAGGACAGTATTTGCAAATTTTATCTGGCGGTGAAGAATTAAGTTATTCAATTGCTAATGCCCCCTTAGGTTCCTGCAAATATGAATTACATATACGTCATAGCCAGGGTAATGCCAGTAATCAACGGCTACTTGCCGAAATCAGGCAACGCGGGGTACTGACCATTCGGTTACCACTGGGTGATTGTCACTTGGACAAATTACAAACTACACGGCCCATTTTATTTATTGCCGGAGGTACAGGATTTGCGCCCATTAAAGCAATGATAGAGCAGTTGCTGGCAAGTGGCGATAAACGGTCCTTTGAGTTATTTTGGGGTGCACGTTCGCAAAGCGATTTGTATCTCGATGAGAAGGTTATACAATGGCAGGCCCATGTGGAACGCTTTCGTTATTTTTCTTTATTGTCTAACACCAATAAAGAAACACTAATCTCTAAAGTACTCGAGCATCACCCTAACGACCTGAGTAAATGGCAGGTGGTCATTGGCGGGCCTTTTGATATGGTTTATACCATCAGAGATTTTTTAGTGGCTGCTGGGTTACCACGTACACAACAATTCGCAGACGCGTTTAGTTTTGAAGAAAAAGGAAGCTAGTAAATGGAAACGTTATATCAACTATTAGGATTGTTAGCTGCAGGGTTAATTGTCTGGGTGTTATATCGCAGTATCAAAGGTCGCCCCGAGCAATTTAGTCGTGAAAATCTCAGTAAAAGCTTTTCCACGATGGGTTTATTAGGTGTTCTGCTCATTGGCTTTGTTGCTTTATTAGTTTTTATACTAAGACATACCTAGATAGTGCAAAAGCAAAGCCTGTCCAGGACCGGTTGACGTTACGCTAGCTTGAGTCGAAAAACGTTAATTTACGAGCCTCGCAGCGCGGACAATTAGCGTTTTTCGGCCAAGATAGTAGACAGGTCACAGACCCTAATGACGGCTTGCATTACTGTAATAGTTCCCTTGTCGTTCATTCAGGTAATGACCAAGAAGAGGATTATTAATTGCTGAAGAGTTAGGGGCTTTCCTTAGTAAGCATTCTTCTACATACGTTATCAAACTGCTCTCATCAACCAATAAGCGATACCAAGGATTCCGGGTCGCAAAGGCCCGCTTAACGGCCTGTGGATTATAACGGCCAGACGCTTGGAAAAGTGGATCGACATCGATAATAACAGCACGATAACCCTGTTGTGTATGAATTACCTGCTCACCAACATTAAATTTTGCTGTTTTATTCATCGCGTTCTCCTGGTTTCAGCCAGTCCTTGCGTTTTTACTCTGATATCGGTTAGCCTCGATAAATCTTGAATTTGCTGCAATAAAAAGTATGAATAAGGATATCGCGCGCTATAAGATGCATTTTGTAACGGTTGCCCTCCTTCTTAGTTATGCTTACATTCATACCACCCTTACGGGGGTCTATACTGAAGCACCACTTACGGAATTAATCGATTTTTCGGTTCGCTTGCCTTATGGACAGCGAATGTTAGTCCCCGCCTTGGCCCATTTTCTTGCGTATATGCTGCCCATGGAAATCGATCAATTATTCTTTTTACTGGAATGGCTGTTTGTGAGCCTTTTCTATTATGCCCTCACTAAATTACTTGCTTATGAATTTGAGCCACGGGTAGCCCAGTTACTAAGTTGGCTATTTATTCTGCTTTTGCCTTTGATAACAGTCATTAATTACCGTTTTAACAGTGATGGCGATGCGACTTTTTTTTACCCTTGTGATTCTGCCGCGCTTTTTTTTATGGCTACAGGCTTTTTATTTTGTCTGCGTGCGCAATGGGTTTACCTAATCCCTTGGGTGTTTTTAGCCACTTTTAATCGCGAGAGCAGTATTTTGCTGGTTTTATTGATTCCTGCACTTTATTGGCAACATCCACGGACAATTTTTAAACCCTTATTGTTTGCGATCTTGGCTTATTTCTTGGCACGCTTTCTTATTGTGATGAGTTTGCAGGACATTCCGGGGCAGTTAATGGAATGGTACTTTCGTGGTTCTTCCTACACTTATTTTGAAGTTAATTTGCTATGGTTGTTCAATGAGCAGCATATTTTTTTATTTATCTTTTGTTTTGCGGGGTTACCCTTATTTTGGTTTGCTTTTTATGACTTTATCCCCCCGCAATACAGACCCATTCGTTATGTTAGCCTGTGTTATTTTCTTGGTTTATTACTGGTTGGTAGTTTCATGGAAGCAAGGATCTTTAGTGAAATTATAATTCTTCTTTATTTGCCGGTTTGCGTAGCCATCCGTTGTTGGCTTATTTCAGCAGAACCCACTAATGCCCCTGTAAGAAATTTTGCTTACTATCTTAATCGATATAGTGTGCTTGCTATTTTAAGTGTTGTTTTGTTATTTAGTCCGACCTGGAACAAATGGGTTATTTGGCTATCTCATCATAGTTACTAATTACTTTGTTTGGGGTGTATTTTGCCAAAATAATGCCTAGCTCATATAAAAGGCAAAGAGGAACAGCCAGCATAATTTGGGATAAAACGTCGGGCGGGGTCAACAGCATGCCTATAGTAAACGCAGCGACAATGACGTAAGGCCTCACTTTTTTCAATACCTGAATATCAAGCCATCCCAAACGAACCAGGGTTAAACAGAGAAGTGGTACTTGGAAACAAAAACCAAAGAGTAATAGCATTCGGGTAATAAAATCGAGGGCATAAGTCATATCAGGCATAAATTTAACGCCTAAAGGGACTGCTTTGGCAAAAAACTGAAACATAAAGGGCAAAACCAAATAAAAACAAAATAAAACCCCCAAACAAAATAATAGAAGACTACTTGTCAGTGCCCCGCGTAAATTGTAACGCTCATGACGATAAAGCCCTGGGGCGACAAAACACCATAATTGCAAAAGCGCAAAAGGTGCGGTGCACAACATGGCGGCATCCCCTGCAAGTTTGATAGGGGTTAATACCGGAGAGGTAATTTGTGTGGCGATTAACGAATTTTCTTTTGGTAAGGCATTGATTAACGGAGAGATAAGAGCATGAAATAAATCATTTGCACAGAAAAAAAACAATAAAAAAAAAGAGAAAAA
Organism: Legionella donaldsonii; assembly: GCF_900452385.1. Lineage (NCBI taxonomy): Bacteria > Pseudomonadati > Pseudomonadota > Gammaproteobacteria > Legionellales > Legionellaceae > Legionella > Legionella donaldsonii. The sequence goes on along the minus strand of NZ_UGOA01000001.1, from coordinate 3,375,917 downwards.
AGTAATAATAATATGTAGTGCACGTTTACGAAGCTCTAACAAATGACTTAACATGAGCCCTATTTCTCTTCTCGATACCTAACTCAGTAACCTAACATGGCTATTCGCCAAGTGATAGTTTTTTATTGATTGGCAAGCAAAAAAATGATTTTAAGGATAAACTAGGGTCCACTAAAAAATGTTAATATAGTTTTTCTTTGTTTTAGGTGAAGAAGTGAACCATCGCCCCCGTAAACGGTTTGGCCAGAATTTTTTAAAAAACAGGCATATTATTAGTGATATTTTAAATGCTGCGCATTTGCATCAGGACGATAAGGTCGTTGAAATTGGTCCAGGGCTAGGTGCATTAACGCAGCCTTTATTAAAACAGCTCAATCATTTAACAGCGATTGAAATCGATACTGATTTACAAGCCCATCTGGCTACTTTGCCTACGGCTACCGAAAAATTGGATATAGTGCCTGCCGATGCTTTAACGGTTGATTATAGTCAATGGGGTAAAGAGCTGCGCATTTTAGGTAATTTACCGTATAATATCTCCACCCCTCTACTGCTTCATCTTCTTGATTATGCGCAATGGATTGAGGATATGCACTTCATGTTGCAAAAGGAAGTTGTTATGCGCTTAGCGGCGCAGCCTGGAACGAAAGCCTATGGACGACTAAGCGTTATGGTACAATATCATTGTGACGTGGAGCATTTGTTTGATGTGCCGCCAGAGGCGTTTCACCCTCAACCTAAAGTGGATTCAGCCATTGTGCGTTTAACACCCTACCGATCATCCCCTTATCCAATAGTGGATACTAATAGGCTGGAACGGTTAGTCGCACAGGCATTTTCCATGCGGCGTAAGACGTTGGCAAATAATTTAAAACCCGTATTTAGCGCAACCCAAATAACAGAATTAGGGCTCGATCCTCTTTCGCGTCCCGAACAAATAGCAGTGATAGATTACGTACGACTAGCGAAATTTATGGTCAATTAGTGTAAAATATTAATAAATGCTGAATTTGGAGGTTGATTTGTTTCATCGTCCCGGAAAAAAGGCAGGATCGTTGAATGCCAAACCACTCAAGGATTTGACGCGTATTACGCCTGCCGCGCTCATGTTAGCGGAAGAAAAGCGCAAGACCCTCATGTTGCAAATTCGTGAGGCGAACGCTCTGGAAGAGGTGCGCTTCGACAGCCTGTGCTTGAGTCTCGTGCATAATCTAATTAATCATTGCCAAAATTTGCCTGACACGTCTAATAGTTATTATTCGCAACAAGGTGGTTTGCTGGATCACGCATTAAATCGCACGGAAGCGGCGCTAAGTCTTTTTCGCCAGTACCTTGTACAAGAAGGCGGAGCCGAATTATCAGAGGAGCAGAAATTGTGGCAATACGCGCTGTTTTCTGCCGCTATCTTACAAGGTGCAGGTAAACTGTATATCGATTATAGCCTTGATTTATATGATAACAATGGCCAGTTTTTAAAGCAGTGGAATCCCTTACTGGAAAGCCTTGTGGCGGTGGGGAGTCATTATAGCTATGAATTCCAAAAAGAATCGGATGATGAGTTTCGTCGTCGCCTTAATATACTGATCGCGCGATTGTTAATGCCTGCTGGTGGTTTCGCCTGGATTGCTGCAAATCCGCAAGTATTGGCTGTATGGCTTGCTTTGCTCAATGAAGACGTTCATGCAGCGGGAACGTTGGGGGCGATTCTAATCCGTGCAGATGCAATTGCTATTCAGCGGTATTTTAACCAAATGATGCTGCGTAATTATGGTTCACGTGGTAATCGCTATGGACGAGTGGGTACTTTTACCGGTGGTGCGCCTGAATCAGTGGCTGAAATAGAACAGCAGATTGGCGTAGAGTTTATTCAGTGGCTCACCAGAGCTTTAGAGGCAGGTCGTATTCATGTCAATAAAGCGCCTTTATTCATGGTGCCAGGTGGTATGTTGATGACACCAGAGATATTCCAACTCTTTGTGCGAGAACATCCCGAATATAAGAATTGGCAGGCGATACAAAAAGGCTTTTTATCTTTAGGCTTACATAGTGTGGCGGCGGATGGCAGTGTTTCCACGCGTTTTGAGCAAACCTCTAATCAACAAATGCATAATGGTATTGTTTTTGTGAATTATGCTGTTGCGCTTCCTGCCCAGGTTCAGTTGCATAACTTGAATACCGGTAAATCGGTGGCGATTTCGGCAACTGAATTGATCAATCAGGCTCAATTTAATAACCATTTTACCCGACAACAAAATGCACATATTGCCAATGCGTTACAGCATTTGACCCTTGCGGGCCAATGGCAGGCAGCACCAGTCGCCTCTCCTCCACAGGTTTCGATACGCCCAGGGGTACTTAACGGTGCCTGATTATGTAATAGGCGATGTACAAGGTTGTTATGAACCCTTACAACGCCTACTTGCTCATGTCGATTTCGATGAGAAGGTTGACCGTTTATGGTTTGTGGGAGATTTGGTCAATCGTGGGCCGGAGTCCCTGGCTGTTTTGCGTTTTATTAAAAATTTACCTCTTTCTGCGCGGATTACGTTAGGTAACCATGACTTGCATTTGTTAGGTAAGCTTTTTGGCGGCCATCCCGGGAGTAATCATGATGATACGTTGCATGATATTTTAGTTGCTAGTGATGTTGAGGAACTTGGGCATTGGTTACGCCAGCAGTCAATTTTATACCACGAACCAGAATTAAATATTGTCATGTGTCATGCAGGGATTGCTCCGGTCTGGGATTTAGCGTTGGCAAAATCCTGTGCCCTGGAGTTAGAACAGGTTTTGTCTGGTGCCGATTATCGTAGCTATCTAGCCGAAATGTATGGCAATGAACCTAATTACTGGTCATCAGATCTGGCAGGTATTGAGCGATTACGTGTTATTACCAACTATTTTACCCGTATGCGTTTTTGCGATAATCAGGGGCGCCTTGTTCTCAATTACAAAGGAACCATTGCCCAGGCTCCTGCCGGGTTAATTCCCTGGTTTGCTGTACCAGGCCGTAAAAAGATTGATGCGGATCTTGTTTTTGGTCATTGGGCTGCATTGGGCGGACGGTGTTCGGAGCCATCGATTTATGCTATTGATACTGGGTGTTTATGGGGTGGCCAATTAACGGCATTACGTTTGCAGGATAGACAGCGCTTTTCTGTTCCCGGTCTTAAATCCTGACTAAGGACAGCATTAGATTTCTTGTGATACGACCTGGTTTTTTCCATGCTCTTTTGCTTTATAAAGCATTTTATCAGCTGCTGAGAAAATTCGGTTCAGATCGGGCTTATGTCCGGGGACAATACAGATAATACTCATACTTAGGGTGATATTGAGATGTTCATTTTTTTTGGCAAACGCGTTTCTTATGGAATGACATAGATTCTTTGCCTGTTCCATACCCATATTTGCCGCAATAATAGCAAACTCATCACCTCCCAGACGCATAATAAGATCGTTGGCGCGGCGTAAAGAGTTCCTTAGCACGCCTGCAACCAAACATAAAAATTTATCCCCGTAAGGGTGGCCAAAGGTATCATTAAGGTATTTGAAATTATCAATATCAAGCAAGATAAGAATTAGAGGGTAAGAGTTACGTGTAGCACGATCCAATTCTCTAGCCAGGGCAGTATCAAAGTAACGTCTATTGAATAAACCGGTTAAGGCATCGGTAACTGACATGGTCCGAATTTCCTTATTTGATTTTTCTAATTTTTTATTAGAGATAGATAATTCATTAATCAGAAAATCTTTTTGAGTATTTAATTGAAAAACGCTATTCACTAAATGGTAATTAATTCTGGCAATAACAAGGAGCATCACAACAAATAATAAAAACATGGTTGCCAAAATACTTCTTTCGGTTTGCAGAAAGGAATAGTTGTAAATGATAACCGGTAAAAACATGGGTAATATATAAACGTAATAAGCAGGGAGAAAAGCCGATAACGATGCGACTCCTCCAGCGGCCATACCACCTAGCACCAAAATAAGCACACCTTCATGAACTCCGGTAAGAAGAGGTAAAAAAATTATATAACTTGATCCCCAGACACAGCCGTTTAGAAAGGTAAGGGCTAAAAAAATAAATAGGGAATGGTTTGGCCCTGATAGATATTGTTTTTGTTTGAGTGCTTTTTTACAGTAAGCAAAGCGGATTACACTGGTGATGACTACTGCAATAAACCAGTAAAGGATGAGGGAAAATGGAATTTGCTTGTAAAATAAATCAAAAGAAAGCAGAGCTGCTACCAAGATATTAAATGGAATGGCATGTAAAGAGTTCTCTAATAGTAACAAATAGTTATCTATTTTCACTGAGGGTGGTTTTAATCTATCCATAATAAAACCAAGTCTATCCTTATACTGATCACTATAGTTTAGTGGCCAATTTTTTGCCAAACCCGATCGTTTCTAATCGACAGTGCATAGAATCTTCCTGACAGTTTTCACCCCCATAAAGTGCATGTGATATACTCGCGCCGCGGTAAAGGATTTCGTAAATTTTTGGAGAGCTATATGAAGCTAGCACGACTCGCTGTTTTATTGATGGCAGTAAGCGGTAGTTTAGCCGCTGAAGATGTTAAACTCGTAGGAACAATTACCAAAATAGTTAAATCAAACTCGTCTTCCCCAGTGACCATGAAAACTACTCGACGCGCAGTAGTAATACCAAAATCCCAGATAAAAAAAATTACCTTACTCAAAGTAAAACTTTCTGAACGCGCCAGGCAAAAGCTTGTCCATAAGGCACAAAATGCATTGGCTGATACCAAGCAATTGGTTCCTTCCGCCGAGGAACCTATAGCGGCTAACTACCCTATGCAGATCCAACTTGGAATGAATAATGTGCCAGTATTAAATCAGGGGGTTCACGGTACCTGCACAATGTTTGCTTGCACAGCAGCAATCGATGCTGCTTTAAACAAAGGGGATTACATTAGTCAATTATGTCAGTTACAGCTGGGTAGTTACCTGGAAAAATCAGGTTATGCTATCAGTGGCTGGGAAGGGGCCTTTGGGCGTACAGTCATGAGCCAAATAGAGATTTTTGGTATAGTGAGCAAGGAGCAACAGGCGGCTCATAGTTGTGCTGGTATGTTAGAGTATCCTCTTTATGAAAATGCTCCGGCAGAATCTACAATGAATGTTGAGGATTTTCATCAAATTAGTGAGCGTTTGGATGAAAAGAATATTGTTTGGTCGCCGATATTAGATGTTTATCAAGCCTTTACGGATCGTACTGATAGCAGGAAAACACTGAATGACGTGAAAGCCAGTCTAAGAGCCGGTGATCGATTGGTTTTGGGCGTGTTGTTAGTAGATCTTGATATAGGGACAATAGGGGCAGTAGGAACTCATAAAGCGGCACAGGACAGCTGGGTATTAACACCTGAAATTGCTCTGGATATTTTGCTGAACCCCAGTTTTGCCGGCCATCAGATGGTTATTACTGGTTATGATGATAATGCGGTGGCTGTTGATAATAGAGGGCACGAGCATCATGGCTTACTGACATTGCGTAATTCCTGGGGTGATAAAGTCGGTGATCAGGGCGATTTTTATATGTCGTATGACTATTTCAAATTGCTGGTTACGGAAGTCCTGCGTATTCGCAGTGCTTCACTGTAATGGTCTTCGTCATTAGCAGCCTTAAATAAGGCTGCTAGACGCTCTTCTGGCGATGGAGGTAAATTCGGTTTCAATTTCATCTGCCATGGCTTCTGTGGATGACTTGCGGGTAAGTAGTTTGCCTAAAAAGCTTTGTTGCCTTAGTTGGCTAATGACATCCTTATAAGTTGCTCTCCACTGATGGATACTCCTAAGGGCGTCAGTAATATTATCATCTGAAGAAAAACCCGCTTGCTCAATATACAATTCTTTTAACGCCTTAAATTTATCCCTGGTGTTTTGTTCGTAGGGTGCTTTCGTTAAAAGCGCTTCCATTCGAGTATATATTTTGGTTAATAATGCCGTTTTTTCTTTCGCCGCTTTATAGGCGGCGGGAGGAAGAGGGAAAACGTAAAAAGGATCAGCGGGGTCGCCGCCTGTGAAAGTGGTTGCTAAGGGTAGTCCCCAAAAAAAGAATCTGGAAATATTATCTCTTAACTTATTTATTCCCAAAACATAGGCAATTAATTCAATTGCTGTGTGCCTGCAGGTATTGGCTATTTTTAAATTATGAGTAGAGGCAACTAGTCTTTTTTCTTGCTCGGTGTTTTCTGGGCCAAACTCATCCTGTTGGATAATTTGACTAAATTGCAAAATACTCGTTGTCCCTACCTCTCTGGCCGGTAGATAGCATCGAATAGCTTTGGATCGTTTACCATCGCTCTCTTTCCGATGTACTAAGGCCATGAGTTTAGTGAATTGCAAGTATTGGTTGTAGCTTATCGCATAGGCTGCATAACTGATTTTTCCATAGGGATGGAGTGATTCTTTGCGTAATTCAGCTTCTGCTTGTGAAAATAATTGTTTCATTGCCAATTTACATTGTGAACCAAAATTCTCATCATAGTCTTTATCGACGGCATTTGTTTTTCCCACTCGAGCAAGTATTTTTGGCTTGCTATCTTGCATGATACCAAGCATAACAAAAGAATGAATGCCCTCTTGACACAGTGCGATAAAAAAATCACCACTCGCTTTGTCAACAGCAATTTCGCCCTCAGCCAGGGCTAGCGGGTCTCTTAATGGCTCTGCAGAGGCCTCTACAGGAGGGACTGCAGGGAGAACTGGTAAGTCTGCTAAGACATTAATTTGTAGAGCATTGGCAGGTTGCTCCGTATTTCTACCCGGGGTAGACATTATGAGACCTCTGAATACTATAATGGGGTCGATTATAAAGACAGCCCATTAATAAATCAAAATGCCTCCCATAAGCCCTATGTGCTTTGCCTGCAAAATTAGCTCAGTCGTCGCCAAGACGAAGATGTCTAGATAAGCAAGTAGGCAAATTTTAGTTGGTTTAACTTAACGAGCGAATTGCTCTTTGCTGTAAGCGACTCGTGCGGCAACAGACTCTTGTCCTTCTGCTGCACGAGCTTCAATTTGTCTGTAGCGTTTAAGGCCGCCTTCGCGGTTGGCGATTTGAATGTTTAAGCCGGGGCGAGCGTTGAGTTCCAGCATAAGTGGCCCATGTTCTTTGTCAAGGACAATGTCAACCCCTAAATAACCCAAACCAGTTAGCTCATAGCAGCTGGCAGCAATTTCTAAAATCTTATCCCAATAAGGTACCGTAATATCAACGATGGGGGCCAGGGTGTCGGGGTGGAAGTCAATCGCGTCATTGTGAAAGACACCGCCCAGCGTTTTGCCTGTGGCCAAATTAATACCTACTCCGATGGCACCCTGGTGCAGATTCGCTTTACCGCCTGATAAACGAGTAGGCAAACGCGCCATGGCCATGGCTGGATAACCTATCAGGGTAATGATACGAATATCAGGGATCCCTTCGTAACTCACTTCTTTAAAGACAGGATCAACAACGACACGATGTTCTATAATGGCGTAATCACTGTGGCCGCCTAAACTATAGGCGCCCGATAATAAGCAGGATAAGTGATAACTCATTTCCTGCACGGTAGTTAATTTGCCATTAATTTGGCGATATCGTCCAAAAACGCGATCAGTCACCACCAGGATGCCATCGCCTCCTGCACCATGCGCTGGTTTAATGACAAAATCTTTATAGGGTTGCAAAATTTGCTCAAGATTCTTTATTTGATGTTCGCTTTCAATTGTTTCATATAAGCGAGGCACTGCTATTCCGGCTTGCATTGCCAGTCGCTTGGTTTGCAATTTATCATCGACCAGGGGATAGCGTTTGCGTTCATTGTATTTGAGAACGTAATCACTATTTCGTTGGTTGATACTCAGGATGCCGCGCTGGGATAAGCGGCGGTACAAATTCCACATTAGTGTTCCCCGCCAAGTACTTTAAAGCGAAACAATTCCGTAACTCGGTACCCGCGGTATTGGCCAAACCATAAAATCAACGCCAGAAGAACCAGTAATAATTCAGGGAAAGCAAAAATTAAATACTGCATGGGGGGGTAATTCATTGCACCAAAAGCAATCACCGCTGCAATAAGGCTGCCTACCCCTGATTTAATTGCATCGGAGGCTCCGCGCTCATCCCAGGTTATACACATGCGTTCAATGGTCATGGTGAGAATAACCATTGGGAATAAAGCCACGGATAAACCAGAATCCAAACCTAAATTTTGGCATACCACCGAGATAAAAATCATGAGCAAAATAACAACAGTAAGAATAGCGGCTAATCTTGGGACCAAAAGGAGACGGAGTTGATCGAGGTAAAACCGTGCCAGTAAGCCAAATGAAACAATAATAGTAAAAAGAGTGATTCCCCAAACCACGTGTGTTTCACGAAACGCGAGCGCAATCAATACGGGCATGAAGGTTCCGAACGTTTTCAAACCCACAAAGTTACGCAGTAACAAAATGATAAAAGCGCCAATGGGTACCGTAAGTAAAATCTTATAGGTTTCCTGGACATTAACGGGTAATTGCAACAGGGAGAAACGGAGTAGCTGCGAATCAGTTTGCAGGCCGCGTGCCTTGGCAATGGTTAAAGCATTAATAGGAGTAGGAGAAACCGTCAAACTAAAGATTGGTTTTTTACCGCCAACCACTTCAAAGAGTGGATCAAAGCCATACTGCCAAACAAGGAAATTTTTGGGAAAACCAGCCCCACCTGTGCGAGGGTTGATGTAAACCCAATCTTTTCCATTGTAAACCACCATAAACAACTTAAAGTCAGCTTTATTTTGTTGATTCAAATAAATGCCTTTGACTGGCATGGCATAGATTCGGGCCTGATTTAAGATGGTAATCGCAGCTTTTATAACGTTTTCATCATTAAATTCATTGCCCACCAATAATCTTGCATTACCGTCTTTCTTATTTAATTCCTTAATGGTTCCTTGAGCAAAGGTTTGAATGTCAGCAGAGGATTGACGTACTTGATTGGTAATGGTGTCAACGGCCGACTTCTGGTTTTCAAGAAGCGGTTGCGCTTTTACTATAGGTGGTTTGCCTAATGAAGTCTCATTGTTATCTATTTCGCGAAAGATAGCGCGATAGTAAAGAGATTGTGCCCCGCTACTACGTCTGAGCGACCATACTGTCTGACGGTTATAACCATTCAGATTCGTCGTTACCCCATAATTATGGGAAACGAAATATTCATCCAGAATCGCAAAATAGGGAGGCATATAGGGAATGGTAAAGCTTGCCTTAACCGGTGTATTACGTTCCGCTGTGAAACGCAAATTGGCTTCCACCATCCAACTATTCACTGTTTCTGTATCAGTTAAAGGAACATCCAAGACAAGATGACGGTAAAAGAACAGCCCTATTCCTACTAAGAAGAGGGTAATGATTAAGCCATAAACATGGCGTTTATTTGACTTCATTTTTTTCTACTTTCTCGGTTCTCATCATAAAGGCATGACTTGGGTCAACCAGTCCATTAAAAGCAATAATTGCGTCTCTACCAAGAAGTAGTGGGTAATTAAAGCGTTTGCGATTGGTTAAATTAACAGGTATCGCACGAATTTTTTCACCAATTTTAACGTTTATCAAAACGATCGGCCGCTTGATTGGCTCTGCGGCTAAATTCTCCCCAGCACGCACTTTTATTCTAACTTTACCCAGGTATTCGCAGGTAAATTCGACTTCACCCTCTTTGCCGGGAACTTTAAAGCGTAAATAGGGTTTGCCGTTTTTTTCTACTTCATGAATATCAATAGCGCTAAGCGAAGCGGATTTGGCACCGGTATCTAATTTGGCTGACAAAGTCATGTTTTTATCGATCAGAGTCGCTTTTTCAACATAGCCATATATCTTTTTTTCATCCGCTGCCATGGAGCATCCCGCTAAGATTGATAAAACTAGAACAAATAAATTACGCCAACGCATTAAAAAAACCTTTAAATAATCGTGAAAAATACCCGCAATACTAGCAGATTTGTGGGCTTACGCCCAGAGCTAGATCGTGCAAATGCAGAGCAAGTAGTAGTATACGGATTTTTGCTCGGAAATCTACCATGATGTGCAGTATAGATTCTTTCTTGGGTCGTTAAAAATAAGCTGTTTATTAATTTGGGTAAGACTCCTCAAGGCCCAGTAATCTTCTGGACACAATAAGTCGGTTTTTAGACAACCATTAAGCGTTAAATATCTTTGATAGCACCTCATCAATTCAGCCTATATAGATGAACTTATTTCTAAATTAACCTCCTGGAACAGCATGAAATTATCCTTAATAAAGACGGTATCGAAAGGCAATTATTCTTTTAATCCCTTAAGCAAAAAACTGGATTTTAAAATCACCTCATCAATATAAACCTTAGGACTTAGTTGAAGAAGATAATGAATGGTTTCAATGATATCCTGGCAGAGAATTTTTTCTTCATCTGGGAAATCAGGCATCGTTTTAGTCATATCGGTGTCAATAACGCTGGGGCAAATGGCTGTGACTCTAATGTTGTCTTGACATAACTCAAGACTTAGGGATTGGCTATAACCTACTACACCATACTTGGTCATGCAATAAGCACCTGAACGTGCGACAGGCCGCTTACCTGCGTAGGATGCCATGTTAAAAATATAGCCTGATTGTTGTTTTTTCATGTAAGGAACAAGGGTATGTACCATATTATAAATGCCACGCAGATTGACATCGATCATGGCATTAAATTCATCGGGTTCGATTGCACTACCACCAAGGGACCAACAGCCGGCGTTATTAAATAAAACATCGATAGTTGGATAGCGTGAGGCAAGGTGCTTACTGCATTTGGAAACGGCGTCATAGTCGCTTACATCGAGAGCAAATACGCTGGTCTTGATAGCAAATTTGTCAGTTAATTCATTACTGACTTTAGTCAATAACGCTTTATTTCTGGCAATTAAAGCCAAATCAAAACCTTGTTCAGCAAAATAATAGGCGGCATGTTTCCCGATGCCTCTGCTTGCGCCAGTAACGATTGCTAATTTATTCATAGAATTAATCAATGAGGGAAAGGCCGAATGGCCAAGCTACTCGATTACAAGAATTTGTGCAAGATTGTTAGTCATTATGAAGACAAACAGGTAAATTTAGTTGCATAATTTGCCATGAGGTCTCATGGTCGATAATCGTCGCTGCCCCTTTCTTAGCGGTATGTGCTATATAGACTATAACAAGATTAATTTTTTTAGCTTTTTCAGGACTTATCCCTATTAAGTTACTGGCAAACTAAACCCTGGTTGTGAAAGCCTGAAAGTAACTGGACAGCAGTAATCATGAATACCATAGAATTGTTAGATGTTTCACTGAGAGATGGGGGGCATAGAACTAACTTTCATTTTAAAAAAAATGAGCTGCAAGCCATTTTAACGTCCCTCGATAACTCCGGTATTGAGTATATTGAAATTGGTTACCGCAATGGATCGATTGCTCCTATTGAGAATATTGGTCAAGCAGGGTTATGTGGAAAGGATTATCTTCTTTTTTGTACTTCCCTGCTAAAAAAAGCAAAAACTGCCGTAATGGCGCACCCTAAGAATGTAACGGCAGACGATATTAAGGAATTAAGGGACTGTGGTGTCCAATTACTTCGAATTTGTGTTGTCAAAGGGGATGTGGAAGAGGCTTGTCCAATCATTGATATGGGAAAACAATATGGTTTAGCAACCTCAGTCAATTTTATTCATACCTCACATTATAAAGAAAATGAGTTGGATGAAGTCGTAGCGAGAGTTAATCCACACAAGCCAGATATGATTTATTTCGCTGATTCAAATGGGAGTCTATTGCCTGCAAGAGTTGACCAGATTTACCGTAAATACAGCAGGGAATATTCGATTCCTTTGGGTTTTCATGCCCATGATAATTTAGGATTGGCCCAGGTTAATACGTTGGCAGCAATCAATGCTGGAGCACACTATATCGATGCGTCACTTGCTGGTATGGGCAAGGGTATAGGCAACTTAAGAACGGAGTTTTTTACGGCGTATCTACATGCCATCAATATTAAAAAATACCGATTGGCTCCTGTTTTAATGGCAGCAAATTATGTGCGTAAGGTTCTGGGGATCGGCAGTGAAGAGATTGAAATGGACGAATTCATTCGTGGCATTTCTGATTTTTCAACGGCAGAAATGAAGAAATTTAAAGAAACTACCGATACGCTGAATTTATTGTAGTCGGGGAAAACAGGCTGGTAAATAAATATTTCCTGTCAAATCAATCGCTATTTTTATATGCTCTGCTAGCTTAATCTAAATTTGGGATTAATATGAGAAAAAAAATATTAACTATTGCTCCGGTTATGCCCCAGCAATCTGATATTGAATCTATTGCCAGTACGCTTTCCTTTTTAGAGGTAGTGTACCAGATCGATTTTATCGACCCATTAGCAATCAACGAGACGTTTTCTGTCACTACTTCCAATGAAGTTTATTATCAGCTTTGGCAAGATCATCTCAAAAAATGGTTAGCCAATTATGATGCATTCTTTGGGTTCTCTTTTGGCGGAGTTATTTTGCAGCAATGTTTTCCCTTATTTGCTAACAGCAAAAAACCCATTATTTTATTTTCTACCCCGACTTTTGCTGATAAGGCACTGCAAAAAAAACTGGGTGATGTTATTGCGCTTTGTAAAGCAAATCGAGTAAATGATGCTCTGATTTCTTTATATAAAGACGTTTTTTCCCCCTATGAGGCCCCTTTGCAAGTTCTTCCAGAAAACAGGGTGATGAATGCAGCTAATCGGTTGATTTTCGGTTTGCAACGTGTTTTAGATACCGATGCAACCGCAATTTTAGAACAAACGACGGTTGATCATTTACATTTGATAGGTGAATGCTCAGCGTTAGTCAATAAGGAAAATGTTTTGGCTCCAAGAATAGGTGATTTATGCATTGTGCCACAGGCAGGAATGCGTGTTTTACAGGACAATCCCTCTTATTGCAAAAAACTAATCTTGGAGAGATTAAATAGTGAAACCTAAGAATGTACTCAAGATAGCAGTGTTACCAGGTGATGGAATAGGTGTTGAGGTTATTGAGGCAGCAATACCTGTCTTTACAGCCCTTAAGATCCCAGTGGAATTAAATTTTGGTGAAATAGGGTGGTCCTTTTGGCAACAAGAAGGGAATCCCCTTCCCGAAAGGACATGGAAACTAATTAACCAGTCAGATACCACCCTGCTTGGGGCGATTACCAGCAAACCAAAACGGGAGGCTCTACAAGAACTAGCCCCGGAGTTTAAGCAGGCTAATCTCAATTATGTATCTCCAATTATCCAATTAAGGCAAAAACTGGATCTTTTCGCGAATGTTAGACCTTGTTTTAATATTAAGAGGGATGTAAAGGATTTTAATTTTTGTATTATTCGTGAGAATACGGAAGGCTTGTATTCTGGTTTTGACTATTATCCGTTGCCTACCCAATTGCATAGTCTCTTGGATGAAAATAAACATTGGCAAAAAATTGCAAAAAATGAAATTAGCTGTACGTTGCGTTTACAGACCAAGGTAGGATTAATACGTTTGTTTGAGTTTGCCTTCAAATACGCAAATGAGCAAGGGATCAAACGAGTAACCTTTGCGGATAAACCCAATGTTCTACGCCAGAGCAGTGATTTTGCCCGCGAACTTTTCGAGGCGGTATCCAGCCAGTATTCAGACATTACAGCCGATATTTTAAATATCGATGCAATGGCTTTATGGCTGGTGAGACGGCCAGAAGAATTTGGCGTTATTGTTGCAGAAAATATGTTTGGTGATATTTTATCTGATTTAGGGGCCGGTGTAATGGGCGGTCTTGGTTTTGCGCCAAGTGCGAATATTGGTATCAAAGGTTGTTATTTTGAACCAGTACATGGTAGTGGGCCCCGCATCGAGAGCAACCGGGCAAATCCGAGTGCAATGTTTTTAACGATTGGTTTGTTATTGAATCACTTTGGTTACACGGAAGCCGCAGAAAAGATTAAGCAGGCCGTTGCAGCCATTGTGCGGCAAGGTAAATTTGTAACGTATGATGCAGGTGGCCATGCCACTACCCAGGAGATGGCAGAGGCTATTATTGAGCACTGCTTAAACCAAGCCCAAGAAACTGACATGACAAAGAAAGAACAAGCTCCCCGTATTCGAGCAGTAGAACGAAAGCAACAGATCGAGGCATTGAAGAGGTTTAACTCTGCCGAAATTGCGGATGCACTTGATGCTTGTGGTGTGGAGGGGGCTATAACCAATCTTAAACCTTTATCCCCAGGAGTGAAGGTAATAGGTCCTGCTTATACCATTAAATATCTACCTTACGAGCAGCAGCCAGATGCATTTAAGGGGGCAGCAAATTATATCGATGCGGTTCCTGCTCAATCAGTCATTGTTATTGATAATCAGGGACGAAATGATTGTACCACCTGGGGGGAGATTTTAACCCAGGTTGCCCTAAAAAAATCCATTAGTGGGACTATAGTGAATGGTGCCGTCAGAGATGTGAAGTTTATTCGCGATGCCAGCTATCCGGTATTTTCTACGGGTTACTTTATGCGCTCGGGTAAAAATCGTGTATACATGGCAGATGAACAATGTCCTTTGAACATTAACGGCATCGCAATCAAGCCCGACGATATTATTTTTGCTGATGATAATGGTGTTTTGGTTATCCCTGCTTATTTAGTGACAGAAATCATCGAGAAAGCCCACAATATAAAGATTACGGAACAACGAATTAATGCGGCTGTCCAAAGAGGAGTGAGTCTGGAGCAGGCACGTAGGGATTATCGTTATGATCAACCTTGGTTAAAACATAGTGATGAGTAAACGCTTGCAGAAGTTGGCAGATTGCCAGTTTATAGATATTCATTATCATGCTGAGCCGGATCTTTATCAACGGCGTTTAACTGCTATTGAGGCAGGCAAAATTTACCAGTCTTTACAAGGAATTGTGGTCTTAAAGAGTCATTTGGGGGCTACGAGCGTTCAAGCCACCCTGGCACAAAAACAAGGATTACCCGTTCTACCCTCTTTAGTTTTAAATCATATTGCCGGGGGGATAGATTATCGCGTTATTCTGAGGGCTCTGGCTGAGTATCAACCGTTGATACCTGCTAAAATGATCGTGCATTTTCCCACAATTACAGGCCGCAAATTTCAATCGAAATTATCTCGGCAATTGGTTCATCCTGCTTTAAGTGAGCAATGTTTTGTTGGAGAAACAGTATTTGATGAGAGAAAACGCCTCAGGCGAAAAGCCATCGACGTTTTGAAAATGACACAGGATTATCCCCTTGTTTTATCGACAGGTCATGCTTCTAAGGACGAAACCTACGCTTTGCTTGACGCTTGCGTCAGGTATAGGGTTCCTGCGTTATTACTAAATCAACCTGCCCACCCCTTAACGGCTTTACTTGCTGAAGAATTACAAGAAATTAGTCAACATGATTTTGTTTGGATTGAACAAACGGTGCTTACTTATTTACTGGGGCATCAAGATAGTGACGATCTGGCGAAGGTTTTACGCCAGGTACCGCGGGTCATTTATAGTTCTGATCTTGGACAAACCAGTCAAATGGATATTACTGACTGGCTTAATTATTCGGCAAATCTTTTTGCTGAATTGGGGTTATCAAGCGAGCGAAAAGAGGCTCTGTGTCGTACTAATGCGTTGGCTTTACTAAGTTTATGACAATTAGGGGTTGTTGACAGCGCTTTTGACTCAAGCTGGCGAAATGCCAACAGAACCTGGTTAACTAACCTTGGTGTAGCGATATAAAAAAACAGGATTTATTTTTTATATCGAATTCACATTAATTCGCAAATAGTTCGTTTAAAAATAACTCCATACTGATCCAGGAACGGCGATCGGCGGTTTCATTATAATGGAGACCCATTTCATTGTCGTTCGCTTCCGGATTAGTGAAGGAATGGGCTGTAAGGCCATACATATGAATTTGCCAATCGGCTTTTCTTGTTGTCATTTCTTGGGCAAATTGGTTGACTTGTTCAGGTAAAACCAGAGGGTCGTCATAGCCATGTAAAACCAGAATTTTGGCTTTAAGTGTTGTCGGCTTCCCTTCTTCTGGTGCGGTGAGTATCCCATGAAAGCTAACGACTCCTTTTACATCGGCGCCAGTACGAGCCAGATCTAATGCGCATAAACCACCAAAACAATAGCCTATTACTGCGATTCTTGTCTTATCCACCTGGGGTAATTGGGTCGCTGTAGTGAAAGCCGCAAGGATACGGGCAGCCAATTTTTTGCGATTTTGTACAAGTGGTGTCATTAATGCTCTTTTTTCTATCTTGTCCTGACCCAATTGTGCTTGGCCATACATATCGATAGCAAAGCCAATAAAACCCATTGTGGCTAATTTTTGGGCTTTATTACAGGCATCTTCATTACGCCCTCCCCAATCATGGGCAACCATTACACAAGGTTTTGGATTTGTGAGGTTATTATCATAGGCGATGAAACCACGACAAATGGTTTCTTGATCTTGATAGGTAATTTCCCTGGTTAGAATCATATTAAGTTAGTCGGGTCTGAAAAAATTGCCTAACTGTAATAGAAAAAACGATTGATATACAAGTGTCTGCTCCGGTAACTGGCCGGTTGTTTGGCGCCCGGGCTGTTTTATTTTTTTGCTGCCAGGGTTGGCTGATTCTCTGTGCCTTAATTTCAAGCAAAAATGAAAATTTAAGTTGTTATTTAGCACTTAATTACGTACAATTCTGTCATCTTAGCCGTTATCCATGGTTAATCATGACGCGCGAGGCTATTTTCGGTTGTTCAGCAAACAAGTTCCATTTTTTATGGATCTTTGCCCATGAGTAATAAACCTCCAGTAGAGTTAGCAGCTCAACTGCACAATGCAGGTGCTGTCTATGTGTTTTACGGGGCGATAGATGGCTTGAGCCTCTCCTACAGCATGATCAAATACTTGTTTGATCTTCTTTTCACTACCGGTGAAATCTCTTCTTCAGATGCGATGCGTGACTGGATGATGTCGCAAGAAGGCATGGAAGCGGTTGCGACAACCTCGGTAAGTCTCGTTGTTTTTTCCATGCTGGCTAATCACTTCAGTGATAACGATGCCAATTTATTTAAGCGCTATATAGCGGTAGTGTGGCCTTATGGCCGTGATGCCATGAAAGGGCTAAAAAATGCTTACAAAGGGGTGCGTAGCACTCTTATGGTCTTTGAGCTATTAAATTTAACCCAGGATTTGAGCCATCTTATCGTTCCTGTCGGCTTGTTATTAGGCGGTTTGTCAGTACTTAACCGCTTGTGGTTCCGCATGCTGGTCGGTCAAGACCGTAAAGACATGACGAAAGCGAATACCACATTAGCTTCGGCGATCCAGAAAGGTCCCGGATTATCTGAAGAGGGGATGGCTGCCGAACGCAAGAAAATAAACAAGCACTCTGAGCGGGTGCGGACAATGGCTTTACTCTCAGCCGGTTATGGCGGCATTGTTGACGGCCTTTATCTCTATGTTGGTGTTTTGGGTATTTGTAGCTTGGCGCCTGCTGTGCTGGAAGCGATGAGCGTATTTTGTGCGATCTATTTTCTAGCTTGTGTAGCAACACGTATTTATGAAGAATATTATTTTCAACAGCTACTCTCTATCTCCGAGCTAAGGGTTGAGTTGGCCATACAAGGTAAAGGGATAGAATCGTTAGTGAGCCAGCTTGCGTCTTTAAACACAGGCATTGCCAAAGCAGGAGAAGATGAGGTTGCAGAGCTTGTCTTGCGACGAAAAAAGCTTGCTGAGAGTATTACTGCGGCGGTGGAAAAGTTTAGAAATCAGCGTGAGGAACTTCGTTCTGTATCTTCTTTATCCTATCCCGCTGCTGTTTTAGCGGGATTAAGAAATGGTCTGGCAGCTTATGGTGCGCTTGCCAGCGCCATGTTTGCTGTATCAACGTTGCTTGTTTTATCCTCAACGGCTTTTCCGCCAAATTTACTGGTTACTTGCATCCTATTGGGCATGATTTGTCTTGCGGGTTTTGTAGCACAGTCGCTAGAGGTTGCCCGTAACCATTATGCTATAAAGCAAGAAGAGAAGCTCTTTGACGACAAGCTTCTCGATATATCGAAAATATTGAGTCAATTCAAAGAGGAAAACAACCGTCTTTGCGACGTAGGAAATTTAGACAGGGTTCAGCAAGTTGTTGCGGATGGGCAGAAAGTGGAAGGTCTGCCTCAGTCTTTGATTCTGGCATGGTTTGAGGTTGGACGCTCCTTTTTTTCTGGTATAGGTAAAGGGACTAAGGCAATAGGGTTTGCTCTCTATGCCTTACAAGAAGTAGATGAGCAAGGCCGTTATCATGATACGCCAATCATGATGGGCTTGATGATGGTTAGTGCTGTTGCCCATGCCCTAATACTCGCTCTTCGAGCTTTTGCGCGCGGGTTAGGTCGCCCACCGGTCGATGCTGATCCTGAGGAGCAAGCAACGCCAAAGGATTCCGCTGTGGCTGATCAACAGAAACTTGATGTTGGTAGTGAGCCTCTTGATAAAATTAAAACCGCTGTGGCTGATGGAAAATCAGAGTTGCCTGATGCGGGTAGCGGGCATCCCCATAGAATGTCAATATTCGGCCGTAATTATGCCAATGTAAGAAGGAGTATGACTTTCTTCTCTGCTTCCGCCCCTGACCTGCTGGCTACCGATCTAACGACGACGGTTCCTAATGCTGATTTATCCTCAAATAAGGGTTTGGTTCCTGAAGTGCCCCCTCGTACTACTACCCAGCTTCCCCGCCTTATACGCGCAAAAAGTTATTCCAGTTTCTTCTTCGAAGAGCACCCGGCTAGCGACAATGTGCCTCTTCGCGCCTCTGATGATTTAATCCTGCCGTCACCTTACCGTACTATGTAAAGCTCAGGATTTAATGCAGGGTCGTTATACATTTTAAATTGATGGTATACTCTAAATGTTCGTAGTTTGCCGTTTATTTCTTCTAACAGCTGCTGTAAACAGTTAATCAGTTGTTTTTGCTGTTCAATAATGGTTTCCCATTTGCGTTGGCAATTTTGACGATGAGTATCATCAACATCCATGCGTTTGCTTTGTAAAGCCATGTGATAAGCTTTAAGTGCGAGAATAGATAAGCGGTCAATCATCATACCTGGTGTTTCAGAATGCACAGGACACTCCGTGGGACTGGCGGGTTGTAAGGCAGTAAATAACCATTCATCCATCGCTTCCATACGATTATTGCGTTGTTGATTAAAATGATCAATTTCTCGTTTGGCACGATAAACAAATTCATAGCCTGCATCATCGCGTCTGGCTTTATCTTCTGCCAGCCACAACTGGTAATTGAAGGCGTGATTTTCTTCTACCAGACGTAAAAAACCCTGTTGATTCAAGACAACACCACTTGCTTTCCAACGTACAATGCTATCTTGCTGTAGGGTGGCAATTTCAGTAACCTGGATTAAATTGCTCATGACACACTCCGCCAGAGGTAATTCAAAAAGAGGGTATATTAACATGCATTTAAAAGGAGTGCTTGTCTGTTGACTTTTCTGTTTATCTTTAAGTTAGAAAAAGGAACGATTAGATTATTTTTTTTGGGCTAGAATTCGGTCTAGGGCATTGGCAAAAGAAGCTTTCTCTTTGGCACCATAGGTTGCAGGCCCTCCAATGTTAGCGCCCCCCGAACGCAGTTGCTCCATCATGTCCCGTATGCCCAGACGCTGTTTAATATCATTAGCAGTATACAAGTCTCCCCGCGGATTGAGTGCAAGTCCCTTCTTGGCAATAATGGCAGCAGCTAGAGGGATATCAGCAGTAATGACCAGGTCATTAGTGACTACTTGCTGCACGATATAATTGTCAGCAGCATCAAACCCTTTTTCAACGCGAACAGTAGTAATAAAGTGTGAGCGTGGAATTATTAAAAACGTATTAGCCACTAAAATTAAATGAGTTCTTGTTCTTTCTGCTGCTCGAAAAAGAATGTCTTTAACAGCGTTGGGGCACGCGTCGGCATCAACCCATATTTTCATTAACAATATTTAACCAAAATAACGTTTATAGATTTTTAGATAAGAACCGTCTGCTTCAATATCCAAAAGTAATTTATTAATTGTTTCAATTAACTCTTTATGCTTTTTATTAGCCATTATGCCATATCCTATACCAATAGGTATCTCATTGCCTACTAACTTAAATAGGTGACTATTGCTTACAACCCAATATTTCGCCACCCCTCCATCTGCGATCACAATATCTATCTTGTCATCTGCCAGAGCTTGAAACACTTCAGCAAGCGTCGGATATTCGATAATGACCACTTCATGATTAAATTTTTCCAGGACTATCGCTTTAAATAGGCTACCCTCTACAGAACCGACCCGTTTATTGCGAATATCATCAATGCCATGAATTTGAGAGTCAATCTTGGTAATAAATTGCCCTGTACTTTTCATATAGGGTAAAGAGAACAAGTAATTAATACGCCGTTGTTCGGTGATACTAATGGTACCAAGACCCAAATCTATTTCATTGGCTAGAAGTTTCGTGAATATCTCGGCGAATGTTAAGGGTATATAATGACAATCAGTTTGCATACGCTTACAAAGTTCCATCATGATATCAATTTCAAAACCAAAAAAATGATTTTTCTGATCGGCCTCCATTTCAAAAGGAGGGTTATAGGGTAAGATGCCAATATTAAGTGTTTGCGCGTATAGAGGAGATAATAGAAGAACGGTGAGCAATAAAATAATTTTTCTCACATTGAAATCCTTTAATTTTTAGAAAAGATTACTTTACTTAGGTATGATTGCCAAGGTAGCTTTTGTAAAAGTCAGTATATTGGGAGGTGGTATGAGATTTGTTTTTTCTCTGGTGCTTGTTTTATTAATGAATACAGCAAATGCTGATGAAAATATGCCCGTATCTTGTAAACCTATAACCGTAGACGGTGAGTCAGTGATGCTTTCTGCGGAAAAACCAGTTTTAGTTATGATTCATAATCAATCTAAAACGGATTTATGGATCACTCATCCGGTTTCCGATCCCAGTGCCAGTGCGGGATGGAGCAGTCGTTTACAGGCTGGTAACTGGTCGGCCCTCGCTCTCGATAAAGAATCATTTGAATTGACTTGCATTGAATCAAAACCAGGTCATGAGCAGCAAGTTCCCTGTACCGGGGTTATTTCAGCCTGTCGATGGTCATCAATTACGATGCCCGCACAGACAACGGGTACTTTTTGGGCTGGTGAAGATATGAGCATATCTGCGTTAACTGCTCATTTAGGTAGTCGTGGTTTTGAATTACCTGCTTCGTCGCAATAAGTGATAGACTCAAATTAATTTCTATAAAAAAGTGGTGAATGTGAGTAAAAAATCGAAAGATCCTTTCTATAAAAGGGAAAAAGAAAAATACGCGATACCTATACCTAGTCGTGAATTGATTATGCAGGTACTGGAAGAATTTGGCCGTCCAATGTCGCGTAATCAATTAATCTCCAAACTTGAGGTAGACGAGGCTAGTGAACAGGAGGCCCTGGGGTTCCGCTTAAAAGCCATGTTACGCGATGGTCAAATCATGCAGGATCGCCGCGGTCGTTTTTGTCTTTTGCGACGTATCAATTTGCAACGTGGTACCGTACAAGGTCATCCAGACGGTTTTGGTTTTTTCATCCCTGACGATGAAGGGCAGGATATGGTCTTGTCTGCAAAAGAGATGCAAACAGTGATGCATGGTGATTTGGTTCTCGCGTATCAAACCGGTGTTGATCGACGTGGACGTCCTGAAGGGAAAATTCATGAGGTTATTCAGCACGCAAATTCAACTGTTGTAGGGCGTTATTTTACCGAACACGGTGTGGGCTTTGTTATTCCTGATAATAAGCGGTTGACGCAAGATATTTCCATTCCACTGGAATTTGCTGCGAATGCTAAAAATGGACAAATGGTATTAGTGGAAGTGATTGCTTTTCCCAGTAAGCGTAATCAAGCGATTGGTAAAGTGATCCATATCCTTGGTGAGCATATGGCACCAGGTATGGAAATTGAAGTGGCTATTCATGCGCATGGTATTCCTGCTGAATGGCCTGATGATGTTATTGCAGAGGTCGCTAAAATTCCACAGCGGGTGAGTGAAGAGCAATTAAACGGACGTGCTGACTTAAGGGAGTTAGCTTTTGTCACGATTGATGGCGAAGATGCCAAAGATTTCGATGATGCAGTCTATTGCTATGCCAAACCCAAAGGTGGTTATCAGCTTTATGTGGCAATTGCTGATGTCAGTCATTACGTAGCGCCAGGCTCTGCTTTGGATAAGGAAGCGGCAAGGCGTGGTAATTCAGTCTATTTTCCTGGCCAGGTCGTTCCCATGCTGCCAGAAGCGTTATCCAACGGTATTTGTTCTCTTAACCCCAAAGTGGATAGACTCTGCGTAGTTGCGGAAATGGCTATTTCCGCAGACGGGAAAATAACCCGTTCGCAATTTTATCGTGCTGTTTTTCATTCACAGGCTCGTCTTACTTACACGCAAGTAGCGCAATGGTTACAAGAAGGAAAGACGGATGAACAACATCAAGGGCTATGGCCGGCATTACAAGCATTAAACAACCTTTATAATGTTTTATTGCAGGCACGTAAAAACCGGGGGGCAATCGATTTTGAGACGACGGAAACACGCATTGAATTTGATGAAAATAGGAAAATACAACAGATTGTGCCAGTCATCCGTAATGATGCACATCGTTTGATTGAAGAGTGTATGTTGGCGGCTAACGTGGCTACAGCGCGTTTTCTGGAAAAAGCAGAAATCCCTACACTCTACCGTGTTCATTCATTGCCAGATGAAGATAAGATTGCTGCGCTGAGATTATTTCTTGGTGAGCTTGGTTTACAGCTTGGTGGTGGTAAAAAACCCCATCCTAAAGATTTTCAAAAAACAATGGCTGCGATACAGAACAGGCCAGAGAAACATATTATTGAAACGGTCATGTTGCGCTCATTGAAACAAGCACAATATGTTGAAGAAAATGATGGTCATTTCGGTCTGGCTTATCCAGCATACACGCATTTTACTTCACCTATTCGGCGTTATCCGGATTTATTGATTCATCGCGCTATTACCCATCTGATTGATAATAATAGTGTGGAAGAATTTACTTATAGTGACGAAGACATGAGTCGTTTAGGGAAGCATTGTTCTTCTACTGAGCGGCGTGCTGATGAAGCAACAAGAGAGGTTGTTTCCTGGCTTAAATGCGAGTACATGCAAGATAAGTTGGGACAAGTTTTTCAAGGGACCATTTCGGCTGTGACAGGATTTGGTATTTTTGTTGAGTTAGATGAGATCTACGTGGAAGGTTTGGTTCATGTGACGTCGTTACGAAATGACTATTATGCCTTTGATGCAGTAAAACATCGCTTAATTGGAGAGCGCAGCGGGCAGGTGTACCGTTTAGGTGACAAAATGACGGTGTTAGTGGCACGCGTTGATTTAGACGAACGTAAAATCGATTTTGAGCCCGCAGAAACAGAGGCCGTAGATGACTGAGCATTATATTTATGGCGTACATGCGGTCACGGCTCTCCTTAGCAATCGCCCGAAAGCAACTAAAAAATTAATTATTAATCAGGAACGTATTGATAAGCGCCTGGAAGAAATACTTGATTCAGCGGTCAAATACCAAATTCCCGTAGAAAAATTATCAATCCAAAAAATGAACCAACGTTTTACGGATTTTGTTCATCAGGGGGTGGTAGCTATTGCGGCGAATTTACCTGATTATGGCGAGAACGATTTACCCGCCTTACTGGCAGCAAGTAAACAACCTTGCCTTTTATTAATTTTAGATGGGGTGACTGATCCACATAACTTGGGTGCCTGTTTGAGAACAGCAGATGCTACTGGAGTGGATTTTGTCATTATTCCAAAGGATAAGAGTGCAACGATTACTCCTGTTGTCAGCAAGGTTGCCTGTGGCGCAGCAGAGTCTGTTCCAGTCGTACGGGTCACCAATCTTGTTCGTGCCATGGAGACGATTAAACAGGCAGGGGTTTGGATCTATGGTGCGGCTGGCGAAGCAAGTGAGAGCCTTTATGCAACAGATTGTAAATCATCAATGGCAGTAGTAATGGGGGCGGAAGGCACCGGTATGCGTCGCTTGACTCGCGAACACTGTGATGGTTTATTTTCTTTACCCATGCTCGGGGCTGTAAGTAGTTTAAATGTATCCGTCGCAACAGGTGTTTGCTTGTATGAAGTAGTGCGCCAACGCAAACAGTGATAATAGATTGAATCAATCCTCTGCTTTCTTCAGTTTTGGCGAAACATAGAAATTTGATGGCGTGCCGTCCTGAGGGTAATTGGTCTAATATAAATCAGCATTCTATAATAATGTTATGTAAAACTTGAGGTTGACTCATGCGCTCAGCGGAAAATTTTACTAATGCTGGAAAATTAAAAAAAATTAACTGGGCAGCTGAAAATACACCTGCGCATTGGCTAAGGGGCGAGCCGTTTTTAACTTATTTGGGTAATACCTACATTATAGTGACTGCCGACGTTGAACGTTTCACGATCAAGGCTGGATTATCACTTAAAGATAAAATTAAGGATGAACAGCTTAAGTTGGAATGGGCCCAACTGATTGATGAAGAGATTGCTCATGCCTATCAGCATACTTGTGTTACTAATGATCTAAAGCGTCATAAATACCCTATTAAATTTATGATGAAATACTCAAAAGGATTATTTTGGTTAATATCCAGGCTAAGTATTAAAAGTAAATTGGCTTTTGTTTTAGCGATGGAATTTTATGCACATGAATTAGCTACTTCTGCGTTGGAGAACAATCTTTTTCCAGTCGATGAATTGGCAATCTATGATTTTTTAAGATGGCATGCATTAGAGGAAATGACTCATTCCAGTGTTTGCTTCAGAGTATATAAATATTTCGGTGGCGGTTATATTCGACGTGTAACCATCCTGCTTTTTTTTACTTTTTATGCTTCGTTTACAACCCACTTTTTTTTGCCGCTATTTTTCTTTGCTGATCTTGCTCAAAAGCGTAAAGTTAAGTTTAAAAATTTTAATATGGCTTATAGGTTTATGTATGGACGCAAAGGTGCGTTATGGGGAAGACTAAAAACTTATTTAGCTTTCTTTAATCCACGATTTAATCCCTGTGGCACTAAAGAGTTAAGTCTAAAAAAAGAAGGAACTAAGGATAATGTCTAAAGGATCGCTGCCCTATTTTGATTTTCTTATTTCGGAATTGGCGCAAAGAGAACCGTCAATTGAAAAGAGTTTTGGCAAGCATGTGCATTGGGGTTATTGGCCTGATCCATCGCAAGCGCAGTGTAATGATGATGATGATTATTATTTGGCAGCTCAAAATTTAACAAAGAAAATCTGCGCGATTGCTGGTATCAAAAATGATCAAGCCATCCTGGATGTAGGTTGCGGTTTTGGTGGCACCATTTCCGAGTTGAATAGTGATCATTCGGGTATGGTCTTAACGGGATTAAATATAGATAATCGGCAACTTGCCCGTGCTAAAAAACTGGTAAAGGCATCGGGTAATAATAGCGTTAACTTCATAGAGGGAAATGCTTGTACCCTCCCTTTTAAAGATAGTGAGTTTGATAACATACTGGCTATTGAATGTATTTTTCATTTCCCTTGTAGAAAAACGTTCTTTCAAGAGGCTAATCGCGTACTGAAACCTGGGGGTAGCATCACTTTATCAGATTTCATACCGCATCTATTGTTCCTTCCTAACTGCTGGGCAATGAATTTACCTTTCATTAGAAAATTTAATTTTTTTGGATCGTGCAATCTTAACTATACCCTTAATAGCTATAGACGCCTGGCATCCGCGCATGGTCTTAAGATGGAGGTTTGTGATATAACAAAAAACATATCGCCAACCTACCAGTATTTACGCAACCTGACTAAATCTGTCCGTTTAGAGGAGCCTTATAAAAGCCTGGTAGGTAGTTTTACGTTGGGTATGCGATTTTTATCGTGGACGCACCTATTAAGTTATAAAATACTTTCTTTTAAAAAACCTAATTAACATCAGGAGGATAATCAGTATTATTATCCTTTTCTTTTCTGATATTAATTCATAGCCTTCATAGAAAGTGACCGCCTTTCAATATCCATGCCCCTGCTCGGCGCGAATTTGAATGGCGGTGATAAGCTTACTGTCCGACAAATTGCCTGATAGTCCTTGTTAATCGCAGGACAAGTTCATCAATTTCTTTTTCGTTAATGATAAGAGGAGGTAATAGCCGGATCACGGTATCAGCAGTTACATTGAAAAGTACCCCATTCGCAAGACCAATCGTTCGTGCGTCAGTAGCGGGTCTATCAAGTTCGATTCCTAACATGTAGCCTTTGCCACGGATTCCACGCACATTGGGATGCTCGCCTAACTCTAGCATTAATTTCTCTTTAAGCAGGGCAGAGTGATGAGTCACTAAATCGCAGAGTTTGTCACGTTCTATAACATTTAAAACAGTCAATGCAGTAGCGCAAGCAAGCGGATTGCCGCCAAAAGTTGATCCATGATTACCTGGTTTAAACAGGTCGCTGGCTTTCTTATTCATCAGGCAGGCACTAATAGGGATACCATTGCCTAACCCTTTGGCAGTAGTAATGATATCCGGTTGAATATTGGCATGCATGTAAGCAAAAAATTTACCTGTACGGGCATTACCGGTTTGGATTTCATCAAGGATAAGAAGCCAGTCATGCTCCTTGCAGAGTTGCGATACCGCGCGTAAATAAGAATCCTCTGCTGTATAAATCCCGCCTTCCCCTTGGATGGGCTCAAGCATGATTGCGACTACATCATCACGGTTTGCCGCAATGGTGCGTATAGCATCAATATCATTGAAGGGGGCGCGGATAAAACCAGGGACTAGTGGTTCAAAGCCAGCCTGCACTTTACGGCTCCCTGAGGCGGTTAGCGTCGCCATGGTACGCCCGTGAAAGGCGCGCTCCATAACAATAATGGAGGGTGTTTCAATCCCTTTTTTGTGGCCATAGAGGCGAGAAAGTTTGATGGCTGCTTCATTGGCCTCTGCCCCCGAATTAGCAATAAAGATTTGCTCCATTGCACATAGGCTAACTAATTTTTCAGCCAGTAATTCCTGCTCTTTAATATGAAAGGTATTCGAGGTATGCAGTAATTTTGCTGCTTGCTGTTGAATGGTACGGGTTACATCTGGGTGAGCATGCCCCAACCCGCAAACCGCGATACCGCTTAATCCATCTAAATAGGCTTTGCCTGCGTCGTCGTACAACCATACCCCTTCACCATGAGTAAAGGTTACCGGCAAAGGGTTGTAACTGGTAATTAATGCCATCAAAAACTCCTTTATTAGGCTTCTTTCGAAACGCTACTGCATTGGCGCATTAGGTCGTCGATACGGTGCTCGAATTCCTGGCTATTAACAGGG
Source organism: Legionella donaldsonii (assembly GCF_900452385.1). Taxonomy (NCBI): domain Bacteria; kingdom Pseudomonadati; phylum Pseudomonadota; class Gammaproteobacteria; order Legionellales; family Legionellaceae; genus Legionella; species Legionella donaldsonii. The sequence goes on along the minus strand of NZ_UGOA01000001.1, from coordinate 3,348,444 downwards.
ATGCCCGATCATCCAAAACACTGATCGAGCAATCCTAGCGTGTTACTTAACGCATGTTACTCTCAACAAAATCCCAATTTACCAGGGACCAAAACGCCTTGATATAATCCGGGCGTACATTGCGGTAATCAATGTAATAAGCGTGTTCCCACACATCACAGGTTAACAAGGCCTGCTGTCCTGCAGTCATCGGAGTACCGGCATTACTCGTGCTGGTAATTTTTAAGTGACCATCTTTTTCTTGTACGAGCCAAGCCCAGCCAGAACCGAAAGTTGTTGCCGCAGTTTGGGTAAATTGTTCCTGGAAGGCTGCGAATGAGCCAAAATCTTTTTTAATTGCATCAGCCAGTTTTCCAGTTGGTTCACCCCCACCATTAGGACTTAAACAATGCCAGTAGAAAGTATGATTCCAGACTTGAGCCGCATTATTAAATATGCCGCCAGAGGATTTTTTGATAATCTCTTCCAGGCTTAAGTTTTCGTACTCGGTACCAGGAATAAGTTTATTGAGATTAGTAACATAGGCATTATGATGTTTACCGTAGTGGTATTCCAAGGTTTCCTGCGAAATATGAGGTTCTAGTGCATTCATTGCATAAGGTAATTGTGGTAAGGTAAAAGCCATTTGGAAACTCCCTATATTGATTGAGTGCTTAAGTTTAGCAGGATGGTAGACATATTCAATGTTGATAACTCAAGGGATTGTCCTCCTTATCCCAGTGGCTTTAGTTGCTGATTGGTCTTATTTTTGCCATAATTAAAGCTGTTTTTTTATATTTTTTAAATAGGTGTCTAAGTGGATACAATTGATAAGATTAAACAACAGATTAGCGAGAACGCTATACTATTATACATGAAAGGCACCCCTAAAATGCCTCAATGCGGATTTTCAGCGCGTGCTGTACAATGCATCGATGCTTGTGGTGTCGATTTCGCTTATGTTGACGTGCTAGCCAATCCAGATATTCGCCAAACCTTACCTCAATATGCTGATTGGCCTACATTTCCGCAATTGTACGTGAAAGGTGAGTTAATAGGTGGTTCAGACATTATTTTAGAGCTTTATCAGCAAGGTGAGCTTGAGTCATTATTACGAGATGCGGTTGCCCTTTAAAGTTGGTTATTGATATGCGTATCTGGTGATGCGCACCATTAAGGAGAATATAGATGAGCGTTTTGGTTGGACGTAAAGCCCCTGATTTCACAGTTCCTGCTGTGCTAGGCAATGGCGAAATAACAGATAAATACAATTTGCACGAAGCATTGAAAGGAAAATATGGTGTGGTGTTTTTCTATCCACTCGATTTCACTTTTGTTTGCCCCTCAGAATTAATTGCTCTTAATCATCGTATGGACGAGTTCAAGAAGCGTGGTGTTGAAGTGGTGGCCGTATCTATTGATTCGCAATTCACACACAATGCTTATCGCAATACAGCGGTGAAAGAAGGTGGTATAGGTCCCGTACAATTTACCATGGCGGCAGATATGACTCATACGATTTGCCAATCTTATGGGGTTGAACACCCGATTGCCGGTGTTGCTTTTCGCGGTGCATTTATTATCGATAAAAATGGTATGGTGCGTTCACAAATTGTGAATGATTTACCTATTGGCCGTAATATCGATGAATTGATACGCATCATTGATGCCGTACAATTTTTTGAAGAGCATGGTGAAGTTTGCCCTGCTGGTTGGCAAAAAGGCCAGGCAGGAATGAAAGCCTCTCCTAAAGGAGTGGCTGAGTACCTCGCTGCCCATTCTGACAATCTTTAATCCTATTGCACATGCCAGTTTAAGAACTGGTATGTGCATCACGCCATGTGTTCAACATAGTACAAAATAATTCTGCTGTTTTCTCGGCATCGTAAATTGCTGAATGAGCTTCATTGCTGTCGAAAGCGATTCCTGCTGCTTGAGCCGCTTTTGCCAATACAGTTTCACCATAGATAAATCCGGCCAGTGTCGCAGTATCAAAACAAGTAAATGAATGAAATGGCGATTTTATTTCTGTTCGTTTGGCGGCTTCTTTTATAAATAGTAAATCGAACCAGGCATTATGGCCAACGAGGACAGCACGCTGGCATTTGCTCTTTTTTAAAGCTTGATTAATAGGAGCAAACAATGTTTGTAAAGCCTGTTTTTCATCAACGGCAAAGCGTAAGGGTTGGAAAGGATCAACTTGAATAAACTCGAGTGATTTGGCATCCAGTTCGGCACCTTCAAAAGGTAAAATATGCTCAAAATAGGTGGCCGTTGGTATAAAGCAACCCTGCTCATCAAGATCGATTAATACGACACACATTTCTAATAAAGCATTTTTATAAGGATCGATGCCAGCGGTTTCTACATCAACAACAACAGGCAGAAAACCACGAAATCTACTCTTTAATTGTGTTCTTAGGGCAACATCACGTGGGCTCATACGGACTCCATTGTAATGTTTCACCAGCAGCAACGGGGACCACCGAGTCCTGTCCGAGAGGTAATGTATCCGGTATGTGTTGAACCTCTTTTCTTAGTATAAGCTGAGTTTGATTAATCGGCAGATGATAAAATTCAGCACCAAAGCGCCCCATAAAGGCATCGAGTTTTGCAAGTCGATTTAATTCATCAAAAACCTGGGCATACATAGCGACAGCAAAGGGGGCGGAATAAATGCCAGCACAGCCACAAGCATTCTCTTTGTTGATTTTAGCATGGGGTGCGCTATCGGTACCGGCAAAAAATTTTTTATTACCGCTTATGGCCGCTTGTTGCAAAGCACGTTGGTCGCTTTCGCGTTTTAAGATAGGTAAACAATAATAGTGGGGTCGGATACCGCCGGCCAACAATTGATTACGATTATATAATAAATGATGGGGGGTTATGGTTGCTGCGACGGTTTCAGGTGCCTGTTTAACAAATTCTACCGCCTCTTGGGTAGAAATATGTTCCAGCACTACACGCAGTTTAGGAAAATTTTTAATGAGGGGGCTAAGGCAACTGGTAATAAATTCAGCTTCACGCTGAAAAATATCACCTTGAGTCACTTCACCATGAATTTGCAAGACCAGATCCTGCTGTTGCATGACTTCTAATAAAGGATAAATCGCCTGAAGCGAGCGTGCCCCTTCCTCAGAATTAGTAGTGGCGCCAGCAGGATATAGCTTGGCTCCCAAAATATAAGGCTGCTGTTTAGCTTGTGCCAAATCGTCGGGGAGTACTTGCTCATTTAAATATAAAGTCATAAAGGGGGTAAAATTTTGGTTGCCCAATGCCGCCATGATGCGTTCACGGTAGGCTAACACAGCAGTAACTGAGGTCAGGGCGGGTTTCAGATTAGGCATGACCAGTGCACGGGAAAAATGTTGTGCTGTTGCCGGTGCAGTATGCTGCAGGAGCAGGTCATCGCGAAAATGGACGTGCCAATCATCCGGGCGAGTAATCGTTAAAGTTTGCAAAGTAAAGGTTCCTCTAAAAATGCCGATACGAAAGCATATCATGGTTTAGTGGACTGGATGAGCAAAAAATGGCATTTAAGCGCTTCATCACATCAGGAGTTTTAGGAAGTATTTTCCTTTACTGTTGGCCCATTAATGGCTGCCTGGCTGGTATCAGTGTCCACTATGAGAGTCCTATGGGCGATGAAAACTGGCGAATGAGTGGCAATCGTTTACGGTGTGGATTGTCTCTTACTGTCCCCAATTATGGTATTGCCTACTTTGAACAGTACGCTGCAAAGCCAAGTCACTTTATTCTAAGTAAATGGCAACAAGTGGAACGACGATTACCGGCTGTAGTATTTGCTGCCCCTCCGGTTTGGAAACCAGGAGGCAATTCTTATCTCATTGCAAAAACGTCAGTAAATCCTGGTGAATATGGTCTTTATCTCCCACGCGATCCAGCGATCAAATTATTAACTTATTTGGCACAAGGATACCAAACACGATTTCAATATCAGTCAGAACAAGGCTTTGCAGTGACTGTTTCGTTGTCGCCAGCAAACTTCCAAAAAGTGTATGCAAAATATCAGCGTTGTTTGGGGAATCTTCTACCCTTTGATTATGCCAGTGTGCGGGAAAGTATATTACTCTTTAATACGGACAGTGATGAGTTAAGTGATGCGGCAAAACAACAATTAAAGAAAGTTGCTGAATATTGTCGCGCTGACCCTCTGGTTAAACGAGTGAAAGTTGCAGGTTATACAGATGACACCGGTAGAAAATCGTATAATAACGCTGTGTCAGAAGGACGGGCTAAATCAGTAGCAAATTACCTGTTAAGCCTTGGTGTGCAGCAGAGCCGTTTATCAGTTACCTGGTATGGCGTGCAAAATCCGGTCGCTCCAAACGACACTGAAGAAGGAAAAGCTGCAAACCGTAGAGTGGTCATAAAGATATATAAATAAATCAATCAAGCTAACAGTCTCCCTATCCTCATAAAAAATCATTGCGCTGAATACACTTTATCTGATAGAGTCAACTAACCTTAGCCAACCTATTGATTCAAAATATTTAATGTTCTCTATAAAACTATTTTTTATGATGAATATTAAAATTTGGTTTGCTAGACGAAAGGCTTTTTTTCTTTATTGTCACGGATAATTAATTTGCTACTTGAAGTAAGTGATAGTGAATTAATTAGTGTGGTCATAAAAGAGTCATCGCCGTGTTGTAAAGCAAATTATTTATCGAATTAATAGCGAAATTTTGTAGAAATAGTGTTGACTTTGATAAAGTAGCGCTTGATAATTTGTCCATGTACGTTCTCGGATAGAGCGATGATTGCGTACTGTAGTCAACACCAAGTTGTGGTTTGACGGCTAAACGGGAAATTAATAATAAAAAAGTGGAGATGAAGCATGTTAAATTTGAAGAAAACAGCGGTAGCTGTTCTTGCTTTAGGTAGCAGTGCAGTATTTGCTGGAACCATGGGTCCAGTTTGTACCCCTGGTAACGTCACCGTTCCTTGCGAAAGAACTGCATGGGATTTCGGTGCATATGCCCTGTACCTTGAGCCCGTCTATGATGCTGACTTCGGTTACCGTCGTCTGAATCCTACTGTTGTTGACGGCGTTTCAACTCGTTTTGGTGATTTAGATCCTGATTGGGGATGGGGCTTCAAGATTGAAGGTTCTTACCACTTCAGCACTGGTAACGATTTGAACGTTAACTGGTACCATTGGGAACATGATACTACTCATACTTATGCTGGTGCCTTCGCATTCAATGGTGTTAACTTCGGTCCTTTCAGCGTTTACAACCGTTTCGAGCCTAAGTGGGATGCTGTTAACATTGAGTTCGGTCAACACGTAGATTTCGGTGAGTTCAAAAACATCCGTTTCCACGGCGGTTTCCAATACGCTCGTATCGAAACTGATTACAGAGATGCTGTTACAGGCGTTTTCCTGAACTCAACTAACCACAGATACAACGGCTTCGGTCCTCGTGTTGGTATGGACATGTCTTATGACTTAGGTAATGGTTTCGCTATCTATGGTAACGGCGCAACTGCTATCCTGGTTGGTGACAGCAAGTTCAACACTAACGTTGCTGTATTCCCAGCTTCTTTCAGCTTCTCTGGTTCTAAGACAGCTATTGTCCCTGAATTAGAAGCTAAAGTAGGTGCTAAATACACTTATGCTATGGCACAAGGTGATTTAACTCTGGATGCTGGTTGGATGTGGGTTAACTACTTCAACGCTAACCACTTTGCAACTTTGACTGACGTTAGAGAAAGTGACTTCGCTGTACACGGTCCTTATGTTGGTTTGAAGTGGGTTGGTAACGTGTAATTTGTCAACCGACAATGTTTTATTAAAGCCCATCACTTGTTGATGGGCTTTTTTTTGAGATAAATGGAGTGATCATGCTGAAAAAAACAACCATAGCTATTCTTGGCTTGGCAGTCAGTAGTGTTGCCACGGCGGGAATGTATTCAACTCCTCCAGCGCCTTCTTGCGCTCCTGGGGATGTCACCGTTCCTTGTGCAGCAAGTCAATGGGATATTGGCGTGCAAGCTCTTTATTTAAAGCCAATTTATGATGCTGACAAAGGTTATGATTATAACAGCACAACAACCACGAATGGCGTTAAGGAATGGGATGGTGATTGGGGTTGGGGCTATCGTTTGGAAGGTTCCTATCACTTCAATACTGGAAATGATATTACTATGACTTGGATGCACTATGACGTGGATACAAGGAATAGTGGTTATTTTGGAGTAACACCTTTTTCTGCCACGAATGTTCCTTATAATTTGTTTCTTGACAACAAATTCGATCAAGTGAACTTGGTCCTGGGGCAACATACCGATATGGGGCTGTTAAAAAATGCCCGCTTTTACGGTGGCTTACAGTACGCAGACATTCGAATTCATGCTGTAAATAACTATACGGCAACACCTGCGGTAATTGCTGCGCTTGCTCCTGCTGGTTTCCGCCAAACCCGTGATTCCGAGTTTAACGGTGTAGGTCCTGTTGTTGGGGTTGATTATGCCTATGACTTGAATTCAAGTTTTAGTATAACTGCCAATGCAGCGACCTCTATTCTGTATGGTTCAAGTCGTTATACTACTGGCTTTGTTTTAGCTCCAAGCGGTTTGGTGCGTAATGATGTCTATGCAAGTAAGAAATCGATTGTCCCAAGTCTTGAGGCCAAAGTAGGTGTTAACTATGCCTATGAATTGGCGCAAGGTGTGCTCAATCTTGAAGGTGGTTACCAGGTTGTTAACTATTTTAATGCCTTACCAACTAGAAAATTTACGGTTAACGGACTTGTTCCTGGCACTGTCCGCGTTCCAACAAACAGCGATTTTGGTCTTTTTGGTCCCTACTTCGGTTTGAAATGGGTTGGTAATGCCTAAAATTGATAGTTAATACTCCTTCTGAGGCCCATGAAAATGGGCTTTTTTTTTTGCCTGCTGTTTTAATGTTTTCTATTCATAAGTCCATAAGAATCAAACAATAAATATTGTGCACAATCACTGGCCAATAAGTTCAATGCACGATATAATCGCCTCGCCAAACTATCCAGGAAGTAAAAAAAACATTCAGGAGTACTCCTCGTGAAACATAAAGTATTAATAATGATCGCGATCGCGATTTTCTCAGGCTCGCTTTTTGCTGCAAATAATGAACAACTGCAGCGCGAAATTTTACGTTTACAACGCCAGACACAGGCACTACAGACTCAATTAAACCGTTTGCAAAAACAGTTAGTGACTCAATCTGTAAATAAGCCTGCGGTGAAGGCCAGTCGATCCAAGCAAGCTAGCAAAACGACATCAAGCAGCAAGCCTGTACGGGCAAGACAACCTGTACAAGTTAAAAAGAGAGTAATCAAAAGGCCGGTAGAAGTAGGCCGATCTCAGTCTGCAAAGCCGCCTGCGCGGCATAGCGATGAACCAATTAAATCGTATCATACAAGCGCACTAACGGTTCATACAGTAGATGACAATCGGGATTCAAGTAATTTTTACCCTACAGCCTTACTTGCTGATGGAAAAGTAATTACCTTCATTGCAGGAACTCCGGTAGTAACCGCTCCTTATACAGGTGATAGACCAGCTTTTGATGGTTCAGATTATATCGTCAATATTTCAAGTATTAACCGAGATATTCGCTTAATGCAGCAACGACGCCGCCTTTACCGTGCCTATGAAAGTATAGGGTACCCGGTTCCTAATGTCCCTATTATTGCTTTAAGTGGAAAAGCTGAACCTGTTGCCAACTTTAACCGCTCCTATGCAGGCAACACCACTGGTGATATCGATTTAGGTTCTAGTGAGTTTGATGTCGCAGCAATGTTGAATGATAAGGTAGAAGCATTTATGTCTGTTGCTTACGATGAAACACCACCTTTGGTGAGTGGTCCCCGCGTTAGCAATTCGGCTTTCCAATTAAACATGGGGTTTGTCAATATTGGTGATTTGGATCAATCCCCCTATTATTTCACTGCGGGACAATTATACGTACCCTTTGGTCGTTACTCTAGTGCAATGATCAGTTCTCCTTTGACCTTACGATTAACCAGAACAAAATCTCGGCCTTTCATTCTCGGTTATAAATCGCAATATGACTCTGGACCTTACGCCGCTGTCTATGGTTTCCGATCAGATACTACATTGGGAAAATCGGGTGTAGGTGGGGTCAACCTGGGTTATACGATCAAATCAGGTGATATGGCTGGAGAAATTGGAGCGAGCTATATAGGTTCGATCGATGATTCAGCAGGAATGCAGGATACTGGTTCGTCTCCTGGTACAACCTTTGGTGGTTTTAGTTCGATAACCAATGGTAATGAGCGAGTAGGTAAAGTACCGGGTTTAGGTGTTCATTGGAACATGAATATCGATCGCTATAACTTTACTGCCGAATGGGTGGGCGCTACAAAGGCCTTTAGAACACAAGATTTAAGTTTTAATGGCCGAGGAGCAAAACCACAGGCTATCCAGTTAGAAGCTGGCGTAACCTTTATGAGTTTTTGTAAGCCCTCATCGTTCTCAATCGGTTATCAGTGGACCAAAGACAGCTTGGCCTTAAATTTACCCAAGCGGCGGTTGGCTGGCGTATATAGCATTTCGATATGGAAAGATACTGTTGAAAGCCTTGAATACCGTCATGACAACGATTATAGAATCAACCAATTCGCTAATGGTGCATCACCTCCAAACGTGGTCAACCAAAATACAATTGGTACTGGTCGATCTTCCGATACTATACTTGCCCAAATCGGTGTGTATTTCTAAAAAGAGTGAAAAGCAGTTTTATTACCGCGCAGTCAATTGCGCGGTAACCTTTTTGACAGTCATCCTTAAAATCCTATAGAACACGGCTTATCCCCCAAAATCCTGCTATGCTTAATCAAATAAGTGGTAGAACAGGATGTTTTATGCGAATTCTACATACCATGCTGCGGGTTACAGACCTGGACAAATCCATTGCTTTTTATACCTCCATGCTAAATATGAAATTAATAAGCCATAAGGAATATCCTGAAGGGCGTTTTAGCCTGGTTTTTCTCGGCTATCCCGATAGTCCTGGAGGATCACAGTTAGAGCTTACTTATAACTGGGATAAGACCAGTTATGAGAAAGGTGATGCATACGGACATATTGCGATTGCCGTGGACGATGTCTATCAAGCTTGTGCCCGCATTAAAGCCCAGGGCGGGAACATTGTCAGGGATGCAGGTCCCATGAAATATGGCGATATTATTTTAGCATTCGTTAAAGATCCAGATGGTTACCTAATCGAGCTGTTGACTGACAAAGGTGCGATCTGATGAGTGGGAAACTGATACATCGTTTAGTTGTCTTGTTAAGTTTACTGGTTATTCTATTGCCCGTGATTGCAGCACCTGGGAAAGTGATTGAACTCAACATTAATGGGGCAATAGGCCCTGCAACAGCCGACTATTTGTCACGTGCTATCCATGATGCACAGAATGGCACAGGCCTTATTTTGATCCAATTGGATACCCCGGGTGGTCTGGATAAATCAACTCGCCAGATCGTACTGGATATTCTTTCTTCCAAAGTACCTGTTGTAACGTATGTTTCACCTAATGGAGCCCGAGCCGCCAGTGCAGGGACTTTTTTGCTTTATGCCAGTACGGTGGCTGCCATGGCACCCAGTACCCATTTAGGAGCAGCCAGTCCTGTCAACCTGTTGGGTGATATTGATAAGCCAGACAAGACGACAAAGCAGAAATCAACAATGGACAAAAAGGTAACGAATGATGCGGTTGCCTATATTCGTTCCCTTGCCCAACTACGTGGTCGTGACGCCGTATTTGCACAAAAAGCAATTCTGGATGCAGCGACATTAACTGCGAATGAGGCTCTTAAAGCCGGTGTGATTAATATCGTCGCTAAAAATCGCGCTGATCTTCTAACCCAATTGAATGGTTTAATTGTGATCCAGGATAACCAACGAATTCAGTTAAACACAGAGGAAGCAGAGGTAGAGAGCATAACTCCCGACTGGCGAACACGATTTCTACAGATCATTACAGAGCCGACAGTGGCCTACTTGCTTTTACTTTTGGGGATATACGGTATTTTTTTTGAATTGATGAATCCAGGATTTATGCTCCCTGGTGTTGTTGGTGCCGTAGCAATTTTATTGGCTTTATACGCCCTGCAACTCTTGCCTGTCAATTATGCGGGCCTTGGCCTGATTATTCTCGGTATTATACTGATCACCGCAGAGGCGTTTACTCCAAGTTTTGGGACTCTCGGTTTGGGAGGGACGGTATCTTTTATTATTGGTTCTGTTTTGCTTATTGATAGTGATCATACCAGTTATCAAATTGCCTGGTCAGCGATTTGGGCGATGGCAGCAGTCAATATAGTGTTTATATTTGCCTTGTTTACGATAGCGATTAAATCAAGAAAACAAAAAATACAACACGGCGTTGATATTCTACTCGGGGCTGAAGGCCGAACTTTAGGAATCGTTGATCCCTGTGGTCAGGCAGTCATTAGAGGGGAAATTTGGAGTGTGCATGCGAGCCAACCTATTCCTGCAGATAAACGTGTAAGGGTGGTTGCTACCAAGGGTCTACAATTACAGGTAGAAGAGATCAATCATGACGCTGATTGCAATATCAGCAGTAAGGATGCCTAAGGGGAAAATCATGGCTTCATTCTTCGGGTTCTTTGTAATTCTTGTCATTTTCATACTTCTGGCTGCGTTTCGTGTACTTAGAGAATATGAACGGGGTGTCGTGTTTATGCTGGGCCGCTTTTGGCGGGTTAAGGGACCAGGACTGGTGATTATTATTCCTGGTGTGCAACAAATGGTTCGTGTTGATCTACGGACAGTGGTAATGGATGTACCTAGCCAAGACGTTATTTCACGCGATAATGTTTCTGTTCGAGTTAATGCGGTACTTTATTTCCGGGTTGTTGACGCCCAAAAGGCAATTATTCAAGTAGAAAATTATTTTGAGGCAACCAGCCAATTGGCACAGACTACTCTGCGTTCTGTTCTAGGCCAACATGAATTGGATGAAATGCTGGCAGAACGGGAACAATTGAATAGTGATGTGCAAAAAATATTGGATGCGCAAACGGATGGTTGGGGTATTAAAGTGTCTAATGTGGAAATCAAGCGTGTCGATTTGGATGAAAGTATGATTCGCGCCATTGCGAAACAAGCCGAAGCGGAACGGGACAGAAGGGCAAAAATTATTCATGCAGAAGGTGAATTACAAGCCTCAGAAAAACTATTACAAGCTGCGCAAGTGCTGGTGAAAGAACCACAGGCTATGCAATTACGTTATTTGCAAACGCTCGCCAGTTTAGCAGGAAGCAATACTTCGACGGTTGTTTTTCCCATGCCGATCGAACTGGGAGAGTTTTTACGGAAAATGAATAATAAATAATAGGCGTTCGATTGGCATTTTTCTGGCGTGCGTCGACAGGATAGTAAAAGTAAACTGCCCTTAATGCCCTGTTTTTGGCAAACATTCATAATGATATTCGTATTCATAGGTTATCTTCTTGTGTAGAGGGGACGAAAAATCGATAATTTTCTGAATCCGCGTACATGAGTCTATGTTTTCTTGACGGTTCTTTGCTCTTTCTTTTTTCCTTTCTGCGGCGTTCGCAGTATTTGAACTGCTTATCGTATAAGGGGATGTCCATTCTTTTCCATTTCACTGGCAAAATGGAGTTTGAATTTTTCGTTACTGGACCCTGGGGAGGGATTAAAGATAGGAATGCTGATGTCCATCTTGCCCTCAGGATCGGTTTGGCAAATTACTTCGGCAAAAAAGGTGGCAGCGAGTTCAGGATCCCAGCCATACACACCAATACCTAGCGGTTGAATAAACAGAGGGCGTTGCAGGACCAAGGCGTCATTTATTGCTCCTCTAAGTGCTTCCTTGTATTGTGCCTGCAAATCCTGTTCAGAGAGAGTCTTGGCAAAGGTCAATCCTTTATGCCCCAATTTATCAGGTACGGTGGCTACACCGCCAAGATAATCATCTTGTTTGGCAAGACGGCTATAAGCGGGCATTTCTTGTTTTTGCTGATGGAAATTATCCAATTGCAACTGTAAGGCAGCAATCCAACCACCAGGTAGATTTTCGTGATGAAGATTTTTGTCAAAATACGCTTTAAAGACGGTGAAGCCTGCACCCATACTGGCCACGGTGTGGCAGGTTACCGTGCCCGCACAGACAATAAGAGAATTTTTTTTGGGTTTGGCATTAATGGGTGTTTGGATGGGCATAAGATGACTCCAAATAGATGCAAACTACCTTGATAATATAATAATAACTGTAATTTTAAGGCGAGATATTCTTTTTACGGTAAAAATAATATACAATCCCGGGTTATTTTGTAACCCAGTTTATAGTTAAAGATTAGGGAACAATCAATGAAATTTAATAAACATCTTTTGGCATCCTATTTGTTTCCAATTGCAAATCGCCTTTTATCTCCTCTTAATCTGAAGTTGTCAACCAAGAATACTCCAAATAGAGATTTTGGCTCCTTTATTGGCCATTTGAAAAGACTTAATTTTCATATTAAAACCGTTATTGATGTCGGGATCGCTTATGGTACGCCCGCGCTTCATAAATTTTTGCCAGAAGCAAAGTTTTATCTGGTTGAGCCTGTACCTCACTGTTTACCTTTACTTAAAAAGCTTGAGAATACGATTGGTGCTACTACTCATAATGTGGCTGCAGGTGCAGAAGATAGTGAAATTGAATTTTTTCTCCACGATGACATTTCTGGCTCAAGTTGCCTACGCCAATGGGAGGGGGAATCGTTTGACGGGAAAAAAATTACAGTGCCTTTGAGACGATTAGATACGTTGATTCCCCAAACAATAGCACGTCCAAGCTTGTTGAAGATAGATACACAAGGTAATGAGTTAGAAGTATTGAAAGGCTCTAAAGAGCTCTTGGATAAAATTGATATTTTAATTATCGAAACCTCTTTTCATGAGTTTCGTAAGGGTGCTCCTGAAATTCATGAAATTATTTCAACCATGGTTGATTTAGGTTATCGCTGTTATGAAGTATTAGAAGGCCATTATCGCGCCATTGATAATGCCCTGGCGCAGGTTGATATTGCATTTGTTAAGCATGATTCGCAGCTTCGATCTTCAAAATGCTTTTTTAGTGAAGAGCAATTGGAAGACTATTTATCAAAGCCTAATCCACAAGCACTAATTAATATTTAATAAGTTGGTTATGAGCCTTCCTTCTAAGCAAGGAAGGTTTTGTACTTGTACTAATAAAATGCAATGTCAGCGTGATTTTCTCTGATTGATGGGGCCTGCCCATCAATCCTGTTACTGTGGATATCTGAATGTTTAAAAATCTTTTTATTTTCCCCCTGATTCTGATCTGCGCTGAAATGGCAGTTTTTCTTTCAACGGATATGTATCTGCCTGCTTTACCCGATATGATGCATGATTTGGATGTCTCTACCAGCCTTGTCCAGCTCACTTTGTCTGCTTGGTTTTTAGGCGGTATGTCGATGCAATTATTTATAGGACCTATTTGCGATCGAGTTGGCAGACGTCCGGTTTTTATAACGGGTATGTTAATTTTTGTGTTATCCACTTTCGTATGTGCAATCGCACCTAACATTAGCATTTTGATTGCAGCGCGTTTTTTTCAAGGGTGTACAATCTGTTTTATCATCGTTCCCGGATATGCCAGTATCCATGAACTCTATGACCAAAAGAATTCGGTTCGCCTTTTAGCGACAATGAGCAGTATTACGGTTCTTGCCCCTGCTTTAGGTCCTTTCCTCGGCGGGCTTTTGGCGACATTAACAAATTGGCGGTGGATTTTTCTATCTTTATTTGTTTGGGGTCTATTAATTACGGGTTGGGTTCTGGCGCGTATGCCAGAAACCCTGGCGGCTGACAAACGCACACCACTCAATCTCCCTTTTGTGTTAGGTCAGTATAAAAGTATCGTGACTAATTGGCAGTTTATGCATTATTTATTGCCCTATTGGCTTATGTTTTGCGGTTTCATGAGCTGGCTAGTTTGTGGACCTTTCCTGGTCACTAACGAATTTCATTATAAGCCACTTTATTTTGGAATTTTTCAGTTACTGGTTTTTGGTTTTTATATGGTTGCTAACCGATTAGTACGGTTTCTTGTAGACAAAATGAGGCTTAATCAGCTAATTGAGCTGGGATTGTTTATTCTATTGGCAGGCAGTCTTTTTTCTATGGCCACGTCGTTGATCTACCCCTCGCATTTATTTGGGCTAATTGGCGGCATCATGCTTTTTGCTTTTGGTTTTGGGCTTTCTTCCGCATCGCTGCAACGCTTGGCGATTGAATCATCCGATGCCCCTATGGGTTCACGAATGGCTGTATTGTCAACTGGCCTTGGCATATCGGGGTTATTAGCCACGGGGTTAGTGAGCCTGACTTATCATGGCAAATTAAGCTCACTTGCTTCTATCCTTTTTGCAACGGCCGTAGGTGCTTCCATATTGTATCGAAGTGGTAAACGCTACCATTTAAGCAGTATTGATAATGAAGAGCCCCTGGTAAATGAGGGATGAAAAATGATTGGAGCAAAAAAATTTAGGTTGTTTCTGAAAGCTCAAGGCTATTTTTCCGGGGAGAAAAAGCCAGATTTGTTAACCAATTTTTACTAGGTACTTCGTACCATTTATAAATAAAATAGGAAATAGATAGCAAGCTTAGTAAGGCAATGAAGAAAGTTTCAGTTTTATTGAACAAAGTGAATTTCCTGGTTAAATAGATAACGCAGGTATAGACGGGAAATTGGATTAGATAAACACTGTAGCTGATATCACCTAACATGATTAATTTTTTTCTTAACCAAGTGCTCTTTATCTCAATAAAGGGCGTGAGGCTTATAATAGCCAGGGTTAAAAGCGAATAACAAAAACGTCCAAAACCATAACTTGGATTTCCAACAATTTTATCTAATACCATATAAATAACGAGTAAAATCAAAATCATCTTTACTAGAAGTTGCTGTTTTTGACGCAACTGTGTCCGATAACGCTCATAGACGATGAATAAAAGAATTCCTGCCATAAAGAAATAGAAGTGATTGAGCGGGTTTGTATAAAGGGGCCAATTGGCTACTAATTCCTGGACATGTTCGGTTGAATTATAGGTATAAAGATTAGTATTGTTTAAAAACTGGTAATCCACCCTACGTTTCGCACCAAGATAAACGATTTTTATAATTATTCTGTTCAATAGCCAGGCAGGAGAAGCCTGTGCCACGCGCAGATTCTGCGGCAAGTCCATAGATTTCAAGAGCATACTGACCAAAATAAGAAATGATTTGTTGATGTACTGGTTTTAGATTAGTTACCACACGATGTTTTTGATCGTTTGTCAGGATGGTTAC
This sequence comes from Legionella donaldsonii, assembly GCF_900452385.1. Lineage (NCBI taxonomy): Bacteria > Pseudomonadati > Pseudomonadota > Gammaproteobacteria > Legionellales > Legionellaceae > Legionella > Legionella donaldsonii. The sequence goes on along the minus strand of NZ_UGOA01000001.1, from coordinate 3,333,088 downwards.
AACAGCTATCACGTTCATCAGCTCAGCAATCCATTTCATTGTGGGATTTTGTACTGGCTTACCCAGCTGATTGGGAAGTGCTTCATCATGCTCCTTTAAGCATTGCCTGATGTGAGCTTGAGCAAAATTGTACACCATGAGACAAAGCGTCATTACCATCATCAAGGCTGTAATTCGCTCAGGTGTTTTAAGGAAGAAAGAGTCCAGTTCGAAGGCATTGTTTTTCATGAATTTAAAGCTTGATTCGACACAGGATTGCTCTTTATATTGTTGAAGCATGGCATGATTATTCAATAGCGAGCTATCACATTGATTACTGGCCAAAATAAAGCGTCCCAGTGTTTCTTTTTTAGCACCCACCCTCTCCAGACAGGTAGAAAGACAGGCTTGTATTTGATATCCAATCACCATTTTTTGAGCTCCAGGTTTTGGGCGACCTTTCCCTGTATGGCGTTCAACAGGTAGAATCTCATAATGAATTTGGTGGTATTTGAGTGATTTGATGAGCGGTTTTAATGCCTGCTTTGCATCGTCAGGACATTGAAAGACCTGGTGACCAAGATGCCATAAGGATTTAATGAGCTCTTGAGATTTTTTATCCAAATGCCTCTGAAAAGTCTTTAGCTCTCGCAACCTCGCCTGTTGCGACTCAATCAAAACCCAGCGTTGTGGAATACCATAAAGAACCGTTTCATGAACACTTCCACGATAGTTTGCATCAAACGGCTCCCAGGTCAGAGCATCACAAGGCTTGTTCAACAATACTTTGGCTTCATTAAGCTGTGCAGGTACTCGGGTTATCCAAAACACGTTATTGAGGCTTGCCAACTGCTCTGGAACATAAAAGGCGGCATCAACCACAAAACAAAGGCCATCAGGCATCCCATGAATACTTTGTGTAAACGCTTGCACCCTCCTAACCGTCTCTTGGAAACTTGTTTTATCACTACTATTCCCATCTAAGGCCTCCATCCATAAGGGGATATTCGCAGCTCCTCCTTGTACTAGTGACAGCATCACTTGCTTTAGATCAGAGCGATTCGCTTTGGAATATCCGTAGTCTGGTTGCGCAATCCCGGGCGCGGCCTCTTCTGTGTCATAGCGGCCGTAAAGAACAAAGCTTGTACTGTCTAAATGCAGTCTCTGGCTTAGTAAATTTTTTTCTCGGGCAATCTCAAAAGCCAATTCCGAATAAAGCCTGGTCACACCGTATTCTGCGATTTTATCCAGGCAGCGACCAAGACTGTCATCATTCAGGTGTGCCGCGTCTAGTTCTGAACCAAGCAGTTGAGCCACAGGCTTATCTTGGAAAAAATGCGGCGTCATATACAACCGGCTATTCATAAAACCCAACCCATTGATAACCATCGCCGCTACTCGACGACCATAGCTTACCACGCCTCCTTTTTTTTCATTTAACTCAAGGCGTGCATCAATTCTCTCTATTATCCCTAATTCTCTAATCGTTGCTGCAACAAGTCCTAAATGCCCCAATTGCTCTGAACTTACTGTATCTCGATTCAGCATCCTTCTCTCCAATAGGTCTTTGGGAGACAAGGGTACCTGATTCTTCTCTTGTGGGCTGTGATCTTTTTCTTATATCGGCTTGATCTTTTTCTCAATTTAACTAATGCGATAATTCCTTGGGGATAATTCTAATTTTAGCTTTTTCATGCTGCGGAATGTCCGATTAATGGTTCCCTCTATGCCAAAAATCGATTCTAAGGAGATGATAAGCCATTTCTATCAATTCATCGATAAAAATCCAACCTGGTCTTCTTGTTCGTGCTCATTGGTCAGTATTCTGGATAACTTTTAGCCAGGGGCCAAATGTCCTCTGTTGATTGATTGCATTTTTCTTGAATGCAATGTCCTTGAATCAACACCGTGAGGTGCTTAAAAGAGATTAGAGTCAATACCTTTACTTGAAATAGTGCTGAGAAAATGACGTTATAAAAAAAGCGATCAGGATAACAAAAAATATCAAAAAAGCTGAAAGTGAAATAACAAGAAAACTTCTCGCTAAATGCTGATGCTCACCTTTGTGCCAAAATACGATGCCGAAAACAACGAAACTGGTTACTACAAGAGTAAGAATAGCTATTACCAACGTAACGAGCATGTTGAACCCCTCAATTGTTATTAATCAGTATGTTTCGCGGTGACTACCGCCTCCACCCTAACCCCTTCCACCTCATCAACAGAGTGATGCTGAATACCGCCGTTCATTATTAAGGAGCGGCAAGAAGACAGCAATACTATTCGACCAGGAGAGTATCAAAGCCATTAGAATTGCTGTTATTTGGAGCACTATGGATTACATTTTCCTGGATAAAACTTTCCAAGGTTTTTCATACGGCAAATAAAAAAACCTTGGTTATACACATGCGGTCGGTGTCGCAAAGGCTGTTTGGGCTATTGACGTTTGGGTAGTGCCACATAGAGCGAGCCGGCGTGATTTAGTGAATTTGCTTCTATACCAGCTTGAGTTCCCTCCCCCTTGTAGACGTCAACATGAGCCCCTACAATGGCACCGCCTGCATCTTGGGCTACACACCATGAAGTCGCTTTTTTGCTGTTATAAATAAAATTCATTCCGATCGGTATTACCCGGTGATCGGTTGCGCAGGATACATGGGGCGTTAGAGTAATATTTTCTGAACCGTAAGGCCCACCATCCTCTTTAGCAAAAAATACATAGCTTTGATCGCGATTTCGTAAGTCGGCCGCTTTTGATTGGTTAAGGGGGTGGTCTAAAAACTGACGAATTTGCTTTTCTGATGCCCCACTTAGTTTAATTTTTTTGGATAGGTTGCAGCGTAACTTTGTTTCATCATGGCATTTAGGATCTTTGGCGCAACGTTCCATTGTATCAAGGTTGCCACCGCAGGTTGGATCTTGCGCGCATTGGACGATGCGGCCCAGCATCGTGCGCGGCCTGCCGTTAGCGCCATCATAATTGATATGAAATAATTTGCCGTCAAGCAGTAATGAACCAGAACCTTGAAGCATCAAAAAAGGCGGGTCGTTCGGATCTTCAACATAGCCAATGATATATTTTGGATGTAAAGCCTCATGAGCGATTTCCTCCCGGTCTGGCGCTATAGAGTACGTACCATCGGCATTTTTCAAACAAAATCCACGCACCATTTTAGTAAGCGGCTCAACCCCGCAAAGAGGGGCTTTCAAATTAAGTTTTTTGGACTCCAAAGCGACACTTACCACGCCGGGGTTACTGTAGATCGGATGTAGAAAGGATCCACCACGTTGACTGCGCGCCTCGACTGGGGCTGGTGCGTAATAGGCAGTAAATTGAAACTCTCCCTTTTTAAATCCTGCATGATTGACAGGCCAGCCATCGCTTTTATACCAGTCAAATTCAGTTTTAATACTGGTTAAATAGTTTTTAAAATCACCATGAGCAGCCTTTGCAAGAATGAGCATTTTTTTGTTGGTATTCAGGCACCATTCCTGGCGTTCAAATTGACGGCCGGCAATAGTCACTGTCTGAAAGTCACCCTGGTTTTTCTTGCAGTTCTCAATTTGATTATTTAATGCCTGGATCACTTCATCCATATTGCCCACCGGGTTAACTAGCGGCAACTCAGAGGCTGAAATTTTATGAAATTTAAAAGGCAGAACACCAGGGGGCTCTTTGGCAGCCATTTTCTGTTTTGAGGTAAAGTCCACAAGCCTTCTAACATCTAGACAGCGTTGAATTGGATCAGCAGGCAGGGCTGCCTGAGTGATGATGCTAAAAACCATCAGTGCGATTATTAAAGCTGATTTAACCATTGGTATCCTTAACCTGACAATGGTTGAGCCCTCGTCCACCATTGATTTCAACTTGTAATAAGGATTATATAGGCTATTCGACCATCCATCAAAGGGCGCATACAGGGTCAAAAGAACCGTTGTAACCGGCGAAAAGACATCGGCCAGGACTAGCTCAAAGAGGCGCCTTGTTCAGAGGAACGTTTAACAGCCTATAATTCGATTTTTTGCTAAAGAAGTATAGAATTGGAATAAGATTAAAGTAATGAACTATTTTTAATGAAACCTAATCATCGATTAAAGATCATTCTGGCCAGTGCATCCCCAAGACGTTTGCAGATATTGCAAGAACATGGATTGACTGCCGTGGTTATGCCCGCCAATATTGAAGAAATCCTGCAAGAGAGCGAGGATGCCAAAACCTATGTCACCCGGCTCGCCAGAGAAAAAGCGCACACTATTTTATCGCAGGTTCCAACAGGCGCCGCTGATATCATTCTGGCAGCAGATACCACGGTGGCTTATGAAAATCATATTTTAGAAAAGCCAACTGACTATAACGATGCCTATAGAATGCTGCGCATGCTTAGCGGCAAGTCCCATGAAGTCTATACGGGGTATGCCTTAATTTTTCTTCCCGAACAACAATGGTATGTTAATTACGTAACGACCAGCATTCGCTTTCACCCTCTTACAGAAAATCAAATAGAGAACTATATCAATTCGGGGGAACCTTTTGATAAAGCCGGGGGCTATGGTATCCAGCAGGTACGGGATACGTTTGTTAAAGAAATTCGTGGCTCTTATTATAATGTTATGGGATTACCCATTGAGGAAATTTTAGAAAAAATTTCCCCGGTCTGTGCTGACTAATTTTCGGCAACCAGGAGGGTAGAATCTAGATCCATCCTATGCCAGAGTTGCTAAACTTCCTTGATGGAGCAATCTACCCCATTATCAATGGCTATGTATTTGGAAATCAGATGCGCTATAAAATTACCGAACACTATGCAAGAGGCGAAGAAAAACTGATTGCTGCCTTTAATAAATTTAATGAAGCCAGACTTTTTATGGCTCAAAAAGCATCTATTGATGAGGAAGCCAAAAAAAAAATTATTTATAGACTCTACGACGACAATGAGTTATTGCATGAATTAAATAAAACAAACATTTCTATTACCCATGCTCACTATGCAGAAGGCAATGGCGATTTGAATAATGCAGCCCCCTTTATTTTCCAGGTCATGGCTAAGACCGCAGAGTCTTTAGAAAAAGAAATGATTGCTCAATTCAATGATAAAAAGGATGCCAAACTATTTGTCGTATGCAAAATTGAAACTGACCAGACGATTCATGATAGTGATTTATTTTTTATAGTTAAAGGGAACCTTTTAATTGATACAGCGAACAAAATTATCATTGCAAATCGAAACAAAGAAGCTTCCAGAGCGAGCGGCAATGAGAAAAACCCAACTCTAAATCCTTTACCTACCAGACCCACACCCCGTGGAGGCCCTCCTGATTATTGGGTTGACAAACGGGATGACGATGAAAAGGGTAACTAACCTCACTGCTTTTTTGTAAGACATTTCTTACAAGACTTACTTGATATATCTTAATGACTCGGGGGAGTAATTAAGTCATACTGGCATCATTGGAAGTTGCAAATACCAGGACATGAAGTCCATTAAACAGGGAAATAACACAAGGATGTGTTGGCCACAGGAAGTGGGATTTGCAACTTACCAAACCAATCGACTTATTTGAGTTGCCCCTCCACTCTTGATTCTCTAAGTCACCCTTAAAAACCAGATTGATTCCTGTTATTTCACGGTGGTTTTATTCATTGGAAAAATAAGTTTTATAGACCGCCAGGTAGATATTATTATTTTCCATTTGAAGCAATACGGCATTGATACGGCTAATTAATTGGTTGTTTTTCGGTAAGGCCATGATTGCCAGCCCCTCTCCAAGGGTGATTACAGAACCAAGCGGCTTAAATGAATCCCCACCATTTTGATTCCAATAATTCACGTCCGAACGATAAAGAAAGACTGCTGACAGGGTCTTATTGTTTAAAGAGGCTAACAGCTCTTCCACATTCCCATATTGATTGATTTTAAATTGTTTCTGATAATGATTAAGTAGATAATTATATAAAACACCGCCACTGAGCTGGTCTCGTATCACTCCTACTGTTGTGCCTTTTAATTCATTGATTGAATTGATGTTATTACTTTTCAAAGTTAAAAATTGACTTTTATTCAGCATATACGGCAAGGTGAAAACAAAATTATTTTGACGAGCCTGGGAAATAGTAATACCAGCAATCGCCAGGTCGATTTTTCCTTCTTCTAATGCCTGGTATAATTGTTTGGTGTTTGCTCTTTGAATTAATCGACATTGTTCTTGCAAGTATTTGCAAATTAACCGCGACAAATCAATATCAAACCCTTCGGTAGGGGATATAACGAAAGGCGGATCATAAGCAAGAGTCCCTATCTTAATCTCACTATAAGCAGAAGAAACGAAAAATATAAACGTCACTATCAAAGTACTTATTTGTTTCATTTTTAAATCCTTTTAATCAACAGCTTTTCTCGATAGCCTAACTTAAATACCGTTATCTATTTTGCGATTTAGTGTACGTGACTAGGCACTTTCCATATCAACATCGGTTAAATCGCCTTTAAGCAAGCGAACTTGTCCATGTATTCTATATAACTGCTGATTTTCAAAATGAAAGTAGGCAATCACTTCAGCTTCTAAAGGAAGACCCCCTTTATTCTTTCCTATGGGATAATAAATTGCAAAAAGCTCGTTTCCTTTTTCAAGGATATGTTTGTAATCAATCGTATCGATTGTCATCGTTTGCCTTTGTGCAAGAACATGCTCAGTATATTCGGCACGATTCATTCTAACGCCATTAATACATTGTTCGTAATCTTTATCCTACGTTTCGCACCAAGATAAACGATTTTTATAATTATTCTGTTCAATAGCCAGGCAGGAGAAGCCTGTGCCACGCGCAGATTCTGCGGCAAGTCCATAGATTTCAAGAGCATACTGACCAAAATAAGAAATGATTTGTTGATGTACTGGTTTTAGATTAGTTACCACACGATGTTTTTGATCGTTTGTCAGGATGGTTACAACAGCTATCACGTTCATCAGCTCAGCAATCCATTTCATTGTGGGATTTTGTACTGGCTTACCCAGCTGATTGGGAAGTGCTTCATCATGCTCCTTTAAGCATTGCCTGATGTGAGCTTGAGCAAAATTGTACACCATGAGACAAAGCGTCATTACCATCATCAAGGCTGTAATTCGCTCAGGTGTTTTAAGGAAGAAAGAGTCCAGTTCGAAGGCATTGTTTTTCATGAATTTAAAGCTTGATTCGACACAGGATTGCTCTTTATATTGTTGAAGCATGGCATGATTATTCAATAGCGAGCTATCACATTGATTACTGGCCAAAATAAAGCGTCCCAGTGTTTCTTTTTTAGCACCCACCCTCTCCAGACAGGTAGAAAGACAGGCTTGTATTTGATATCCAATCACCATTTTTTGAGCTCCAGGTTTTGGGCGACCTTTCCCTGTATGGCGTTCAACAGGTAGAATCTCATAATGAATTTGGTGGTATTTGAGTGATTTGATGAGCGGTTTTAATGCCTGCTTTGCATCGTCAGGACATTGAAAGACCTGGTGACCAAGATGCCATAAGGATTTAATGAGCTCTTGAGATTTTTTATCCAAATGCCTCTGAAAAGTCTTTAGCTCTCGCAACCTCGCCTGTTGCGACTCAATCAAAACCCAGCGTTGTGGAATACCATAAAGAACCGTTTCATGAACACTTCCACGATAGTTTGCATCAAACGGCTCCCAGGTCAGAGCATCACAAGGCTTGTTCAACAATACTTTGGCTTCATTAAGCTGTGCAGGTACTCGGGTTATCCAAAACACGTTATTGAGGCTTGCCAACTGCTCTGGAACATAAAAGGCGGCATCAACCACAAAACAAAGGCCATCAGGCATCCCATGAATACTTTGTGTAAACGCTTGCACCCTCCTAACCGTCTCTTGGAAACTTGTTTTATCACTACTATTCCCATCTAAGGCCTCCATCCATAAGGGGATATTCGCAGCTCCTCCTTGTACTAGTGACAGCATCACTTGCTTTAGATCAGAGCGATTCGCTTTGGAATATCCGTAGTCTGGTTGCGCAATCCCGGGCGCGGCCTCTTCTGTGTCATAGCGGCCGTAAAGAACAAAGCTTGTACTGTCTAAATGCAGTCTCTGGCTTAGTAAATTTTTTTCTCGGGCAATCTCAAAAGCCAATTCCGAATAAAGCCTGGTCACACCGTATTCTGCGATTTTATCCAGGCAGCGACCAAGACTGTCATCATTCAGGTGTGCCGCGTCTAGTTCTGAACCAAGCAGTTGAGCCACAGGCTTATCTTGGAAAAAATGCGGCGTCATATACAACCGGCTATTCATAAAACCCAACCCATTGATAACCATCGCCGCTACTCGACGACCATAGCTTACCACGCCTCCTTTTTTTTCATTTAACTCAAGGCGTGCATCAATTCTCTCTATTATCCCTAATTCTCTAATCGTTGCTGCAACAAGTCCTAAATGCCCCAATTGCTCTGAACTTACTGTATCTCGATTCAGCATCCTTCTCTCCAATAGGTCTTTGGGAGACAAGGGTACCTGATTCTTCTCTTGTGGGCTGTGATCTTTTTCTTATATCGGCTTGATCTTTTTCTCAATTTAACTAATGCGATAATTCCTTGGGGATAATTCTAATTTTAGCTTTTTCATGCTGCGGAATGTCCGGTTTCACCTTCTTTAAATTGGGTTACCTTGTCCCCAACCTTGATCACTTTGCCAACAATTTCATGACCAGGTACAACCGGATAAACCGTACCTTGCCATTCATTGCGCGCTGTATGCAGATCAGAATGGCAGATACCGCAATAAAGAATGGCAATGTGTACATCTTCACTGCCAGGGGTTCGGCGCTCAAAAGCAAACGGCTCAAGCAAACTGGTAGGGGATTTTGCAGCATATCCTTTGGCTTTAATCATGGTACTCTCCCTGTGCCTTACTTTATGTCATATTAGTAGGCATTTGGAGGTTCTTCAAATCGCAGGCCCTATTATATGACTTTCTTCAGCACTGATGAGCATTACTCAAGCCCGGTGTGTCTACCACTCTTCCGTAGCTTGCTACGACATATCCCGGTTTTTGTCATTAAGCCAACTTTCCCCTGATCGCCTGGCCCAATAGACTCATTCCTTACATTGTTTTAAATTGTGCTGAATTGCCAATACCGTGGGATGTCTGGCACCCAAGCTTTGGGTACTGATTAGCAACGCTTTTTCAAAGAGCGGTTTCGCCTTGGCGTACTGTTTTTGCGCCCGGTATAATTCGGCAAGATTATTCATATAGGTAGCCAGATCAGGGTGTTCGGGTCCCAACGTTTTTTCAACAATGCCTATGGCTTGCAAGTAAAGGGGTTCTGCTTTGGCGTATAAGGATTGTTTGGAATAGGCTTGTGCCAAATTATTCAAACTGCCAGCCACTTCAGGATGATTAACGCCTAAAGCCTTTTGTCTCAAGTTAACTACCCGTTGAGAAAGTGTTACCGCTTCGCTGTACTTCCCTTCACGAAGATAAAGCTCTGCCAGATTATGCAATGCATCAGCCGCATTCGGGCTTTCCGGAGGTAAGCTTTTTTCATTGATAGCAATAGCCCGCAGATAAAGTTTCTCCGCTTTGTGGTGTTGATTTTTTTCAGCATACATAGTGGCAAGATTATTCAAAGAAGTAGCAACCTCAGGATGTTCAGTCCCATAGGCTTTTTCTAAAATTAATACCGCTTGCTGGTATAAATCCTCAGCTTTCGCCGCCTGCCCTTGAGCGTCATAAATTCTCGCAAGATTATTTAAATCACGCCCAATGGAAGCATGATTTGCTGGTAAGAATTTTTTATCCATTTTTAGAGCTTCCAAAGCAAATTCTTCAGCCTGATGATACTGCCCGAGAATTCGATAGACTCTGGCAAGATTACTTAAAGAAGTTGCAACATCGGGTCCCTCCCTCTCTATTTTTTTATCAATTGTTAAAGAGCGCTGATACATTAATATGGCTTTCTGATAATTCCCTTGCTCCGTGTATAAGAGACCTAAATCATTGAGTGTGACCGCTGTCATAATATGTTTTGAGCCATAATATTTTTTTTCAAGGAATAAAGCACGATTCAAAAGTGGCTCTGCTTTACTATAAAGCCCTAGAGTAATATAGAGGGAGCCTAGATTATTGAAATTTGTAGCTAACGTTGGATGGTCTTGCCCTTGAGCTCGTTCGACCATTTGTATGACTTGATGGTGAAGTTGCTCGGCCATTTCATATTTCCCTTGTGTTTCATAAAGAGAAGCGAGATTATTTAATAAAGTAGCAAGTTGACGTACGTTTTGCACAGGCTTTTTCTCCAAGAGTGCTTGTGCTTTCTTATAGAGCGCCTCAGCTTTTAAATAATTGCCTTGTTCATCTTGAATCCAACCTAAATTAGCGAGCTGTGAAGCCCACATGCGGCCATTTTTACCGTATTTTTTACCTAAGATTCTCATCGCTTTGCGAGCAAACTGCTCTGCCTCTTTATATCTTCCTTGGGCAGAATAATTTTTAGAAAGACTATCCATTGCTCCAGCAACTGCAAGGCTATCGGAGCCATAAATCTTTGTCCCCAGGGATAAAGCATAGTTATACATCATTTCAGCATGCTTATAGTTACCCTGATCATGATAGGCTGCGCCTAAATAAAGACAACTCATGGGGAATTGTTTAAGCTCGCTATGCCTAGCTACCGCAAAAGCCTGGCGCGCAAACGTAAGGGCTTCCTGGAAGTGCCCTTGTTCCTTTGCGACTAAATATTGTTTCTCGAGCTTTTCCCATGGAGTTAATTGGGCAAAGCTGGCGTGATTTATCCCTAGTAAGAATAAAAATAGCAAAACTAGCTTTGTGTTTTTCAAGTTCACCATTAACGTCTTTCCAGTTGTGAGTAACTTTCCTTTACAACATTTTCTTTTTTCTGGCCTGCAGAGCTCCCTGGTATTTGGGAAAAGAAACTATTGCGATTGGGTGCGGGGGTAGGTATTTTGGGAGCCTCAGGTACTTCCCGCTTTCCTGCTACTTTATCCCAAACGTAACTAAAAGGCTTTGCGAAATAAGATGGCCATGTCAACAGATAGTGAGCGGCCTGGGTCTGACTGGCCAATTTTAGTTGTGCGGAAGCAGTAATCTGCGCGCCAAGACCTTCTGATAGCGCACCCTGGTCAAGCAATTTTTGGCCTTCACGCATCCTGCTGAGGCTATCCTTGAATAATTGATCGACGGCTTTTTCATCATATAAAAATGAATCAGCAATCCCTAAACCAACAAAGGTCCAATTAATGGGGCCGGCTAAAGAGCCGGCGGTATAACTTAATAAAATACCAAAACTAATATCTCCTGCCGTATCAGTAATTGCTTCTTTAAGTAGATCTTTATCACCATCTACGGATTTCAAACCAAGATTGAAGGCAAACGTAATGAATACGCCTTTAGTACCCAAATAAGTTTTTATACCTAGTTTGGAGGCCACATCAGGAGACGAAAGAATCTTGCCAAGTTTTTCGGTAGTTCCGGGACCCAATTGCGTACTGAGCCGACCCCAACTATCTTCTGAAGCAGCTTTAAATACTTGCAGAATGGCAGACTTGATTTGTTGTTGAAGAACCCTCTGGGACTTTGGATCAAATTTCCCAGTTTGTTTCCGCTTATTTTCAAGCTCAGAAACAAGTATTTTAATTTGCTCTTGCTTCTCTCTCGGCATAAGTGAAAAAGCAGCTTCAACAAGCGCCTTCTCTTCCACAGGAGAAAGCGAAATACTTTCTTCAGCACTCTTTTCTCGTTCAGAAACGGATTCTTTTCTTTCACTAATCTTGTCTTTTTCAAGACTATTGTCTATTTCTTCTTCCTCCTCTTCTTCCTCATCATCATACTTTCTTCTTGAAGGCAGCGCTTTTTCATCCAGCAAGGGTATCTCAACTTCAGGTATCTCATTTATCCCTAAAGCTATGGAAATTTTATCTAAACCGGCTTGAATGTTGGCACGGGATTTCTCAAGATAATCAGTATTAGTAACAGGAATATCTAAAGTTAAATGCAATTCATCCTGTTTAATAACCTTGGTTCCATCAACAGATTCAGTATGCAGTTCGCCAACCAACTCTTTAATCTGCGTTTGTGTACCTTGTGTCCCGTGAATAACTGCTGTTTTTTCTGCCTTATAGTCAATGCGGTCAAAAACCATCTCAGCAACAGCAATGGCCTGTTCACCTGTTTCATTTGTTGCTTTTTGACCTGTTAACCGTTGCAAGTCATTCACATTAAGACTAATGCCAATCCCGCTGTAAGATTGGTGATCGACGACTTGCTCAGTAACTAGTCGGTCAATTTGAATAGTATTGACACCCTCCGTAAGAATTTCTCCGCCATGCATGGAGGCTTCATCAACATGAACGGAATGTCCGTTGTTATTAATCCCGTCAATAACATGGATACCGCTATGCTCAGTAGTAATGGCTGACGTCCCTTTACCTTTATAGGCAGATACCTGACCTGACAGGCTGACACTGGCAAATTCAGTTTGAGTCACCGTCAGGTCTTGCTTGTCAATCACATCTAATTTTTCAATTTTGGCATCCAGCGTACGTGACTCAATTCGACCGCCATCGAGCCTGACATGATGCATGGCCCCCCCCTGGTAATTTAAATCCATATTGCCGTTAGCAGATAACTCGGCATTTACATAATGGGTTGCCTGTGTCTTTTGGTGAGAATATCCGACAGACGCATCCTGCAATTCCCCAGTCAGAGAGAGCCCGAGGCTTTGGGCTGTCGTTTTTTGATCAACAAAGGAATGTAACTCCGCTGCTTTAGCGATCAACTCAGGTGCATTAACTTCCATATCGCCGCCTGCATGAACCCGAACTCCATTTTCCAGGTCAATGCCTTCGCTGGCTTCGAGGTATACATCGCCACCTCGATTAACACCACCTACCCCTTGCGTTTGGTATTGGGCTGTTGTTCTGCTTTCAGTCATAGAGAGAGTAATGGTCGGAGAAAATCCATTGGCTCCTCCAAGTCCATAGCGTGCTAATAATTCACTAGTCAGGTTATCGTTTCCAAGACCGCGCATTATGCCATTTGTGGTGTTATACAAATTAATACCCAAGTTGGCTGAGTTAGCTAATAATTCGCTCGTATTGTTACTGGATAGCATGGAATTTAGCTTGGCTAAGGTTGCATCTTCAGCAGTGAGTGTATCCATCAAATTACCAGTGCTCCTCCAAGCTTGCCAGGCTCCCATACCAGGTACCGAGATGCCTAAACGTCGTGTTTTTTCCACAACGTCATGGTCAAGAATATCCACGCCAAACTTAATGCGACCATGGGCTCTTAAGTCTAAATCACCAGCACCTGTAAAATAAGCGCCGCGTGCGTCAATAGAGCCGTCTGAAGAATGGATACGTGTTACCCCATTATCAATAAATAAGGTCGGAGTAGACTCCTGATCAATTTGTAATCGGGAGTGTTTTGATAACCCCCACAAACTGCGCGTGGATTGATAATCGCGCGATTCGGTCCTTAGACTATATAAATCAACATTATCACGGGCATAAATTTGCGTTCCTCCAGGCGATGAGAAACGGGTTGCTACTGATTTAACTCCTCCATGCTTAGTGACTAAAATATTCTGTCCAATTGCAGAATGAACCACAGAGTTGGTAACAGTAGTCGTCATGGTTACATGACGGGTAGTTTTTCCGTACCAATTTTTAGTGGTTGTGATATTTGAAATATGGGTTTCTTGCCGGGCAGCAAAGTCAAGTCCTTTATCCCCTTCGATATAATTGACGCCATTACTTACGAAATTGGAGGCATCTGAATAAACTCGGCCGTCAGCTTTAATATAAAGACCAATACCATTGGTGCCCACGCCGCTACCACCAGCAATCAGGCCGCCATTATAGGTAGTAATCAAATCATAAGCACCTTGGTAAGAACCTATATTGCACTGATTAAGGACACTTCCCCGGGCAATTAACTGCGTGTAATTTCCTGAACGAATAATCCCGCCGTAGTTTTCAATATTAGCGGCGGTTGCCTCTAGATAGGCATCTGTGCGGCCATTAATAATGCCAGCGTTCCCCATCGGTACACCCCAAGCCACCGACGCGGCATGAGAGCCTGCAGAGACGTTCTTAATGGTGCTGGCTTTAATAGCGACCGTGTTAGCGTTAACTGTTCCGCCTAAATTATAAAAACCACCTGAAGCCTCAAAATTTGCTAGTCCATTACTGTAGAGAGTATGGTTAGTTCGAATACTTCCAGCAGATTTAACATACAAATTATTATTAATAATAGTGCTTAATAAGGAGACATCACCCACAGTGGAAATCAGGCTGAGATCTTTTGCCCTGTTGTAATCTGCCGTCATCGTTATGCCGCTGGCTTTTACAGTCAAATTGCAATCACGATAAAAGGGCGAATTAAGAGTCATATAATCCAGCGTATCCAATTCAAGATTGCTGGTCACACCATAGTTTCCGTATCGTCCCAGACCGGAAGTAAATTGCGTAGCATGGGCAAAATGCTCAATATCAAAAACCGCATTATCGATAGCTGAAGCCCCATGTAAATCTGCTGTTTTGGATTTTACATAAAACAGGTTGCCATTATTGCTTCCCCCATGAGGTGCGCTAAGAAAGGTTACTTTTCCACCATGTTCATAACTTTCAGTAAAGAGGGCTGCTTGACCTTGATAGAGTAATTGACTGTTATCGATTAACTTCCCGGTAGTGATGGTGGAATCTTTAATGGTTTCGCGTCCACGAGTACTTAAATTCATTTCGTCCAATGCAACCACAGAATTATCCAGGCTTAATGTACCGTCCACATTTGTCAATGCGGTACCTTTGAGCGCGGATTTTTCAAGTGATAATTGCCCATCCTGGTCTACTCGTGTTTTATCAAGCGTTACATCAAAATTTTTTAAATGAGCTAGCCCTGAAATATCACCACTCTTAGCGGCAATAGAACCATAGGTCAGATCGATATCTGCGGATTCGCCTACCTCCAGGGTCTCACATTTTTCAACAACAGCGTCTACACCTTCTGCTTTTTCAACCTGTACACCTTTGATTGACGTATAATCGCCTCCTTTAATTGCCCCATCCAACTTTACTTTTTCGGCTTCTATGGCAAACGTATTTTGCGGTTTAAATTCTTTTTCAAGGGCTGGAGTATTACCAGATTGTGTTGCTGTTTCCTCCTTGGCCACGAATAATTCATCTTCTGCTGTCTGTTTGCCGTTTATTACAGAACCGGCTTTTAAATGAGCCCTTTCCGCAGAGACTGATAAAGCATTTTGATAGTCAACTTTGCCTCCAACCTCGAAATGACCGGTAGCCACATGCACATTATCTGTCTTAAATTGGCTCGTTTCCCCGGTGACAAACTCATCGGTATAATTAAAACGGGTGCTTTGAGCTGTAAGCCCTCCTACGGAAACAAAACTTGTACCCTTTAGTGATGAATAGCCTTCTATAGCAGTAGTCGCAGTAACAGAATCAGTGACTTCACTAATCTCCCCAACACAATCATCAAGCCTCATTACAGCGTTCTGTTCCAGCTCATGCATATTTAGAGAGAATTTGGAAAGCTCCAACTGGCCTGAATTTTCTGTGGCTATGCCTTCGATAGATCCATTGGTCAGTTTAATGTCGGCATGTTCTTCTACAGTCATTTTTTCAAACTTGGCAACCGTAGTTTCTTTATTTTCACCGGTTTGGGTCGACGCAGTCGATTGAGCTGTCTTTCCTTGGATTTGCGTGTAATCCCCGCCGCTCATTTTGCCATCAAATACCACTTCACGTGCATGAATTTGCAAAATATGTTGGGGTTTAAACTCTTTTTCTACATCTACTGTAGCTGCATCGGTACCTGACATGGGTTGTTCACCTGTTGATGCAGTTTGTTCCTTGGGAATTTCGGCTTTAGGTACAAATAACTCGTCTTTACTGGTTTGTTTGCCAGTTACAATTGAATCTTCTGCTAAAACCGCTTTATCTGCTTCAATAACAAGCCCATCCTGATGTGCTAACTGCCCGCCAAGCGAGAACTCCTGCGCACCAATAAAAACCTGGGAGGTGTTGGCTGTAGAATTTTCATAGGTTCTAAATTTATCGATATAAATGAATCGGGCTCTTTGAGCAGCAAAATGGCCTTCTGACCCATAACTGGTGCCAGTAACCCACATATCAGAATATTCAGTTATGGCGTCTCTGTTATCATTAAATTCCTCTATTCTTGCTTGACCGTTACTTAAGTCAAACTGTCCTTCTTGGGTGAGGCGATCAATAGCCACATAGGCATTATTACCCCGAATGTCTCCTTTGTTTACTGTTTTACCCGCATTAAAGAGAAACCGATTAACGCCTTGTATATCACCTGTGTTATAGGCATAACGAGTTGAGAAACATGCCTCGCTACCGCCAGACCAGCCACTATTAAAAAACGCCAGGTTCTCGACATTGTGTGATAGAAGAGAACACTCCGCCCCAGTATTAAGGCTAAAGAGACTTCTTTTCTTGGTAGTAGGGGCCAGGCTGACCCCAGAATTGATACTAATTAAAGAGTCATCGAAATAATTACCTAAAACAAAACCTGCAGAACGTTTACCAAAATTTTGGTAATCAAACTGAGATGCGGCTGATTTGAGATGGGAATAGGAGTAACTCTCGAGATCAAAAACCCTTTTCATAGCAGGATAATCTTTACTCAAACTGGATAATTCACCAGGAATTGAGTAAGCCATATTAAAAGCACTATATGCAGTTGAAGCAAGACCTTTAAGCTGGCAAAGCTCTGCCATCAACTCATGTCGACGCATGCTCCTATACCGCTTCCAATTAAAGTCTTTAGTCATGCTATCCAAATTAAAATCTTTAGCTCTGTTATAAAGAGACGGCTCGTTGTACCAAAGCCCTAAGCCCATAAATCCCAGGTTAACCGCATTACTGTATCCGGGAAACAGGGTGGTCAAGGCTATTTTGCCTACTGCTGCAAAATTACCCCATGTAAAAAGATGCTGAGGATCTGCCGAGAAGTTAGGAAGTACTAATCCACCATTAACTGACAATAATGTAGAGTTTGAATAATTATTAGCTGCAATTAGACCAGAATTAACGCCATAAAAACCCGCTACGGATAATGATTTTCTGGCATAAACCTGCCCCATTAAATTAAGAAAATTGCTGTGAGTCGTCATATTTTCGGCAGAGAAAGAGCCAAAATTGCGTACTTGATCATCCAATCCCAGATAAAGGCTACGTGCCTCCCAGGAACCATGATTAGTCAGCATTCCTCCGGTTACGCTCAGTTTCCCAGTAAAATTTGTAGTGCCTGAATGCACATATTTTTCAGCTTCAATCAATAAATCAGAGGTCCCTTTTATCGTAGCAGCCTCAGCAGCATGTAATTCTTTATTCACCTTAATTAAAGAAATGGTTTTTTCTTGCTGTTTCCCACTATCTACTTCGGGTTTATCCTGAACATCCAAAGTACCCCTGACGAGCATGTTTTCAGCTTCTACCTTTGACCGCCCCTCCAAGGTTAACGTCGCAGAGGAAAAAACCTGTACGTCCTCTTTAGTTACCAAGGCAGAATTACTTACATCCATCCTGCCAAAGGTTGTAAGAGTATCTGCAGCTACTGCTGAATTTTCCAGCCGGGCATGACCTTCTAAAGCAATAACAATCAAGCCATCTACAGTAACCTCTGACATAGAGTTAGCTGCAAAGCCGTCATAAATAGATAGCTCTTCTGTAGATAAAAGACTGGAGCACAATTCGGTGCGTCCAAACGCTTTAAATTTTTTGGCAAAAACTCTTGAACCAGTACTGATAACCGTTGAGTCTGAACTATTAACAAGCTCAGAATGAGCAACCAGCGTACTACCTTCGTTCAGGCTAAGCTCAGAACGTTCTCTCAATTGAGCTGATGTTGTCAATACTACAGAGCCTTCATTTAACTCGAGTTTACTGGCTTTTGTTCGAAGTTCATCCTTGATCTCAACAGCGCTTGACTCAAGCTTAAGAGTCGCATTCTCCTGCCATAAAATGTTGCAAAATAACTGCGAATCCTTAGCCTTCATAGCCCCTTGCGAATGCAACAGCCGCACCTTCATAATACTGCTGTTCTCTAACTCAATCTCACCATTCATATAATTTCTTATATGATCTTCCGTAATAAATTTTGCATTATAGAGTTTTAAATGGGCTCGCAAATCATGAATGATTTTTTTCTCAGAAACACCATAAAAAGTAGACGAGTCAAAAGTGATGTGATCCAGGCAAGAAAGTAATTGAGTGGTTAACCCACATCCTTTAAAAACAACTTGTTCTGCATTCTCGCTGCCCTGCAATTGAAGGTACCCTGAATGAGAAAATAATAAGTTTATGGTTGCTTTTTGAGATATTATTTTTAATGAATCCGCATTCAATTGGGCTTTATTAATTGACAACTCACCATCCAGAGTCATTGTCTTTCCTACAATATGTGACTCCGCTAATTCGGTAACACCTCTTAATTGCACGAGGGCATCAGCATTTATAGTTGACTTCTTACTGGTAAACTTCCCATTTATAGTTTTTAAGTAGGTTGTTTCTACATCAGTGCTTTCAAAAGACAGTTCTCCTGATGCTTCGATAGAATGATGCGCTTTAACATTACAATCATGAACTATTGAACGAGCCTCCCTGGCTAAAAATAGTTTTTCAATTTCAATCTCGGATCGATTTTGAAGTGCCAAAAAACCAGCATATACCTTGCAAAATTGACCTTTGTACGCAGTGTCGCTTACAAAAAACTCACCACCACACACATTGGTCAGGGAGGCATTAAAAACACAATTTTTTAGTTCCGTGAATGCGTGGTTATGTTGTGTAAACTCGCCAGCAACAGTTAACAGGGATTGGTGTGCGTCGAATGTCCCGCTTTGTTTAACAAATTGGGTTTCCGCGCTGCATTGATCGAATAAGAGTTCACCCTGGTTATCCGTTTTATTGATAGAACATTTCGTATTAAAAAAATGAGCAACAGCAATTTCATCAACCAGTAATTCCTGGTCAACAATAAAGCTCCCTTCTTTATTTCCTTCTAAATTCCCGATACGGGCCTGCGTGTCTCCGTGTAGTTGCAAGTAGCGGGCATGGATATGATTATCACCAGAGAAACGGAAAGTAGACTGTGCTGTTTCATGTCCCCAAACCAGGATAGTCGAGGTCAAAAAGCACTCCCTGTTAACTGTTAGCTCGCCTCTCATCTCACATTGGGCAGCAATAAAGCGTAACGAGGTTACCGAGGTTTTAACAGAAGCATCTTGTTTAAAGCATTGCGTAGAGACATCCAATTGTCCTGAAAGTTGGAGGTCCGCTTCTTGGTGAATGTATGAGGCATTAATTACCAAGTGCTGCCCGTTAACCGGTGCTAAAAGGCCGACTCCTTGACGTGTGTTTAAAACAATAGTGCCTTCAGAGGTAACCGCATCAGCCAACCATAAAGCGTCTGCATCAATAGCGACAGTAGCGTCACTATCTAATTTTCCTTTGAAAAATAAAGGACCTTGGGCTTTAATCAAACATTCTTTAACTTTAAGCGCAGCAAATAAATTCACCTGCTTTTCAGTATAGGATTGCACAATTAAACGGCCATCCTCTCCATAATGCCATTCTAAAATTTTCGTTTGATTGTCATAAAGCGCACAATGGGAACTGGCCTTTATCAGGCTTTCTGTGATCGTGTATTCATTGTTTTCATCGGGTTTGATTAGGGCATGCCTTTTGTGCTGGTCATGCCACTCGATCTCGGGTAAATAATCTTCCCGCCCCTTGCGAGGTAATACACCAAGATCCTGGGTTCCCACAGGTAAAAGTTCGGCTGTACCTGGCATGTTCCTTCGGTTCCTTGCTTTAGTATAAAACTGAATTGGCACCCCTGGGAGTGCACTAACGTTAGATTCTGATCTCTACGCGCTTTTTCCTTTGAGACATTGAGGTATCTGAGGCAGCTACCTGTGGTGAGGGATTAAAATTGCTCTGATTTGAACTTGCATAAAAGCCATGTTGAGTGAGTGCCTTGGCTGAATTGTCTTGAGAGTCTATTGTGGGGAGTCCCGGAGATTGATGTTCGACTTTCTCTGGCTTGGAAAGGTCACCTCCAGTCGGGCTTGGGGAATCGTCGACCCTGGATGTTCCTGGATTTAATCTGGCCTGATTTTCATGTACATGGTCTTCGAGATTAGTTATTCTAGTATTGTGTTCCTTGAAAAGATTATCAAATTTCATGTTAAGACTGTCATATTGAGGTTGCCCTTCATTTTCTAACGACTTCTGCTTCTCACTATTTTCCCCATCTTTTACTACTTTAAGCATCCTCTCAGCCAATTTTTCATTCCGCGAATCTTCGGTTTCTTTGAACTCCTCTTTCGCATCATTTTCGCCATTAATGAGCCCTACTAAATTATTTATTTGACATGCTCCTGCAACTATTAACCCCAAAGTTGCAGCAGCGGGGAAAGTTATATGAAGAAGGACAGCAGCTCCCTTGGCAATCAGGCCTCCCGTACCTACAGACAATGCTGTACCTGTTAGTATTGATTTAATTTTCATATGCCACTCTATTATTAATTTTTAATATATTGATAGTTAACAAATTATTTGTAAGAAAGACTTGACTCGGTATTGTGGCTTTCAGATATTTGCATTCGTTGATGTCTTAGATTTTCAAATTGCCCAACAACTTCTTTAGCCAGTTCCAATACTGTGGCATGATGCTCAGAGGTTTCTTTGTGCATTTGACTTATATAATGAGGATCAGAGATAGCGAGCTTAGAACAAAAATCAGGGTAAGATTCAAGGGCTGAAAAAAGTTGCGCAAGACGCTCTTTTATTTCTAATGTTGTCTCAGATGCTCCTTTTAGTAACCGAATTTCCTTTTGTAATTTAGCAGGATCTGAAAAAAAGCGTTGTTGCTTGCCAGAAGATTTATCTAACTCAGGTAATTTGGGAAGCGGCATCTCATTAACAGCCCATAGAACCTCACGAATCTCTTGTTTGTCTGAAATAACTTGTTCAAGCAGATTATTATAATCTTCAAGCTCCTTAAGCCTGTTCGGTTGGCGTTTGTTTTTTTTGGGTCCTTCATGAGTAACTGACTGAATAAAAAGGGAGGCGCACAGAGTATAAGCCCCTAACCCAATCACCAAGCCAGGAGTACCCAGCACGGGATAAGACAAAAAAGTCATCGCATATGAAGCAGCAGTGAGGCTCAACCAGGTTAGTTGCGGAAAAAAAGTAGCGATGAGAAGAGTAGTTAAACGGGTCAGGTGTAAACAAAGTAAGCCAATATCCAACGTGAGTTTTGCAAGTGCTGCCAAGGCTGCCTTTGGTGTCTTATAGAAATGCTCTCCTGCTACGGAAAAATCGAGGGTGAGCAAGGAATAAAGTGCGTTACCCAGTTCCTTAAAAGTCTCAACAACCAGAGTAAGTCCGGAATACAAATAACGCCACTGCCATAACCACATTTGGGCATTAATTTGCCTAAACTCATCAAAATTCTCGATGCGATGGAAAAAATAGTCTTTGGGTTTTAGCGAAAGACTTGCTTTGAGCTCTCTTAAATGGGCAATTTCTATTTCAGAAAAATACTCTAACATTCTGTTATCCTTTTAACGCATCACCAGGAAACGGTTACCGATTAGCTTCCCTTTAAAATATGGATAATTTGTCTTCCTGAGCCACTCTCAATTAGAGAGTAATGATATTTGAGGTTTGTATTTTGTTCTTACTCTGACATGCAACTTTGGATTCACCCTTTAATTGACTTGGAAAAACAACCAACAATACCCGGGTAGGTTGGGGTATTGTAGAATTTTCCACCGTTTATCCATGAGTTGAACGTATAAAACCTTTTTCCATATTTCTGAGGTACAACGGGTACTTCAGTTGAGGCCGGCATGATACCTAAGTGCCTTTTTATTTTCAATAAAAAAGCTGGTTCAATAGGAAGTGGCTTCTAAAGAAGCCTAATTTGTTCAATAAAATCAGCCAGGGGCACATAGGTTGCCCACGACTTAAAACGGAATCTTCCTAGACCAG
Organism: Legionella donaldsonii; assembly: GCF_900452385.1. Classification (NCBI taxonomy): domain Bacteria; kingdom Pseudomonadati; phylum Pseudomonadota; class Gammaproteobacteria; order Legionellales; family Legionellaceae; genus Legionella; species Legionella donaldsonii. The sequence continues at coordinate 3,311,042 of NZ_UGOA01000001.1, read as the reverse complement.
CTTTTCAAGGGTGTTAAATTCTATATACTTAGTTCCTTCGGATAATTTAGGTAATTAGCAACATTGCAGGGAACGCATAATGAGTACTATTTTTTCATCGGAAATAAAAGACAACATAGAAACTGATAAAGTCGCCGCCGTTTTAAAATGGATTCTTCTGATAACTGCAATCATCTGCTTTATGATCCTGATATGGGGTACGGTCAAGACTTATCAACTAGCCCCGCCATTACCGACGAAATTTATCAGTGAATCCGGCGAGACTATCATTACTGCCGACGATATCATTGCGGGCAAAGCGGGTTTTCAGCGTGCTGATCTGATGGATTACGGTAGCCTATATGGTATGGGCTCGTATTTCGGTGAGGATTTCACTGCGAAATACCTTGTGCAACTTGGACGATTAATTGAAGAAAACATCGCTCAAACTGATTTTGGAAAATCCTTTGCCAATTTATCAGAGGGAGACCAATACGTTACTCGTAACAAGATGCAGCAACTTTTGCATGAAATAAGACTCGATCAAAGCACAGCCATTTTATTACCCCCTGTTGTAAAGGCTGTCAGGCAATTGCAAGTCGATATATCGCAGGCACTTCTTAACCATAATTTTGAAACGGGTTACACCCGCGCCTATAGTCTGGACAATCAAAGCGCGTTACAAACGGCCAGTTTTTTAATTTATTCCTCGCTGACAACCATTGCCCACCGACCTGGGAAAAATTATTCCTATACGAATAACTGGCCGCATGAGCCCACCCTGGGCAATCTCCCCACCTCCGCAACCTTCTACTGGACCTGGATTTCTTTTTGCTTTGTATTCCTTGGTTTTGGGGCGGTGCTTTATGTCTATCATCGTTATTTAAGCGAATTGGATACGGGCGTCATGAGCCCTGTCCTTTTAGGATTTAAACCGCTTACAGACAGTCAGCGAAAGTTAGGCCAGTATTTTGCTGTAGTTGCCCTTTTTCTATTAGCCCAAATCCTGGTTGGTGCGATCATGGCGCATTACTATACCGAACGAGACGGGTTTTATGGCCTCTCTATTAATGCCTTTTTGCCATTCAATTTCCTGCGTGATGTCCATACGCAAACACCCATTATCTGGATAGGGCTTTCCTGGATTAGCGCGGCTATATTTCTCGCGCCCATCATTAGCGGCAAGGAAGCCAAAGGACAGGGGTTTTTAGTCGATTTGCTGTTTTGGGTCACGCTATTTGTGGTTGGTGGAGCGATTCTTGGCAATTATCTTGGCATTATGGGCTATGTAAATCCTGTCTGGTTTTGGTTGGGTAATCAGGGCTTGTCCTATATTCAACTGGGTAGGCTCTGGCAAATCGGCTTTTGTATCGGCCTGTTCCTCTGGAGTTTTATTGTTTTCAGGGGCATGTGGCCGACATGGGAGCAACTAAAAACAGCCACCGTGGAGTTCTGGACTGGTCGAATCCGCCTGGAACATCTTTTCTGGGCAAGCACAATCAACGTCGCTGTACTGTATTGTTTTGGTATGATCCCTTTAACGGGCATTGAAAAATCCTTCACCATCACTGATTTTTGGCGTTGGTGGGTTGTGCATCTTTGGGTAGAGCAGTCCTTTGAATTTTTTACCGCCTGCGCCACGGCCTATCTTTTAATGGGTACCGGATTAGTTTCCAGACGGTTAGCGGAGCGTATTGTCCTTCTTGAATCAATCCTGATTTTTCTGGGTGGCGTTATTGGTACAGGACACCATTGGTATTGGACGGGTACACCGGATATCTGGATACCGTTGGGAACCATGTTTTCATTTATTGAAGTATTGCCTCTCGTCCTGTTAATTATTGATGCGATTGAGGATTATCAACGCATCAGGAAACAGGGTAATTTTACTTATAAATTGGCTTATCTTTATATTCTGGGCGCGGCTTTTTGGAATTTTGTCGGAGCAGGGGTATTCGGCGGCGGGACACTCAATGCCCCGCTGGTCAATTTTTATGAGCACGGCACCTTCCTTAGCCTGAATCATGCCCACACCGCCTTATTCGGCGCATTTGGTTTACTCGCACTGGGGTTAATTTATTTTTGCCTCCGTTATGCTGCAGGGAATCAACTGATCTGGAGTGACCGTTTAGGGGTATGGGCATTCTGGCTTTATAATGCGGGTCTGGTTTTATGGATTTTTTTAAATTTCTTCCCCATTGGTTGGGCTCAATTGATGGATGTTTATGAAAATGGGCTTGCCCACGCAAGAAGTCTTGAGTTTTACAATACCACCTTGTTATGGCAATGGTTACGCCTTCCCGGGGATGTGGTCTTTGCGCTTGGTGCACTATTAATGGCTTATGATTTCTTCATTAAATTGCGGCCATTTTTTCCAAAATTGGCTCGGGCACGTAGCATGCCTGCCAGGGTTACGACTGATTAAGTGGTTAAAATAAATTGATTGCCTTATTCAGATTGATAACCTGACGATCGCTTATTTTTGCGAGACAGCCAAAGCAACGCTTTGGCTTTTCCTGATTCGTTTGCCTCTTTCTGATTTAATCCGTTGTTATCTCAGTTTTTGCGCAAATAAGAAACCAAATAATCCCTGGATAGGTTTACCATGCTCATCCAGTTTATGAAGGTTGCCTACCGTTTCTTTGTACTCCAGAATTGACCAGCCACAGTCCTGGTAAAAATGATACAGCTCGTCTTTTTCTGCCAAAAAAGTAAACGATGAAGGGTAAAGATAGGGCTCTGCCTTGATTGGAAAAACCAGGAAATGAAAGCCTTGAGGCGCGGTCATTTGTTGGAGTTCAGTTAACAAAGCCGGGATGCGTTTCGCATTTAAAAATTGCAAGGTAACCGTTGAGTAGACAAAATCATAGGCTTGATGGCCGGGATTTAATGGCAAATTGAAGTCCTGGATAATCGTTTGAATAGTTGTCAGCCCTTCTTTCTGGGCTATCTCGGTTATTTGCTGCATGGCGGTTTCATTGATGTCCATGCCCGTCACGGAATGCCCTAATGAGGCTAAAAATAAGGGATTCCTCCCGGAGCCACATCCTACATCCAGCACGGCCATTTTTTCTTGCTGGTGAAGATAGGTCTGGTACACCTGCAATAAATCACTATGGATCTCAGGAAGACCATATTTTTTATAAAAATAGCGCTGCGGCTTGCAGTAAAACTGGAGTGATGCACGCCAATTGTCACTGAGGGGGATAATTTTATGCCAGGAAGCCGGTGGTATTAATAATTGGGGTTCCTGCTGATTAAGTCGATGCCGGGCTAATTCTTCTTCTGCGCCATTAAGGAAAATAAAATCGATTTCACCCTCCCTTAGTTGCAAAAGACCCCAGGTTCCCTCTTTAGTGCTGTGTTTATTTAAAAAGAATTGCAGTTTCCCCTGCTCACTGAGTTCGATTTCTTTGTAGCATCGAAATTCATCATGATTGATCGGCATGTCCTATTCCTAACTCGTGCGTCAGAACCTCGATTTTAACAAGCGTCGCACCATTGTAAAGGAACGCCACCATGATTTTGGCCTTAGGCAGGGGAAGTAAATCGGTGATAAAGGCCCGGTTTTTATTGGCTTCAGAAAGAGTTTGATCCGGTCTGGCGATGACTTTAAACAAAAAGAGGGACTTTTCAGGAGCCAGCAAAGAGTGGATACATCGTATATAATGATCAATCAATTGCCCTATTTTTCTCTATGAATAACTCTGAGCTTCTGAACATCGCGCGAGATGCCTGCGCACATGCCAGGGAACATATAAAGCAAGGCGATACACCTGGCGGCGATCAACTGGAAGAAAACTCTCCAGCGCTTTATGAGCAAAACGTTGCTGATATGCGAGCCCAAGCGGATAAGTTATGGGAAGCTTTTTGTAAGTATAAAGGGGTGGACGAACACTCTGAACGCGGTCAGTCAATTAGAAGGCACGCCCTTGAACTCTTTGTTTTAGAAAAAGGAATAGGCCAGTGTGGCGAATTTGCCACACTGGCCTTCCACTATATCCAGAACAATTACCCCCAACAACTTGCAGAAATAAATCTGGCTGTCCTTGGGGTCAATGGCAGCAGGCATATTGTAGTCAGTTTGGGGAGTGATGAGGATAGGGTTATCTGTGATCCCACCCTGGATATTGTTTTCGAATTAAATAGGGAGCCGGAAAAATTACATGATTTCACTCAGTCTCCCTGGAAGACTATTTATTATCCTTACTATTCCGAGTATCCCCCTCTTAGGGAGTTAGCTATACACCATCCAGAAGGAGAGCTTCATCAGGAGGAAGTAGACGAATTAAGTCAATTCAAAAGAGGGGGAGGCCCCGTCAATGAGTTGCCATTTCCTCAGGCAGGGGGTGAGGAAGAAAACTTGAGTCCGGAGCAAGCGTTTAAACAAATCTGTTCCGCAGCAATTGCAACAACCTATACGAAACCTGCCGAGTCTGCGGCTCCTGCGGATAGGCTCAAATACGTTTTGCAATGCTACATCAAAGCAAGGGCGGAAGAGGCTGAGAGTGTTTCAAATGCAGAAGTTAACTACGACGAAACCAATCCAAATCCTGATCCGTTAAAACTCAGATATAAATTGATGTGGTGGAAATCACGCTTTAATGCTGAAGACAAGATTTGTACAGCAAACAAAGTGATCGATATACTGGATGGGATTAATAATAATTCCATTACGGCACGGGAGTTAGATATCCTCAAGGATGGCCGCCTTGGTGCAGCGACCAAACCTTTTCTTGATATTCTGCAAGCCCTGTGTGAAACCCCAAGCAAATGACAAATTAAACATTGTAGCATCGTCACTCATCGTGATTGATCGGCATGTCTTATCCTTCGAAGCGTCAGAAATGGGATTTTAATAAGCGCCATACTGTTGTAGGGGTACTTCATTTCTCAATCTGTCATGATTGTCAGCCTTAGGCAGGGGAGTAAATAGACGATAAATGCCAGATTTATCCTGATGGGCTTCAGAACGCGTTTGTTGATTGGTATGCGTTGATTGATAAGCCATGTAGGCTGCTGTAATGAGTAAAGCAGCGGGCCAGGATATGGCTGCGACAGTGACGATAAAAGTCGGCCCGGCTGTATTATAAATTAGATTTTTCCAGAAATTGGCATTGGCGTTATGGCGCTCTACGGTTAATTCAGTCAGTAGTTTCCGGTGTGTTGGATCATTGGCCTGTTGACCATTTAATAACTCCCGTTGTACAGCGAGGTTGGCTTGGGCACACTGTTTGAATTCATTGGCGGTGGCGTATAAGGCAGAGCCTAACATCATACTGAACACATAAGTCAGGGAAAGACTGCCAAACAACAGGAAAATCACGCCAAATCCAATGGCCTGACAGCAGGCCGCGATGAAGTTAAAAGCATAATAGGCCGATTGAGCCTCCCATTCATCCTGTAATATATCCATTTGTCGCTTAATGATTGCTAATTTTTGCGAATCGGCAGGCAGATTTTCTGTTTGTCTTTCTAATTCCTGAAGCCGGTGATGATGCTTTGTTGCGTCAAATAGCCAATGGCTTACTACCAGGGCGACATTAAAAACCAATGAAACAGCAACGGTATTGACTATCGCTGCTGTTGATAAACGAAACATTTCCTGGCGATAGATTAATAAATTGACGGTACCCCAAACGATGTCATTTAGCATGGTAAAACCACGTTGTTCCAGCTCATCCTGAAAAACTTTTTCACTGGATAATTGGTTACCCAAATGAGCCTGAAGAGTATATTTGCACATCATCACCAGGTTAATCATGAAGCGGAAGGAATAGATTCCCACACTGAGGGCGGATAAAAAATTATTGGGCTTATTGAGTATTTGGAGGAAATCATCCGGACTATAATGGTTTCCCATTCTCCTGTTTATCCTCTGAATAAAATCAGGGAGTGCAGGTTGCAGCGACAGCACGACATGGTGTGCAAGATTGTGACAGTTATTCCAATAAGTACGATAGTCATCTAAATGAGACAAATGGTCATTTAATTTGGCTGTACTAATTAAGGACCGGGCAAAATCCAGGAACTTATCGATCGCTTTATTCCAGAGAAAGGTGCTGGGCGGATTGTTATCATTTTGATTGTCGGATAAGGGATTATTGTTTCTAAAAAGCGTCATTTCACGTTTCTTTTTCTTAAGTTCGTCTAACTTCGCTTGCACAGAATGGGATTCATAATAGTGAATCATCAAATCACACAAAGCATCTACCATGAGGACGATTTCATTTTGACGGTCATGTTCCCAACGGGTTTTATTGGAAATAAAGAGCTGATACATCGACGAATACTCTGCATCCAGTTGATGTAAGTTAAAATCATCAGCCCTAAAATCAAAATGGCTTTGCTGCCTGGGAGCTTTGTAAAAGAAGGAGTCTTTTAGTTGATTTATTGGTGATAAGGGCATGCAAAATGTCTACAAAAAAGCGATCTATGAAAAATTAATCTCTCGATTTTAACAGTTGGTATAGCTTTTGTTCAACCTTTCGCCTCTTGCAGGAGTGAGCAAGTATTGATCGTGTGGTCTATAATTTTCTTTAGTACCCAATACGGAGAACCACGATGACAAAGAGAAAAGACAAACAACCCACCGATAAAAAGTTAAATAAATTATCTGATAAAGAGCTGAAGGAAATTTCAGGCGGTGCGGAAGGAGAACGAGTCGACAGGGCAAGAGTTGACAGGTTAGTCATAAAGCCAACAAGCGTTAGGCGCTGGAGAGAGTAAGTATTATCCTGAATGACAAAATACAAAGGGCGAGCCCTGACGAGAAATAGACTAATCAGGCTAATGATATTCGCAAACAGACAAGTTTACCCTTATCATCTATTCTCTACGAAGCAACGATTCTTTTGATAAGTTTTTCTCAGTATTGGATCAGAGAAAGATGCACAAATTAGCTATTATTGGCGCGGGTCCATCAGGCCTGACTTCTGCTGTAGCAGCCATTAAAGAGGGATTAGCTCCAACCCTTTTTGAAATGTCCTATCGGCTGGGTGGCGTTTGGGGTCCAGATGAACGAAGCATTGATGATGCCAGTACTGCCTGGCCAGGCATGAGGGTTAATATCTCTCGTCATACAGGAACCTTTTCTGATTTCAGTTGGCCTAAGGAGGCCAGTGATTTTCCCACCACTCAAGAGGTTTATGACTATTTATGTCATTATGCCCAGCATCATAAGCTTGAGCGTTCTATTCGATTTAACTCACCAATTATTCAAATAATCCCTAAAGATAAACACTGGCTTGTTCGATGGCAAACCGATCGTAAGCAAACTCAAGAAGAATCCTTCGACTCCGTCCTGATTTGCACCAGTAAATTTTCGCATCCTTTTATTCCCCCTTTTCAAGGATTGGAGAAATTAAAAGACAACTGGCTCCATAGCGCCAAATATCGCGGTCCAGAACCCTTTAAAGATAAAAAGGTGTTAGTGGTAGGCGGCTCATTAAGTGGTACTTCCATTGCAGAAGAATTGGCAAAAGTAACCTCGGTGACTCATTTAATTCGTAAAGAGCGTTGGATGATCAAAAGATACCGCTCCTCCGATCCAAAAAATAATGGCCCTCTGCTGCCGAGAGATCTTTTGAAATCTTATGCGAGTGCACAGGAGGTACTTTCAAACGAACAACAATATCAACGGATGCTTGAGCATTGCGCTGAGCAAAATGAATTTCCCGAATGGCGTATGCACCCTCACTCCCCCGTCGATTTTGTCATTGCAGAGGAGTATTTGCATTGGGTTCGTCTCGGTAAACTGAAACCTGTACGCGGTGATATCAAGCATTTCAACAAAACCAGTCTCATGCTGGAAACGGGTGAGCGCCTTGATTTTGACGTCGTCATTTTTTGCACCGGTTATCAGCGAAATTTATCCTTCCTGCCCGACGCGTTGCGCTTAAAATCCCCCCTTTATGAAGATACCTTTCCCACCGACTTTAAGGGCATTGCTTTTATTGGTATGTACCCGGGTGCGCGTGGGGCGGTATTCCCACTGGCTGAACTGCAGGCAGAATTGGCTTGTGCCGTATTTAGCGGTCGATATACCTTGCCTTCAACCGAGCAGATGCTAAAAGAAATGGCCGAAACACCAACCCATCGCGACGAAGTACAATTTACACTGTCCTTGGCTGAGCGCCTGGGTATAGCACCCAATCCTGATTCCTTTCCTCCAGGTATTCGCCGCCTGTTAATTCATGGCGCATACACGCCGGCCCGGTTTCGGTTGACCGGGAAGCATAGCAATCCTGCGATGGCTTTAGATCTGATTAAAGAGACAGCGTGTCATCGACGTCAATTATTACGGTCAAAAAATAAAGAGTAAATTTCCATTTTGAGATTGGACGTTTGTTAATTATAGTGAGGGCACAAATAAGCGTCGGCGCAAGACGTTTTTCAGAGATATTGAAATGAAAATAAAAAAAGTATTCATTCTTGGTGGGTACGGCAATTTTGGCCGTTACATTGCAAAGGTGTTGAGTACGAATCCCAATATCCAATTAATCATTGGTGGGCGACGCCTTGAGAAGGCGCAGGTCTTTGTTAAAACCCTGGCGCCGATTCATCCTGCCCAGGCTATTCGCTGCGATATTTCGCAAAACCTGGCAACGATCTTTGCAGCAGTGCAACCCGATATTGTTATTCATACTGCTGGTCCTTTCCAGGGCCAGGACTATCGAGTTGCCGAAGCCTGTCTAGAGCAAGGTTGTCATTACATTGATTTGGCTGATTCGCGGGATTTTGTGCATGGTATCTCTAGACTGGACTCGGAAGCAACGGAGAAAAATCTTTTCATTTGCAGTGGCGCAAGCTCCTTACCCGCATTAACCAGCGCTGTTATCGACCATTACCTTGATCAATTTTCAGTCCTGGAGAAAGTGGACTATGCCATCGCAACGGCGCAATTAACCAATCAGGGATTAGCAACAACTGCCGGTGTTCTAAGTTACGCCGGGAAACCTTTTTATAGCCTGATTGATGGCAAACAACAGCTGATTTACGGCTGGCAAGATTTGCAATTAAAACCATTCTGGCAATTGAATAAACGCTTTCTTGGTAATTGTGATGTCCCTGATTTAGCCTTGTTTCCTGAACGTTATCCCCAGTTAAAAACCATTCGCTTTCAGGCGAGTTTGGAATTAAGAACCTTGCAGTTAATTCTATTTTTTATGTCCTGGCTGGTCAGACTTAACCTCTTTCCCTCTCTCGATAAATCTGCTGTAGCACTCCTTAAAATCTCTCATTGGTTCAATGTATTTGGCCATGATAATACTGGTTTTTATATGGAACTCTCTGGAGTGGATCGCCAGCAACAGGTTAAACAAATACGCTTTGATATTTACGCCAAACACGGAGATGGCCTCTATATACCCTGTATCCCGGCGATTTTGCTCGCTGAGCGATTAAGTGATGAAGAACAGCGGTTATCCGGTGCTACAGCCTGTATGGGGCAGATTTCCCTCACGGATTATTTAGATACGTTACAGCGACTACAATTAGATATCAGTTGGCGGGAACAATAATAAGGAAATGCAATGACTAAGGGACAACTCGCGCAGCCCAAAGAAGTGATTTATGAATTAATTAGAAAAAACGGTTATTTCCCTAACAACCCTCACTATCCCTTATTGATTTATAAAAACATGGTTGCTTTTACTGACCAACCACCGCAGGCCATTCAGGCGTTTTTGCGACAGAACCAATGGATCAATTCCTGGGTTGATGGAATCTATAAAAACCATCATTACCATAGTAACACGCATGAATTATTGGTTGTGATTGCAGGGTATTGCCAGGTTCAGATTGGCGGCGCTCAAGGTAAAATGTATGAGATTGCTCGCGGTGATGTCATTATTCTGCCTGCCGGTGTGGCTCATAAAAACAGGCGTTCAACCAACGATTTCAAATGCATTGGTGCTTATCCTTTTGATGTCGAGTGCGACATGAATTATGGCAAAGCGGAAGAACATCCCCAGGTCGTCGATAACATCAAGCAGGTAGGATTACCAGCTAGGGATCCTCTGTTTGGAGAAGAGGGTTTGCTATTCGATTATTGGAAATAATATCAACGCCTGTCGTCATCGTGGAGGGCTTATTTTCCTTCGTCACGGCAAGTAACCGATCGGCACTTGCTAATTTTTTTCATCCTGGGCTATGATGCCAGACAAGCGCAAAGAGGGATTTACCAACGTAATGGATTACCCACGAATTCACCGAACTCTGTTCCTGTATTTCCGATATCTGGGTTTAAGTGTTTTATTGTTAACTGGATGTACGTCCATCGGGCCAAGACAAATTCATCTCGACAGGGCACGTTATAACGATATTGTCCGTGAAACGGATAATGCACAGGTATTAAAAAATCTCGTCCGTTTACGTTATCTGGAACCTACCTCCCATTTAAAGGTAACGAGCGTTACAGCCTCCTATTCTTTAAATTCTGCCCTGTCAGGGAATGTGAACTGGCCGGTTGACAGAAACACAACAGATACGGGTTCAACGATACCTACGGTTGGCGTCGCCGTAGCGCCCAGTGTGAGCTATACCGATTCACCTACCATTTCCTATGTCCCCATTGACAGTGCAGACTTTGTCGCTTCACTTCTCCAGCCCATCAATTTTAAGCAGCTGGTATTACTTTTTCATGGGGGTATTCACGATCACCAGTTAATTATGCGCGTAGTGATCAATCGACTTGGGGAACTTAATAACGCCTCATTTGCCACCGGGACTAATAGCACGGATATTTCACCCATTGACCACTATGAATACAAAAAATTTCTACACTTCATTACTCTTCTGCAAAAAATGCTGCATGAAAAGACAGTAAGGATTGAAACGATCAATTATCAAAAGCAGTTAGGGTTGATTATTCACTTTAATAGCCCCTACTCACGGGATGCCTTAGCCCTTAAAGCCCTTCTCAAGGTGCCGCAAAACAGCCCGGACATTGCTATTATGGACACAGACATCGCAACTTCCACTGTGAATCACGCTGGATTCATTACCATAGCCAAAACTGCGCCGGCGAAGAATGTTGTTTTCGCTCGTCTTCGCTCAGTTTATGGGATAATGCTCTTTCTGTCTCATGCGGTGCAAGTCCCGGAAGAGGATGTCAAAGCGAATCTGGTCAAAATAACGAAGGACACGCAAGGGCGCTGTTTCGATTGGAAACCACTCCTGCAGGGTATCATGAGAATTTACTCCAGTAATAAAGAACCCCTGGATGCCTTTGTAAAAACGCGCTATAACGGCCATTGGTTCTTTATTCGAGCCTCGGATCATAACTCAAAAATTACCTTTGCTTTATTAGTAAGATTGACGGCATTAACTGCGGGCTTGGATGGAAATTCACAGGCTGCGCCTGTGTTAACTTTGCCCGTTAATGCAGGCCATTAAATGGTTTTGGATCTTGGCTAGCTTATCCGCCCTAACCATCAGGCGAGGCTGCTTTCGTCTATACTATTATCTACCGATCTTTTTTATCAGGCACTATGTTTTTTGTTAACCTGAGGGCCTCCAATCGTTTATTTCTGCAAACACTGCGATTTGCAGTAACTCATAAACTGTTTATTATTATTCCTTTGGTTGCGCTTGTTTTTACATTTTCAGGCTTCGTGTTATTAGGCTGGGGTGTTTATTTGGGGGCGGAACTTAACCTTCTGCCCAATATGGCTCAATACAATTGGTATCTGCAAATCGCCGGTTTCCTAACGTTAATTTTTTTAATCGTAGGTATCAATACCTTCTGTAGTGCGCTGTTAGTATACATGGCGAATTTTAACTTATCGGGGAAAGACGTATCCCTTAAAGAAGGATTGCAACAATGTTGGTCACAGCGTTATGCATTACTTTCCTGGGGTGTTTTTTTTACCTGTGCCGGATTCCTTTTATCACTCCTCTCGCGTGCCGGTAATTTCGGCAGGCTCTTTTTTAAAGCAGTCGATGTTGGCTGGCATCTCTGTGCTTTTTTAATCATGCCTTTTATTATGATTGAGCAATTAACCCCTAGCCTTGCCTTTGACAAAGCCAAACACTATTTGTCCAAATCAGCCGTGTTTCAGGTTAATCTCCTGGTGCTCCTGGCCTTGTATTTATCACCTCTCTACCTGCTTATCCATTTGTCGCCCTATTGGATCCCCGAGCCCTATCAGGCAATGATCGATGACTATCTGTTCTATGCTTTATTGCTGCTCATTCTATTCTGGCTAACCTGGGGTGCTGCTTTTAATGCCGTGCTAAAAACAGCCTTGTATTTGACGTTAACAGGACAAAAAGAATTGGCGTTTTTGCAGAAAGAAGAGGTTGAGAAAATGATTGGTGAGGACAATGTCAAGTCTAATTAAACCTGGCCTCCTGGACAAACCCTGAGGTATTGTCAGGGTTTATTTGTCGTTGCGCACGGGAAAACCTTTGATTGCCTACAGCATTAAACAGCGCTTTTCAACGCTGTTTAATTTGCCCCATTTTCAGGCTGTGAGGGAAAAAGCTCACTGCCAATTTTTTTTAAGATATCACTCTCCGATGGGGTCGTTGCAGTCGAAGGAATGGTGAGGGCTGGCGCAGGATTTTGCAGTGCTTCAGTTAAGGTAATAAAGGTATAACCATTGTCTTTATACATCTGAATAACATCACCCAGGAGATAGCTATTCAGTAAATTCGCATGCACTAATAAGATTTGTTTTGCATTGGGATCTTTGGCTAACCTTTCTGCTCTCAGGGTTTGTTTCCAGATAAAAGCAAGGTAACGCGCCTTCATCTTTTTTACATAAGCATCTCTCGAGCGATAAGGAACATGATAAAGCTGTTCATTAAAGGCAAAATCCTTGCTATCAATCGTGACCGGCGCAATGGTGTAATGATGTTCATTAAGATAATCAAGAACCTTGGGCTTCGTGTTCTTGTTGCCTTCTGCCAGATAGGGATAACGAAAATATTTTGGCTCCGTCATCAGGGGAGCAAGAATTTTATCGGCGCGTGCTACATCGGCAATGTATTTCTCAGCGTTCATTTGATTTAAATTGTAATGCGAATAAGTATGATTGCCGATCGCAAATCCTGCAGCACGAAACTGTTCAAGAAATTCCCATTGCCCTTTTCCTATTGCTCCTGCAATCACAAAGCCTGTAGCAGGGACATTATGTTCGGTCAGCGCTTGAATAATTCGATTGAAACGCTCCGTGGAGCGTTGCTGATTGCCTGGTGTATTCATTTGTGAGGCAACAAGCGGTAAATCATCGATAGTCAGGGCAATTTCGCGCGTTTGTCCCAAACAACTAAAGCTAAATAAGAGAAGAAACAGATAGTAGACTATTCTCATTGATAATCCTTTATCAGTAGGTGTGTTTATTTAGTGTAGCAGTACTTTTATCGGCTCGCTTTTTTGATTAAATTTCAAGCAAAAACAAGTACTTTTTGTCCGGATCAGCTAACCTTGCTATTGCGAAACGCCTATTGACCAGATAAGTTAACTAACTCATAGTGAATTTGGATTAATAACGTGCATTCAGCAGTTATGAATGGGCCAAAATCGTTTTTCAACAGATAAATAGGGTCAATGTGATTTCCGGGAATGCTCACATCAAATTATTATTAAAATGCTTTGAGCTAATACTCTTATTGGCCGCCCTGACGGGTTGCGTCAATTATCTAGGCATTCACAGCCATAAAAAAATGGCCCCTCCCACCCAGTTTCAAACCAGGAAAAGTATACCCAAACAACATGGGCATTGGCCTAAACTTGATTGGGCTAATCAATTTGGCGACCCGCAACTGATCACGTTAATTAATGAAGCCATTGCCTGCAATCCCGATTTGGAAGTGGCCAGGGCCCGGATCAGGCAAGCCCAAGCGCTGGCCTCTAATAAAGCAGCGGCTTTATATCCGCAAGTCAATGCGCGTGGCGCCCTTGATCGGGTAAGGTTTGCTTCCTCAGCCGACCTTCCTTTCGATATCGATAATGCCACCTTCACACAGCGTGCTTTCCTTTTAAATATCAATCAGGATTTGGATCTGTGGGGAAAAAATATCGCTTTCCTCAGGGAAGCCCTTTCACAGGAAAGGGCGGCAGAAGCTGCAGCGCAAGAAGCCAGTCTTTCCCTGGCCACTTCGGTAGCGTCAACCTACAATCAATTGGCCTACTATTACGCGTTACGTGACGTATTAAAGGGGACAGTTGCTCAACGCGAGGGGTTGAATAAAATTTCTATGGTGCGTTTACGTACCGGTCTGGATACCAAAACGCAAGTCTACCAATCACGATCCAGCACAGAGACAGCACGTACCCAGCTGATTGCTGCCGAAGGAGAAATCATCACCTTGCGCCAGCAATTAGGTGTCTTACTCGGTGGAGGACCGGATAGGGGATTGGGGATTACCCAGCCGCGATTAAAAATGACCAGGACACCGCAATTACCTGACAATTTGCCCTTAAACCTTTTGGGTCGGCGGCCTGATATTGTTGGCGCACGCTGGAAAGTAGAAGCAAGCCGTCATGGTATAAAAGGCACAAAGGCGAGATTTTATCCGGATGTGAATTTAGTCGCCGGCGCAGCCTTCCTGGCGTTTGCACTGAGCGATATAACGAACACTGCCAATGTAAGATTTATGGGCGCAGCGTTTAGTTTACCTATCTTTGATGCCGGTGCCCTGCGGGCTCAACTTCGCGGCAAATACGCACTCTATGAAGAAGCTGTCGCTGAGTATAACAGCACGCTTAATCGCGCCTTGGGTGAGGTGGCGATGCAGCTCGCCTCCATTCAATCCGTTGACAGACAATTAAGGCCGCAAAAAGAAGCACTCCAGGCAGCCGAACATGCCTATAATTTGGCACGCGTTCAGTACCGTACCGGCCTTGCCTCACAATTAGTGGTCCTGGATGCCCAGCTTAGCTATTTGAACGAACAACAAGCACATTTGCAACTTGTGACAAGTCGCCGTAATCTGCAGATAGCACTCATTAAGGCACTTGGCGGGGGCTTTGCAGCCCCAATTTGCTAAATGCAAAAAAGTACAGCAGGAGAGTTAATGTCAGAACAGGTTATTACCCAGCTCGATGATGAACAGCAAATGCATCAGAAGCGGAAAGTTATTCTTACCTCAATGACCCTCGTTTTTTTGCTGATAGCGGTCCTTTATGGCTTGTACTGGTTGCTGGTAGGGCGTTTTTATGTGGAAACTGATAATGCTTACGTGAATGGCAATGTCATCCCCATCACCTCACAGGTGGGCGGTACGATTATCGCGGTAAAAGCGGACGACACCCAGTTTGTAAAAACCGGTCAGGTTTTAGTGCAACTGGATCCGATTGACAGTTTTATTGCACTGCAACAGGCCGAAGCCAATCTGGCATCCACCATACGCAATACCCAGCAATTATTTATTAATAACGAGGGATTAACTGCCAGTATTAAAGACAAGGAAGCAACGCTGGCTAAGGCCCATCAAGATTTAGGACGCCGTAAAGCAGCGATAGGCTATGGCGCCGTGTCGAATGAGGAATTAACGCATGCGAAAGACAACCTGACAAGCGCGGATGCCTCGCTCACGCAAGCCCGTTCGGCGCTTTTAGCAAACCGGGCATTAACCGAAAATACAAACCTGCAACAGCATCCCAGTGTTTTATTGGCAGCAGCAAGATTCCGGGAAGCTTATATTGCCTATAAGCGCAGTGAAATACGGTCACCCGCCGCTGGTGAAATTTCCCGACGCGTGGCGCAGGTTGGACAACGTATCGCCCCAGGCACCCGATTAATGGCCGTTGTTCCCTTGGAGCAAGTCTGGGTTGATGCCAATTTTAAAGAAAAACAGGTCAGGGATATGCGTATTGGTCAGCGAGCCACCCTGATCGCAGAGCTCTATGGTTCTTCCGTCAAATACCATGGCAGGATTGTGGGTTTTTCCGCCGGAACAGGAAGTGCCTTCGCGCTCTTGCCCGCTCAAAATGCGACAGGAAACTGGATTAAGGTCGTCCAACGATTGCCCGTTCGTATTATGATTGATCCGCAAGAGCTGAAAGCGCATCCCTTGCGTATTGGCTTATCCATGTTAGTCACCGTCAATATTCGTGATCAAAGCGGAAAATACATCAGTGAAGCCTCCGAAGTACCTGGGTATACCACAACGATTTATGATGATTTAGGGAAGCAAGCCGATATCGAGACCCTGAAAGTCATTCAGGAAAATGTAGCCAAAACCATCAATCTCGCACCCAAGGAGCAAGAGCCTGCCCCCAGTTCGGCAAAGGGAACTTCCCAATGACTAGCGAACAAACGCAACACGCGGCTCTCCCTCCTTTAGAAGGGGCAAAGCTTGTCATTGCCACGATTGCTGTTGCCCTTGCTACCTTTATGATTGTCCTTGATTCATCAATCGCCAATGTCGCTATTCCCACCATTGCTGGGAATCTGGGTGTCTCTCTCGATGAAGGAACCTGGGTTATCACTGTATTTGCAGCGGCTAATGCGATCGCGATCCCTTTAACGGGATGGTTAACCTTGCGTTTTGGTCAGGTTCGTTTGTTTACAGGGGCTATTATACTCTTTGTGCTGACCTCCTGGCTTTGCGGTTTGGCAACCAATTTACCTTTTTTACTTTTTGCCCGAATATTGCAAGGCTTTGTTGCAGGTCCCTTGATTCCCTTATCGCAAGCTATTTTGCTGGGCTCTTACCCCAGGGAAAAAAGCTCCATTGCTTTAGCGCTCTGGGGAATGACTGCGACCGTCGGCCCGATTGCCGGCCCAACCCTGGGAGGCTGGATAACGGCGAGCTATGATTGGTCCTGGATTTTTTATATCAATATCCCAGTCGGCTTGTTTGCTGCTGTCGTCTGTTGGTGGATTTATCATGATCGTGAGACGGCCAGAAAAATTTTTCCGATTGATACAATCGGCCTGACACTCCTGATCATCTGGGTTGCTGCCCTGCAAATCATGCTCGATAAGGGCAAAAATCTCGATTGGTTTAACTCACCGGAAATCGTTATCCTCGCTATTATTGCAGGGGTAGGCTTTTGCTATTTTCTCGTCTGGGAATTAACCCAGAAAAATCCGGTGATCGATCTTACCCTCTTTGCCGGCCGCAATTTTACTGGCGGTACAATCGCTATTGCGGTGGGTTATGGCGTGTTTTTTGGTAACCTGGTTTTATTACCGCAATGGCTGCAACAAGATCTGGCCTATCCCTCGCTCAATGCCGGATTAGTGATGGCGCCCCTCGGTGTTTTTGCGGTGATTTGCTCACCGATTGTCGGAAGAATTTTACCCCGGTGCGATGCCCGGGTGATCACAACCATTGCCTTTCTTCTTTTTGCACTTGTCTTCTATCTACGCTCGCTTTATACCAGTGATGTCGATACCTGGACCCTGGTGATCCCTACCTTATTACAAGGGATTCCTGTCGCGATGTTCTTTATCCCGCTATCACTGATTATTCTTGCCGGATTACCTACCGAGAAGATCGCGGCGGCTGCAGGCCTATCCAATTTTGCACGCGTATTCTGCGGTGCCATTGGCACCTCCATTGCGAGCACAACCTGGAATAATCGCGCGATCGTGCATCATTCGCAATTAACCGAACAATCAACACCCTACACAACAACCTTTAATGACTTTATCAATCTGAGCCAGAATGTTTTAGGTATCGACCAACAACAAAGTTATGCACTGTTTAATCGAATCGTCGATGTACAATCCGATACGCTGGGATTAAATGATATTTTCTGGGTTTCATCGCTCATCTTCCTGGCTCTCATTCCCATCGTGTGGATTACCAAGCCTGAACCAGGTGCAGGGCATGCCGTTGCTGTGGAAGCCTAGAAACCAATTTTACTGATACCTACCGTTACAAATTTCCTTAGTACTTTTTTGGCAATTTGCATTATGATACTGCTGCCTGAAGTTAGGTAACTCTGTAAATTATTTGGATTATTTACTGAATCCTGACTCATGCTTGCTGCAATATTATTAATCAATATAAGGTAGTAGAAAATGCGAAAATCATTTAGATCGTGCCTGTTTGTTCTATTTGCAATATTGTCGTCTGTAGCCTTGGCAAGCGTTCATGAGGATCATCCTTATACCTTTACCATTTCAAAACATGTTTATAGATATTCTGAGCAATACCAGATTAAATCCACACAACAAGATACCTACCCCGGAACAGTAAAGAAGAGTGCCTTCCGTATTCGTGACAACTATGACTTATCGAATAAAGATGGCTGGCAAGCGACTGGTATCACGCGCGTGCTGTCACCTGGCATCTTGTATCACTGGGCAAAAGACATCGATGTTTATGATACCCGCGGTGTAAAAATTGGTTTAATCAGCGGAAAGTTTGCAACGCTTGAAGCCGCAAAATTCACTATCTATGAATACGATGAAGAAGGAAATTACAAAGAGATTGCAGCGGCCTATGCAACGCCCGATTTCCACCGTTTTGCTATCCTGGAAACCCCTGACAACCCTCATCCACTTGCTGAAATCAATCGCAATTTGGGCGATAAGACCTGGACTGTCAGCGTACATTATCCGGAAAAACTGGATGATCGTTTAGTCCGTATTTTTGCTGGTTTCATCATCGATCACGAAGATAAATTCCTGGCACAAACCGACACGGAAACCGATGTTGAGTTAGACTAAGCCTTCTCATTCCTTTGCTCTTCTCCGCGAAAGCGGGGAAGAGGTCTTACCGCCCAATCAATAACCAATTGCTGCCGATACGCACAAGATCGGAGCTATTCACCTCATACCCATCTGATTCGCCCAAGCATCACCCAATGTGCAGTTGAACAGACGGCCGTCAAACAGGCGCTGTGCGTTGCTATGCTAGAATTAACGATAAAGGAAGGATCTCTAACATGGAAAAGTTCTTTGGGCTCGGCGAAATAGGGGACTACGGTTTATATATACGCGGCCTCATCATTACCTTGTATGCGATTATCTTATTCAGGGTGAACCTGTCACGCCTTTATGGGAATCACTCCCCATTGGATTTTATTATTTACATCATCCTTGGTGCCATACTCGGTGAGGCCATTGTGAATAATATTCCCCTCTTACCTTCGATGATTGTCTGTATGCTGATTGTTTTGGTTTATCGTTTCCTGGCTTACTTGACGTATAAAAGTCATGGGATTGGAAAGTACATCAAAGGGGAGAAAGTGATTATCATTAAAAATGGAAGATACGTGAGAAAAAGCCTCCAGTGCTGCCGCATTACTTCAAATGATATTTTACAGGCATTGAGGCTTCAACACGGCATCAACACCATAGAACCTATTTATGAGGCTATTCTTGAGCGTGGGGGACAAATTTCCTTTATGTTTAAAAAACAAAAAAACCATAAAAAATCTGCGAAGCTGGACTCCTTGCCACAGTAGGAACCTGCAGCTTTAAGTGCAGCGCCTCTTTTATGTCGGGTTCCCCTCGTTAGTGGGCACCATCTCTCAGTAAGTAGGGTACCTCGCCCAACCTTTAGCGCTCGCTATGACGACGTTCCCGTGCTCTTTTATGCTTTTCTTTTTTTGAAAAAGAATGAGCGTCTTTGGTAGTTTGAAGAATGTTGCAACTAAATTTAGTTGCATAAAATACCGTGGGAACTCTTGTCTTTCCGCGTAGCCTGGGTTAAGCCAAAGGCTGTAACCCGGGATTTCAAAACACCCCTAACAGTACGATGCCGGAATGGGGGTTCCCCCCCAAGAATCAGGTTACTGTTGCCAGGTCTAACTAGGAGTTGTTTCCTAGAGACATGTTTTTCTCAGGTTGTTGAGCTTCTGATTTTTCCGCTGTGAATGACCACCAGCTATGGCGGTTTTGGGATGAATTTTTTGGAGGAATAAGTGCTTTCTCTTTCCCATAAGCAGCTTGTAAATCCTCTTCTAGATAGTGGTAGGTTGCTTTAACGTGAGTGACTGGTAACTCAAATCTAGCTGCTATTTTGGCTGCTAAATCGATATTCGCTTGAGCGACTAGTCCATTTTGGGAAACAGGTTGTATGATTACCCTATGGGTGTCTCCAAATATCCATTTGGAAATGACACTCGGACTATAAACCTGGAGAGTAGCTAATATCTCTTGCGTATTTTCATTAGTTAGAGTGATTGTCCCTTTATATCCAGTCAAAGTACTTAACCAAGATTTTGGTTGATCGGCAGTTGCTTTGACGTGCTCACCTATTCCAGGAAAAATAACTTGAGCTTTTGTAGGTGATTGCAACAATAAATCTAATTGATTAAAAGTAGAATCATGGCCGAGAGTAGGAGAATTGAACTCATATCCAGGGCTCGCTTTAACGAAATTCAATTCAAAAGGATTTGCTTTAATATCATTATAGATGTCTTCTAAAAAATTCTCGTCATAATCTGCGCCACTATTAGCGCCCTTTAAGATATCTTTAACTTTTTTAAAGTCCATTTTAAATTGGGCTGCATTGGGGTTATGAAAAGTAGTAGCCATAAACATGGCTTGCATTGCTAACACATAGCCAGCTGTTTTATCAGCAAGATTCCCTTGAGGATTTTGCCTACAATAAGCTTCGCTAAAACTTTCTAAAAGCCGTTCGATCTTTTGCGATTCTTTAGGTAATAGGAAGGTTTTTAAATAACTTCTTAAAGCGGGTAGAAATTTTTGACCCGCTAAATTGATCCGAGCTGTAAATGCCTCTAATGCTTCTTTATTCTCGGCATCTGGACCACTTAAATAATCACCAATGGCTTCTAAATCCAAATTTCGATGTTCTTCATGAAAAAAATCGGCGATCTGTTTTCCAACTTCTTTTATGTTATTTGCTTGGCAGATGTCTTTTATTTTTTGGATACCATCTTTAGCTTTGACATTAAAAGTGTGAGCAATTTCTCTCTTTCCTGCTAGGATGTCTGCTTTCATCCCCTCTAGATTACGTTGCTGTTCTTCGATGGATTTTTGAGCTCGAGTAATTGCTTTATTGACGGCAGTAATATCTGATTGGTAGCCTTTGGGTAGTGCACTTTTGTATTTACCTGTAGAAGGATAGCAATCTTCTATTTGAATAGACAAAGTTTCTGATAATCTAACTGGTTTTTCTAATTCTATTTTTAATTGCTTTAAACTTTCGAGGTCCAGGCTGCCTTCTTTAGCTGCTTTAATAGGTTGCGATAATTTTTTATGACGTGATGTTAGTTGACTTTGAATTAAGTGGGTACGTTCATTCAGATTTTTTTGGGTACGGCCTTTACTCATAATTAACCTCTATTAACTCATCGAACTTTACAGTCTTCATGCAAATTAAAAATCACGGTCATAATATACGACGATTCTTAAGGAATTATTAGTTATTAAAAAACACTTTCTGACGCCCAGGGCAACCGCATATTGAAAACTCTCATACAATTTCTACTATTTTTTCAAGATATTGGGCTCCCAAGGTTGCCATGCATCTTTTTCTTTTTAAGCTAAATTTATTTCGATTTTCCCTGCTTTAGAAGATTGAGGGCAATTTGTCTAATTACGGCGAAATTTCCTCCCCCGGTCTATTCGGTAACCCCATATCAAGCAGGATGCAGTCGAAGTAGGTTGGGTCGCGACCCAACCTACCTCAGGTGGCAATCCGCAATAGTCCTTTAAATCAACGTACTCTCCACCATGCGCCGCAACATGGTCGGCAACAAGGGTTTCACATAAACATGATTCGCCCCCATCGCCAAACAGTGTTTCCCCAAAGGCTCATCCACATGCGCTGAAATCACAATAATGGGTGTCCTTTCATAGAGAGGATTAGCCCGAATCAACGGCAAAATTTCCTCCCCCGGCCTATCCGGTAAATCCAAATCAAGCAGGATGCAGTCGAAGAATTGGGTTGCCAGTGTTTCCAATGCTTGTTACGCAGCAAGTGTAGCCTGGTTCCTTGCAACCAGGATTTCTATTAAATCTACTATTTTTATTCACCAGATTTACTCATATGAGTCACCACAGATAGAGAAAGGGGCTTTCTTTTTTTCTTATTCCCTAAGGCCGCTCTCATATTAACTTGGGCAAATGGGAAAATTTGCTGCTTAGAGGTGCTTCCTGTAAAACCCTGGTTGCAAGCAACCAGGCTACGCTAGCTAATCTACGCGCCAGGCTTTTTGCCTTGCCTGGATACAAGCTCTCTTCTCCCATCCCAAGTGCCTTTGAGATTAAGCATTTCTGCCTACTTTTTAAAGATACAAGCCTGTTTGCTTGCAACCAGGGTATTATCAATACATCGCGATTAGACGCAATTTACATAACTCGATACAGTATGCATGAAGCATTATTCGGCGACTTCACAGGTAATTTTGGTGCAATCGCGACAATTTTGAGCTGCAGCAGAAAACGCACCAAGCGCTGAAGAAGCAGCATTGTCCGATTTAACCTCAGCAGACTTTTCTGCTTCCGTGGTTGCTGCACTTGCATTAGTACTGCATGCCCAATTTTTACTCATATCTGTTGCGGATGCTACGCTAGCTTCCAAGCCGACCCATACTTTTTCCCATTTTGCTTTAGGTAATCTGCGTCTTCTCCTGCACAACTGTTAATGTATAATTAATAAAATTTAAGTACAATAAGCGCTCTTAAAGTTCTAAAGGCGACATTATGAAGAGAGAAATAATTGCTCATTTAGCCAACGAAGCGCTGGTAAAAATAAAATTTAAATCCTACTCTACTTATGCACATGACTGGAATGATTCTACTCTGTTCGGATACGGCGGCGCTAAGATGGTTAAAAAAGCCATGGCCGCATTAGACGGTGGCGATATCGGGCCCATCCTTAAGCTTATTAAAAAAATTGATGAAGGTGTTATGCGCTTCGAAGAAAATGACTATTCCTTTTATGAACAGTTATATCAATATCAGTTTTATGATGCGACGCGCCATACACCAGTTCACGATCATACTCATAAACCTGCTGATCTTATTGAATCTCATCAAAAAGGCCTGGCACGATTAAAAGAAATTTCTGCCCTCTTAAAAACTGAATTAGGCATTCCAACTTTGCCAACTCAAGAAGAGCAAAGCACTAAAAATAAAAATGATATTGTTGCTTTACTTATGGAAGCGATTTATCAAGTCACCATGCCTGAACCTGCAAACCAATGGCAAGCTAAAGATTTTACTCGAATAAGAGATGTAATTTCCTTTGAAAAAATTGAGCATTCAATTGAAGCACTATACGATGGTAATCTTGATCCGGTACTTGATTTAATTCGATTGATCGCTCAAACCATTTCTAATCATCTTGAAAACGTACCGTTATTTTTGAAAGCTCTCGAAGAATACAGCGAGAAGTATAATCCTGAATTTTTCATTGGAACCCTATCGCCCGATGAGGTAGCCAGGACTCATCAGGAAAACCTTGCCCGATTGAAAGAAATTCATGCTCTATTGCAAAGCGCAGCGCTTGATCCATCATTGCAATTTCTAGCTGTAGTCGGCGATAACCAAGCGGATAAATCCAAGCCTAGCCCCGCCCATTTTTTTTTCAAAGATGGGGCTAATCACGATCTTCTCAAAATGGTTATGCAATACGCAGGTTTTTTCAAAATGAGAATTATTGAGGAAGTAAGGATAGGCAGTCCGGAAACCAACAAATCACTTCAGGGCTAAGCAACAATTGCATAAATGGGGTCAGGGCTTGAATCTTGTATTCAACGGTTCAAAACTCAAGACCTGACCCCATAATATGCATATGATGGAGCGTAGCGTAATCAAGGTTGATTGATCTCAATCCGTCAATTAATATTCTTCAATCCAACCTATTATGGATTTCAGCAAGCGTAGCCTGGTTGCTTGCAACCAGGATTTATCAATACATCGCGATTAGACTCATTTTACATTACTCGATACAGTATGCATTAAGCATTATTCAGCGACTTCACAGGTAATTTTGGTGCAATCTCGACAATTTTGAGCTGCAGCAGAAAACGCACCAAGCGCTGAAGAAGCAGCATTATCCGATTTAACCTCAGCAGACTTTTCTGCTTCCGTGGTCGCTGCACTTGCATTAGTACTGCATGCCCAATTTTTACTCATATCTGTTGCGGATGCAGCAGTGGCTGAGGCAATTATCAAAACGCTAGCCATTATCAATTTAGAAATAGTCATTATACTTTCCTTGTCTTATGTATTAAAAAGCCAGCCTTGAGGGAGCGTAGCGTAATCAAGGTTTGTTGATTTCAATCCTTCAATTATTATTGTTTATTTTCTACAGTTAATACAATGGATTGGGAGGCGCTAGGATTTACCAGCCAGCGTAGCCTGGTTGCTTGCAACCAGGACTTATCTGATTCATTGACATTCTAAAGCGTGATGCTTGCGGAGAGGCCCTAAAGACTGGTTATTCCTTAGTAAGGTTGTTGAGGTAAGCAAAGTGATCCCTGCCATAAAAATTAGATAATAAGCCGGTGTTATAAGGCCTGCTCTTTCTGTCAGTAGCGTAATAATCAATGGCGCACTGCCACCGAATAAGGCATTTCCCAAATTATAAGAGAATGCTATCCCGCTATAACGAACGTTCTCAGGACAATTTTCAACAATAGCAGTTAGCGTATTTCCTTGCTCTAGTGAGCTTAAAACAGTTGCTATAGCCAGCGCTAACAGCGCCAGTAATATCGATTTGGACTGCAGGAAATAAAAGCAGGGTAAAAGGAATACTATAACGGCTGTAGACGTGATTATCAGTGTTTTTCTTCGGGTAAAATAATCACCACACAGGCCTGCCAAAGGAACTGTAAATAGCATGATAACTAACATCAGGCTATTCATTATGAAGGCGTTGGCGAATGAAAAGCCAATATAGTGTTCTAAATAAGTTGGCATATAACCAAAGAATGCATAGTAAAAGGAGGAGCCCATGCAAGTCAGTCCAAAAATCTTTAGTAATTGGTAGGGGGCGAACTTAATAGCCGCACTAAATGGGTAGGACTCAATGCGATTTCTTTTTTGTAATTGCGAGTAAACAGGCGTTTCAGCTAATTTAAACCGATAATAAATGATTAATGAGCCGGGTAATCCTATAAGAATAAAGGGTAGGCGCCATGCCCAATGGGTAATAGCTTCTTCAGTAAACAATAAATGAATGAGCATCAATGTGATTGTGGCAAATAAAAAACCCAAATTCGCACCTATTGCTGCAAAACTCGTGATAAGGCCACGTTTGTTTTGTGGGGCTGATTCAGCAAGGTAGATCATGATTCCACTGTATTCGCCGCCAATCGATATACCTTGTATTAAACGCAGGAGGATGAACAGGATTGGGGCAGTGACCCCTATCGTCTCATAAGACGGAATAACACCCACCAAAAGGGTTGATATGGTGATAATCAATATAGAAATTCTTAATGTTTTGGTACGGCCGCGCGTATCTCCAAAATAACCAAAAAAAATACCGCCGAATGGTCGGCAAAGAAAACCAACCGCAAATAAGATTAAAACGTCAATGGTTCCACTGCCAGCCGATGCTTGCGGAAAAAATTTAGCACCGATCATGGGCGCCATGAAAATAAAAAGCCCAAAATCAAACCACTCAATGGTATTGCCCAGACTGGATATGAGTACTTCTTTAGTGATCAATGGATGCCGGCTTGAGGTTATTTTTGTTTCCAATTTAATCCACTTTTATCATTGAAATTAAAAGGATGCTTGATTGTCATTACAATAGTTTTATGCGGCTGTGAGGTCTCTGGTGTTAAGGCCAATTCAGTGTATTGGCAGGTTCATCAATAGAGGTGAAACCAAAACAATCTTGGCTGAATCACCATTAAAATCACCAACCTAATGTTCTTTGCACTTTAGTTTAAATAGATAGTAACGATTACAGCATAATTCTTGCTCCGATACTACCAGTTCATGGTACAGGGGCGAGTAGGACCAAGGCTGAAACAGGTATTCAACAATCAATTAAGCCCTGATCTATAGTTTCATGATCACAGGATAGTGATGACTCGCTCCTTCTTATCAACGTCAGTGCCTATCTCTAGCCCTGACAAGGCATTAATTAAATTTCTTAAAAGATGAACTAATGCGACTACGGGAACAAGAGCAATTGTGAGTGCTAATCCTAACGAGTGTCTAATCACTTCAAGTGGAATAGCAATCCCCCAGGCTATAGAATTAATAATAGGCGTACTTTTTCTATGTTCTAAATAGGTATCAGAAATTAATTTACGCGCTAATAAAGGGAAAACCAAATAGTCTAGAACTCCTTTAATGCCTGTTTGACGGTTATGCTTATGTAATGCATGGAGCTCGGAGCCAATCATAACCGGGATGAGATAGGGTCGGAAAAAGGCCGTCATTACTTGTTCAAATATAGTTTTTTGAGCTGCTACAGTCGGGTACTCATAATGTTCACCCACTAAACATAAATACGTTGCGTCAAGGGTTCTTTCCCAGGATAAATTGTCTTCCCATTGTAATTGAATAATTTCGTGAGGTAATAAATCGGTTATTTCATCGGAGGCTAATATACTCAGCATAGGTTTAGTACGGTGGGAAATACCGGATGATTTAGAAAAAGGATTAAGTGCCCTAAAAAACCGACTCATAGGTAGTAACCTGAATGACTAACAAATTAAATCTCAAATTGGCAAGCTCTAAAGCTCAGCGCTTACCTAAACACGATGGTCAATACGCGTGGCATTTCTTATACAATTTTTGCTGCCGGACTCTATAATGTTTCAGAAGTGAAAGCAATAACCGGTTGAAAACGTGCTCGGGGGGCAGGGCTTGAATTTTGTATTCACTACTCAAAATTCAAGCCTCGACCTGAACGATCCCGCAAACACCTTGATTACGCTAAATCAAGGCTACGTTTGCTAACGGTCTTGGGAGGATGTCAATGAAGGTTCACACCAGGTTTCTCTGCTATGGTTTGGCAACTGGTGGTAAACAGACCTAAATGATCTGCCTCAATAAATGACTCACCATCCTGAACAAATCGGTCAAACAATACTTTAAAATGTTTGGGCAACAGGCGTAATTTAACCATGAAGTACACTAATTTTTCCATGTGTTCATAATATTTATCCGCTTTTTCTATCAGGGGCGCTTGATGCCCTCCAACACTGATATCCTTATTTAACAGTACCTTAAAACCAACTTTCTCGAGTGTATTTTTAATTTCATCCGGGGTAGGCGTATCAATTGCACCGATTAAGGGTTTAATGCGTTTTAGCAAATCACGATGGTGTTTATTAGTCGTATCGTAGTTATCCAGTTGTACCCAATCCAGAAAGGATATTTTTCCTCCGGGTTTAAGAACGCGATACATTTCAGCAAAGAGTTTTTCCTTATTTTTAGCATACGTTAAAACCTGGATTTGATATAAAGAATCGAAAGAAGCATTTTCAAAAGGAAAAGGATCATTCAAATTTGCTTTTATAAATTGGCATCGATCAGTTAACCGATTTAAATGGACAAATTCGTTAGCACTTGCTAACTGAACATTATCAATATTAAATCCAGTGACACTCGCTTTAGTGATAGTGGCTAAATGAGCAGCTACCCGTCCTCTGCCACAGCCCATATCTAGAACCTTATCACCTTCCCTAATGTTTAAATCATTGCTCATTTTTTCTTCGAATAAGATCTGATTGCCAACGATACCTTTAGTGAGATCCATCACGGGAGGAATATACATTTTTTCTACTTCACCAAGCGCACAAAGATGATTGAGAACAGCATAATAGTTAGCAATACTTTGCTCTTCATTCTCATCTGACGCCTCTTTGTTAAAGCTCTCATAGGAACGCAAAAAAGCATCGATTTGATCTTGAGGTAAACGGTAAATGGCCATGAAAGAGCGTAAGGCTGTTTTTAATCGATGCATTGATATTTGTACTGTAGTCATTATCGTTCGTCCTTGATTTTGTGACTAATTCGCTGTTAACAAACAAGAGTCCCGTCTTAATGAGGTGGCTCTTGTAACAACCAATATAACGGGTCAGGAACATATCGGCAACAGTGCATAATGGAGTCAGGGCTTGAATCTTGTATTCAGGTCACGGGGTGTGGTTGTGGCGAATGAGGTGTAGAGAGTTAGGTTGAAATCCCGGTTGCAAGCAACCAGGCCACGTTGGCTGGTTAAGGTTTGGGAATATTTAGCAATTCTTGCGCTAGCTTATCGTATTGGGTCTCGTTCTTAATCAGTGCTTCCAGTATTTCCCCTTCCGATTTTTTGAGCGCAGGATCTCTCAGAGCAAGGATATGTTGATGTTTTGCAATAAAATTCGCTATGTTTTGTAGCGCTTCTTCAAGGGGGACATAATAAATTTTGTCCGGTAAAAACATCCCGTCATCTGCAAACGAATACTCGCTGTCTTCATAGAAAGCATCCTTCATAAGAGAGCCTAGCGTTGTAAAATTTTTTTTCTTGACATACTCCTCATCAGAATCCAGTCCTATGTGATTGCCCTGGTTATCGGTGGCAATAGAACAGTGATAAGGACGAGATTCATTCCCTATTTGTTCACGGGTATCTGTTGCAAGGCAACTATAATAACGAGGGTTATCTTCTGTGGAATCAGCAAGAAGTACTGGTTCGACTTTTCTAAAAATCAGTAAGTCACCAGGGGATGGTAAATGATCAGGAGAATAACATTTATAAGATCCATCCGGGTTAAAAAGTGCGTCAGCCAAGGTTAACAACTGATTACTATCCTCCTCATTTTGTTCCTGGTTTTGTTCGTTAATTGTGTAAACGATATAACAAAGATCATCAATTTGTTCTTTAGATATCCTATTAATATCGTTCAGTACTAACAAACAAAACTCCCAGCAACATAAATGTGGATTTTCCTTGCTTGAATGTCTTTCAACAAGATTCGTATTGGGGGGCGATTTTCTTACTAATTCAAATTTTTCTGCTACTGCTGATTTAATCTGAGGTGGCACATCACCGATGCTATCACAAAAATTAATAATAAAATCATTGGCATAAGATGATAAAAAGGCTTGGGATACATAATAGCCATTACTTGAAATATGTTGTAATTTTCCTTGGTATAATGAGGCAGCATAAATCAGTTCTTTAGATAAATCTTCAACGCTTTTTTGTCGTTTGAAAAGTCTGGGATCGGTCCCGGATTCAAGTTTTCTTTTCATTTTTAGAACAATAAATAACCCACATAACCCTATTATAGTTCTTAAACAAGGCCCCCCACGTGTCGCGAAAGCAACCGTAGCCTGGTTGCTTGCAACGAGGATGCCCCGGATTCTTAAACAATGCCCCCCACGTGTTACGAAAGCAACCGTAGCCTGGTTGCTTGCAACCAGGATGTCCCGGCTTCTTAAATAATGTCCCCCACGTGTTACGAAAGCAACCGTAGCCTGGTTGCTTGCAACCAGGATGTCCCGGTTTCTTAAATAATGTCCCCCACGTGTTACGAAAGCAACCGTAGCCTGGTTGCTTGCAACCAGGATGTCCCGGTTTCTTAAATAATGTCCCCCACGTGTTACGAAAGCAACTGTAGCCTGGTTGCTTGCAACCAGGATCTATCAAAAAACCGCGATTAGATTGTTTCCCTCAATATAAAAATGCTAATTTATTGGTTGCAAGTTCACAGGGAAGAGTAACCTCATGGTCAATTACAGGCGAGATAAAACGCCGGGTGGCACCTATTTTTTTACATTAGCCTTAAGAGATAGAAAATCAAATTGGCTCACGAGTTATATAACATCTCTAGGATGCTCATTTCGACGAGCGAGAGAGAATAATCCCTTTATGATAAAGGCGATTGTCGTCTTGCCAGAGCATTTACATATGATTATGGAGCTACCTGGTGGAGAAGCAGATTATTCCACCCGACTACGCCAAATAAAAACTTATTTTTTACAAGAAATAGTATCCATCGGAGAGCCGGTATTAAAAAACCAGCGAGATGAGTACAATTTATGGCAGCGACGATTCTGGGAACATCGGATACGAGATGAATCAGATTTTTATGCTCATGTGAATTACATTCATTTTAATCCGGTGAAACACGGATTGGTAAAAGAAGTAATCGATTGGCCTCATTCAAGTTTCCATAGGTATGTCAGGGAAGGATTGTTACCAAAAAATTGGAGTAGAGAGTTCACGAGGTGTGACTTTGGTGAGTGAGGTATGGGGAATTAGGTTGAAATCCTGGTTGCAAGCAACCAGGGTACGTTGGCTGGGTTTTGTTCTTGATAAACAAGGTAGCCTGGTTGCTTGCAACCGGGGTTGTTACCGAAAATTGAAGTAGAGAGTTCACGAGGTGTGATTCTGGTGAATGAGGTATGGGGGATTGGGTTGAAATCCTGGTTGCAAGCAACCAGGCTACGGTGGATGAAGTTTTTTATCCCGTGTATAACACAATTGGGGAGTAAATGATGACGAAGGCTTTTACTAGAGAAGATGACGAGTATAGTGAACCGGAGCGACCAGATACCGTGTTACCAAGTATAAAAAATTATATGACCCCTGTTGGTTTTTCAATGTTGCAATCTGAATTACGCCATTTAGTCAGTAATGAAAGGCCGGAAATTGTGAAAGTAGTCAGTTGGGCTGCGGGCAATGGGGATCGCTCTGAAAATGGCGATTATATTTATGGCAAAAAACGATTACGTGAAATTGACAGACGCATCCGCTATTTGACGAAACGCCTGGAAAGCGCCCAGATAGTCGATCCCAAACTGCAAGTGGGCCTTACTCAAGTATTTTTTGGCGCTACGGTTCAATATAGCAATGAAAAGGGTGAATCCCATACGGTCAAAATTGTCGGTGTCGATGAAGCTGATATTAGTGCAGGAAAAATAAGCTGGATTTCACCCCTGGCGAAAACATTATTGAAAGCACGAGTTGGAGATAGGGTGACGTTGCGGGTAAATGGCGAGGAAAGTAAGTTAACGGTGACGACGATTTCTTACGTCGCTTAGGTTATAAAGGTACCGATGGCGTCAGATTGTTGAATCTCGCATTCAACAATCAAGACCATCAGGGACGTAAGACAGCAATAGCTTACGTCAGTACGCAAAGTATTTTTTCAGTTACCGTGAAACACGGCTTTTCGGAGAAGCCATAGCGGTTTGTCCCAATAAAGGACTTTCATCCTTATCAATCGGAGTAGAGGCTTTGGTATTTTCATTCTCAGGAAGTGGCCGCGATTCTCGTACAGGAAAATTAATGTTTACAGTCAGCACATAGCCCCTTAATTTCTACTGTACAATTCATGATTTCAAAATCAATCGCTGTAGCCAATTTGGTTATAGGAGTAAAATCAACAACACCGTCTAACTCCTTAACAAAATCACATTGCGTACAAATAAGAAACTTGCTCTGTCCAATATGTTTTCCATGTGAGCATGCGACATAGGCTTTGAGGCTGTCAATACAATGAATAAACCCTTCTTGATGCCAAAATTGTATAGCTCGATAGACCGTTGGCGGATTTTGTTTACCCATTTCATTAGATAATTTTTCTAAAATTTCATAAGCCCCCATAGGCTTCGATTCATAGAGAAGTATTTTCAGGACACGTTCTCTTGGCTCAGTAAATCGGTAACCGTTTTTAACACAGTACTCATATGCCTCGTTTAGAAAGCCCTCACTCATTCTCTCTATTATCTCCTAATAACGACACCATGATTTTACCATAAATCACATATTACGAATGTTCGCGTGAATTTTATCATCTGTTATATTGTAACACTTCAATAAAGTGTTATATTATACCACTTTAATTGGGTTGGAGTGGCATGAATGTTTAACGCTAATATTGATAACCGGATGACTGTAGCTGATACACCTGGCCTTATCAATGGTTATCGCAGCAATGATTTTTACCACTTTTAAAAAATTAATTTTCAATCATTAGTTTAATTAAACGTCTGTAACCTCATTAATAAAAGGTGTTGTATGTCTTTTAGGTATTTTCGCTTTTATCTTTCTGAATCAGGAGCCTATGATACAGAAGAGCTCAATCAATCCCTATTAACCTCTCAAAAAGAGCTTGGGTTTATCCGTGCGTCCTTTGATTTAATGAGCGACGAGCCGAGCATTAGCATTTTATGTGAATCAGAAGAAGAAATCACACACCACCAGGACAAGTGGTTGCTTTTTTTACAAAATAATCACATATCGCTCGAAGAGAAAATAGAACATGAAGTACTTGAGGACGAAGAACGGTTAAAAGTTCGTTGCGCGCATGAACTGGGTTGCTCACATGATGATCATGGCGAGCATGACCATCATAAACACCATGGCGAGCATGACCATCATAAACACCATGGCGAGCATGACCACCATAAACACCATGGCCAGCATGACCACCATAAACACCATGGCGAGCATGACCATCATAAACACCATGGCGAGCATGACCATCATAAACACCATGGCGAGCATGACCACCATAAACACCATGGCGAGCATGACCACCATAAACACCATGGCCAGCATGACCATCATAAACACCATGGCCAGCATGACCACCATAAACACCATGGCCAGCATGACCATCATAAACACCATGGCCAGCATGACCATCATAAACACCATGGCGAGCATGACCATCATGGCCACCATGATCGCCACTGGCTCAAAGCCGCTGTAGGGTTGGTATACGGTATAGGTTTGCTGACACTGTTTGTTGCAGGCATCAACATTCCTATGCTCGCTTATTACTTAATCACCGGGTCCTCTACGTTGGTCACCTTATATCTGGGACATCGAGTATACCAGTCTGCCTGGCATGCTTTGCTGCAAAGAAAATGGGAGATGAGTTCGTTATATACTATAAGTACCTTAACTATTATTGCCGTCTCTACCGTCAGTTTCTTCGTGCCAGGCTTACCTATGATGCTAGAGTCAGCCCCGCTTATTTTAGGATTTTGGCACTTGGGTGAGGCGATTGAACATAGCTTATTGGACAAACTTCATGAAAAACTGGATATACGTGATTGCGTCTCTGAAACCGCCTTATTAAAAGCGGATGGAGAGCGTAAAATCTCGGTTAAACAGCTTGTCCCTAATGATATTATTATCCTGAATAAAGGAGAAGTTATTCCCGTTGATGGCGTATTAATGCAATCAGCATTGTTGTATACCACAAGAATTGATGGCTCACCGCATCTAAAGCAATTTAAGCCAGGTGATGTGGTAAAAGCGGGTATGTGCCTGGCTAATCACATGCCTCCATTGGAAATGCGGGTTACCAAAACCTATCAAAATTCCTATCTGTCCTTAATTGCAAAAAAAATAAATAAAGCAAATGATGAAAAAGCGCCTGTTGAGCTATTAGCAAATCAAATCCTTAAATACTTTGTTCCTGGCCTGCTGACTGTTGCATTAATATCAGGAGTCGTTGTCGGTTCGTTATTTTCACCTGTACTCGCTATTCAGTGCGTCATTTCTGTTCTTGTCAGTGCATGCCCTTGTGCATTGAGTATGATTACACCTATGGCTGTCAGAATTGGTATGAAGAAAGCCTCCGAGAAAGGTGTTCATTATAAAGATGGTAAGACGTTACAGAGTGCCTCTGATATTGATACCGTCGTTTTTGATTTAAATGGCACGCTTACACAAGGCGAGGTTTCAGTTAGCAACCTGTTTATCGAAGAAAAAAACAAACCTTTACTGAAATTTATTGCTTTATTAGAAAGTCGGGCGCCTCACCCTGTAGGAAAAACGATTAAGGACTATATAGAGAAACAAGGGGTTCTTATTGATAACTCCCTAGAGGTCACATCAACGGATGCAAGCCACCACTCCGGTTTTAAAGGGATTATCTCTGGTGAAACATTTATGGTTGGCAATAGAGAGATGCTTCGTGCTAACGGCATTGATACGATTAACCCGCCTTATGACGACAATAAAAATGGGACCATTTATATGGTGCGGGGATCAGAGGTAATCGGACAAATTGCTCTAACCGATAAATTACGCGCTGATGCGATTGCCACAGTAAAGCAATTACAGTTGATGGGAAAACAGATCCATATCTGTACCGGTGCGGATAAAGAAACCGCAAAACAATATGCTGCTTTACTGGGTATCCCTCTCAGCAATATTTGTGCAAATACTGTTGGTGCATCTACTAGCGATGATGAGGTTTCCAAGGATAGTTACATTAAAAAATTGCAACGCCAGGGGCACAAAGTTGCTATGGTAGGTGATGCCGCGAATGATCTTTTAGCCATCGGAGAAGCAGACATAGGGATTGCGGTAGAGTCAAGTATAGGTGATAAAGTAACGAAACAAAAAGCGGGTATAGTTGTTCAACAGGGTTTGTTATTTCCTATTGTAACTGCGTTTGACGTTGCATCAAAAACCAAACAAAATATTTCCCAAAACTTATTCGTGAGTTTAACTTATAACTCAGTCATTACCTTGGTGGCTTCAGGATTGTTTGTGGCTTTGGATTTTGCACTAAATCCAGCGATGGGTGTTGCATTAATGGTTGTGGAGTCAGCGCTTGTTTTAGCCAATTTATATCGCCTGAAACATCAGGAAACAGTTGCCCCGGCTTCTCTCCCTGAGAATAAATTTGAGAGTGCGCTTCAGGGGGAAACAACGTTCAGATTATTAAACAGTCTTGGCTTTCGTCCGAAATCTTCTGTAGAGCAACAAGTCGTTCTACAGAAAGAGGAAGCGAGCCATTTTTCTGTATCTACTTCCCCTAGAGGTTGGCTCGGACTTTTTAACTATTGCACTCGAAGAACCGGCAACTCATCAGAAAAAAGGGTTGTGGATCAATCGCTAGTTTTTAACCAATGAGGGTTTGATTTTAATTTCATCGCATAAGGATCCTTATGCGATGAGGCTTCCATACGCCTATCCCAGGGGGATAGGTTGGTAGGATTTTCAGTCATCCTATTGAACCCAATCCAGTTCAATTAGGGGTTACAATAATCGCAGTACGCAGGGTCTGCTTCTAACAACCCATCTCTTCGTACTTTATGTTGTTGATGATCACAGGCAATACAACCCCAGACCTCTTCTTCATAAAATGACGTTGAGGAACCACAAAAAGAGCAAGGGAGGGTTCCGCGCGTACTTTTGAACCCAAAACCTGGGCACCCGCACTGGACACAAAGGGTTGCAATCCTTTGTGCTAATTTATCGGCTAACTCGCCAATGACTTCCATTCGGGTAGGATTCATCATCGCGCGCATATCGGTTGCTAAAAGAAGCTCTTTCTCTGTTTTAAAGCCCAGGGATACATAATGAATCAAGCTCTCTAACTCTTTAATGCCTTTCGCAAAAACATGTTTCCTATTAATGGATTGTACGATGAGTGCATGAGATGGGAATCGAACTCGCTCCAGAAAGGAGTCAATCTCGCTATGTTCATTAATCGTTATCATCGCATAGTTTGTTTTGGGGCTCACAAGCTGCTCTGCAACAACCCAATTATGTTCCCTATCAATAAATACCATCAACTCATGAGCACTCGGTACAAAAGGGAATGCCGGATGAGGGCCAAAACTGCCCTCAGAGGCTAAAGCAAGCGCATAATCGTAGTGTTCTGCGGCTGTTTTGGCTTTCAAGAGACAGGTTTCATAGGGGCTCAGGGTTCGCTCAATCTCTCCAGTAAACGTACCGAACTGATCCGTATCAAAATCGTGCACACGAAGGGTGCACGATAGCCTGTTGATAAAAGGTTGGGCAATGGCATGTTCTTTCTCATGCTTGGATGCCAACAAAATGGTCTGATTTTTATAGTACATGATTAAGTATTCATTATGTGGAAATAATCAAGCCGGGCGACCGAAACATCCGAAACAAACATGACTCCAGACTCCTTTTGAAATACAGTCTTCATCCCCAGGGCGATCGTAGCAATTACCTCTTCAGGTGCCACAGCAATAAATAAAACCAGAGAGGACTTATCATTAAACATCATTTTTCCTTCATGAAAGCCATGATGCCCTTTTCCAGAGACATTTCTTATCAGCGTATATCCTGTCACAGAGGCTTCTTCCATCATAGAGGTGATCAGGTGTTCATGCTCTCCGGCAACAACAATCTCAATTTTTTTCATTGGATGCAAATTAATCCCGATGTTTTTTCTTTCTTGAACCTTAATAACTGTCATTTTTTTCTCCTAATTACTTATTAACAAAAACCCACTGACCGGATTGATTCAATTGATAAGGCGATTGATTGATTGGATCGATCACCACTAAGTGAACCCATTGGTTAAAGAATAAAGTCTTTAAGATAGAGTGCTTTTCAATCACCTTGGAAACAACCTCTCTCGGTGCGTAAACAACCGTCAATAAGCGCTGTGGTTCATGATAAGCCAGCTCATCAGAACGCATGACCGATTGCAGGGGAAGACCATGCATGAGATCGCTCCCATTTCCCTGCATCACCCCAATGGTCCCAACCACGTTATGGGTTATCTTGCTGCCACTACCAAAAGCAACATTATCGAGAGTAGAAAACAAATATTGGGTATTGATCCATTCAGCAACCACCATGGGTGCGGTCAAAATGGTCTCAAGCAAGGCGCCATCTTTATCTTGTTCAAAGCGATAAGAATGTAAGAAACACCGGCCATCAAGAGAGATATTTTTTGTAAGATGACGAGGAGCAACAATGAATGCCGCATTGCGTGCCAATCCCCATTCAGGTCGTGTTTCAGACCAGTCCAGGCTTCTTCTTGCAAGGTCTTTATGAGGATGACTACTATGCAATTTAACCCCTCGTTCCTGATTCGTTAGACGCCGTGCTTCTTCTAAGTCCTCTTGAAGTTTACTGACGAGATCAGGATAAATAGGTTCAGGCCCCTCTGCAGTGTATAGTTCCACGGAGTCAGTGGTTGTATTATGAAGCGCTCCATAAAATACCGTATCAAGGGGGATGTGCATTCCACGGTCTTCCAGGCCCCGTCGAACTGCCGCTTTATTCAGGATTGAAGCCAATAATCGGGCATTAATACCGCCATGATTCCCCCCACAGGCACCGCAGTCTAACGCAGAAGCATAGGGATTATTTTCTGTCGTACTTCCATGCCCACAAAGAATAATGAGTTTGGCAAAACCTGAAGTGAGTCCCATGAGACGCAATACTGTTTCTGCATAATTAATCTGCTCTTGTACAGACAACCCATGCTCTGGATCCGTTTCACTTAACTCATAGGTCACTTTAGTTGGGAGAGCAGGCTTCAACCAGTTGTTGATTGCAGACACTGAATTTTTACTGAGTGTTGGTGATAACGATTTTAAAGTCATGTTCAAACCACACCACAGCCCTAACGATTCAACCAATGCAAAGGGTGTTGAAAAATTATGCTTCAATTGC
Source organism: Legionella donaldsonii (assembly GCF_900452385.1). Classification (NCBI taxonomy): domain Bacteria; kingdom Pseudomonadati; phylum Pseudomonadota; class Gammaproteobacteria; order Legionellales; family Legionellaceae; genus Legionella; species Legionella donaldsonii. Next base: position 3,273,806 of record NZ_UGOA01000001.1, on the reverse strand, counting down.
CCATAGAGGCTTGTAAAACTGTTAATAAGTGCTTTGCCTCGCTGATAACGCTCAAAATCGTCTTTGTTCGCAGCAACGGGTACTTCTTTAATGGCATACTTCGGTTTTAATAAGACGGGACAACACTCTTTGGTTTTATTAACATCAAACTCATTGACTTGAACAGGTAGACCAAAAAATCCGGCAAAACCCAAGGTCTCGTAATGCCCTAAAGACTCGATTGCGCGGCGGAAAGGTTCAGAACGAACATCAATGCAAAACACTAACTGAGCGCTTCTGCGCGAAACAGGGACCTCGCCTTTTTTGACCTCTGGCAAAAGCTGGCTCAATAGCTTCTGCCGGTAGGAATCTTCCTTGCTTTTTAGTTGCGCCATCATTTTTTTAACCAAAGAGCCATCTTCGACGCTTTTTTTTTCTTGGATTGCATCAGGCCAGAGCACACAAGTCAGCACCAGGCGCACGGCGATGAAATCGGTGAGGGTAACGGGCTTTTCATCGGGCTGTTTTGAGTTCTGCCAATCCGTCTTCCATTTCACAAAACCTGCCCACCCGGGTAAATAACAAAGTGTCTTGGCAAGAAACGCTTCTTCTTGTCCCTGAGGAACATTCAGTCTTGAAAGGCACAGGTTAATCGCTTCTTCGGCTGACTCAGGTAATTGCCGCAAAAACTCTTTTGACTCTTTTTTATTTTGGTGCAATTGCTTATCAAAAGAAGCCAGTTTTAAGAACCCAAAATAAAAACCCTTATCACGATGCGGCATTTCAATACTTCCTTGCCCGGCATCAAAAAAACCACCACACCATTTAATCATTTGCAGATTAACTTCTTCCAATGGGCGATTACGCTCTGCCCTTTGACGTCTAAAGCCACCTTTAGCCAGGGCCTCTTCAAAAGAATGTGCTTCAAATCCTTGCAAAGGATTACAAGCGATAAACGTTTCAAGCGGCCAAACAGGCGCGATACATTTTGCGGCATTGTGTACCAGGGCTTGTATTTGAAGGTCTTCCTTTTTTGTGTGATGAAAAGCAGCTTCCTCTTTTTTAGGACGAGTACTAATCATCTCTTTTTCAGATAAAATTTTTGCAGTAGCCATAAAAACTCCTTAACAAATTAGTAGTTATAATCGTTTCGTAAAGCAGTCACTGTTTTTCTTGAGGGCTGGCCAGCATTAAACAAAGTGATATAAAGCCAGCATCCAAATTTTGATTTCGCCATGGTTTGATGCACTCCAAGATTAAATATTGCCCACAAGGAACCGAATAAAATCATTACGAGCCAGTGGAGCAGTGATAATTGCGGAGCCTGGATGGTTAAGAGGCTCGGTATCAAAAGCTCAACAAGGTGAATACTCCCGCCATACAGAAGGCCAGAAAACGAAGTAAGCAGGAGCCCTGAAAGCAGGCTTAACGCTGTCTGGTGGCTACGAACCCATGTAAGCATGAGTTGCGCTCCAGCGATGAAAGCAAAAAACAAGACAAAAGCACTGGCTTCAAAGAAGGAAACAGGCTTATTCGTGGCAAAGGCAAAAGTAGTCATCGCAACCACCCCACCGGCAAGAGAAGCGACCAGTAGGCCAGGAGACGCTTTCGAAGAGGTAACCTCTGATTTTTTCTGTTTAACCGCAGAGCCTGAACTTAAAAACAGGTAGGCTTTGAATAAACCATGCCAGCAAAGATGTGCTATCGCTGCAGCAAATAAACCTACACCACATTGCATCATCATAAACCCCATCTGAGCCATCGTGGAGCAGGCAAGCATGCGTTTAATGTCAGTTTGCATTAACTTCCAAATCGTACCCAATAAGGCAGATACAGCACCGAGGATAAATAAAACCGTCAGTGGTTCTTTGTTAATGGCAAATAAGGGGGCGAATTTAACAATCAGAATGCCGCCGCCATTAACGAGTCCCGCATGCATCAGTGCAGATACTGGCGTTGGTGAGTTCAAGGAGCTTATGAGCCAGCGGTGAAATGGCCACAATGCCGATTGGGTCACTGCCGTACACATTATCAGCCCCATGGCCAGAAAGAGAGCGGGTGTAAAAATTACATTGGATTGGCCGATCAGTTGCTGCATAGACAAGGTGTGAGTATTCACAGCCATCAAAATGAACGCTGCCAATAGGCTTAAACTTCCTGGAAGTAGCGTGTTGAGAGCCAACCAACCTGAGTTTTTAGCAGCAGACCATTGGCTTTTATGCACCATCAGCAGTATTAGAAAGACATTGCTCAGCGACCAGGAGATCCAAAACAGGACGAGGTTGTCAGAAAGAACCATTAATGTTGCACTGAGGGTAATGGCGGCAAGGGTAAAAAAGTAACGGGAATAAAGCCTGTCGCCATCCATGTATCTTATGGAAAAGCGGTGCACCACAAAACTCACAAACAAGATTAAGGTGCACAGCAATAAACTGAGGCTATTAAGGCCGAATAACCAATAAACAGAAGGCGCTGTTGATAAGGGAGTGCTGATCAACAGTATCAAGCCTGTTAAAAAGCCAATACCAATCAATAAACTGGCGATATGGGCCGTGACCATGGGTTGCTTTCTTCCTGCAAGGCAGTTTACTACCAGCGCGAAGAAGGGGAAGGCGAGAAGGGCAACAAAGAAAGTCATTTGAATGTTCACAGTATTCCTCATTAGAAATGTTTCTGATACGATTGGAATATATTAGATAAAGTGATATAAGTTAAATTAAAAATAATTATGATTATTATTAGGAATTCTAATGAGCATTGATACAATTACACTCCAGTGCTTCCTCTCGGTGGCGGAAACAAGAAGTTTTACCAAAGCAGCCGAGCGAGTTGGGCGCACCCAATCTGCAATCAGCCAGCAAATTGCCAAATTGGAGTCCCTTGTAGAAAAACCGCTGATTAACAGGGGCAAAGAGTTGTCATTAACCACGGATGGAGAAGTTTTTTTGGGTTATGCAAAGCGTATCTATGAACTACACCGTGAATTGCTTGATCGATTCAAAGAGCCGGAACTGGAGGGTGAAATCCGGTTCGGGTTACCTGAAGATTTTGCCACGATGATATTATCCGATGTACTCGTTGAGTTCGCACGATTGCACCCCAGAGTTATCCTCAATGTGGAATGTGATCTGACGCTTAATCTGATCGAGAAATTCAATCAGGGAAAATTTGATCTAATCCTGATAAAAACGACGCAACAAGATATCTTTGATGATGGGCTCAATGTCTGGAGTGAACCGGTTGAGTGGATTGGGAAGAAAGAACTGCTCCCCTCCCTGGATAAAGGTAACGGGATACCTCTCGTATTATCACCGAAGCCTTGTGTCTATCGGGGTAACGTCATTAATGCGCTGGCCAAGGCCAATCTTAATTGGCAACTGGTATATAGCAGCCCAAGTTATGCTAGTAAGATGGCGGCTGTACGGGCTGGATTGGGTATCACTGCTATTCAACGCACAATGATTCCTCCTTACCTCGAGCGGCTTGACTATGATTTTTTACCTGCCTTGGACGACATCCATATTTCCCTGTTAAAAAAGAAGGACAATAACAAGGCAGTGGAGTCACTGGAATTTTTTATATTAAAAAAAATGAAGTATTAATATTTATAATCAATAAGTTCCTATAAAGTGGATTTAACGATGCAAGGAAGTAACCTGAAATGAATAAAAATCCAGCATTTTCAATTATGGATGTGTTAGACCGCTCGACAATGCTTTCGATTATTATTATTAGTTTCATGATTAGTATTTTGTCCTTGGTGGTTCCAGTTGCAGCACAAATCCTGGTTAATTTAATTGCATTCGGCAAATTATTACAGCCTGTGATTACCTTAAGTTTGACGGTTCTTATTCTGATGATAGGTGTGGGTGCACTCAGCGTGTGGCAAATTGTCATTATTGAAATCATTCAACAAAAATTAATGGTCAAAATTAGCCTGAATCTCGCCAAGCGCTTCACTAACCTTTCGCTTGAAACTTTTTCAACCCATCATGGACCGGAATTAGTAAATCGTTTTTTTGAAATCGTTACCATCAAAAAGTCTTTAGCAAGCTTATTGTTATATGGGATTAACCTCGGTTTACAAATGTTCTTTGGGTTAATCTTGCTTCTTTTTTACCACCCGCTCTTTCTTGCCTTTGATTGCTTTATCTTGCTGGGAGTCTCGCTAATTATATTTATTCCCTACAAAAAAGGTTTAGAAAGTGCCAAAGACGAATGTACAGAAAAGCATGCGATTGGCGCATGGTTAGAGGAAATTCTTATTAATCGATATTTATTTAAATTCAATTCCTATCAAAATTATGTGGTCAAGCAAGTCGATAAAAAGCTCGTCAGCTTTTTGAAGGCCAGAAATAATCATTTCAAACAATTGGTAAAACATCAGGTTGGGTTCTATAGCCTATCTGCGCTAGCTGGCAGCCTGCTGCTTGGGTTAGGTGGTTACTTAGTGATTAACAATCAGCTGAGCCTCGGTCAATTAGTCGCGTCAGAAATTGTCTTGGGTGCTTTGCTTTATGCATTTAAACGATTTGGCGCTTTATTAGAAAATTTTTACGATCTTAAGGCGTCTGCAGAGAAACTTGAAAAGGTTTTGACGTTACCTTTAGAAAATACCGCCCCGGAATTTGATGCTCGATTGCTATCCCCGCTCCAGCTGATTGAGTTCCAAATCCCTTCGGTTGAGAAGGCCACTTTATCCTATGGTAACCCCTTGCTGGTTTTTTCAGAAAAAACAGAACAGCTTCAGAAATTGGTTGAGGAACTTCTGGGATTAAGCGATTCCCTCGATGTTTTAATTACTATTAATAACATTCCATACAACCGTAAAAACCTGATCGCACTCAGGGAGCATACTTCCCTTATTGGTGAGCCGCAGTGGTTTGCAGGGAGTATTTACGACAATCTGGTACTCAATCACCGGAACGTGGATAGTCATGCTATTTTTGAGCAGCTAAAACAGTTTAATCTCATCGATAAAATAGCAGAGTTGCCGGATGGACTGCAGACTAAAATCTATGAGTGGCAAACGGTCTTTACTCCATTAGAGTTGACCAAGTTAATGATAATACGGGCCATTATTACCAAATCCCGGCTTATTGTCCTTGATCGCGTGCTGGATCCATTTAATGGACATGAACTGGATAGTATATTGTCCTTAATACTCTCCCTGGAAGAAACGCTTCTACTGATTACTACCCAACGACCTCATTTCAATGAGCTATCGAATTACCTGGTGCTGCCATCATGAAATTGTATGCCTATTCGATGATTGCTAAATTACCAAAACCACAAAAAATACTGAGGATAATAGTAGGTATTTTCATTATTTGCGTAATCATTTTACTGATGACACCTTGGCAGCAATTTGCTTTAGGGAGTGGAAAAGTCATTGCTTTTTCCCCAACTGAACGACTTCACACAGTCAATTCACCCATTACAGGCCGAATAAAAAAATGGTACGTTGACGAAGGTATGGTGGTAAAACCCGGTGATCCTATTGTCGATATCACTGATAATGATCCGGAGCTTTTATCCCGTCTGATCATGGAAAAAGAAGCAATCCTTTTACGTATCAAAGCAGCTGAGCAAGCTATTCTTGCAGGCAAAGCCAATTTAGAAAGACAAAAGAAATTATATGATTCGGGTATTAACTCAAAACGCCAATACGAATTAGCTCAAATTGAATATGCCAAATACCAGAATGATTTAGCGCAAGCTAACATTGACAAGGTGAATATCGATGTTCGTATTGCTCGCCAGCAAACCCAGCTTATCAAAGCCCATACAAGCGGAATTATTTTCAAGCGTTTGACAGGCCAGGAAAGTGTAGTCGTCAATGCTGGCGATGTGTTGGCGCAAATTATTCCAGACACGAAATCCCGCGCCGTTGAGTTATGGATTAGTGGTAATGATATCCCCTTTGTGCGCTTAAAACAGAAAGCCCGCCTTCAGTTTGAGGGTTGGCCTGCCATACAATTTCGTGGCTGGCCTGAAATTGCAGTAGGAACCTTCGGTGGTATCGTTTCATTTATTGACCCTACCGATAATGGACAAGGATTATTTCGCGCCGTCATTATTCCTGATGAGCCTTGGCCCAGTAACCGATATCTAAGGCAAGGTGTACGTGTTCACGGATGGGTTCAGTTAGGTAAAGTCCCTTTATGGTATGAGCTATGGCGTCAATATAATGGTTTTCCGCCAGAAAGCGATGATGAGAAATCGACACCATGACGACGTCTAGACTTGAAAAATATCGTGTGTGCATACCCGTTATAAACTTGTTTCTCGTTTTAATTTCACCTGCCTGTTTTTCCCATACAGGCAAGGATGCTCTGGTACTCTCTACCGTTTTAAAACGAGTGAATGAATGTTACCCACAAATTCTTATTGCCCGCCTGGAAGTCACGAAAGCGCAAGGCGATTATTTAAGTGCTTTGGGGAAATTTGATCCTAACCTGAATATGAAAACCCGCTCTCAGCCTGCTGGGGGTTATATAAACAATTATACAGACAATCAAATCAATATACCCACGCTTGCAAATGGCCTTAAATTCTTTGGCGGATATCGTATCGGCAGAGGTGATTGGCCGGTTTACTACCAAAACTATCTAACCAATTCAGGTGGAGAATATCGGGCAGGTTTAACCTTACCCCTATTAAAGGATCGATTAATTGACAAGGAGCGTACAAAACTATTAACGCAAGCAGAAAAAATTGAAATGAACAATCAGGATGTTGGTGCAACAAAAATTAAAATCTATCAAGAGGCCATTAGAGCTTATTGGCAGTGGGTCCAGGCGGGTAAACAACTCACCATTTTCAAACAGCTTTTAAATCTGGCGCAAAAACGACAAAAAGCGATTATTAAACAGGCACGCGAGGGAGATCTGGCCAGGTTAGCCATTGCCGAAAACAGGCAGTTTATCATTCAGCGTCAACAACTTGTTAATCAAGGGCAAATGATATTTGAGCAAGCAGCTGTTAATCTTTCAATTTATTACAGGGATGAAAATAATCAGCCTAAATATCCTCTGGAACGACAATTGCCAGTTGACCTAACTTCTGGGGCGGGCAGTCGCCAGGACTATACGAATCTTGAGGACCAAATACGCAAACACCCTATTCTTTGTAAACTCGAAAAGTATTATCGAATAATTAAGCTAAAACAGAATCTGGCAAAAAATGATTTATTGCCTAATTTGGAAGCCACGGCTTATACCTTCAAGCAAAATGGCAGTGGCGGTGATCCCTTACTAATTCCACAAGCAGCCATGGTTGGTTTAAGATTTACATTTCCGCTGCTTCAACGCGAAGCCAAAGGCAAGCTAATTACTGCTACCACGGAACTGCAACAAATAGCGACAGAGAAAAAATTCATCTTTGACAAATTGAAAAATCAGTTAACCAACCTGCTAATTTCTAAAAAAATGTATCAAAAGCAAGTGAATTTGCTTACTGAGGAGTTGGCACTGGCGAAGCAGGTCCAAGCCGGGGAAACCGAAAAATTCTATGAAGGGGACAGTACATTATTTTTAGTGAATCAACGGGAGCAAGCCTCAACCCAGGTTCAACTCAATTTGATTAATTCACAAGTGAATTTACAACAGACCCGTGATTTAATTCGTTTCTTTGCCTCTACCAAGTTATAAAGGAAAAATTAGAAAGCATATAGCCGGCCTGCTTGTTGAAGATCCTGGAGTTACCCCCTTGAAATTTATTCCATAGTCCTTATTTAAGGATTACGCTAAATAAAATGGGGGATTTTTATGAATATTATTAAACGTGATTATTTTCCTGTTTATAAGGAGCTCGGTTCGCTTATCGAGAACATGTTGGGTAGACAACTTGAGGATGCTTCTTTTGTTGATACATCCACTTGGGCTCCCGCTGTGGATATTAAAGAAGAAAAAGATCGATTTCTTGTTCTCGCGGATATTCCAGGGGTAAGCAAGGAGAACATCAACATCTCTCTCGAAAACAACGTGTTAACTCTTCGAGGTGAGCGGTATTTTGAAAATACGGAACAAAATAAGGACTATACTCGAAAAGAACGCGTTCAAGGACAGTTTTATCGTCGTTTTAGTTTACCTAAAATTGCGGATGATGCCAAAATAAGTGCCAAATATAAGCATGGTGTCCTTGAGATATCTATTCCTAAAAAAGAACAATCGGTTGAGAAAAAAATCGATATTAAGGTGGAAGAATAAGGGTAAAAGCCCCCTGCATTGGGGGGCTCATCAACCTGTTAATCAACTTAATGGTTGCCTTGAGGCTTAGGTTTCAACGGATTGGCTTCTAAATTTAATCGTGCACGAAGATGAAAGATAATAAAAAAATAGTTAATAAGTATGAGTATCCTGATTTTCTTGCCTCGGCTCTCGCCATTCATGGTTCAGTGACGCCTAAGGTGCTAAAGCAAGTCTTTGTTGTGACTCTTTACGCCTGTTTCATATCCCTGTTAAGTTTATGTATCCCGTGGCTGGCTATTCCAATAAGTCCCTTTGAGTATGCAGGACTTGTGATGGGTTTAATTTTAGTTTTTCGTATTAATGCCGGTTATGATCGATGGTGGGAGGCAAGGAAACTGTGGGGCACTGTCGTTAATAACAGTCGAAATTTAGCCATAATAATTAATAATTATGTGTCATCAACGGAAAAGCATTCTATCCAGCAACTGATGGGATATATCGCCGCTATACCTTACTTAATGAAAAACAACTTGCGGATGGATGAGTCGGTTAAAGAAGTGCAGCATTTAGTCAGTCCAACAACCTTGGCAGAGCTATCCAAAATCGTTCATAAACCCAATTTTATATCCAGCAAAGTGGCAGGGTTGCTTTCACTCTTGTTAAAAGAAAATAAAATGAATGAATTTTCTTTTCTTAAAGCCGAAGAATGTCGTGAAACGTTAATAGATTGTCAAGGAGCCTGTGAACGTATATTAAAAACCCCAATGCCTTTTGTCATGGCAATTAAATCACGGCGTTTTATTCTATTATTTTTGTTAATTCTACCGATCGCCCTTGTTGATTATTCGATCTTTATAAACCCATTAGTGACCGCACTTGTCGCTTATGCATTGTTCTCCCTGGATCAAATTGGGATAGAGCTGCAAAATCCATTCTCCCCGGAAAGACTTAGCCATTTGCCATTAGGAGATATTTGCCGAGGCATAGAAATGAATGTGATGGAAATTTATAAAAGTAATGGGGAGCAAGGCCTACCGTCAAGCGCACAAAAAATTAATAAGCCTGAAAACCCTTACCAAAGCCAAAAAGCGAGAGACTTTCAAACCAATGATTAAAGGCCTAATAAAACGCTGCAAGCACGGCTCCAATTTTAACGTCATGACGCATCGATAACGAATATCAGCCTGGTCTATTAAAAGGTGTTTTGGCAACTGGTCGAGTCTAAGGCCATCTTCCAATTAACAGAAAAATTATCCTTTTCTGGCTGATAAACGCCGCCTCGTATAACGGGTATCTCAAAGAACATCAACTAGTTACCCAACCTCGCCAAGAAAGATGCGATTAATTTAAATTGCAAAGGAAAATGCATGTATTAAAATATTAGTATATTAAAATATTCTAATATTGGAATGCATCATGCCCGCTAGAAAATTAATTTCCGAGAAAATGGCAGAGTTTATAGGTGCGATAGCCCACCAACACCGCATTCGAATCATTGAAGAATTGCATACAGGCGAACAAAACGTAAACAGTCTACAAGTGATTTTGGGTACGAGTCATTCGGTAGTATCACAACACCTGGCTATTTTAAGAGCGAACAAGGTAGTCAAACAACGTAAAGAAGGGAACCAGGTTTATTATCAATTGGCACAACCAGAATTAGCCGATTGGCTGCTTCAAGGACTAGCTTACCTTGAAGGTGGATTGCAATCTGATGAAGTTATCCGCTCAGCGGTTAATGAAGTAAAGACGATATGGAGCCATGCGCCAGACGTTAAGGACGCTGGTTCAAATGCATAAGACATTATGCTCTAGACGTTTAACACGGAAGCCTCCAATAACCAGGGGCGATAGGCGCATCCATGGAGTTATTTAATATGTTCAAAGAATTCAAAAGTGACTTTATGGCAGGCATCATTGTCTTTTTTGTAGCCCTCCCATTATGCCTTGGTATCGCCCTGGCATCCGGTGCACCTTTATTTTCAGGCATTATAGCCGGGATCGTCGGCGGCATAGTAGTTGGTATAGCCAGTGGCTCCCAATTGGGCGTTAGCGGACCTGCTGCGGGGTTGGCTGTTATTGTACTTACGGCCATCAATACCTTAGGGTCTTGGCCTGCCTTTTTACTGGCCGTTATTTTAGCCGGTATTATCCAAATGCTCATGGGCTATGCAAAAGCCGGATTTATTGCTTATTTTTTCCCCTCTTCAGTCATAAAGGGGATGTTAACGGGTATAGGGCTTTTGATTATTTTAAAACAAATTCCCTATGCCCTGGGTTATGATAATGAGGCAGTTGGCGACCTTTCAGACTTTCAAGTGGACGGGGAAACCACCTTTGCGTCTATTAGTAGTGCATTCCATGCGTTTACACCAGGTGCAATTTTAATTTCAATCTTATCATTAGCAATGCTGATTCTTTGGGAAACCGTTTTAACAAAAAAACATAAGGTTTTTGAATTAATACAAGGACCTATAGTCGTTGTTTTAATGGGGATTGCGATGAACCTGCTGTTCCAATCAAAAACCTTGAATTTTAGTTTGGGCCCAGACCATTTGGTGAATCTCCCTGTTGCGGATAATGTAATGGAATTTTTCAAACAATTTACTTTACCGGATTTTTCTGCAATAACGCATCTCCAGGTGTGGAAAACTGCTATTGTTTTAGCCATTGTTGCAAGCCTGGAAACATTGCTTTGCGTAGAAGCGACTGACAAGTTAGATCCCTTAAAAAGAGTGACCCCAGCAAACAGGGAGCTAAAAGCGCAGGGATTGGGTAATCTAGTGTCTGGGCTGTGTGGTGGATTACCGATTACCCAAGTCATTGTGCGTAGCACTGCAAACATTACTTTTGGTGGAAAAACCAAGCTTTCTACAATAGTTCATGGTTTTTTCCTGTTAATCAGCGCTGCCACTATTGCTAAATTCCTAAATTTGATTCCCCTTGCAAGCCTGGCGGCTATATTAATTTTAATTGGTTATAAGCTGGCTAAACCTGTACTGTTTAAACAGTTGTATCGATTGGGCGCAGAGCAATTTGTCCCGTTTATTGCAACGGTTGTGGGTATTGTGGCAACTGACTTGCTCAAAGGAATTTGTATCGGCCTGGCTTTTGGTATTTTTTATACCTTACGCCATAGCTATTACAATGCCTATTCTATGAAAGAGACGATCACCAGGGAAAATGAACAGGCGGTTCATCAGCTCGTATTGGCAGAAGAGGTTTCTTTCTTTAATAAGGCCAGCATCATTCAAGCCCTCGATGCCATCCCGCCTTATTCAAAAGTAATTATTGATTGCTCAAACTCAAAGTCTATTGCCTACGATGTTATTGAGTATCTCCGTGATTATAAGATAAACGCAAAACTGAAAAACATTACTGTTGAAACGATAGATTTTATTGAGCCCGTCTAATACTTAGACCCGATGTAGGAGCATAAAGATGAAAACATTGACCAAAGAAATGCAAGCGGCTATTACACCTGCAATTGCATTGCATTTATTGGAAGAAGGCAATAAACGATTTGTAAATAACTTAAAAGTTAACCGTAACCTTTTGCAGCAGGTTAATGAAACCTCTGATGGACAACATCCCTTTGCAATTATCTTAAGTTGCATTGACTCCCGTACCTCGGTCGAGTTGATATTTGATCAGGGTTTAGGCGATGTATTTAGCGTACGGGTAGCAGGAAATATTATCAATGAAGATATTTTAGGCAGTATGGAATTTGCCTGCAAAGTAGCAGGGGCAAAGATCATAGTGGTTTTAGGACATTCAAAATGTGGTGCAATAAAAGGCGCCTGTGATGATGTAGAAATGGGTAATTTGACCGCCTTGTTAAGTAAAATACAACCCGCTGTTAGCGCTGAAAAAGAGACTGTTGGAAACCGAAATTCAAGTAACGAACAGTTTGTGGAAAAGGTTACTGCAATTAATATCCATAGAACCGTACAGGCAGTTATGGAGTCCAGCCCTATTTTAAAAGAGCTCATTGACGCAGGCGAATGCGGAATTGTTGGAGGCCATCATGATATTTCAACAGGCGAAGTGAGTTTTTATCAAGATACCAAGTTCGGGTTTTTTGAGACTGAGCCTGTTTTTAAATCGGTCATAACAAACACTTGAGGGTCAATCTGTGCGCATCAATGGGATCAGGGATGACCTATACTTTTAATTTCTTACGTCGTCTTGCTTATAAAAGTACCAATAGAGTCAGTTAATCATGTTAGCCAAACTGACAATTTACCTTGTCGACATTAGGGGGAAACGGTGCGCCAGGGATTTCTGACGCACATTAAAAGATTAGGCATGTACGCTAAGGCTAACGTAAGGGCCATGGAAATTGAAAGTGGTGGTTTCCACGCCTGCAACTTTTTGGGCGCCTGCAACAGCATAATTACCGCGGATCATGTCCATGGCATTATTGTATTGATTCACCTGATAACCTACTTCAACTGCGGCATAGCCACTATTCCTAAAAGTATAGTTATAGTCGATACCCAATTTGGCTGTGAAGCTATTCACTATCCGATCACGCTTCGGAGAAGAATAAGTGACGTAGATGGGAAAATTTAAAAAGGAATGAGAGTTGATGTTTCCAACAATGGGAGCATATTCAAAATTCCCCACCAGGCCAAAATTGCTTTGAAACAAGGAGTAACGACCATCCATCCCCAGCAAAGGACCTGCACCTCTAAATTCGCTCATCACATTTCCCGGAGCTAAAAAGGTAAACTCATGATCCAGTTTTGCATAACGCACACCGACTTTGGGATGAAGCATAAACTGTCCTTGATAATCGATATAGGTTCTGCCTACTGTCAGGTCAACCTGATCGAGTCGGTAACGTAGTTGCGCGTCACTGACAAAGTTTTGCCCAGGAGCAAAGGGAAAGGTTACATCAGGAAAAAATATGGCACCAAAGGTTATCGGACCATCGCCATTGGTATTTACAGCATGATTCCTATTATTTAAATATAAATAGGAAAGTTCAATGTTATTGGCTGAATCAGGAATGTCATACCCTACCAGAAAACTGGCGGACCATTTTCCATCAGGATCTGCAGGTTTGCTAACGGCGCTAATACCACCGGCAGCGGAGCCATATTGCCAGCTGTCGGTAGCCATGCCAATACCTGTTTCACTTGGACGGAAATAATAACCCGTTACATTGGCGTATAAACCGCCTGGAGTTATCATGGCGCATAGTGCGGATGAACCTTCACACAAACTGGGTTCCTTGGAAAGAGCAAGCGCATCACCACTCGCTACCAGACTCAATACCAGTGCAGAACTCAACGCATATTTCACTTCACATCTCCCTATGAAAAAATAGAATACACAAATAGTTGCATACGAACGCTATCACAGTTCCCTAAATTTTTCTATATTGGATGAAAATCAGTAACCCTTGATTCCGCACGCGATGCATCAAGGCCTGCGAATAATTAAATTCAGGACAATAAATTTCGTCACGCCAGTGCTTTATTTTGATTTTCCTGACGGCTAATGTCATTTATTTCACGGTTTAAGGTATAACTTAATAAGGTTCGTATTAAAACAATACTGGCTACGATACCAACCGAATAATAATCCGGGGTAGTCGTTGTTCCGATTAAGTCGGCAGCGACAATAAACTCCAAACCTAATGTTAATACTCGACCTAATCGCAATCGAATTTGATTGATATCCATTTTGCTGGTGGTATCAGAGTTATAAAATGGGTGGGAAATATAGCGAAATAATGCGGTTAAAACACCAATGAGAATAACAAGCACCCCACAAAATGAAATGCCATGTTGTATATATAATAATAGGGAATGCAAGCTTACTGGTTCCATTAGTTAGTATTCCTTCAGGCTTGCGGCCTGTATTCCAGATAATAGTTTCATTATTGGGATAAATGGTAGGAATATCAAGAAAGCGTCAAGGGATCGTTCAAGGGCAGGACCAGACCTTTACGAGCGTTGCAACGCAGCCGCAAAGAGAATTAAAGCAACTACCAGGGTTTCCCTTCGATGAGTTATAGTGAGATGCTGTTAACATAGATTTCAGGAGATCCTATGTTAATATCAGCCCTTATTATCTTTGTTTTTGTTGTCTCTTTAGGTTTAGGTATCTTACCTCCGATATTACAAGACAGAAGCCCCAATAAAACGGTTCGGGCGTGGCACGGTTTTTTGGCGGCATGTGGGTTGATCCTTGTATACATTGACGTCGTTGCCTTGATGACCAGTTTTTCCCCCTTGCTCATTGTCAGTTTAGTACTGTTAACGCTTGGGGCATTAGGCGGTTTAATCTTGGTCATCCTTGCTGAAAAGAAGATCTATGCACCCAAGGTACTAGTCGCTCTTCATCCCCTGGTTGCCGTAGCAGGACTATTTGCTCTAGTAATCTATATTTTACCCTAACCCTGTCATGCAATGGGATCAGGGCTTGAAACTTGTACTTACAATCAAAATCCGATTTCTGCTCTTAGGGAATACCTTGTTTTCGCTCCCACATCAGGCTACTCGCGATAGGGAAAAAAACCAATTAACAGTGGCCTGTTAATTGGTTAGGGAGACGGTTAAATCAAAGATACATGGATGATCGGATCTCTTCGAACCGAGCCTCATCAAGCGCTTGCATTTCTTCAGCGTCTTGCAATTTTTTTTGTTCTTTTTCTTGCTCCGCCTGAACCTTCGCAAATTCAATCACATTGCGAGTTTTTAATTCTTTCCAAATGGCAAATAATAAAATGTCAGTCGTGGTTTCTAAGCGGAGTTCTTCAACGGGTTCTACTTGTTGTTCTTCTTGTGCTGGTTGTATTTCCTGTATTTGCTGGGCTTCCTGGTGGCGGCCAGCTTCCAAGGCTGGGGGTGTGGGTCTTTGATTAAAAAAAAGCGGTGCTCCCTGATTAGTGTAAGGTTGTTCAGGTCGAGTAATTCCATTAACAGGACGAGAGGTTACTTTCTTGTTACCCATGGTGAGCTCCTTTCCTTATTGAGTCCTTTTCAGATTAATCTGAAATTTGAGTCAAATGCAAATGTTTTTTTCAATGCTCACAAATTTTGGGTTCTAATCATCAATATTAGGCATGCAAGACCCATTTATTACCAATATGGGTAATTTTACCCATTCAAAAATTTACTTATTTGCTTTATAATTGAACAAATAAATTGAACTATTCATAGGGCAGTAAAGAACATGGCAGATTATGGGGCGCGTCTTAACGACTTAATGAAGCTTGGAATGCTTTGCTATTCCAGTACAAAATTAGCGATAGCAGGAAGGGTACATCATTCACGAAGGAATTCTTCCCCTGCTATTTTTGCAGCCAGTAATACAGAGAGTGATAGACATGAGCTGGCGGGCATTGTAACTCAAGCCGCGAAAGCGAATATGTCCTGTCGATTTCGGGTTGTTTTTTGTGAGGAGGATGGCCAAAATCCTACGTCGCATGGGTTTTGCCTGGATATTAAAATAGCTAATGGCAGCGTTAGTATCTTCAGTGCAGACTCCCTATCTGTTGATAGCCACAACGAAGAGGCGTTATCTGTCCTGGAAGAGGCCTTAAATTTCCAGGGCATTAAAAATAGTATTTATTATATGCCTGTCCAACGCCAAAGAGATGGTTATAGTTGCGGTGTCTTTGCGATTGAGGATGCCTTTATGCTGTCCCATATAGAAGACTATTATTATCGTGATTTAGAACCAGGGACTGATTTTCATGATTTCCTTCGCAAGGCCGAGCCCGAGGTAGGGGGGTGGGAAACAAAGCACAACTGGAAAAAAGTTACTCCGGCACCCCTAATGAGAAGCTCTCAACAGGAGAAACTACCTGACAATATTGATAATCGTGCATTGGCTTCGATAAAGAAAAATAAGAACGTATCCGATTATTTTGATATGCAATGGATTACTAAAAAAAGTAAATATGTTCAACATAAACTGGAAAAATATTTTTTCTATGCGAGTACCTTTCTCAGCGATTACATGCTCACCGAAGAAGAAAAGATTGCTCAAATTGAAGCATGTAGCCTGGGAGGGCTAAAACACTATTTAAATCAGGAAAATCGGAAAAAAGATATTGCTGCTAAATTAGCGCCTATAGAAACAGCGCTAAATGGGTTGACCCAAAAAATACTGACAACTGAGTTTCAACATGAGGATGCTAAAGAGAAGGCTGGCGAGTTATATATGGAGCTAGTTAATTATCGAACTAAGTACAAAGAGTATCTTCTGGACGATAGCATTGAAGAGGTAGCCGCTGATGACTGGTTTAAAGCATCTTGCAAAGGGGCAATAGAAGGCGCAAAACTCGTATTGAGTAAAGAGCTGGGCTGGAAGGTTTATCTTCAGAATTTACTGAAAGATCTCACCAATACGGCTATTAAAAAAATCAGCTGCGGAAGATACCAGGATGCTTTCTTTAGCCTTAAATCGCTGGACGGCATAAAAGAAGCAGAGGACTCACTGGTTGAAAGTGCATCGGAGCAGCCTCAAATTAAAGGATACCTTTTTACTTAAAAAGGGTTGGTCAGGGCTTGAATCATGTATTCGACAACCAAAACTCAAGCCCTGAACCCCTACCTTTCTACCCCGCATTTCACCCCTGAAAGAAGCACAAGATACATTCTGCCAAAAGGGTTATCTGTCGAACTTTACATCCCGTCAGGAAAGGCCGTGTAGCGTCGGGTAATCAAGGGTTATCGATGCCAATCAACAGGTCATGAAGCCAATTCATTTCATTCCCAGTGGATGCTATTCCTAAGGATTTTAACGTCCTTGTTCTGTGTGCGATGCATGACTTGAAATTGTCGAATTAGCCTCGACATAGGAAATACTCTTTTGAAGGCAAACAAAGCGAAAGAGAACTTAAAATAGCGTTATGGCTATTTGTGCATAGAGGTCTATTCAAAGACGTGAAGGTTTGATATTCCATTTAGAAAGGAGATTTATATGAAAAATAAACTGCTTCCTATTTTAATTTCTGTTCCTCTTATCATGATGGTATCTGAAGGAGCCATGGCCCTTGATGCAAAGCAAAATAATCCTGTGCAAAAGAGTAATCCGCAAATAAGCCAGGATCCCTTTGATAATGATGCTTTCTTTCAATCCCCTCATGCTATTTGGCAGCAAATGGATCAAATGCAAAGGGCAATGGATCAATTTATGAAGAGTCAATTTTCACAGATGCAACATCACTTGATGAGTCAGCCTGGCAGTACAAATACTGTTGAAATTAAAGAAGGCAAAAATGACATTACCTATAAAATTAAATTACCCGAAGGGGCTGGTAGCAAAGTCAATGTTTCTGTGAAAGAGAGTCAATTAATCGTTAGCGCAAAGGTCACGCAAAAAATTACGCAAGAACAAAACAATAGCAAGAGTGTGAGCTACTCTCAGAGCAATTACAGTCAAGTATTTCAACTACCAAAGGGGTATGATCCGAACTCTATGACCACAAAAACAAAGGATTCAAATTTGATTGTTACTTTTAAAAAATCAATATCGAAACCTTTGATACTGTAACCAATAAGTCGTTTGACTGTTCGAGTAACGCTGACTTTTGGTGACGTTACTCGATATCGTTTGTTACAATGTATTTATTAAAAAATGAGAATGAACAATGTATAAAGTAACCCAGATTTCCAAAGGATTCTGGAGCGATGCGGAGTCTGACTCCGCACAACAAATAAGGAATTTGCCAAAAGTATTGTCTTATTGCCAGACGTTTGAAAAAGAGGTAATAACTGTTACGACTTGTTCAAATAGCTTGGAGACTACCCTACACGCTATTTTAGCCGGGTACTTAGAAAAAAAAACTGGAAAGCCTGTTCATTCAATCGGTTCATTTAAATTCATTAGACTGTGTGAAATGAGAGTGGAGTCGAAAAGTGGTATAAAGGCTGCTCCTCTTGAGTTGAATTTATATCATGTCTTTTCAGATAATGTAGAAGGGACGGCTCATTTGGTATTAATCGATCCAAATGGGCAGGATGTAGCCTACGCCCGCTTTGCTTACCATACAAAATCGCCCCATTTAGAGCCCGCTTACGTGAATTTGCCCTTTATTGCCATCGATGCTATCGAATCCAAAAAACGGGGCGCTTATGCCCTGGGGACTGTCCTTGTCCAAGCAGTATTTGAATACAGCTTAAGCACTGACTGCGAAGGGCGAGTTAGTCTTTATTCAACAAATAAATCCGGTGAATTTTATTTCAAATTGGGTTTTACTCCATTGAAAGAGCCTATTTTTGATAAATTGTATTTTGAGGGTGAAAAAAATATCGATGGTGAAATTATGTTTTTGACCGATGCAGCAAACGAGGCTTGGAGGGAAAGGGCTCAGATGCATCCATTAATTCAACCCGCCTTCCCAACTTCCCTTATAAAACCTTTCTAATCAAGCAATTACAACCTATGGGCAGGTCTTGAATCGTGTATAACCATGCATGCAAACCCTGCTTTTCATCGTTCTTTTGTTAAATAAATGAGAAGACGCCTTTCGTTTGCTTTGGTTCGCTAGATAACTATTGAATAAGCGAAAGCAAGAATAAGGGTATAGGCTAAGAAAACCAGAATGCGCTGCGTGGTTTTGCAAGAGACTGTGAAGAACACAACAAGCCAATGAATTAAAAATAATCCCAAAAGAACATATTCATTGATTTTTTGTGCAGTAGGAAAGGAATCATGTCTAAGGAATCCATCAGGGAATGCATTTAAGCGCATAATGACGGTTGCCATAAGAATGATTAAATAAAATAGATACAAAACAATAAGATAACTAATAATAAAAAGAGGAACCCCAACCGTTGGAACCTCCATTTTTTTATCCAAATGTTTAATAAAAATCAAAGCAATTACAGCAACGAGAAGGCCTATCGCATTAAATCGAACAAAGGAGGAACTGGCCAGGGGGAAAAAATTGACTTGTGATAATACAGACCACTGGTACTCTGCAATTAACGCAACAAGGACAATAGGGAAAAAGAGCACGGCCTTCAATAATAGAGGGGCTTTATCCTTTGCCTTAACCGAATGGAATAGAACATTCGTGAATTGAATGTTGAGAAAAATAGTCCAAAGAAACGAGGTAACGAAAATCAAAAAGAATGCATTAACCAGAAACAAAAGGGTAATTGGACTCAACAAAGTGGATACAATAGTGTCGTGCATTGCGTTCCAAAAAAATTATTAGGCTTTCATAATTATAGAACGGTTATACCGGTGTTTTTTTTAAAAAAGTATCTATGCTACTGTTCTATGGAGTGCAATAATTAACCTGGTCATCACTAAGGAATAGTATGAATCGCTTGGCATTAATCGTATTTATTTGTTTCAATCTGACGACTGTAGCCTTTGCAGACGATAGCCCTTACAGGGGGCCCAATAATCCAGTTATTCCTGCCGATAATGATAAAATCAGATTGAGCCTTGCTGAATGCATCGAAGATACCAATGAGATGACGAGCGATAATGAAACGCATGATTTGGCGAAAGAAGTCTGTGAGTTACGCACACAACATCAAGCTGCGCGCCAACAAGTATTGAAAGGATTAATGGAGTTAGTCGCTCAATATAAAGGAATGACGAACCATGATCACGCCCAGAGATTGGCTCAGACAATTTCATTGATCCAGAACGATGTAAAAACATGCCTTGATGAGTTAGCTTCCCAGGAATATTGTCACAATATCGCTTGTGTTACTTTACCTGAACTCGATGCCATCTTTTGTGATAATCAGGCTACCGCGATCATCAACCGAATTTTAGGGCGCTAATCGTATTCAACAATCAAAATTCAAGCCTAGATACAAGCCTTGATGACGAGTAGCATGGTCAAGGTATTCATTGCCCGACACCAATCTCTATGGTTGAGAGCTCAGACTAACTGTAGTTAATCAGCCTCTACGTATCTAAATAAATAACTACTATACAGGAGAGAGATAAACCTTGATTACGCTACGCTTTATCAAGGCTACAAAACCTGCAAAGCCGCCAATTCGACGGCTGATCCTACATGCCTGGCATTTAGCTGGTGAGAGACATCGCCGAAGAATTTCCGGCACCCTCATGCAATCGATTAATCTCATCCAAAAAGGGTAATTGAAGGATAGGGGCAACTTTGGGACTGGTAAAAAATGCAATTTGGTACTTGGATTTTAATGCGTCCCGTACTTGCGCGGCTTCAGGTGCAATAACTAATTCCTTGCCATTTGCAAATTTTACTAAAGACGGTTTCTTTGGGTCTTTTGTTAATGCGACTACCAAGTCCCATAAGTTTGCTATTGGTTCACCATTGACCTCAGTCACTCGATCGCTTTCACACATTCCCCCACGGTTAAGTGCGAAATTTTCATAACCGTCCGTGTCTTCTGACACAAGAATATCTTGTAGGACAACAATTTCGTAACCATCCCTTTTAGGTGAAAGCCTGGAAAATTCACTAAACATAGATGGAACATTGGATTTATCCACAATGACTTTTTGCCCGGTGGAGTACGTTGTTGTAAATGTGTCCATCAATGGTTGGGTGCAACGAACAAAAACATACCCGCCATTTTTTCCTGAGGGCTGAATGTGGTATTTGAGCGGTTTATCGGTCTTGGGTCCGACAATGCTGCGGCCTAACTGTTCCGTTAACCTAATCGTAATTTTTAGTGTTTCAGATTCTCCTACATCATTTTTTCTTTGAATCACAAACTCGATCTCATCGAGGTATTTCTTGCGCTGTAAAAGATAGAGATAAGAGATAGGATTCTCAAGCTCCTTAACCTGAACATTGCCATCAGCATGAATTGGATGGCCATCTATTTCAAGAATCACATCCCCTTCTCGCAAGTGATTATAAGCGCATGACTTGGGTGGTACTTGCGATACACGAATGCCCAATGGCTCACTCTCAAGAGAATCTTGCATCTCTAATTCCGATCTTAGGGATGGATTCTTTAATGTTTGCCACTCAAAGCTGACTTGAGGGACGGTCACATAATCAATAAATTGCCTTGCCCTAAGTGCACCGAAGCGTTTGTAGTTTTCTATCGTTTGTACAATGGTGCAGGCAGGAATAAAATAACCCACATTGCTGAGTGAAGAGGCTCCCTGGCTGACGATGCCGATACACTCTTCCTGTTTTTCCCGCACTATTGTAATCGGCCCGCCACTATTACCCGGGTTAATGGGTGCACTGGTTTGTACTGTAATCCCTGGTAAGCGAGAATGGGCAATGGTGGATACTTCTGTTCTTGAGATATGGCCTTTGGTAAAGGAAAGACTTTTTCCTCCTGTGGGATAACCATAGGCATTTACTTCCGTTGAAGAAGGTTGAAATTCCGTATTTATTTCTAATGGTTTAACTTTAGTTCCCAAAAAGGCTTCAGCCTCAGTCGACGTAGTCTCAACGATAGCGACATCCATAATAGGGTCAACCCACACCGGCGTTACAGGTAATTCGGTAGATCCTTGATTAAATTTTACTTTTAAATAAGTTGAATTGGCTACCGCATGCGCGTTGGTCACTAAATACATGATGCCTTCGTGTTGTACAACCGTAATGGTAGCGCTTGATTTTGCCGGTTGACCAGCAGACCAGGCAGAAACGTAATTAACCGTTTGCTTGTCGACTTCGAGTTTGAGTGTGGAATTTACTAACATTTATAAACCTTAAGTGAATAGTGATAATCAGGATCTTTAACGGCTGCGTATCTTAGCTCTTATAGTGAATATAACAATGGGGGATCGCATAATTTCCTACGAATCCCAACTCTCCATGAGGGTTGCTTTATCCGTCCTGGTAACTTTAACGTGCCGATTAATAGACAACTATTTTTTTAACATGATATTATTTTGCTCAAATTGAGGAGCTTTAGCATGCGCTTGTACTATAGAGCAGATACCCGTAGCCCCAAAACTATTTTTCAAGACGGGTTTCAATCAAAAAACAATTTTTTAAATCTCTATGGAGACAGTTGGTGGCAGCACGGCGTCCGGAGTGCGAATGATCGGTATTCAACTTCGCCAAGTACAGCCGCCACTGACGCAGACATGAATAATGTGGTTTGTTTAGCCAAAAAACTTGAGTCAACTCCTCTTTTTCCGGTATGTGACCAATATCATGTGGATTATGACTCCGAAATTTATATTTATGTCATGGTCTTACCGGATGCCGAATTACCTCAGGATTTTAATACCCCGCAACCGATTGATGTTTTTGACATGGAAGCGTTGCAGGTTCAGCAACTCGGAAAGATTATGAGTGATTTCTCGGTTAATCCTGCAATGGCAGGCTATGTCTTAAGCGGTCACGAAGCCTTTGCGAAAAATGTGCCGGCACAAAATATTATTTGTGCCGTTAAATGTAAACGCTCGGATTTTGCGCTTACTGCAGGTTTACCTGTGTTTACAAAGGCGGCAGACGATGCTGCAAGTTATGCTGTCTGCCAGGAGCGGTATTTTGAAATAGGTCATGAAGTTTTTGTAAACAGTCACTACTCTCAAGACGAGCAACATAAACATGCTGCCCTTGATGAGTTGCGTCGGGTAAAAGCAAAAGGGTTACAGCCAACGACAAGGGTTCCAGATGCGTTAGATCAGTGTGGAATTGGATATGATAAAAGGCAAATTCACACATCAACTTATTTTTGGCAGGAACTGACATCGCTTAACCTTGGTGTGGCATTTTTCAGCATTCTTGAAAGTATCTACTATGCGGCAATACAGCTTACCAAAGCCATGATGCGTCAATCAGAGCAAAAACCCCTGGAAATCGTCGAGGATTTACCCGATTCAATGCAAGCCACCCCTAGAAAAAAAACCTTGAGCTTTTATGGACGCTATTTTACCACCGTTGGGGTGGTTACAGGGCAGGTTGAGCCGATGACCGCCTTTGCGATTACCCATTTTTAACCCATGCAATCAGGGGACAGGTGAATCCCTGATTGCGCTGTGTTCCACCCAGGCTACTAACTCATCTTAAATTAAAGACTGCATGGGTTTTGCACAATCATTTTACCAGCTGGGAACCACCTGGCTCGTTATTGGGATCGGCGGGTAAAAAATGACTAACAGGCCTGTCGCCCATGAGATAGTTAAAACCCTGAATAATTGAAAAGATTGTTATGGTGCTTAACATTCTTACCGGGAGTTCATTTCTTGTTATCAGCCAAAAATTTTGGGCTATGTCGCCCAGACCAATTGTCTTCGCATAGTTCATCTTTTCCTTAAAGAAGGAAAAACTGGAGACGCGGATTAATTTTGCCTCAGAATCCATTCTGGTTCCCAGTATAATCCTGTCGTAGGAGGCATTTAAAGGGTGCGTCAGTAAGGAAGAAACGGCTCCCGCCAAGCCCCCGCCGACAAAATTGGCGACAGCAGAATTTTCAATAGGTAATTGATTGGTTATTGAGTCCGAAAGCGTTAGCAAGGCAGTAAAACTCATAAAGTTAGAGAGAGACTTAACCGGATATCCCATCAAAAAGAGTTGTCTAATATTATAGCCGGTCAATTTGACCGGTTTGACAACACCCCCACTGAGGATTTTTGCGCGGTTATTAAAAACAGAGCCAAGTGCTGTATCGGCTTGGGAAAACGTCAACGAAGTGAGGAAGGAATAATAAGACTCCTTCCCCCGTTGTTCGGCCTTTGCTTCCTCCGCCTGTTCAGTCGTGACGCCATCCGGACCCGTTTCCTTATTGATGTGCTTGCTGGTTACACTAACAGCCCCACGTTTTTGATTAGCTATCGCTTGAGATTGAAAGATTTGCCAAGAGGATTTTGCGAAAGCCAAGGGGGTTGGTTTTATTGTTGTACTTAACTGTTTATTACTTAATAGCAAGGTAATCGGTGCTGTTATAAGGGACGTCGTAAGACTTGTTACGCTTGTTTTAAAGATTAAATCTGCTCCTTTCAAGAAATAACTATCTTTACTCCAGTAAAAGCCGGTTGGTGTTTGGGTAGGGCTATTGTTCTTTTGAGGCATTATAAATTTATCTGTAAAAAGCGGCGCATGATAGCGAGATATAAATAATAAAGAAATATGTTGTGCTGACAGGGAGTTAAATTAATTGCGGTATTATGGGGGCGTATTCATTGACGGGATTTGTCACTGGCGGTAGTGAAAAGTTGAGGGCAGCGCTTGAGTTTGCATTTTATTGTCAAAATCGAGCTCTGCCCTCATAGTTTCGGCAGTTTATTTCTTAATCACGATGCGTAGGCGTAAGAATGACATCTTTCTCACTCTCAAGGCTTGTGGAGCCGCTTTCAGCATTAACGGCGAACATACCGCCTCCTAAACTGAGTGCCTGGGTACTTGTCGACAAGCGTTGCACCTCAACACAGTGTTCGATCGTTTCAAGGATCGTGGATTCTGAAATACCCACAATGCTGTCGACAGGTTCTAAAAGGATACTGTGTTCATCAACGGGTCTGGCATCAAAGGGCTCAAACCCTTTAAGAAGAGTCGCTATAATTTCATCACGCAGGAGGCTTATATCAAAACCGCTATAAGCATCCAGGTATGCCCCTACTGTAACAGGCGTCGGCAAAGGTAAAAAACGGTGACTATCATCGAGTAGTCTAAACAATTCCGGCTGAGTTCTATCCGTTATTCCGTAGAGTCTTGCCTGCGTTTTTATGTCTTCCAGGGACGGGGTAGTTAATAGCCTGCCAGTTTGTTCTTCGTACTGGCAAATTTTAAAATCTTCTGGATACTCGAAAGCCTGAACCAGGTACTTTTGGATTAGAGTGATTTCCAATAGCGATTGATAGTAATGCTTTAAACCTTCTGGACTTGCCTTTTCAAGATCGATTCTACGAACAAATAAACCTACACAAGATTTTTTCCAGGCATCGAGCATGATTTCATTCATTTGGCCATCGCGCCCACCCTTCACTTCAACGGCTAATTCATCCAGTGTTTTTGCTCCTACGGTATTTGATGTCAGCATATCTACACCTTTCCGTTCGGTACGTTTAGCCAGTTTTGAAATTCTATTTGAATTCGAATCGGTAGAACTCACATCGTAAATGTTGCACTCTTCGGCATTAAATAGGAAGCCATAGCAACGGCCATCAAATCCATAGGTAGGGACATGCTTCCCTTTAACCAGAAGGGTCGTTGAAGACAAACAAGAGCCCCCGGGACTGGCTAGTAATTTTGCTTCATTGCGCCAATCATTCAATTCTACGCGATCTGATTCAACCGTAATACGATTAATGGTTTTTGCAATTAAGCGAGATTCGGTAAATAAAGTACCAATTGTTTTAGGCATAATTTTTCCTCTTTAATAACTCAAAAAATGTCAGTGAACAAGCAAAAAAATTTAATATTCTTATCATTTTTTGTGATATTATAAGGGCTAAAAATTAATGAAATATTACGAATTTATTAATGAAAAATTATGTATTTATTAAGGAATTATTAACTAAATAAACAGAAGGGGTTATTACCATGTTTGATAGTTTACCCACGGAATTAATAGTTAAAATATGTACTTGTTTAGGCGTTAAAGACGATTATGAGTTTTCTTTTACTTCCAAATTAGCAAAAGAGCTGCATCAGCAGCGTATGCAAAGTCGTTTGGCAACTATCTTGGCCAAGCCTACTACGAATCAGTTTATTCAATTTTTAAATTGTATTCAGGATAATGCAGAAGATGGGCTGGCTATTTTATTAGATGAAACTTGCAAGAAAACGCTCTTGGAAAAAAGGCCAAAAACATTGCCTCACTGGATGCTTGGTTTAGCTGAGTGCCAGCGCGATTTGGTGGCTATTTTGTTGAAACATGACGATTATAAAAATTCCTTAAGTCCCACTGAATTTAGATATTTGGTGCGTAACTATTCGGATTTAGCCACTTTAGTTAAAAACAATAATATCGCTGAACCACCTGAAGCCCTAACACCCTCAGAAAAGGCGCCCAATGAAGATGACGTGGATAGTATGATAATGTGCCTTTGAGGCACATTAATTATGCTGTGAAATATCTTCTACCACCAAAATCTAAGACTAACCCCAGCGCTCGTTAAATCAAGGTCTAATTTTAACCTCCCTGCCTATATTTTGCTAATTTATTGATCTATAATTGCCCACTATTTGTTTTTTTTGACTTTTTTGAAATGGGTAAGCGTATTCAAATACAAGAATTGATTGCAATCAGCAAATCTGGTGAGGTCTTGCAATCACATGTTAAGGAATGGAGAGGGCAAACATGGCATGTCAGTAGGGGTAAAACGGAAGGAAATCGAGTAGAGCGGATGGCTGTTCATATCACTAACCTTGCCAATGAAGCTAGCATTGCGCATGCCACACGAGGCAGTGACCCGGAGAGTGTTTTGGTAACCCGCCTTATTCTGAATGAATTTAGCCTTTACACAAAAGACAGTCCTTTAAGTTTGAGCGAATATAAATTGTTTATTAAAAAAATATACGCTGTTACTTCTACACTGCCGCCGGATATCCATCTCTTGTTAGCTACTGTCCCTGTTCTTTGGTCAGATCATTCTGTTCATAATTGTGCGCTATATATTCAATCGCCATTAGCGATTGGCGGGCAACCGACTATTCATCACTTCGCCAAAGAACATGCCTCTACTGCCGATTTTCGGTATACGATGAAAAAACGGGTATGATTTCCCCCTCCGAGGTGATGCAGCAGGGGAGCATTCTCCCGAGGTTGTTTTAGGTGATACGGAAGTTAATGTCGGCGATTTTAATCAGTTTGGCAGTGCAATAAAAATAGTCACGTCAGTCGGAGAAGCCTTCATTACACTCATAGACATTTGTTTAGATCATCGAATGAAAGTGGCTGAAAATAATCTAATTAATTTGATTACCATGTTAAAAAATTTGGGGCACTATGTTCCTCTTTATATGAGTCAAGTCATTACTTCTCATACAGTTGCTCCCATTAGAAAGCACTTATTTACTTTACTCACACAGTCTGATGAGCAATATAAGGGGGTTACTGGAATAGCGCCTGAAGACGGAGTCTATCTGTCTTCTTCATTTGGGGGATTTGTTGATATAACAAAATTTCCCCCCATTTATTTGGATATCCCTTATCGGAAGCGAATACTAAGGCATCTTGCTACGGCAGTGGCCGGGGAAGCTATTTTGCAAGAAACGCTAACGCATCCTGGTGATTTGAGTTGTTTACTTAAGCGAATCAAGGCGCTTGCAAAGATGGGGGTGCCCCTGGCTGATTTTTTGCAAGATGAACCTCTCATGTCCTCAGACTCAACGTCGACTCCACCTGTCACAATGTTTCTCAACGAAGAGGAAGCATTTAATTCAGCACCAAGTATAGGCACAGTTGTGGGACGGACTATTACCGCAACGCCAATGTCGGAACAGGCTGCCACCGCACATAAATGGGCCGATTTGTTATTCGAGATTCCAATCGGCGAAGACGAGGAAGACGATCTATTTAATTTCGATCTGACGAAAGATACAATGGTTGACTCTGCTAAAATCGAACTCCCGGCTTCAGGACATGATACCGCTGTATCTGAAAGATGGGGCGGTGTTATGTTCGAGATTCCCCTGTGTGAAGAGGAGGAAGAAGAGCGTTTACCCTTAAGTGGCACAGTGTCATCAGCAAGTGCGGAGCAGACTTCTTCTGGTGATAATCTATTCAGCTTTTTTTCTCCTTTAGAAACGAAAGAGCACGCAGGATCCAAAAGAGGCAGCATAAAATCTTTAACCAGGAATGTAGCTGCAAGGGAAGAATATTCTAGTAAATCTAAAACGACTCATAAAAAAATAAAACAGAAGGTGATAGAAGATCGACGTCATGGTCTCTACTGATTGATTCGCGAAATGAAATGCACAGGCAAGGGAGGTAATTCCCCTGCCGCTTTTTAAGAGTCATTACACTTTACTGTTTGCAAGAATGTAGCTCGGCGAATAGCACCAGACAAAATAATCAATGCCAATCGATATGTTATACTTGAAAAAATACTAGTCCTCTCATCTAGCAATTAATCGGGTATTCACAAGGAAAGGGAATATAAATGAATATATTAATGGTGCTAACGTCACACAATCAGCTCGGAAATACAGGCCGCGAAACTGGTTTCTGGTTGGAAGAATTTGCAGCCCCCTATTTTGTGTTCAAGGATGCTGGCGCTCAATTAACATTAGCATCTCCCAAAGGCGGTCAACCGCCAATCGATCCGAAGAGTGATTTACCTGAAAATCAGACCTCTGCGATGACGCGATTTAAGCAAGATGAGCTGGCGAAAAAAGCATTATCACAAACAGTCAAGCTTGCAGACATAAAGGCAGAGGATTTTGACACCGTGTTCTATCCTGGTGGTCATGGCCCCTTGTGGGACCTTGCTGAAAGTGCAGATTCAATCCACTTGCTGGAGTCTTTCTATAATGCGGAAAAACCAATTGCGCTGGTATGCCATGCACCCGGTGTGCTTCGACATGTCACTTACAAAGGTACTCCTCTGGTAAAAGGCAAACGTGTAACAGGCTTTACCAACAGCGAAGAGGAGGCAGTCCATCTTACGAAAGTAGTGCCATTTCTTGTCGAAGAGGAGTTGAAACGGTTAGGCGGGCATTTTGAAAAAGCAGCAAACTGGCAGAGTTTTGTGGTCGTAGATGGCGGTCTTGTCACTGGTCAAAATCCGGCCTCATCCACTGCTGGGGCGCAAGAATTACTAAAACTACTTCAAAAATAACAAGGCAAAACTGAGTATAATTTCGGGGTGCAGGGTTGGAATTTTGTATTCAACGATCGAAATTCAACCCCAATTTCGCACCGTAGCGCCTGCTGAAACCCGCACCGCACAAGCCCTGCCCCTGTTTTTCCCACCTATTTTCTAAATTTTAGTATTTCCATGCGGAGAGATGCTGCAAATCCCGATAGAATAATGTATAATACGCAACCAATTTTTAATCAATTTCAAGTTAATAAGAGCGCTATGAACGATTTAGACCTTTACAGAAATATTGGTATCTTCGCCCACGTAGATGCCGGAAAAACTACCACTACCGAACGTATTCTTAAGCTTACCGGTAGAATCCACAAAATGGGTGAAGTTCACGAAGGTGAATCAACTACCGATTTCATGGCACAGGAGGCGGAGCGCGGGATTACCATCCAATCCGCAGCAGTAAGTTGCTTCTGGAAAGGCCATCGTTTCAATATCATCGACACCCCAGGACACGTCGACTTCACTGTAGAAGTCTATCGCTCCCTCAAGGTACTCGATGGTGGTATCGGCGTATTCTGTGGTTCTGGCGGCGTTGAGCCTCAGTCAGAAACCAACTGGCGCTATGCGAACAATTCAAAAGTATCTCGTTTGATTTTCGTCAACAAGCTTGACCGTATCGGCGCGAACTTCTTGAAAGTAACTGAGCAAATCAAAAAAGTATTGGGTGCACATCCTTTAATTATGACGTTGCCCATTGGCTTTGAAGACAGTTTCGTAGGGGTTGTCGATTTATTAACCCGTAAAGCGTACGTTTGGGACGAAACTGGCCAGCCAGAAAATTACAAAGTTACTGACGTGCCAGCCGATATGCATGACGACGTTGAAACGTATCGCGCGCAATTAATCGAGACGGCACTTGAAATGGATGATGAGTTGTTGATGGCTTATCTGGAAGGAGAAGAACCTTCAATAGAAGACATCAAGCGTTGTATCCGTAAAGGTACCCTTGAATTAGCCTTCTTCCCAACTTATTGCGGTTCCGCCTTTAAAAACAAAGGGATGCAGTTATTACTGGATGCGGTGGTTGACTATTTGCCTGCTCCCCATGAAGTAAATCCACAACCTTTGACTAATGCTGAAGGTGAGCCAAACGGACAATTCGCTATCGTTTCTCCTGATGAGCCATTCCGTGCATTGGCCTTTAAAATCATGGATGACCGTTTTGGTGCTCTAACGTTCATACGTATCTACTCAGGAAAACTGAATAAGGGCGATACCATCCTTAACTCATTTACCGGTAAAACAGAACGTGTCGGCCGTATGGTTGAGATGCAGGCGAATGAGCGTAATGAATTGCAAAGTGCTGAAGCAGGCGACATTATCGCTATCGTAGGCATGAAAAACGTTCGCACCGGCCATACACTTTGTGATCCTAACCATGAGTGTACGCTTGAAGCCATGGTTTTCCCTGAGCCAGTTATCTCTATTGCTGTTGCGCCAAAGGATAAAGGTGCAACCGAGAAAATGGCTATTGCGATTGGCAAAATGGTTGCAGAAGATCCAACGTTTAGAGTTGAAACGGATGAGGATTCAGGTGAAACCATCCTTCGTGGTATGGGTGAATTACATCTTGATATTAAAGTGGATATTCTGAAACGTACGTACGATGTTGAGTTGATAGTAGGTCAGCCTCAGGTTGCTTACCGTGAAACCATAACCAAGTCGATTCAGGACAGCTATACCCACAAGAAACAATCTGGTGGTGCTGGTCAATACGGTAAGATTGACTACACGATTGAACCAGGTGAGCCAAACTCTGGATTCACTTTCATGACATCCGTTGTGGGTGGGAACGTTCCTAAGGAATTCTTCCCGGCAATTGAGAAAGGGTTCCGCTCGATGATGAACACAGGTACATTAGCAGGGTTCCCTGTATTGGATGTGGTTGTGAACCTCACTGATGGTGGTTTCCATGCTGTTGACTCCTCGGCAATTGCGTTTGAAATTGCGGCCAAAGGCGCTTTTCGTCAATCTATACCAAAAGCCGGTCCACAATTGCTCGAACCTATCATGAAAGTGGACGTTTACAGTACAGAAGAAGATGTAGGTAACGTGATTGGTGATTTGAACCGTCGTCGCGGTATGATCTCTGGCCAAGAGCCCAGCGCAGCTGGCGTACGCGTTAAGGCTGATGTTCCCCTTTCAGAAATGTTTGGTTACATCAGTACATTACGCACACTTACCTCTGGTCGCGGCCAATTCTCAATGGAATTCTCTCACTATGCTCCTTGTCCAAACAATGTAGCTGAAGCAGTGATTGCCAAAGAGAAGGAAAAGAAAGCTGCAGCCAAGTAAGCTGGTAGCAACGCTAAAAAAAGCTCCATCAGTTTGTTCTGATGGAGCTTTTAAACGTTCGAATCAATGAAGGATGGAATGAGACTTTAAAGACAATTCTGTTACTAAAGGACTTGCTTCATTCTTTCTCGTTTTTTTCCAACTTATGACCATCCAGATATCGCTCACTACGTTCTTTCTCTTGCTTCTCTAACTGCTTTTCTTTTTTTGTCCTTCCGAATTTAATGCGATTTTCAGAGGCTTTTTTTTCTTTTTCCAAACGAATTTTAGCCTTCCTTTTTTTATTAAGATTAATGATCTCTACCATAATATTCTCTTTAATAGACGTTATTCAGGAAATATAGCGCATTGAACCATGAAACAAAATCGGGTTGGGTTTCAATGTGTACTCATGATCGAAATTCAAGCCTTGCTCTTGACCTATCGGTTTTGGTTTAGAGAATAAAAACATTGGCTGCCTGATGCATCATGAAGCGCAACTCACTGTTACCTAACTCGATATAAGATCATTTTTTAAGTGGGGATGTAAATTAGGAATTCGAGGGATCGATTTTCTTGTGTTGTTCGTCCGTTTCATCAATTAACGTTTGAAATTTTTTTCGCCAAAAATTATTTCGATTCTCGGAGCCCATTTCCTTTTCAGTGGTTTTTTTTCTCTCTTCCCAACCTTTTTGCCATTGCTCATCTTTCCAGAATGGTTCGACTGTTTCGAATTGATAACCGTTATCCGAGCTAACCAGACGAACAAATTTAAATGTTTGCCCAGCAACTTTAGTCATTTCTTCACCGAACTCATGAGCAAGTTTATAGCATCGTCGAAGTTCAGTAAGCGTTACTCCCTTGTCAGAAGGATCATCGGCTCTCTCGAATATTCTGGACTTATCGTATCGGTTATTATCCAAACCAACAACGAATATTAAAGGAACCAAAGGCTCCCCTTTTTGCTGTCGCTTATAATTCTCCAGTAATAAATCGTTAATTAAGAACTTAAAGTGGTTGTACAGATTGCTGTAAGAATGGCCACTGTTAACCATTACATCATTTTTGCTTTCATAATCATCCGAGTTGTATGCTTTGATGCTTCCATCACGATTGATTGCTTCATAAAGCTGTTGGTAATTGTAAAAGTTGAAGCCATAAATAACGGCTTCCTTACTATTACCACAAAGCGCCTTGACCGCCTCGATGTCTATTTTCATTTCTGTGTGATCTGTATTTGGACTAATACAAGTATAGACTAGCAGGCCATAACCTGGTTGTGTAACTCATTGAAGTCCCTGAAGTGGTCTGGGCGGGTGTCATTACGAGCTATCCCAACCTCATAGCGTGTAAACAACAGATAGCCTAGAGGACGTGTTCCTTGAGCAGGCAAACGGAGTATGCTGGTGTTTTGATAAAGAGTTTTTCTTGGCTTTTGGAACATTATTGATCAGGTGACTTTCGTTTTAAAACAAGGCGTCGCGTGAGGAAGAAACCAATAAGAATGCCTGCAAAATTGATCCAGTAAAACGGCCATGAAAAAATTCCAAGCCCCACCATGTTAGGACCAGGACAAATTCCCGTCATTCCCCAGCCTACGCCAAAAGCTGCTGCACCAAGAATCAGTTGCCAGTCAATTTTTTCTCTGGTCGGCAATTCATAGCACTTGTTTAGCAAAGGCTTCGCTAGCCATTTACGCAGCTGGAATAAAAGAAAGGTAACCAATAAAGCGGTAAGAAACGTGACATATAAATTGATTTTGAATGTTTCAGCGCCAATTCTTAAGCCGGAAATAATAACGTCGGGACTATACATGCCGGTTAAAATTAAACCCAAACCAAATATCAGGCCGGCGACTAATGAAATAATGGATTTCATCGTTTACTCTCCTTAGTGGGTTAACCAGGCCGTGATGATTGCAACAGGAAAGAAAATACTTACAGCAACGATAGAGCGTTTGCGTAAGAGTGATATGCCGCATAGCCCATGTCCGCTTGTACAGCCATTGCCAAGATAAGTACCCCCGCCAACCAATATACCGCCAAGAATTAATATCCAGGGCGTCGTTTTAAAAATAGTTGTGGGGTTGGGAACAACCTGAATAAAGTTAAAGAGGACGCCACTTAAAAATAATCCCAGAATAAATAAGCTATTGTCGATATTAGGGCGATAAGTTGCAAAATCCAGGGAGCGAAAGAGTATGCCGCTACAACCAAGAATTTTGCCTTGGATCAATAGCATCATTCCCGCAGCAAGTCCAAGAAGAACTCCTCCTAAAACAACGTGCATTTCAACTATCATTATGAGATTCCTTTCTAGCGGGATGACTTCTTATGATCACACCGCGCAGGGCGTCATTGGTCAATCTACAGACTCACTCTGCCACGATTAATCAATGGTAATTGCAATAAAATAGTATACAATTATTGCGAAATTATAGTAGCCCTGCAAAGGGCAATGATTTCTCACCATTTCTGTTCGAAATGAACTAGGTAAAATCGAGAAATTATTTTACCTTGGAATTTTATTCTGGAAAGAAAATAATGTTTGAAATATCGTTAAAAAAGCCATTACGTACAATTCTAGTAGTTGGCTTGTGGATTTGTATGCCAAAGGTATTCGGACAAGTATTCACTCTCGGGGAGATCTCTGAGAGTCTTACGCAGAATTTTGAAGGCTTGGAACGAGTAATTGGCTCGGGAGCTTACATTGCAGGATTGGCCTTTTCAGTCTGTGCGATTATGAAATTTAAACAACATAAAGATAATCCAACGCGGATTCCCATTAGCACACCCATTTCATTAGTTTTTATCGGTTCAGCACTGTTATTTCTACCCAGCCTATTGGAACTCATCGAAGCAACCATGTTTGAAGCAGCCCAATACTGACCTGGGGTTACCGTTAGTTTATTGAAGAAGCTGGGTGGTATGTCAGGGGTAGGGTTTCCATGGAAAACCTGCCCCTGATGTTGCATGATAGGCAACAATTACACCGGCGGTCGGAGTAGGAATAGTGCGAGCCAGGTTAATCTTTAAAATCGGTATTATTATAATTATTTTCTTCTATTCTTCTTTGAGCCTCTCTCCAGTCATCCCATTCACCAGACCCGCCTGAAACTTTGTTAAGGTCCTTTTTAAGGATCTTTTTGTCAGCTTTAGGGGCGGTTTTAGAGCTTTTGCGCAATTTTTTCATCAGTCAAACCTCACTTCATTACATCCTATTTAAGCTTAGTCCGAAGTTCTTTTTTTTACCAATTTTGTTTCATTTTGCAACAAGAAAAGTCAATATGGCTATGCCCGGAATCCTGATTGTTGAATACAAAATGCAAGTTCGAGCCTTCATCCGTTTCTTATCAAATTAAGTCCGGTAATATCGTATCAAGCCAGGAGTCGCCTCTAAAATTATTAATATAACCGACATGGCCGCCATGGCGAGTGATATAGAGTTTTAAGAGGGGATTGATATTGTTAAGTTCATTAAAACCACGAATTGGAATGACTGGATCGTCCTCTGCGGTTAATATCGTCATTGGAACAGTCACCGCTTTAAGCTTTTCGGGTGAAAAATAATACTCAGCGAAGTAAGCATCAATGTCTTTAAATTCAGAATAGTTTACTAATAATTTTTCTGTCATTTGCCAGGATTTTTTTTGTAATAAAATGCTACTAAAATCATATAGCTCGGGGAAGCAGCGTTGTTTTTCTAGCAAGGCTTTTTTCCATCGGGCAATAAAATAACGTCGATATAGGTTGGAATTATCAATGGCTCTCGTCACTTGTTCTGGATTAACGGAGGGACAAATAGCGATGATTCGTTTTAAATTGGCTATTTTCTTTGATTCAAAACTGTCTCTCCAACCAATCCTTAAAGCAAAACTTCCACCCATAGAAAAGCCAATTAAGGTAGTGGGTAATCCCGAATAATTGGCTGTAATTTGTTTTACTGCCTGAAACACCTCTTCTAGCCGAGCACCATGAAATAGACCTTTATTGAGTGCAGGAGTAGCGCCGTGATCACGCAGGTTGAGACGAAATAGTTCATAGCCTTGTTGATAGAGCTGTTCGCCTCTGCCTAACATATACGTGGATTGAGCACAGCCGAGCCAGCCATGAAGGAGAATAATCAGGCCTTTTGCCGCCTGGTTAGGCTGCGGTGAAAAGAGCCCTGTCAAATGGACCGTTTCATCCGTTTTAACGGTTAGCGTTACAGCCATTTCATTCCGAACCATCGATCCGATAACCGGTTTTTTTTGGGAGCTCACTATCGTTTGAAGGTGTTTATTTTTGATATAAAACTGAGGGTTGAAGTTTAAAAGTGACATGAGCGTTCGCAATTCTTTACATCGTCAGGTATCAATTATAACAAATCTTGATAGATCTGATCATGCCGTTTCTTATTTAGTCCGCGTTGCTCTATTGATCAACGTTAAAGGGGCGCCTTTTTTGACTCAGCCGTCAGCAGAATTAAGAGGAAAAACTCCATCGCACCCCTAGTTTAATCTGTTCCAGGGTTGGATTAAATGCGTTACGAAAGGTGGTATAGGGATTATGATTGGTATCTCTTACAAAGGACTGGTTCGAAAAATCCTGTAGGGAATTCCAGTCCCATTCAAGGCGGGCCATGAGTCTGCTAATAAGAGGTATTTCCACTCCAAGCCCCAGTTGCAGACCCTGGCAATTTTTATCAGATGAAAAGTTACCTGCAAAAGCGCCCATATTACCTGTCTGTTGTATACCACCGCTCAGTTGAATATTGCTGACTATCCAGCCGATCCGACCATAGAAAAGAGCCTGCTTATAGAGATAGATACCTGGCCGAGCGGCAAAACCATACTGCCAACGCTGGCGGAATTTTCCATGGAGTTGGCGTGTATAAAGGGTATTCGAATCAATAAACGCGATATTCCCTGAATTGGAACTAACATTATAAAATCCTTCTCCTCCCAAAAAAAAGCGGCTGGCCAAACTACTTCCATAGCCTATATAGAGTTCGCCACCAAATCCTGAGCCACTCCAATCGAAGCGATCTTGATCAATAAACAATAATCCGGGGCTGGTTTCAACGCGCTTGAAGTCATAACTGGAGGTGTCTTTTATCGCCGAAATACCCAGGTAAAAACCTTGGCTATCCTGGGCATGGATTGCGGCAGAAAAGCTGATGGAAAACCCCAGAAAGCAGCCTAAGAATAGGTTTAATTTAATAAAATGAGACATTCTTTCCCTAACCATCAATTCATCCTTTGCGATCAAAACCATGTAAGCCATAAGCGGTATGGCAGTGACACGCGCCAAGTGTATCGTGATAGTTTATGTGCTTGCAAGACTATCATCATGCGAGTGTGAAGCGGCCGCTAAAACCACCTCGCATTTGAATGATGACCTTAATAAGAGAATTGTTCATCGGGTCTTAAGGTAAGTATCTCGT
Organism: Legionella donaldsonii; assembly: GCF_900452385.1. NCBI lineage: Bacteria > Pseudomonadati > Pseudomonadota > Gammaproteobacteria > Legionellales > Legionellaceae > Legionella > Legionella donaldsonii. Next base: position 3,237,225 of record NZ_UGOA01000001.1, on the reverse strand, counting down.
GTCCATGATCGGTTACCAGAATAGTATGTTCCCACTGTGCAGATAATTTGTGATCTTTGGTGACAACAGTCCAACCATCGCCTAAAGTTTTGATTTCTTTACGACCCAAATTGAGCATGGGTTCTATAGTAAAAGTCATGCCAGCCTGTAATTGTAATCCGGTATTTGGTTTGCCAACATGCATCACATGGGGGTCTTCCCACATTGATCGGCCAATTCCATGCCCTCCAAACTCCCGTACTACCGAATAGCCCTGCTGTTCTGCATGGGTTTGGATTATGCTGCCTATATCGCCAAGATACGTTCCAGGACGGACTATCGAAATCGCTTTGTATAGGCATTCCTGGGTAACTTCTACTAATTTTTTAGCAAACGGCTTTACATTGCCCACAAGAAACATTTTGCTTGTATCCCCAATGTAACCGTTTTTTTGTACAGTCACATCGATATTAATGATATCGCCATTTTTAAGTTTTTTATCAGAAGGTATACCATGGCAGACCACATGATTTATGGACGTACAAATGCATGCTGGAAACCCATAATGGTTTAGCGTTGAAGGAGTGGCTCTTAAATCCTCAAGAATATATTGGCGACAAATTCGCTCCAGCTCATTGGTGCTTGTACCTTCAGTCACATAAGGTCCTATCATTTGAAGTACAGAGGCAGCCAAATTACCGACAACTCGCATTTTTTCTATTTCTTCAGAAGTCTTCACTAACATCGCGTATTTCACCAGATGAGGCTTGATTAATTAAAATTTTGAGAATTTCAGAATAAGTAATTGATGGGTTTTCTTCTGCCATTTTTCCTATCCTAATCCAGTATTCAGCCTGAGAATTGATGGAACGACTCATTGCTCTTGCCATCACTTTCGTTGCTTCGTGCAACTCATCAGAAATTTTTACTATGCCCATATTTTCTCCAAAAAACCAATAATATAATATTTTACTATATAATGCTACATTTTGAAATAAAGTAGATGGCTGCGAGGCATAATGGAATGAAACAGCAAAGGGAGTTTTTATGCGATAAAAATGAGAACGGAAGGCTTTTTTTCCTTTTTTATCAAACAATAAGCGTGTGAATATGTACTATAATTAATCATAAATTAATTGTATAAACATTAACATAATGAAAATTCAATCATTTCAATACATTCAAAACCAAGGATGGAGTATTGAGAAATTCCCTGAGCTGGATTCTACAAATACCCTGATTTTAGTGTTTGCCAGCCCAGCATTTAGAACGAACACAAAACCCATTCAGGAACTGGCACAAGCCTATAAAAAATCAAAAATCATTGGCTGTTCAACAGCAGGGGAAATTTTTGGACCTGATATTTTTGATAATAGTATTGCCGTCGCTGTCGCTCAATTTGAGTCTACAACGCTTCAGTTGGCAAAAGCAGAGGTTAAAAACGCTGAAGAATCTTTGGGGGCAGGTGCCCAATTGGCTAAATCCCTACACCAAAATCAGAATCCTAAAGGTATATTTGTTTTATCGGATGGGTTAAATGTTAACGGATCTGAATTAATCAAAGGATTAAATAAGAATTCTGCAAAGGAAGTGACTATTACTGGTGGCCTGGCAGGAGATGGCGCAGACTTTAAAAATACCTGGATTATTTACGATGGAAAAATTATAGATCATTGCATCGTAGCAGTCGGGTTGTATGGCGACCAAATTCATGTAGGGCATGGCTCGCGAGGAGGCTGGGATATTTTTGGCCCAGAGAGAATGATTACCCGCTCGAAAGGAAATATTCTCTATGAACTGGACAATCAGCCTGCTTTAAAACTCTATAAAACCTATCTTGGTGACAGAGCGTCTGAATTACCAGCTGCTGGTTTGCTTTATCCACTCGCTATCCGTAACCCTTCTGCTCCGGATTCCCAACATATTGTGCGCACAATCTTGGGGATTGACGAAACATCGCAATCGCTAACTTTTGCGGGTGATTTGCCTCAGGGGTACTATGCCCAACTGATGCGTGCCAATTTTGACAGGCTTATTGAAAGTGCTAACGAAGCCGGCGAAGCTGCAAATGAGATTCTTTTTAAAAATAATGGGTTAAATCAAAAACCTGTTTTAGCAATTGATATTAGTTGTGTAGGTAGACGGTTGCTCTTAGGCGGGCGCGCAGAAGAAGAAACAGAAACCACTTTCCAATCAATACTCGATGGATCAATTCAAATTGGCTTTTATTCTTATGGCGAGCTTTCCCCACTGACAGTGGGAAACTGTGAATTACATAACCAAACCATGACCATTACAACGTTACTTGAAAGCTCATAAAAAAAAGGGATCCTTCTAATAATATGGAAATACACCGGCTGTTACAGCGTCAGCTGAACAAATTCAATATTAAACCTGATGAATTACCACAGGACGTGGAAAAATGGATGGAATTTATTTTACAAATTAATAAGACTTACTTCGAAAACGACCAGGATCGATATTTACTGGAACGTTCTATTGATATTTCTTCTAAAGAAATGCGGGACATTAATGCCAAATTGGAATATGCCCAGGACATCGCCAAAATGGGTTACTGGCATTATGACAAGGATACCGATATCACCACCTGGTCGAAAGGACTTTTTAAAATTCTGGAGATACCTCCAAGTAATACAGCGCTTAGCTATACTCAATTTTTAGAACTGGTGCATCCAAATGACAAAGCGCGGTTAAAAAATATGATCGAAAAGGCCCTGACACAAAAGGTTGATTATGATTATGAGTTGAGGGTGAAAAGCAAAGACAATCACTACAAATGGTACAGAAGCATAGGCAAAGCAACTGCTGAAAAAAATGAAATATCCGGGGTGTTAATGGATATAACCAAAAGAAAAATAATCGAAGAGCAAGTTCATGAGCTTAATAATAAACTGTTAGCAACTGCTCGTCTTGCTGGAATGTCCGACGTAGCCACATCAATTCTTCATAATGTGGGCAATCTATTAAACAGCGTCAATGTGTCTACTGTCATTCTAAAGAAAAACGTCGCCAAGGATTATTACAAAAAAATCTCGGCTGTCAAAACGATGCTGGATGAGAATATTAGTCGCTTAAGTGACTATTTATTGAATGACCCTAAAGGCAAATTGATTATTCCTTATTTAGATGCCTTGTCAAAAGCGCTATATGAAGACTATGAAGAGAATATAAAAGAAGCCAACACCCTTGAAAACAATATTAGTCATATCAATGAAATTATCGCCATGCAGCAATCACTCAGTGGGCTATCCAATTTAACAGAAAAAATTTCAATACCGGATTTGATCCGTAACGCTGTAAAATCAGTCATACTGGAAAAGCACCAAATTGATGTTCAAATTGAGATTGCCCCGGAAATTAGTGATTTTGTAACCGATAAATCCAAGCTATTTCAAATCCTAACTAATTTACTGACTAATGCAAAAGATTCTGTTTTATTACAGGAGGTTAATGATGCCAGGGAAATTGTTGTCTCAGTCACCAGAACCCATGATAACCATCTTAAGATTAAAGTATCAGATAATGGGATTGGCATTGATAAAAGCAATTTAGATAGAATTTTCTCTTTTGGATTTACAACCAAGAAAACGGGTCACGGTTTCGGGCTTCATTGTTCTGCAATTTATGCGCGAGATCTGGGGGGGACACTCAATGCTGAAAGTAACGGTGCCGGAAAAGGAGCACAATTTATCCTGGAACTGCCCGCTAACGAGGAAAATGTGGCGCGAGGTCGACTATGAATACGTCCTCCTTTCGCATTCTGGTGATCGATGACAATCCGGCAATTCATCGTGATTTTATGAAAATATTAAATGTTAGCAAAAGCTCCACATTATTAAATAAATTTGATGAGGAATTATTTGATAATGAGACCCAACATCCGGGATTATCCTTACCCGAGTTTGAAATCGATGTGGCAAGTCAGGGTATTGAAGGGATAGAGAAAGTAAAGCGTTCACTCGAAGAGGGCAGGCCATATCCCCTTGCTTTTATTGATATAAGAATGCCTCCTGGCATCGACGGTATTGAAACCATTAAACGTATTTGGGCTATTGATCCACAAATGCAAATTGTTATTTGTAGCGCCTACTCCGATTACTCCTGGGAAGAAACAGTCAATGCCTTAGGCTTAAGTGATAATTTATTGGTACTGAAAAAACCATTTGATGTGATTGCGGTAAGACAATTAGCCAGTGCTTTAACTCAAAAATGGGTATTGGCGAAGGAAACGCAAAAACACACTGAGTTTTTAAATCAATTAGTGGATGAGCGAACAGAGTCTTTACAACAATCATTCTCCTTATTACGAGCAACCATTGAATCCTCTTCGGATGGTATTTTGGTTGTCGATTTACAGGGAAAAATCGTTGATTACAACATGCAATTCGTCAAATTATGGCACATACCTGAATCCAGCATGAAGAAGGCAAATGAGTCTAAATTAATTAAAGACATGTCAACACAGCTTTTAAATTCAGATCAGCACGCGCTTCAAGTTAAACAATTTTCTATCCATATCGATGATTCCAGTATTCAGACTTATTATTTTAAAAACGGCAATGTTGTTGAGTGCTGTTCCAAACCTCATCGCCTTGGTTCTCAAACAGTAGGACGGGTATGGAGCTTTAGGGATATCACTGAACAAGCAAAATTAAAGGAAAAACTGGAGTATCAAGCGACTCATGATGCATTAACCAGACTACCCAATCGATTATTACTAATTGACCGTATTGAACATATCATAAGTAGTCATGCGCGTTATAAAAAGAAATTCGCTGTATTATTTTTTGATTTGGATCGGTTTAAAATGATCAATGACAGCTTAAGTCATGACGCCGGTGATCAGTTACTTTGTGCGGTTGCTGAACGATTACGATCCTTGGCTCGTAAAGAAGATACGCTATCCAGATTAGGCGGTGATGAGTTTGTAATGATTTTCCCATCCCTTGGTTCTGAAGAGCAAATTGTTACTGTGGCTCAAAAGATTCTTAAATCCTTTTTAAAGCCCTTCCATGTCACTGGTAAAAACATCAATGTTTATGCCAGTATCGGTATCAGTGTCTATCCAACGGATGGCAAAACGGTCAACACCTTATTAAGTAATGCGGATATGGCGATGTACCATGCAAAATTCCTTGGCGGCAACCAATTCTCATTTTATACAGATAAGCTTAATAAACAAACGAGCCTGCAATTTCAACAAGAGTTGGACTTGCAGAAAGCAATTATCAATCATGAGTTTTTTCTTCTTTACCAACCTCAATTTGAGATCAATACCCGGCAGATTCGTTCTATGGAAGCATTAATTCGGTGGAGTCATCCTAAAAAGGGAATTATCTTACCGTTGGATTTTATCCCCACTGCTGAGAGTTCAGGGCTTATTGTGCCGATTGGGGAGTGGGTATTGCGAGAAACTTGCCGACAAATCAGAGAGTGGCGCAAAAAAGGGCTGCCCGAAATTCCCGTTGCATGTAACGTGGCAAGCAAACAGCTAAGGCAACCCAATTTCGTCGCAACCGTACAACGTATTTTACAAGAATACTCCCTAGAGCCTCAGTATTTAGAAATAGAAATCACTGAAAACGTTATTATTGATAGAGAAATACAAAAAATCATTAAAAAACTCAAATCGATGGGAGTACACATTATCTTGGATGATTTTGGGACAGGAAATTCCAGTTTGAATCTCTTAAAACAAGTGGCTGTTGATAGCCTAAAAATAGATCAGTCTTTCATTCAGAATATTTCAAAATCCCCGGGAGACGAAGCCATCATTGATGCCATTATAGCCATTGCTCAAAGTATGAATTTTAATATCATTGCGGAAGGTGTAGAAACACAAAACCAAGTCCAGTTTCTCAAGAAAAGGCAATGCCATGACATTCAGGGTTTTCTAATGAGCAAACCACTCTCCTCTGAAGAAGCCGGAAGGCTTCTTAGACATAAAAACGCCTAGCGCGTAAGCGCGGGACGATTCCTTCGTGTGAGATATCCCACTCAAATTTATAGCATTTTTCTAGAGCGACCCTATCTATATCAATGGCAATAATCTAAAATTTACCCGCGCAGTAACGGTCAATAGTCAGAAAGTATTCTGTAGAGTCAGTTAGGGAGAAACTAGTGAAAAAAATTGCTTTGTGCATTTTAGCGTTCAGCAGTAGTCTGAATTTTGCGGGAACGATGGGGCCTGTTTGTAACCCGGATAATGTAACCGTTCCTTGCCCATCCACTGCTTGGGATTTGGGAGTTCAGGCCCTTTACCTCAAACCCACTTATAGTGGAAATCAATATCATTACAATTTTCTAGGGTATTCTACTTCTGGAGATACTATTAATTTCAATAAAAGAAACAACGATTGGAACTGGGCGTTTAGATTAGAAGGGTCCTACCATTTTGGAACTGGCGCCGATATCAATGTTAATTGGGTTCATTTTGATCATGAATTCACAACACCAGGTATTAGCTATGTGAGTTTGATTTCTGGCAATACGTTAAATTTTGCCTATGATAAAATCGCTCTTCACTGGAACTCTGTCAATGCTGAATTTGGACAACATGCCAATTTTGGTCTATTTAAAGACATTCGCTTTCATGCGGGCGTGCAGTATGCCTATTTAAAACGTGGCAATTTTGCTCCGTTATCAATTTTTAATCCTAATACGGGGGTAACTACACCGACGTATAATCGGTTTGATCAAAAATTCAGTGGAGCTGGTCCTCGTTTAGGTATGGATTTAACCTATAATTTTACAAACGCTTTCGCAGTGTATGGAAAATTTGCTGGCGCGCTGATCATCGGTGACAGTGAAACCAATGACACATCCGGCGTTCCACCCGTTTCCTATGCGTCTACTTTAGAAGTGATACCGGAACTTGAAGCGAAGTTAGGTTTAACCTATACCCACAATTTATCTCGAGGTACTCTGATTGCCGATGCAGGCTACATGGTGGTTAATTATTTTAGTGTTTTTGATTTGCCTCAACTGACTGCTTCTGCAACCAATTTGGCATTTCAAGGTCCTTATGCCGGTCTTAAATGGATTGGAAATCTGGCCTAATTAATCCTTTTGCCACTAAACAAAAAAGCAACGAGCCTGCCTGACCAGACCAGCTCGTTGCCCCTCGGCCTGGATATCACCTTGCTCATCCTTTCGCGCGACTAAAGCGGTTCCGTTTCAACAACCTTTTTTAACGGCATAGCGGACTGTTTTATTATGTTTTTTTCACGCTTATTCCAAAAAAGGATTCTGGCTGGAAAATATTTCGTTTTCCGTTTTAAGTACATTATGTTCAAATATTGTTCTGTTGATGCGCATTTTTGATTGCTTGCACGATCAAAAATGAATTTGAACCTAAAGACGAGATATTGAGATGAAAGAGAAGATTAAGGAAATAAAGGAGTCGTTTAATAGAATCCAGGCTATACGCTCAGAAATAGTTGATGTCATGATTAGCGATGAAAATTTTGTTCGATTTGCGAGTAATTATAAAGAGATAGAATGCTTGGTTTCACTGTTTCCCGAGCATAAAGAAGCGTTGTATAAACGTGTCGTCCAAACGAATCATTTTGCACGTTTAACCACGGATATCGACAGTGTAGTCGAGTTTGTTAAGATTTTCCCTGAGCATAAGGAAGATTTCTTTAAGTTGGTTTTTAATCCTCATCATTCTACCCGCTTGATATCTCACTATATTAATCTGAGAACATTGACTATCTATTTTCCCGAATATAAAGAAGCGATGTATCAATGGATCACCCGTCCCGATAATTTTACCCGTCTGGTAGATAACTCTATTATTCTTCAGGGATTAACAACAGATTTTCCTGAGCACCAACAAGAGATTGGGGAGCTTTTACTACAACCCCGCCATTTTATGCGCATTGTATCGAGTGACGCACTCCGAAGTGAGTTTATACAACACCCCATGATTCAAGCTTATACGCGAGGAGCCGCGGTTGGTTTCTTTAGCCGTCGTAATGAAGGGGAACTGTTACCCCCTGAGCTGGCAGACTATGTAGGATCATTTTTGGATAGGAAATCGGGAGGCCGACTTGCTCAAACGAGACGAAGTGCGGCAAGGGAGGCTAGTCTGGCAGAGGCGGCAGCGGCACCAAAACTAGATGAAGAGAATACTTCTACTCCTGGTCCTCAATAGATCGACCAATCGGTCTGGTATTGCCTGGATAGGACCTAACCAATTAACTACGCACAGACGATAGTTAACCGTTTGTGCTACGGTTTGAGTTTATACTGGGCAACTTATTGGAGGCTGGACTAAGGCTTCCAATTCTTTTTTCAATGTTCCCACACGACTATTATAATTCCAGAAGGTAAGTTGACCACATTGAGTGTAATTGTGAACTACCCCCGCCGCATATCCAACAAATAGCAGGCATACTGCAGTCAGCGCTTCCTGAACAAGAAGACGTAGGAGACTGCTTCTTTGATAAAGATTTTCTCTTGGTTTTGCAAGCGTTCCGGAGCAATCCTGTTGAAAACGATTAAGCTTATAGTCCATATTGGTTAAATAATTATTGATAGTTCCCCTTAATGTTTTGACCAAATCGTCACCCTCTTGCCGTGCCTCTCCCTTAAGAGTGTTTACTTCGCCTTCTATTCGACCAAATAGTTGCACGACGGTTGCAATTTGCTGGACACGCTGTAATAAATTATCTTCTACTTGATTGGCTCGATCTAACTTGGACTGTAAGTCTCTGTTTTTGTCTCTTAACTCTTCTATGAGTTTTAAATCTTCGGCCTTATCTTTTGAAACTAAAGCTTTTAGAGCTTCCCACTCAGTTCTTAAGTAAAGTTGAGGAATGTTGGCGAGCAAGTTAGTCGCCTCTAGCAGGCACAACCTAAACTGCGCTATTCTCTCTGCCGTAATGGCGGGTAATACATGCCAACTTTTGCTCATATCCTCAGGCGACGGTTCGGTCATTGATCTTAATGAATTCCCACAATGTTGCAGTTTCTCGATAAAATCCGATAAATCCTGTTCGTTTTCTTTTTTGAAGAGCTCGGCATAAGTAATAAAAAAATTTTCAACCAGACTCAATTTCTGCAAAGTCCGGAGTTGTTCTTCCTGTAATTCTTCAAATTCTTTGTCCAGAAAAAATTGCTGGCAATTTTTCTCTACGCCTTGATTTTCCTCAAGCTGTGTTGCTAACAATTCCTTAAAATCTGAAATTGCCTTTTTGTAGGGGGCAGGAAGTGGAAGGTCGAGTAATTTTTGGATGCAGCTTTCTAATCCTTGATAATTGGCAATGCCTTCTTGAAATTCCCTGATTAATTTTAACAAGGTATTTTGCAGGTCTTTTACTAAATTTTTCTGCGCTGAATCCAGAAAAACATCAGAAAAGGTTTGGAAATAGCGGCGAAAATCAACAGCAAGATAATTGGTGTATTTTCTGGGCGTTTTCGTTGCTGAAACAGGTGATCCTATCAAAATATGGAATAAACGATCCTGATTGGCCTGGTTCATTTCCTCCAACATTTTTTTAATCTCTAACCAATTCTCATTGGTTAATTTCACCTGCATGGCGCCATATTTGTCCGGCGGGAAGCAGTGGTCTTCTACCAGGCACTTCACTTGCAGAACCGGATCACTAAAATACAAAGAACCGGCCGCAGTATAGGTATCAGAGGCACCGGTTAGGGAATGTCCCTGCCCATACTGATCCGTTCCCCATTGCTCCTGTTCAGCGTCCTGCTTTTTGTTATGAAATAACTCCCAAAGAGACGCAACAGGGGCTGTTTGTTCAAGTCCCAGCATTAATAACTGTTGGGCGTCATTTCGATGGATATAAAAATGGCCGCTGTAACCATTACTCCTAATGGTCTTGCCCACTTCGTTGGTTTGGCCATTCCCTCCCATGGCGATATTGATTCCAAAATCACAATAGCTTTTCAATACGGAGGGAAGTTGCCCTTTCATACCGAGAAGGAATCCTTTACCCTCCATGATCAAGCCATCGCCATTCCTTGATGCATCATGAGTCGCAGAGCGTGCAACGCAATCGGGATTTAGGGTATTGGGGATCAAGCGTAACAGTTCATCGCGCTGCCCTGGACTTAATTCATGGTAATCAATGACAATCCGACTACCATGTGAAAGATAATCTGCAATAGAAAAAGAGGTATGGGGTCTCTGTAACACCGTGGTGGAAAAATCTCTTACCAGAAATTCACCTTTGGCAACACAGCTCATTAAAAGGCGCGCTGCATCGGTAGCGGCATCGTTATTAAAAAAGAACGTATTAGCCCACTTCCGTGCGACCCGTCCTTTGTCTTTTTGCCGACTTGATGAAAGAATTTCTTTTTTTATTTTTTCTGTCTTGGGCATAGAAGCGACTTTAAATAATTTTTTAATACTTTAACTGATAAAACGTAAAAACATTAAGCAAACTTAATAATTTATCGCAGCCTGGTACTATTTTCTTTGCTTCTCAATCAAATGGGTTGCCCGTTCCAAATTTTGAGCCTGGCTATTAAAATTTTTAAATGCTTCTGACTCAATTAACGCAATTTCATAATTTTTAATACAGCAAACGCTAATCATTGCTTTCTTAAATGCAAAATCAAAAACATGGCCCCCTGTCCTATGAGTTCGATCTAAAAAATGCATATGATGTCCTGGAATATTTATTGCTGCCATGTAGGAAGGAAAGAAAAAACCGCAGATCAACCCCTTTACCTGTTTATAAGAAAAATTGACTTGCACCCCCGGCATCGTTTCTGTAAGAGGCCTAAAAGGCTTTGGTTGACAAGACTCTGTCCGACACTCCATTTTATCCATCAAGCATTCAAAACGATAAGCATAAATGTAATTGAGTGAGGGGGCTTGTTTGTCAAATTCAGCTGAAAAATGTTCGAAACTTTTAATATCTTCCAAGGAAAATTGATGTGTTTCTTCAAAGTCCACTACCCAGGCAAAGGGGGATTTTTGCTGTGGATCGACAGGCCGAGCGATGCCATCTTCAATGATCCGATAAAATTCACCGTCCGATCCAATTAATTCTCCATGGACATCGTCAAAAGTGCCTATGCCCATAGTTCCTTTTTTCATGATTTGAGCGAGGCTGTGATCCCCTTCATAGACTTTATCAAGAAAGCCACAAAGCACTCCTACCTGAAACAAGGTTTTATTCGAACAGATCATAAGAGCACCTCCCTTTGCAACAGCCCGAATTGTCGACGTTTTTTATAAGAAACCCCATAGAGTTAAGAGTATCCTACATCAGGACTCGTTATAATTGGTAGTCCAACTCGGCAGACTTTTCGTCAGGGCCACTGATTAGACGTTAGGGTATATGTCCTCCTAACTGCTTGTCTTGAGAAACCTCTAAATCTTTTTGCTTGTAATCGGTTATAATCGCATGATAACCATGCGCGACTGATTCTTTAGACGCGAGTTTGGAGTTTTCTGTTATTTTTTCTAAATCACGTTGGGTTAGAAAAATGCAATTTTTATCTTTACCCTGAGGGGTTTTCATTTGACCAGGGAAGGTGTGACTATGAATGCCTTGCTCTGATAATTTCTTTGCAAACGCCTGCGCCTCTTCCGTACTATTGAATCTTATTTTAATGGCTTGAGGATCGTGTTTTACGGTGGGGGTCGATTTGCCAATATTATCAACGATGGTCATTTGGCTTTGTGTATTTAAATCGCCCATGACACTTTTTATGGCATGGCTTGTCAATAAATGGGTGGCCTCAATTTTAGTTTTATCACTTGTAGAAGAGGCAAGATAATGATCAAAAATTGTTTTTCCATCTGATACCATAGGAATTTTTTGTTGATGTAAGGCATCCTTCAGTCCATTCCAGCCGGCATTCTCAATCGAAACGGGAATTGGGGAAAAAGCCATGCCTGATGCATGTGATGGAACTCCCTGGTTAATCGTTGGATGAGCAGAATGCATTTTTCGATTTAGTTGTGTAAATCGGGCATCATCGCTTGTTGGGGTTTGGCTAGCCTGTCCGTTTATTGTCGCGGGAACTACCAAACCGCCGCCCAACTGCGATGTGTCAACGGTCAGATGGTCTGGGCTTAGGCCACGCTGGGCGGCTGCTTGTTTGCGAGTCTGTATCAGTGTTTTTTGAAAACCAGATTTGAATTGGTGTTCTGCATTGTCATAACTTGTTTTTGCAGAAGGATTACTTTTTATCGATTGTAATGAAGGTGTCCGGTCGGCAACATTAACCTGGCCACTTGCAACCATGTTTGCAAAGGCGGTCTGTGTATTTCCTAAAATATTTGTCCCGCTCCCATCAGGACCTGTCCCCCAGTTTTTTTCAACTCGTTTAGCAGTACTGGTATCTTCAATAATAACAGCAGCCCCTTGTCCATCGTTAAATCCCTTGCCTATCTCAATGGCTTTATGGATAGAATTCCTAAATGTTGAAGATTGTGCATATTTTGTTGCATTGATTTGCATTTGGATAGCCACTTTATCTCTATCCCATTCAGGGGAAGCCTTTCCGGCAGGAAATTGATAACGCAATTTTTCAGCTGGAATCTTTTTATTCAAATCTAAAATATCACCGGGGCTCTGAGTATTCTCCCAGATTTGACGGTACTCTTGCTTGGCGGCAGGTGTCAGTTTTTGGAAATGCAGGTAATGTTCAGAGGTGCGGAAATGGACGGGCCCAATATCAGGATCATGAAAATCATACCCCTTACCATCATTATCCTCGAAATTACTCAAGGCATAATTTTCATTCCCCTTTGTGTATCCTGAAACACAAGTATTTTCCCTGTTCTGGGGATGGCCATTATTTAAATGCAACTGACCGCCCATCGCACTCCACCTCTACAAAGCAATAGTTAAAGTATAGACAAAACACAACACAAGCAATTCAAATAGTAACCAATACGTGTTCGATACCCTTTATTCAGGACACCGCTATTTCAGCGAATACTTAATTCATTTCAAATTATAGCGTTTTGTGCAATTATCTAATTCGCTAGTACGACCCTCATTACAATTTAATTTAAAGTCTAGACCACTCAGTGCAAAACATAGGATAGCAATGAAATTGATAAACAAATTAGTCTTTATAGCGTTAAGTACTCTCTCTGTAACAGGCATGGCATCAACAACCAGTTTATATGAAAAACTATACAGGCTGGCTGAAAAAATGTACTACATTGAATATTCATTAAGCCCTGAACAACGAAAAATGACCGATGACTTAGCCAATCAAATTGAGGCAGTGATCAGTCTACCTAATGACACAACCTGTGGTATTAAATCGGAGGTATTTCAAGAGGCCTATAAATGGTCTTATAGTTCTGATGGCTTAAATGACATCTCCTCGGAAGCAGAAAAATTTGCCAGCCTGATAACAAGTAAGACCTGTCCTGCAGCCTACTTTAAAGTCTTTAAGCTTGCCTATAAATTTGCCTATGCTTATAACGGAATGAATAAAACCAAATTTGAAGCAAAAAAAACAGCCATGATGCTTAGTGATTATGAAGCTTCAAAATTTTACGCAAAAAATTCATTACAATGTTATATCGATAATTATACCTTTGCTTACTCAAGCAGCGGCATGAATAAAACCCGCTCTGGAGCCGAGGGTTTTGCTAACACGCAGTGTTTGGATTAATTAGTCGAGGCGAATGCGGTTAGCGGATAAATTAAACAACAGACAGTTTCATTAGGAGAGGAGGTCATACAATGAGAAGAATGATTCAATTTAAAGGGAATAAACTTGATGTATTGTTGGAATCTGTTGGCGGCGCTTTACTGACTTTTGAGCCTCTTTTCTCAGTAACAGTCACTGGAGAAAAAGTTAGTTTACAGTTATCGCCTCTGGCGAAAGGTTATTATGAACTTCCTAATTTATCAGTAAAAGAACAAATATCTTATCTTTTAACCTGTTTAACGCGCGCGGAGATCGATGAACAAACGGATATGCACAAGGTTGTCAATGCGTTTATTGATCGCTCATTAGAGAAATCAACTGACCTCATTATTTTTACCAGGACAGGGTATCGCGCAGATACAGAACCTGTCGATGAATATCAGGCAGCACTCACTACTACTTGATTCCTCATCCGCTAAGTCATAGAGGAGGAACAGTGGTGTTGCTTTTCTGACAATGGCTCAGGCTTCAAAAAAAATTCCGCATTACCCACTGTAATGCGGAATGCCGCAGGCCTTCTTAGAGTATTGTACAACAGGCACTCTTGGCTTGTTGAGTTGGTTTGTCTTGCTCTTTAGCATGATGCCAAAAAGACTGAACGTTTGCAGACAATTTAGGCGAGGCAGACTTTTGTGGGATAACCTCCTTTTCTACTTCAAAATTACTCAACAGAGGCTGAGTTGTCTCCTGGCGTATATTAATTTCCCCAGGTAAATCAAACTCATTGGCCAAAGTGATCTCTTCTTCCTCTTCCTGTTCTTCGCTGTCAAAATCCATAGCACAACTCAGACTACAATAAGCATTGAAAAGGTCGTTTTCAGTAAAGGCTTCTGCATAACGGGATAAAGCATTCACAACGAAATTACGTGCCAGCGCATCATTCTGAAATTGCGTGTCCTCGATATCAAAAACACCGCCAAAATCAATCGGCATTAAACCATATTGAGTATGCATAAAATTATCTGGTTTCGGATCGCCCATGACAAAACCTTTTGCATACATTTCTTTTAAGCTAGTTTGTATTTGTTCCCAGTTTGGCTTTTTGCCGGTAAAAAATGGAAGAATTAATTGGTCATTATCAATAAAGGCATCATGGACAGGAATACCCATTTTTTGAATGAAATGATTGAAATTCCGCATTTCAGATTCGGCAGTAGAGTAAAACTCATTTTCCCTGTATCGGCGAGATATGAATTTTTTTACCGCATATTGTTGGCCATCTTGTTCATTCAGATACAGGGATACTTCTCCAAAATTCCCCGCACCTAAGATTCTCTGAAATGTTAATTGGGCTAATCGTGGCATTTTCTTCTCCTAAGTAAGTTAAACACCACGAATAATTGCAAAAAAATAGCTCATTTAGATTTAATGGCGACCATTTTTAGGGTTTTTGGGGGCTTTTTACTAAATTTTTAGAGACCTGTGACTGACAAAAATAGATTAACCTGAAAAAGGGGGAAACTATCCCGGGATTGCACAATGATGTGTAAGGTTGCTGGTCAACAAGCCTTATTTTTGTGCCATAAAATGATCGTATATAGCACGACTGGCCAGCGCTATGGCTCGACTACGGGTGTAATTACTGACTGCCCGTGATTTAACATAAACGGCGATAGCGATATGTCCTTTATTGTTAGGTAAAGTAATAATTCCAACGTCACTGACAAAACGGAAAAGTTTGTTGGAGCCAGGATACCTGATATATTGCGGCTCATCGATTGCCCATGTCCCGGTTTTGTGAGCTACTTTTACATACGGAGGTAACAGGCCTCTTATTCGACTTCTACCTGTTCTGCATTTCTCCATGATATCCATAAGTACCTTAGTACTGGATTCTGAAAGGGCTTCATTTTTATATATTTTGACTAGCAATTTTGCCATTTCTGCAGGTGTTGTTGTATCCCGGGGATCCTTTTCAAAACGTTGCCAGGCCAACATTTTTTCTTTAAGAGGGGTCCTGTTAAATATTTTTTTCCAGGAATAGACACTACGGGGTTGCTTCAACGAAGGATGAACATGGTTAGTATCCATCATCATTTCAATAATGGAACGGTTTATCACAATATTCTTGAACCCCAGTGCATGCATACGCTTGGTGACATAGGCGGGTCCATTCACGGTTTGAAGCAGGGTATCGCTTGCGCTGTTATCACTATTGGCCATCATATATTTGAGTATTTGCTGGAGTGACATACGGATTTTTTTTCTTTCACAGAGATAATGTAGCGTTCCAGAACCGGGGACAACATTGTTCAAGCCTAAGTTAACAACACGATTCAAGGAATCCTTCTTTTGATCAACAAGATGCAAAAAAGCGATGGCAATGGGTAATTTGATGGTACTTGCCATAAAAAAACGCTTGTTCCCATTATGGCCAATGACCTTATTTTTCTCGATATGAATGGCTGTAATGCCGATTACAGCGTTCGATCTTTTCTCGATATCATAAATTTTTTTAACAAGTTGTGCTTCACTATTGGCAGCAAAACAATTGATTGAAAGTACTAAACAAAGGAATAAATTTAGTAATCTATTGATATATTTCAAGAATAATTTTCCTTTCATAAAGTGTTTCATTCCTTTTTCATTATTTAGTTATTCTTGCTGATTAGAAGTAAATTTTGGCTCATAGATAATATTACTTTGTTATCGCAATTAACTAAATATCTTTCAATATTAATCCAGCATTATCTTTATTTAAATATCGCGTAATTTTTTGTCATTCACGCCCGATATGGCAAATAATAGGCAAAATGTATAATTTCAATCTTTTGGTGAATTTAAAGAGACAAGGTGTCGACTTATCTTATTCCAGACAGGGAAGTACAAGTGACGCCAGTGGCAATAGCCAGGCATGTTCTTCTATAAAGAGCGATGAAGACAAGCGAGCTAAAAGACAAACCCAAACAGGAGGATGGACAAAGTTTTGATAGCTGGTTTTGAGAGCGCTGTTAACCACAAAGAGGTTACATTCTTTTCAAGCATCTGGGGTTGCCTAAAATTCATGCTTTTCCAAAATAGGAAATTATTAAAATTCATAGAGATAGCGTTCTATATCCTGACGTCATGTGAAGAGGAGTAGAATATAATCTTCTTTTTGGTTAAAATTTATTCTTTTCGATCAAAAAGACGAACTATGCCTTGTATTCGGATTATAGGTATGGGGAAATATTTACCTCAGAATAAGGTTTTATCATCAGCACTGGATGTAACACTCGGCTTATCCCCTGGTAGTGTAGAAAAAAAATCTGGTCTTGTATCCCGCCATTTTGCTTCACCTCACGAAACAACCTCTTATATGGGTGCACAAGCCGCTCTTGAGGCTGTAAAAAATGCCCATCTCAAATTAACGGATATTGATGTGATTGTTAGTGCCTGCGGTGTGGGTGAACAGGCTATTCCATCTACTTCGGCCTTAATTCAAAAGCAGTTAGGGCTAGAGACCTCAGGAATTGCCTGTTTTGATATCAACAGCACTTGTCTTAGTTTTTTAACCGCTTTGGAGACGATCGGTTACTTAATTGAGGGGGGGCGTTTCAAGCGGGCACTTATTGTATCAAGCGATATTCCTTCATTTGGCCTTAATTGGCAGGATATGGAAACCTGTACCATTTTTGGCGATGGTGCCGCTGCTTGTATTATAGAAAAAAGTGAGGGTACAAGCAGAATACTTAGTACACACATGGAGACTCATAGTATCGGTTCGACCTACTGTCGCCTGGAAGCAGGAGGTACTCGTATTCTTCCATCTCATCCTGATCATCAACGCTACGCAGTATTTGATATGGATGGTAAAAAAGTATTTAAATTAGCAAGCCGGTTAGTTGCCCATACGAAAGAAATCGTATTTAACAAAGCAGGGGTAACCATGGATGCGATTAACTGGTTTATCCCTCATCAGGCCAGCAAACTCGCAATGCATCATGTACGTAAAAATCTTCGTATCCCTGGTGAAAAATTTGTTGATATCTATGCAACGCATGGCAATCAAATGGCTGCCTCTATCCCTACGGTTCTTTACTCCCTTATTGAAAGCAAAAAATTGCAACGAGGCCATCTAATCTATTTTATGGGAACTGGTGCAGGGATTTCCTCCG
The DNA here is from genome assembly GCF_900452385.1 of Legionella donaldsonii. NCBI lineage: Bacteria > Pseudomonadati > Pseudomonadota > Gammaproteobacteria > Legionellales > Legionellaceae > Legionella > Legionella donaldsonii. The sequence goes on along the minus strand of NZ_UGOA01000001.1, from coordinate 3,219,472 downwards.
GCGGCATGATTATGGAATATTAACATGATTTCGATTGTTACTGGGGCAACCGGTTGCCTGGGGCTAAATTTAACCAGGCGCTTAATACAAGAAGGACACGATGTGATTGCTTTGGGCCGCAATGAACATCTTGGCAAAATTGTTTCTCAACTTGGTGCCCAATTTATTCCTATGGATTTGGCAGAAAAAGAGAAACTAAAAAAAATATCGGCCAACGCTGATCTTATTTTTCATTGTGCGGCTCGCTCAAGTATTTGGGGCGCCTACAGAGAGTTTTATCAAGCCAATGTCATTGGTACTCAAAATATTATTGAAGCAACGCCCAGCCATGCTCGATTAATACATGTTTCATCGCCGAGTATCTACTTTGATTTTACGGAAAAGCACGGTATTAAAGAGGATGCACCGTTACCCCGAAAACCAGCCAATCACTACATACAGACCAAGCTATTGGCTGAACGACTCATTGATGAGGCTTACCAAAAGAAAAATTTACGGGTTATCACCATTCGACCCCGTGCAATTTTTGGCCCTTACGATCGCGCTATTGTCCCGCGAATTTTACAATCAGAAAGAAAGGGCGTGCTACCGGTTATTGGCAATGGTCAAAACATCATCGATATTACTTATGTGGATAATGTTGTAGAAAGTTTAGTATTGGCAGCAAATGCCAGTAACAACGTGGAAGGCAAAAAATACAACATCACGAATGACGAACCTAAAACGCTAATAGCGATTTTATCAATGGTTTTTACAGCCCTCCACAAACCACTGCAAGTGAAATATCTTCCTTACCAACGGGCCAGGGTAATCGCGTATTGTTTAGAAAATTTCTATCGCTTATTACGTTTAAAGCAAGAGCCGCCACTTACCTGTTATAGTGCCGGTGTATTAGCGTTAGGGCAAACCCTCAACATGGATGCCGCGAAACAGGACTTGCACTATAAACCACTCCTCAATATTGAACAGGGTATTGAGAGGTTTGCTAAATGGTATCAAGATTTATGATTAGCTATCACTTATTTGAAGTGGGTTCCTGTCGTCATTGCGAAAGAATGACCATGACAAAAGGACAGTTTAAACAACGGGAATACCCCTCGACCTGTGCGTTAATAAAGCACAAAACGCAGGGTTATATTTTATTTGATACGGGCTATAGTGCGCGCTTTTTTCATCTTACCAAATATTTTCCCTATTCCTTGTACCGACGTTTAACCCCCGTTACTTTGAACCAATCACTTAAACAGCAACTCCTTGCAATCAACATTCAGCCAACGGATATTAATTATATTGTGATCTCACATTTCCATGCTGATCATATTGGCGGCTTACGGGATTTTCCCAAGGCGAAATTCATTTGCCACCAGGATGCTATTCATGATGTTAAATCCAAGAAAGGGTTTAGAGCTTTGTTACAAGGTTTTTTACCCGGCTTGTTGCCCAAGAATTTTTATGAACGCCTGATTGTGCTTGGCAAAGAGGAAGTCACCCTGGAAAAAGAACTTTCTCCTTTTACTAGCGGATTTGATTTATTTGGCGATAAGCAAGTTTTCGCTATTCCCTTACCAGGACATGCCAAAGGTCAAATTGGACTGTATTTTAAAGCTGAAAAAGCTACTTTTTTAATCGCCGACAGTTGCTGGCATCAAGAAGCCTACGAGGAACTGATTTATCCCAGTAACCTGACCTATTTGGTTCACGATAATAAGGAACAATACATCCAAACCATAGCCAATCTTCATTTGCTTTATAAACAAAATCCAGACCTCGATATCATCCCTACACATTGCCTCCATACGCGTGAGCGGATTAGAGAAAAACGATCATGATCATCCGCATCCTTTATTACTATTACAAAACTATTTTTCTGAAAACCTATTTAAACTCGCGTGAAAAATTAATTAAGTATCAAAAAAAACAATTTAATAAACTCGCTAAAAGCACATTAAAAAATTCTCCGTTTTATCGCAACTATCTGGATAAGCCTTTCCAGGAATGGCCAATTATTAATAAACATCTCATGATGGAACATTTTGATGAAATCAATACAAGGCAAATTAAAAAAGATGACGCATTCGCTATTGCTCTAAAAGCAGAAACAACGCGGGATTTTTCACCACTCTTGAATGATATCGCCGTGGGCCTATCCTCAGGAACCTCAGGCTCAAGAGGTTTATTTTTGACTAGCCCAAGAGAACGTGATGCCTGGGTGGGAACTATTCTTGCCAAAGCATTGCCTGATGGATTAAAGACTGAAGAACGAATAGCCTTCTTTTTGCGGGCAAATAATCAATTGTATACAAATCTTGGTAAAAGCAAAAAAATCAAATTTTATTTTTTTGATTTACAGGAGGATTTGAATCAACATATCAAAAAGCTGAATGTTATTCAGCCCACTATTTTATCGGCACCTGCCAGTGTCTTAGTGATGCTCGCTAAACAAAGGCATCGACTTACCATCCAACCACCGAAAAAAATAATTTCTGTTGCTGAGGTATTGGAAAAAAGCGATGAGCTCTTTATCAGCAAAGCGTTTGATCAGCCAGTTACCCAAATTTATCAATGCACAGAGGGATTTCTTGCTATTAGCGACAAAACAACCAATGCCTTAGTGATGAATGAAGAGTTTTTGATTATTGAAAAAGAGTGGCTCGATGAAACTCGTTTTGTTCCTATTGTGACGGATTTACTAAGAACAACACAACCCGTGATTCGTTATCGTCTGGATGATGTTCTTGTGACAAAAAAAACAGACTCTGTCTTTACCGAGTTAACTGCTATTGAAGGTCGTCTGGGTGATGTTCTGCATGGTAAGAGAGGGACTGAAATCATCCCCATTTTTGCAGATACCTTGCGTCAGCAAATGGCTAGTAGTCCGGTGGGGTTTGAGGATTATCAGATTGTTCAATTGACACTGGATAAATTTAGTATCCGGGTATTTCCTGAGCCAGAAAATAAAGCATTATTAATCGATCATTTAAATCAGTTATTCAAACAGAAAAACTGTTTGATCCCAACGTGGCAATGGCAGGATTATGAAGAACACCCACCAGGCAGCAAACGGCGACGGATCCAATCCAAGTTTAAGGCCATAGCGGATACTGTTGAGGGCGTCGATTTAACGAGGAAAAATAAATGAACGTACTTATAACTGGCAGTCGTGCTCCTGCTAGCATGGATATTATGCGAAGCCTGCTTAGTCAAGGTCATGAAGTGTATAGCGCGGATAGCATGAACTTTCCCCTTGGACGCTTTGTTAAAGGAATGAGAAAACATTTCACCCTGCCTAAACCCAATCGCAATCCAGCCAACTTTCTCAATGCCCTCAAAACCATCCTTATTGATAATAAAATTGACTTGCTTATTCCTACCTGTGAAGAAATTTTTTTTATTAGCCAGGGACATGAGGAATTATCCAGGTACACCAGATTATTATGCGAACCTTTTGAGCGCCTAAATCAGCTACATAACAAATATGCGTTTAATCAACTGATCCATGAATATGGTTTGGCTGCCCCAGAAAGCTGGTTATTGACAGTTGAAGAAGACAAGAAAAAAATTCCACCGCATCAAGCGGTCATTTTAAAACCAGTCTTTTCCCGTTTTGGTTCCCATGTCATTATCAAGCCGAATCAAAAGACAATTGATGAATTGCCGCTTAAGATGCCTTATCTTGCGCAACGCTTTTTAAGCGGCAAAGAATATTGCGCTTATGCTATTGCTCATGAGGGAGACGTATTAATACAGTCTTGCTATCATCCTAAATACACCGCAGGTCCTGCGGCGGGCATTTATTTTGAACCGGTTGACATAGAGTCCATTACCCAGTTTATTAAGACCTTTTGTGCGAATTATAAATTTAACGGACAAATTGCTTTTGATTTTATTTTAGAGGATAACAAGGCCTTTGTTTTAGAATGTAATCCAAGAGCGACGAGCGGCTTTCATCTTATTGCTAAACAAATTAACTGGTCTGACCTTTTGGACGGACAACGACAACCCTACCAGTTACCGGTACAACCTTTTATGCTTGGACTTGGGATGAAGCTGCATGGCTCAAAATATTTACGGAAAGATCCAAAACGGTTTATCGCAGATTATCAAAAAGCACATGATATCTTAAAAGATAAAGCTTATCCCTGGCTTGGCCTAAAAAGCATGATTACCCTTAGCAATATTTTATTACGGATGATTAAAGAGAAGAAAAATTTCCACAGCGCATCCACGGATGACATTGAATTTAATGGTGAAAAATAACAGCCATGAACTTTAATGACAAAAGCCTAAAATACAGTGACCCATTTGTCCTTTCAGCCAGCAACGAATGGATCTCAAATGTTGAAACCAAAATGATGACAGTAGAAATGGGGGGCTTTGTATTTCCAGTTACCATTAATGAAAAAGAATATCGTTCATCCTACGTTTGCTCTCCTTATAACGCCCTTGTGACTTATGGTCAGGATGAACTTTTCAAAATTAAAAATTACCCGTTACGCCTGTTTTTAAGCCTCCTCATGAAAACACTGGGCAAGTTGCTCCGGCTGGGGGAGATTAATAAGAATCTCTGTATTAATAATTTTTTATTATCGACAAATCCCTATCCTGACTGGAAGGGTGATGGTGCTGAAGAAGCAAGAAAGAAAATTCAGTCTTTATACCCACAACATGCAATCATGTATCGCTCATTGAATAAACATACCAATGAAGCGCTAATCCAACAATTAGCCAAATTGGATTTCATGCTGGTTGCATCGCGGCAAGTCTATATTTTTGACTCCCAACTGTGCAATTTTAAACAAAGAAATAATACCCAGAATGATCGTCGTGCTTTAATGAAGGGAACCTACAAGCTGGTTACCCATGAACAAATTAACCGCGATGATTATCCTGTTATTGTTAATCTTTATAATAAGCTCTATTTGGAGAAATATTCGCAGCACAATCCTCAATTTAGTGAGAAACTAATCGAATATTGGCATAAAAATCAATTGCTAACGATGTTTGGTTTGAGAGACCAGGCGGGTGTTTTGCAAGGGATTATTGGGATTTTTGAAAGTGAGAAGGTCATTACTGCGCCCTTGGTTGGATACAACACCCATCTACCGAATCAAAATGCACTATACCGAATTTTGATCTATTTGATACTCGATTATAGTGAGAAAAAGGGATGCTGTTTAAACCTAAGCTCTGGCGCATCAGGGTTTAAATTATTACGTGGCGGACAACCCTTCATAGAGTATTCAGCGATCTATATCAAGCATTTACCGTTTTATAGACGTCTCACCTGGAAAGCAATAAGAGTGCTATTAAATGGGCTCTTTGTCCCCCTTGTGAAAAGGTACAAATTATGAATTTATCGCAATTAAAAACCCAATGGCTGCCAATTGCCCCAGTCAAAAAAATAGCTTCCCGCCCGCAGCGCTTTTTCTTATTCGGAATCCCTCTTGTCATCTTTCGTGTGAAGGAAAAAATTGTTGCCTTGCAGGATTTTTGTCCGCACCGTGGTGCGCCTTTATCCGCCGGCAAATTGAATGGCGAGGTACTGCAATGTGCCTATCACGGTTGGCGTTTTAATACCTCTGGCGAGTGTATCGATGTTCCGGGTTTAGCTAAAATAAACTGTGCCAATAAACGCGTACCTGCTTACCCCACAAAAACGCATCTAGGTTTGGTTTTTGTTTGCCTGGAAAAAAATGAGGATACCTTACCTCTGTACGAAATTCCTGCCCTGCAAACAAGACAATATCATTCGCATTTACTCCAATTAAAATTACAAGGAGAGGTATTAAACATTCTGGAAAATGTGTTGGATGCTACTCATACTCATTTTGTCCATGCAGGGTTACTCCGGCATGATGATCAAAGACAATCAGTAACAGCAACACTGAATGTGAATCAAGTGAGTGCTGTAATACGTTATGACAACGAACCGAAACAATCAGGGTGGGTAAGCTCCCTTTTTGAAAAAAATCGCAAATGTTCTATCGGCCGTTTCCACTTGCCCTTAATTGCCGAGCTTGAATACCACAGTCATCAGCATTTAACGGTTGCCTTTACCTTTTTCTTAAGCCCTGCTACTTCCACAGATGAACATCAGGTTTTTTTCCTTATCAGTTATCGAAAAAACTGGCTCCCTGGCTGGATAAAGAAACTATTTTTCCTGCCATTTGTGAAGTTGGCTCTCAAACAAGATAAATCGATATTAAAGAAACAGGCGATGAATCATGTCTATTTTCCCGATAATCGCTTTAAATCAACCGAATTAGACATTATACGCCCGCATATCGAACGCCTTTTGGATGGCAAAGCGATAGACTATCAAAAAACATTTAAAATCAATTTATAGTGGCAATTAATCGCTGTTTTAAAAAGGATTGGATAACAGACCCACATTACAATATTATATAATTCACAATGAGTTAGCATTCACCTCTGCAACCATTTTCCAGTGAGGAAGTACACCCAATGTTTAGCAAAGCGCTATTAAATGCAACCTACAAAAATGGCAAATTCGGTCAACTGACTGCGGAACACGAACGAGCCGAGCATCACCGTTTTAAATCGGAGTATCTGTTTAAAAATAAAAAGATACCCAAGGATTTATATGCCTCACGATTGATCCAGCAATTTTTGATTATCAAAGCCATAGAAAAGAAATTGCAGAGTTCTGAAACAGATAAAACGGTCATCAGCGCATTTTTTTCGCTATCTTATCTGGAGCAATTATGGCGTACTCCAGCCATGGAAGAGGATTTACGCCAATTAGGGGTCAATCCTGATGAAATTTCTAAGGACGAGATAACAGAAACAACTGAAAAATATCTTGGAGACATAGAAAAATTAACACCCAAAACCCTTCTCGCGCATTTTTTAGTGCATGTTGCCGGTTTTATGCATGGCGGGTCCACTGTTCAATTGAGATATATCAAGCCCAGTAATCGTTTAACCGCTTATCAAATACCGGCGAAACAATATGATTTTTCCTCCTCGAACCCCTTTTTATCGACAGGAAAACGTACCCCATTAGGACTTTATCAGGACATGATGGAACAGGTAGATAAGATTGAGATCAATGATGATGAGTATGTAGAGGTTTTGGCTCAATGCCAAAGTATTTATGCAACCATGGCAAGTATCTATGATAACTTGTGTGATATGCATGCTCAGCAACCAACCCTATCGACTCGTTCCATTGCTGTTTTTGGCTCCAGTATCCTTGTTCTTGCATTGATTATAAAATTACTGGCAGATTTCCTAAATCCAATCATGACAAATCATATCTCCCCTGGGCCTATGTCAGGTCCGTAAATTGGTTGGACTATCCAACTTGCCAGATTCCGCAGTTAAATTGAACTAAAGGCATTTGACCTGCGGGCTCGTTTTTATTGATTGAATGTTAATTTTAGAGAAAAAGCATTGCGAGATGCTTTATTTTCACCATGAATGAAATTCCTGCCAGTGATAATATTGATCGTTTGATTTTGAATAAAGGCATGAGCAAAACTGCCATCAATGGTAATCATTTTAGAGAGATCATACCCCATTGATGCGCCTGCAATAATCCCATTGCCAGTGGTTATCTGATAATGACTGTTTCCAGGCGTTTGATTGTAATTCGCTGCAACTCGGATGACCCATTTGGGCGTTATACGATAGTGGCTACCAATCGTAAAAAGCCAGGTATCACGAAAATGATAAGGCACTTTAGCATTCAAAATTATTGGCTCAGAACCTAGTCTTGCCGCTATACCATGAATATCTATCTCATTGAATAGACTCCATTGAATACGTTGAACAGTCCCGATAAATCCTAGAGAAGGTGTTACAAAGTGATTGATAGAAAGCACACCTCGTGCTGGAGTCCAAAAAGTAAACGAATAATCATTAGAAACAATGTCAGGATTGCCTGCCAGGACACTTCTGCCGCTGAATCGATAGGTAACCGAACTGCGGTAATTAAATCCAATGAGAGTTGCTTTGTTTGGCTTTAGTAAAAAACCAATGTCTCCTCCTAAACCATAACTGCTCGCTTCATTATGATTTTGCGCATCAGGGATGTTTAAACTGGGAAATCCAGAAATTGGTTTTAAAATAAAATTTACATGGGATAGAGATACCCCTATACCGACTGAAAAAAATTCATTTAGCTTCAATCCTAATGCGGGAACCACATCGATATCCTGAATGCTATTACCGGATTGGGCATAGCGTAGAATGGAGTGTTCTTCAATATTCCTGTTAAAAGAATTAGATAAAACAGCCACTCCAAATGTCACCTTATTCTTAGTCGGCAAGCCTGCGTAAAAAGAAGGTAAATAATAATTCGTTTTTGCAGCTGAATGACCAAACTGGGTGAACCCGGTTGCTGATTGTATTGATTGGCCAGTAAAATGGGTATGAAAAGAGGCAACTGACCCCAGTGCTATCAATTGAAATTTGCTTAAAAGTGTTAAAGCGGCTGGATTGTAATAAGCCGCCGTCGCATCATTAACAACCGCTGTGCCCAGGGTCGATTCAATGAAAGACGCATGGAGCGTTAGAGGGAATAATAACCACAAGAAAACAAAATTCTGGATTTTTATAGTCCACCGATTATCCATGTAAATCCCTGTAATAAAGTCCCTGGGCAGCTGCTAACACCCATATTAAATGCTTTATGGGCAGGATGTAATAAATTTTCTACGAAAGATGGCTTATACGAAAAAGAGAGCAGTAATTCGAAGAGTAATCCATAAAGGTACTGCGTATATGACCATTAGCCAGGGTGCCAATGGTCAACCTAAGCTTTAAGGTAACTTATAGGGCGTTTGATTCATTTCCAGTTTGCTATGCGTGATGCACCATGATTCTAGCATTTTTGTTCGCAGTGCTAATTGCTCTGCCATGAGAGAGTTAGTCCTGTCCACACCTGTTTGATTGATTGTTTTCATCGCCTGCTCAATTAAATCGTTAAAAGAGATTGTCTTATCTTTTAGTTGAATTTTTGCTATTGCATCTCCTCGGGTTAAGGCAACACCAAAATGGAGTGTATCGAAAAGGAAATGAGAAATTTTAGGATGTAAACCATGCGTCGTTGAAAGAAAATCTTTCATGAAATGATCAAAAGATACTTCATCGACTATCAACGTATTGGTATTTAAATTTACTCCAACAGTCACACTTGGAAAGAGTGCCTGAATGAGGAGCAATAAACCTTCCTTGATCTCAGAGGGAATATTAGGGTTGGCACAAAAATCATTCCCACTAACAGGTTCATAGAGCGTTTCCAATAGAGACAGATAATCATCCTGCTGCCATTGTTCGGGCTTATAATGAGCCTCATCAGTCATTACAAAGTGCTCAAGATTAATATCCGAGTCATAAGAGTTACATAAATCGACTAGCGTTGCCTCAATCTTCAGAAGCAGTTTTTCTGTAAAGCATTTTTGTTTAAGGTAGGATCTTAAGGCAAGCGCTTCATCAGGCTTATCGCATTTTGTATTGAGTGGACATGATGCAATAAAGGATTGTGGCAGCGCTAAGGCACTGGATAAAATACTGCCGAGGGTGTAATGGATGATTTCACCAGACTGCTGACTTTTAGCATGGCGGATAAACGTGGCGTCACAAACGCTGGATTTCTGTTCTGCCTCAATTTCAAATGCCAAAATAGCAGCCAGCAAAGCCTTATTTTTCCCCGTTAGTGCAGCAATAACCTCAGGATTGGTCAGTATTTCCTGCATTTTGGCGTTATTACCGGTATATTGCACATTGGCATATAGCTCCCTTAGCTGATCACGCAGTGCTATTACTTCTTTCTCATAGGTTGCCATCAGTTGTTTACGCGTTGCGGCAAATTCATTACCTGACAATCTTATTTTCAAATGCGAGATTAATTCTGCCAAATCAAAATGCGTACGATGATTTCCACGTAAACTTGATTGCATTACTACCTGTTTGAGACCTCTCGAATTCAGGGTATTCAGTTCAATTAAATTTTCTGTAAAGGATAAATAACTCGTTGGATAGATCGCCTCTAGTATTTGGGTGACTTCATGAAGGCGATAAGGGGGTGCTAAGGCCACCATTTCTCTTATCATAAAAGGCATATCGGAGAATTGTGGGTATTTTCTAAAAAACGCTTTAAAGTCGCTGATATCCCCTTTTTCAATCAAGGCATATAATTCATCCACGTTAAAGGTTGTTTGAGTCTCAATAAAGTGGATTGAATCAATGTATTTGAACGACAAGGGTAAGCTGCTTGGAAAATCAATTTCCATATATTGATTAAGCGTTACAAAAAGAGAATCTAACTCACCCTTCAACAATCCTTGTGCATCCAATTGAGAGAAATGCTCCACTATTTTTGATTTAATTAAGTTTCCCTCGGGCGTTGCAGGTATCGAATTGATGACATAGAAAAGATGGCAGAGACTTTCTTTAAACCCGTTGATACCATGATAGATTTCATTCGCTCCCGGGGTGGTAACCGTGACGGAGTGAACAGTGCCTCCTCCCTCTTTATAAGTGAAAATGTAGTTACACATTCCATGGTTTTGATAATCATTGTCCATAGTCATTTCCGGCGTTAATTGAATGTGTACAGGGACTTGTTGTCTTGCTACATAATCACCTAACTTAATAACAACGTGGCGAAGATAGGATGGGGGTATTTTTCCCAGATTAAAATTGACACGACAATAATGCTTTTCGGTCGTAAAGGCTGTTTTAAAGGGAGCCGTGCAAACCAAATCCTGATCTTGCATCGCCCTGTCTCTCTTATCAAGCTTAGTAGGCATATTGTTCATTCCTACATTGGAACGCGCTGTTTCTGACAGTAAATACGCAGCGCCCATAATACCCTGATAGTTTTCCGGCTTTTTGACATATTGACTTGTACCCTGGACAGGTAGAAAAAGGGGAACGCCATAGGGATAATCCGGGACATGGTGAGAATCCATGTATTTGAGCGCCAAGTAGGCCAGGCCAGGATTTTTAAGAAGTTCGTCATAGCGTGCCTGGGGTTTTGCATGCATCCAATAATCATACGTTTCTTGTTTAGCAAAAAAGGTTGAATAGACGCTATTGGCTCTATTAAATATTCGTAATGCACCCTGAAGATGGGTGATATCTTCAATTTCAACCTCAGAGTAGGCGGGTTTATCCGCTTTACGTGCTTGAATACTCTCATACAAGGCAGGATTATTTAATTTCCTTGCCAAGGATATATGTATATTGGTAACGATAAGAGATTGTTGATCAGCAGCGCTTAAAAAAGAGTTTATAGTTTCTACGCGGAATTGGCTGCCTGGGTAAGAGGCCGCAATTAACAGAATACTTAGCCAGTCATGGTTATTTTTAGTGGCTATTTCTTGAAGGACAACTGGATCGGCCCCAGAAGCCAGTGCACAACTTAAAAATATGACACTATTATCGTTGGTAACCAGGGACGCTATTTCGTTACCCCTAAGCACTGACATAGACTTCATTATATTGCTTCTTGCTTGATCGGAGCAGAGGAATAAATCCAAGAGCAAGTCATGCTCCAGTAAACTCTTTAGATCACGTCCAGCTACTGTGTTTACAAGCGCTTTGTAATCGTTGGGAAAATAGTTAATGATAAATTTAAGGCTTTTATTGGTTAATGCTTCAAGGGAAAAATTGGGCAATAGAATGTTCGGATTTGTTTTGATTAATGCATAAAGTTTAGAATGAGGAATCTGTTCTGCACATAAATTAAGTAAGTCATATTCACTCATCATACCTAATTCTTTCATGCGCTGTGCGATAAGAAGAATCGCTGAATGGTTATTTCCATCGATGGCAAAATGTAATAATGGCTTGATTTTATTACTATTAGCAGGAGAGTTTATATAATCACTCAGAGGGGATAACTTTTCGTTGCGAATAGCATACTTAACGTACTCATCAGCTTTCCGTTCATTTTCAAGTTGTTGTCTCTCACTATTAATGCGTATTATTCCATTGCATAGGGCGAGCCCTTGTTGAAGGGCTAATTTCTCATTAGGCTCGTTTTCTATCTCTATTAAGTGCTCCACTGTTGATAAAAAGCCTACGGTCAAAATGCTCTCAAAATCAGCCTGGAGACACATTGATTGAACTAAATTAATAATGAATGGCGATCCACTTTTTACAGCACTAATGCAGAGATTTTCTTGATCCGGAGCAGGGAACTCAACCAGATCCAGTATCGCGTAGTGAGCTAATTTAAATATAGAATCCTGGGCTGCTTTTGCTACAGTCTCGCTGCCAGACCTGATAATTAAAGTGACTAAACTATATCCTTTATAAGAGTCCAATAGATTGGGGTGGTTTCTTATTAATTCGGCTAACTGTTGTTCCAGTTTATGTTTTTCATTTGAATTTTTATTAGCAGCAAGCCACAGGAGCGCTTGTACCATAAGGAATAGTGAGTCATCTTGATTTTCTGGAGGCTCAATGGGAATAAAGAATCCCATATCATTTCCTGGTATTTCGTTATTCGCATGGAGTGGTTGCTTCACCGCAGGCAATTCCAGGGGATTACGTTTAATGAGCGTTATGGCATCACCAAACGTTTCTGGAGAAGTCGAAACGCCGCGCAGCCTTGCTAGTTCTAAAGCAAGATGATTTAAAAGAATATCAGTGGTGGATATCATGATTTAATTCTCCTATTGCAGCCCTGGAAATCAAAAAAGCCAGTTTGGATTCAAATTAATACAATTTGTTTTTTGTGTATTCAAAACGATTGTAAGGGGTGCGACTTAAGAGAGAATTTTTTGTTATACGCATTTTTTGCAAACAGGCGGGCTCGCGCTGCACAAGAGATGCCCTCATTTAAGAGTTATCAGAGAGTACAATTTATGGGAGTATGGCTACATCAATCGGTTTGGAGCCTCTGGTCAATGATCAAGCTTAAATTTTTAATTGGAGCAACAAATGCCTTATAGTGATTTATTAAAAAATATTTGGAATTTTATTTATGATCCTCAAACGGATCTTATTGAAAAAATCGAGCAATTCTTTCATAAAGCGGACATTCCGCAGCATGAAAAAGCTAAAATTAGAATTATCCCCAAGGAATTATCGCATTAGTTAAATTGAGAAAAAGATCAAGCCGATATAAGAAAAAGATCACAGCCCACAAGAGAAGAATCAGGTACCCTTGTCTCCCAAAGACCTATTGGAGAGAAGGATGCTGAATCGAGATACAGTAAGTTCAGAGCAATTGGGGCATTTAGGACTTGTTGCAGCAACGATTAGAGAATTAGGGATAATAGAGAGAATTGATGCACGCCTTGAGTTAAATGAAAAAAAAGGAGGCGTGGTAAGCTATGGTCGTCGAGTAGCGGCGATGGTTATCAATGGGTTGGGTTTTATGAATAGCCGGTTGTATATGACGCCGCATTTTTTCCAAGATAAGCCTGTGGCTCAACTGCTTGGTTCAGAACTAGACGCGGCACACCTGAATGATGACAGTCTTGGTCGCTGCCTGGATAAAATCGCAGAATACGGTGTGACCAGGCTTTATTCGGAATTGGCTTTTGAGATTGCCCGAGAAAAAAATTTACTAAGCCAGAGACTGCATTTAGACAGTACAAGCTTTGTTCTTTACGGCCGCTATGACACAGAAGAGGCCGCGCCCGGGATTGCGCAACCAGACTACGGATATTCCAAAGCGAATCGCTCTGATCTAAAGCAAGTGATGCTGTCACTAGTACAAGGAGGAGCTGCGAATATCCCCTTATGGATGGAGGCCTTAGATGGGAATAGTAGTGATAAAACAAGTTTCCAAGAGACGGTTAGGAGGGTGCAAGCGTTTACACAAAGTATTCATGGGATGCCTGATGGCCTTTGTTTTGTGGTTGATGCCGCCTTTTATGTTCCAGAGCAGTTGGCAAGCCTCAATAACGTGTTTTGGATAACCCGAGTACCTGCACAGCTTAATGAAGCCAAAGTATTGTTGAACAAGCCTTGTGATGCTCTGACCTGGGAGCCGTTTGATGCAAACTATCGTGGAAGTGTTCATGAAACGGTTCTTTATGGTATTCCACAACGCTGGGTTTTGATTGAGTCGCAACAGGCGAGGTTGCGAGAGCTAAAGACTTTTCAGAGGCATTTGGATAAAAAATCTCAAGAGCTCATTAAATCCTTATGGCATCTTGGTCACCAGGTCTTTCAATGTCCTGACGATGCAAAGCAGGCATTAAAACCGCTCATCAAATCACTCAAATACCACCAAATTCATTATGAGATTCTACCTGTTGAACGCCATACAGGGAAAGGTCGCCCAAAACCTGGAGCTCAAAAAATGGTGATTGGATATCAAATACAAGCCTGTCTTTCTACCTGTCTGGAGAGGGTGGGTGCTAAAAAAGAAACACTGGGACGCTTTATTTTGGCCAGTAATCAATGTGATAGCTCGCTATTGAATAATCATGCCATGCTTCAACAATATAAAGAGCAATCCTGTGTCGAATCAAGCTTTAAATTCATGAAAAACAATGCCTTCGAACTGGACTCTTTCTTCCTTAAAACACCTGAGCGAATTACAGCCTTGATGATGGTAATGACGCTTTGTCTCATGGTGTACAATTTTGCTCAAGCTCACATCAGGCAATGCTTAAAGGAGCATGATGAAGCACTTCCCAATCAGCTGGGTAAGCCAGTACAAAATCCCACAATGAAATGGATTGCTGAGCTGATGAACGTGATAGCTGTTGTAACCATCCTGACAAACGATCAAAAACATCGTGTGGTAACTAATCTAAAACCAGTACATCAACAAATCATTTCTTATTTTGGTCAGTATGCTCTTGAAATCTATGGACTTGCCGCAGAATCTGCGCGTGGCACAGGCTTCTCCTGCCTGGCTATTGAACAGAATAATTATAAAAATCGTTTATCTTGGTGCGAAACGTAGGTGAAACCGTTGCGGTTGGATGTCTTGTCGGCTCCTGTCAGACATGCGCCAGCTGTCAGGATGGACTGGAGCAATATTGCGAGACTGGGCAAGTATTCACTTACAATAGCCCCGAGAAAGAAACGGGTGGTATGACCTATGGCGGTTATTCCGACAGCATTGTCGTCAATCAGGATTTTGTTTTAAAAGTACCTGCCTCCCTGGATGTTAAAGCCGTTGCTCCCTTACTTTGTGCCGGGATTACCACGTATTCACCAATGCGTCACTGGAACGTTAAAAAGGGAGATAAAGTAGGTGTGATTGGCTTAGGTGGCTTGGGACACATGGCGATTAAAATTGCCCATGCACTGGGTGCGGAAGTCACTATGGTAACCACCTCGCCAGATAAGGAAAAAGATGCCAGGCGCCTGGGTGCATCCAAGGTTTTAATTTCTACTGATGCAGAAATGATGGCTCAATTTGCCAACTATTTTGATTTTATGATCAATACCATTCCCAGGACTCATGATCTCAATCCTTACCTGAACTTATTAAAGCGCGATGGCACGATGGTTATTGTTGGCGCAGTGGAGATACTTCAATCACCATTAGATACGCGTCCTTTAGTTTTCGGGCGCAAGTGTGTTGCCGGATCACTGATTGGTGGAATTAAAGAGACGCAGGAAATGCTGGATTTTTGTGCTAAACATAAGGTATTACCGGATATCGAAATGATCCCGATCCAAAAAATTAATGAAGCGTATGAACGTATGTTAAAGAGTGATGTGAAATATCGTTTTGTTATTGATATGGCCTCATTAAAACAATAAAAAACTCTTTCCAGGGAAAACCCCTAAGCAGGCTTTAATTGTCCTGCCACATCACGTGGATACGCGGGCGGAGGTGGAGGCATGATAAGACTGATTTGCACACTCTTATTTATGGACTAATGGGCTGGCTTATACGCCTCAATTTAATAAATCAGAACAACTTAAAAAGCTTAATCCCTTGCAGTATGACGTGACTCAAAATGAAGGAACAGAAAAAGCCTTTGATAATCCTTATTGGGATAATAAAGCAGAAGGGATTTATGTTGATATTATTTCGGGGGAGCCCTTGTTTAGCTCCAAAGATAAGTATGATTCAGGAACAGGATGGCCCAGTTTTACAAAACCAATCGATGCGTCCTATCTGGTTTTGCATGCTGATAGACGTTATTTCTTCATTGTACGAACAGAAGTTCGTTCTAAATACGCAAACTCCCACTTAGGCCATGTCTTTCAAGATGGCCCCAAACCAACCGGGTTACGCTATTGTATGAACTCTGCCGCCCTGAAATTTATTCCGAAGGAGAAAATGGAACAGGCCGGTTATGGAGAATATCTTTATCTCTTTAAAGATTGACTCCTGAGAAGACAGACTTAAAAGAAATTATGCATTTAAGCGATCATTGAGTGGAAAAGCAGTTATTTTTCTTTTTTGGGAACTCCAAAAAAAGAACCTAAATTACTAATAATTTGTACTAAATGATTATCTTGCAACCATATTGACTTATCGCCAAACAATTCGTGCCATTTTTTTATTCATGGTGAATTTATAAAATCTAATCTGTTAATATTTTGTTAATAATTGCTCTTTATAGTTAGCGCAAACATAGAAGAAGCTCGACATAAAGAGGTTAAAAATGGGTAGAGAAAAAAGAGAAGCGCCTACAATGCAGGCGCAAAATACATTACGCGCAAAATGGGCTGGGATGTTCGGTTTAACGCGACAAGAATGGCATCAAATGACTTGGAATGCTTTAAATTTCACTACAGTGGCTGCCATAACCAGCGGTAGTATCGCACTGGTACAGAGCCCGGCAAGAACTGCGCTTGCGCACCTGAGCATGAATGGGACGTTTATGCCTCCCGGCACCACCCCCAACATTGGTTTTTTATCCATTGTGAGGACTTTGTATGCTGGAACCACGATGTCTTTAAAAGGTTCGGCAGTAAGAACGGCTTATGTAACTGGCGTTAAAGGGAACAAGCCTGTTGAAGGTTTAAGTGAAGAAGCGGCCTCTCTAATTAGAGAAGAAGAACTGATTCAAGAAGGGAGAGCCAAGCAACTCTCGAAGCAAAAGATGGGATTTGTTGTATCCGCGACTTTAGGTGATATGTTCGTAACCCAGGTTCCCGGCACATACACGACGTTGCGAAAAATACCCGGACTGTTACCTGAGAACTTTAAATTTACCAAGCCTGCTAACATTTTGCAGGCCATGAAAGCGGGATTTCTACCGGCATATCTGGCTGGATTGACTAATTACACCAGTCTTCTTGTTATAGAACCCTACATTGCAAGAAATCTACGTATCCAGGATAAAAAGGCCCAGCACTTTGTTGCGGGTGCTATAAGCGGGTCAATGGCTGCTTTCTTCGCCTATCCTTTCGCTGTCGCTTGCGATTATACGGTGGTTCGAACGACTGTTAACAGTGAGGGTCGCTTATCCACTAGAAGTACCCTGAGTATCGCCCAAGAGATTATTAACACAGTTAAAAGTAATCCAAAGCAGGCCATGTATAGCTTTTTTGGAAATGCTGCCAAACAGCTGCCTATCCGAATGGGGCTCACCGCAATGATTTATTCTATCGTATCAGGGGTCGGTGAAACATTGGGAACTGAGCCATTGAAAGCGATTGTTCCTGAGCGGTTTCAGCCTGGAAATAATTCACAGGGATTTTTTGCTAAACCCCCTGTTACTGAAGAGGGCTCTTCTGTAGGAAATACTCAAGTCCCACCTCAAGAAACTCCCAAAGGGCCCTAACCAGTTAGTGTGCCCGGGCCAGGAAAACCATCTTTGTTTATAAAAATGGTTTTCCTGCCTCATTTGCTGTATAATGGATATTTTTAAGCCAACTAAATTTATTAGGGATAGAATTATGTTACGCTTTTTTCAAAATGCAGCTTGGCAGACTGCCAAAGGTACTGGGACTATTTTGGCTGCAGCAGCTGTTACCAATGTAACCTACTCCCTGGGTTCCTATGCGTATACTTATCTAAACTCAAAGCTTCCGCTATTCTCAAACAATCCACCACTGCCCCCTAAAGATAAAGGGACTACCAATCATTCAAATGATGAAATAAATTCAGGATCGCATGGACTGGGCTTTTAAAACGCTCACCACACTCTAGCCCTGCCAATTTTCTGCATTCTGGAAGAAGTCCAGGAGGTTGAATTACAATGACTGAATTAACGCTTCAGATGAATTGATATATAGTTTGTCAATAATCCTTGTAATTAGAGAAGCTGGGCCAGGGGCATCGCAGGAAGTGGGGCCAACGCAATGGGCATAAAACTCCACTGCATTTCTAGCAGCGATGTACCGGTCTTCCTCGACTGAGTGGAAAACGCCAATAATGGCGGAAAGCAAACTGCCTATACCAGCTACTCGTTGCAGCAGATTGGAGTCAAAATTAAAAGAGTCCACTTTATCCTTATCAGCCACAATATGTCTTTTTCCACTGACAACAACCGTTAACTTGTATTTCCCTGCTAATCGTTGAGCTTTTTCAGTCATGACCGTGAGATTGGTGGCACTATGATTTTGCAGCCCGATTTGCCCAGTCAATAAACCGTCAATTTCACTGGGATAAGCGCGAATAACGGAAATAGCGTGATTATTGATAATTTCGATGGCGGTATCCGTTCTATAGTGACTGGCCCCCGCACCTACCGGATCTAAAATAATAGGGATTTTGAATTGATTGGCTGTTTTACAGATGTGATTACACAGTTTGATAAAATCATTGTCCAGTTTTCCCAGATTAATCACAACCGCCCTGGATAGGTTCAGTAACTCCTCTACTTCTTGCCTGGCATTATTCATAATAGGTAATGCACCGATACTTCGCACTCCATTCGCTACCAGGTCGACCGGGAAATAGTCCGTCATATTGAGTATGAAAGGTCGTTGCTCCCTAATTTTAATTAGAATGTCCCTTATCTTCGGCGTCATACCAATTCCTTTTTAAGTCCTGCGACAATAAAACATCATAACTGTTGTTTTTCTAATATAAAACCATCAATCCTGTTGTTTCTGTGAGTTAGTTTTTTACTGCCATCTGATCCAGTTTTATAAATAACAACTATCCTAATAGAAGAGCATGGACAAAACCAATTCAATTAAGGTGACCATCTATTATGATTTGGCTATATCTGGTTGTTGGTGCACTAACTGCTTTACTCGTCGGTGGATTGCAATATTATTTCCGCAATAAACCCCAAACGATATTAGGGGCAACTGCTTTTGCAGTCGTTGTTGTTCTGTTGATAGTGA
The DNA here is from genome assembly GCF_900452385.1 of Legionella donaldsonii. Taxonomy (NCBI): domain Bacteria; kingdom Pseudomonadati; phylum Pseudomonadota; class Gammaproteobacteria; order Legionellales; family Legionellaceae; genus Legionella; species Legionella donaldsonii. Next base: position 3,200,269 of record NZ_UGOA01000001.1, on the reverse strand, counting down.
AATGGCATGGCGTACCTTACTACCAGGCCTGGAGCTTTGAGAATGATTTAAGGAAAGAGTCTACTTTCTTCGATTTACTTGCCCAAAAATCACCGCAGGCGTTTAAAGAGTATATCGATAAAACAAAAAAAGACATCATTCATAATGATTCACAAAATGTTATTGCCTACACCAGTGAATTGGTTAGCTCGCAAATGACAAAATATGGTGCACAGGCAACTAATGAAGCCATTTATAACCAGGTGAAAGCCACTATTGATTATTACAATAAACTTGACGCAATTAATCCTGTGTTAGTCTTATTCCTGGAATACCCCAATATTTTTGCCGATAAATTGAGTGAGAAAGAAATAGAATTAGTCTCCGAAGGTCCTGAAAACCCTATACCCGCAGCCAATCAGAACATCATAAAAAGTGCGTTGGAAACGCCTCAGCCTCCGTTACCTAAAGCAGATAGGATCAAGGCTCAAATGATACTCAACAAAATCATTGAAACACTATCAACAAAGTATGGTGAGAAAAAGGTAGAAATGACTTTTCAACATCCTGATGATTCCGCTTTAGATAAAAAGACGGCAGCAGAAATCATAATAACCTTTTATCAATTACTGGTTGAAAGAGGGGAAAAAGATACGGGGTTAGTGATTAGATATATCTCGAGTTCGAATCGTTGAATTGCTTCGTCGATACGGTGCTCGAATCTTCATGGACTGACGTGTACACTGAGGTTCTGCACGAGTTTCGAAAAGAGTAATACGTTATAAGGGAATAGGAATGTTTCAATGGATAAAAAATTGGTGGCATGGGTATCTAATCAGGCACTCAGCGATCACCGATATGGAATGGCAAACTGCTTTCAGAAATTTATCGTTGCTCCATCGTTTAAGTGAGGACGAGAAGATAAAGTTAAAAAAATTAGCTATTTTATTTCTTCACTATAAGTCCCTGGAAGGTGCGGGAGGTTTTGAAATAACCTCCGCTGTACGCATAGCCATCGCGCTGCAGGCTTGTCTGCCAATCTTAAATCTTGGATTAGACTGGTATGAAGGATGGGTTTCCGTAATTATCTATCCTGGCGCTTACCGCAGGGAGAATGTTGAAGTGGATGAATGTGGCATAGTCCACCAGGGCGTGGCGAATCTGAGTGGTGAATCCTGGCAACACGGTCCGGTCATTTTGTCCTGGGGGGATACCTTAAATCACAGTGAAAATGATGGTTCTAATGTAGTGATTCATGAATTTGCACATAAATTAGATATGCTCAACGGAAAAGCCAATGGTTTGCCACCACTCCATCGATGGATGTCGGTACGACAGTGGGCAACGGTTTTCAATCGCGCCTATGCCGACTTGGAAATCCAGTTAGAACAGCACAAAACGATTCCCATTAATCCCTATGCATTGACCTCCCCGGCCGAGTTTTTTGCTGTTTTTAGCGAGATTTTTTTCGAGAGGCCGATGGTTATTAAACGGTATTATCCTGAGGTTTATGAGTTAATGAGGAGATTTTACCGCCAGAATCCATTGAGGCCGCCAGAGAAATGAGGACAACCGTGTGATTGGCCAGGTAGGTTGCCCTCATTGGATAACCCTAATCAGCCTCAGGTGGTTTAAGATCCGTTTTTAAAGGATTGAGGGTGCTTGATTGTTTTTGTGTTGCGGCGTTGGTCATTGCGGGAGCACTGTTTTTCTCTCGTTGATCCACGACTGCACTAAACTGGCTTATCTCAGTAATTCGTTGACTTTGCTCGGCACTGCCAAATTTTTCCTGGCGTGCCTCCTCTTGCAGCTGGCTTTTTATATTCGCCGCACTGCCTTCATAGAGCTTGCCAGAATTATTTGAATACATGTAGTTGTCTATATTCTTGAGGCCATTATCGCTAGTGAGCACTCCGCCGCAGCAAAATGAACACATCCTGGCTTCATCTTCATAAAACTTTTTCTTCTGCTGCGCAGAAAAGGAAAGGATGGGTGGAAATTCGTCTAACAACGATTTTCTTCGTTCATTATCGGGATCATTATCGTCCAAACATTCTTTTTTATACCGATCAATAAAGGGTGAATCCGATGTGCCAGGTACCAGGTTTTGAAAATAGAGCAAATCTTTTGGTTCGTTACGCGCACCCATTTTGCTTAGTTTCATAGTTTCCCTCCATTCCCTTTTGTCCTCTTCAATCATCGTTTTTACACGTTTTAACTGACCTTGGTTAAGGTATTGCTCATTGATAAAGCCTATCACATTAAGAATAGCTCGGTTTTTAAAGGTGATTTTAATTGAAACGATTGAGGTGAAGTAAGAAACTGTAAATTATACTCTTTTTGTTCTATTTTAAGAGTGAAAAGGTATTAAGACTAAAAAGCCGCTTGTGGAAAAACTGACAAAGGGGAGACATCCCTTGCTCAGGTTAAATCGTTTGACCCCGGCTTCTCCATGTCTACTCTTATTTCAGAAGTGATCCTATACTAAGCAGAGTAATTGGGGTGTAAAACCGTGACAAAATAGACAAGGAACTTCTATGTTACAGAACCCGCTCGATAATCGCTCCCTTTATAATTGGTACGATTTTACTATGAGGGCTATTCAGCCTTATTCGGATTATTGCCACACCCTATCAAAACGCTTTCAACGGCTGGCAGATACCTTGAGCCTACCAATGACTATTCCCTTTCTTTCTGAATTACAAAATGAACTATTAAAAAATATCGCCCAAGCAGGAATACAAAATTACAGGGAGGTTGCTGGCTACCTGTATGTGTACCATATGATCACTAATATTTATGAAAAACCGGCATTTGATATCAAGGAAGTTAAATTAGGGGATGATTATTGTGATATTTATGAGGAAACCATCGATCAAAAAAGTTTTTGCAATTTAATTCGCTTTAAAAAAAGAGAGATCTTGCGGGAAAAACCCTTCCCTAAATTGCTGGTTGTTGCACCTATGTCAGGCCACTATGCAACCTTGCTCAGAGATACAGTGAGAGGGCTATTACCTTTCTATGATGTTTACATCACCGATTGGAAAAATGCCCGTGATGTCCCGCTAAAAGAAGGGGGGTTTGATTTAGATGAGTTTATTGCTTATATCATTTCCTATTTCAAACTCTTAGGGCCTGATCTGAATGTTTTGGCTGTTTGCCAACCTACAGTTCCTGTATTGGCAGCGCTCGCATTAATGTCAACCGACAATGATCCCAAATTACCGCGCTCGGCTATCTTGTTAGGAGGGCCCATTGATACGTCTCAATCACCCACTGCAGTTAACGAACTCGTTGCTTCCAGGGATGATGATTGGTTTCATCAGAATGTGATTTCAATGGTTCCAAGTCGTTTTCCTGGTGCGATGAGGCTTGTTTATCCGGGATTTATGCAGTTGTCCGGTTTTATGAGTATGAATTTACCACGGCACATGGAGTCACTTAAAAATGCTATTAATAGCTATGCCGTAAACCACCGCGATAAGGCTTTGAAAATTATCCAGTTTTACCTTGAATATTTTTCTACAATGGATTTAACCGCTGAATTTTATATGCAAACGATTCATACCGTCTTTCAAGAGCAATTACTGGTAAAAGGACGCTATAAATCAAAAGGAAAAGACATTCGATTACACGATATAAGAAATACTTCGCTGTTAATCATTGAAGGTGAGCGGGATGACATTACTGGACTTGGGCAAACGAAATCAGTCATTGATTTATGCAAAAATCTTCCTGCCAAGATGAAAAAATATTATCTGGCGGAAGGTGTCGGCCATTATGGATTATTCAATGGCAGTAAATTTCGCAAGATGATCGTTCCTGAAATCAATAAATTTATCGGTATATAAAAAACACCCCTATCCGGTAGGGGTTGAAAATAAGTGAGGGCTGATCTTCAACGGCTATTTTTTCCGCTGCAATTTGGTTGAAAGAGGATTCATATCAAACGGAGTGGCAAACTTATCATTTTGATCCAAGTCCTCTTCCTCCTCATCTTTGTCTTCCTCATCGGGATCCATATCCAATGGGTTTATTGGTATCACGGGAACCGGTTTTGGAGTACTTGGTTTGGGTTGAGCGCCAAGCCCCTTCAGCATTTTGGAGTCAGAAAGCTCTGTATTAGTATCTTCTTCTACAGTGCTATCTTCTTTTTCAAAGCTTTTCTTTTGATCCTCTTCTTCTTTCTTATCACTTTGGGGGAAAAACATTAACTGAAAAGTCAGCAAAAAACTTTTCATCATATGCAGAAGCCAATCAAAAGGCTTCTTCTCATCGATGTCTTTTGATTTCTCCAATTCGTGATTCAGTTCGCCTTCAAGCTCTCTTCTTTCTTTCTCCAACTCTTTGTCTTTTTGATCAGCCATCATTCTTCTCGCTATCAATCAGCCTGTAAGACCTATTATACAATTTATGTGGTCATGTTTTGACCATTTTTAATGTAAAATATTAGCAAACGCTTCTTTACTATCCATTATAGTCCATCGATCGCCCGTCAGTGGCTTATTCATAAAAAATCAAATTAATTCAATTGGTTATTAAATTGAAATCGCTCAAGGTCTTCTTATTATTTTATGGCAGGTTAACTAGGCCGGGCCTGTTGGAAAGAATATAATGAATCACTGGAATGATTTAGGTGAAGAGGCAATGGCAACAGAGAATCAATGTTACTGGGTTTACATTTTACTGTGCAGCAACAATACCTATTACACCGGCTATACCACGGATCTGGATAAACGCTATCAATCGCATGTTAATGGTACGGGACGATGTAAATATACACGCAGTTTTAAACCGGTTTGTATCGCCCAGTCCTGGAAAATTAATGGCTCCAAGGCTCAGGCATTGAGAATAGAGCGCTACATTAAAAAGCTGTCTCACAGTGACAAGCAAAAAATTATTGCAGAACCACTGGACTTTTTAACCAGGGTAATGAGTGAGTCAGGAACACAGTAAATAAGACACCTTCAGCAATTCGGGTTAAAGCCAGCAGGCTTTAACCCGGAAGATTATCCCCGTCCCTCATTAATTCCAGCGGGAAGCCCCGTAATACCACCAGGACAGAAGGTGATGATATAACTGGTAGAATTAGGTTCCCCGGCTACATTGATGTTATTGGTACAACCAAAACCACTTGTTTTGTCATCAAAAGGATAAACATAGGCTGAGGGGCACGCCTGCTTCATCCATTGAATCATCGGTTGAACAAGGGAATTCCACTGAGCATTGGTTTGTGGTTGCGAAGCGCCCACTTGCGTACAACTTTGGGTATTGGAATTGGCAGCAATAGCCACATTATTTGTTTGTGCCGGGTTCCACCAGTCAGCACAGCCGCAACATTGCGCTATGTCGGTCGCTGAGTATCCTGGATAGGCATTATAACAGGTATTATATCTTGGACCGGTATAACCGGTAGGAACAGCGCATAGCATCAAATTAGATAAAACTGCTCCGGATGGATAAAACGGTGTAGTCGCCGTGGGGAGTGACTGATTACATTTAAAGTAGCTTTGCACTGCGGCAGGAGGACTAGCGCCGCAGACTTGATCAGCAGACCAGTATCCCAGGAAATTTCCACAGACCTGGTTAAAACTGCTATCGAGCCCGCAGAATGTATTCGCTGGGCAACCCTGATTGCCTGCAGTAATAGAACAAGATGTTCCGCCGTTCGTAACCCAATAAAATCCATTACCCGGCACTTGATTAATAACCGGTACTACCGCGTTATTCCAATTGCAGGCACCAAATCCATTAGTTGCTACGTTATTACCCGGTGTTCCACAATTGTAGTTATTGGGAGTGGCCGGAATTGAAGTTGCCCCGGATTGATAATAAACCGGTTGCATCGAAATCGGGATGTGGAAACCATTGATCACTTCCACATCATAGCTATCTGCACTGGTAAGATTCATCGTGATTTCAGCCTGGGTTGCCGGTTGGGTGAACCCTACTCCCGGTGCACAGGCTGTACTGCCACCATTATTACCGCAAGAGGCTTGTTGGCAGGATGATGTTCCATTACATAGCGTACTTGCAGAGATATTGCCGCTCCATTGAATACTGGGATCGGTCCCTGGATTCACATCGATAGTCACATTATTGGTGCCGCCACTGGCAGTTAATAAATAAGCCTGGGGAGCAACAACAATATTGGGCGTGGGATTATTCCAATAGCATTTGTGGGTCGAGGTATTACAGCTGGTACCAGCAGGGCAAGCTTGAGTTGGGCAATTCGGTGTACTGGTCAAGCTGCTGCCATTCAGTGAAAACCACACATCGAAATCACAGTCATTAACCAGCGTAACGGTTCTGCTTGTTGGCAATGCCGCGACGACAGAGCCAGAAGTAATCGCCGTAGCAGCAGGTTGAGGTACGCCACCAACAGAATAAGGAACCTGCGCTGTTAACACATAGGTATCAGGTGGGTTATTGGCTGCAGGGGCTGTGAACGTCACGGTTAACAGACAAGCAGCATTGGTGAGGGTTTGAGGGATCAGACAACTCCCAGCGACTGCTGATAGTGTTGCTGAACAATCATTTCCTCCCTGATCACAACTAATCGTTGCCCCCCCGGGAATATCGACAGAACCGGTTGCTGTAAATAAAAACTGAACTTGATGGATACTGTTTTGCACAATCAACGGCGGTAAAGCGAACTCCGTCACGACGGTGCCGACCAGGGGCGCTGCCGGATTCACTACCTGGGTTAATGTACTGGCTTGAACAGGGCTATCGGGCGGGCCACTATAAGAAAGTGTTGCAGTGACTTGTTGGATAGAAGGAGTAGTCGAGGTCACTGTATAAGTCCCTTCTACATAGCAAGTTCCCCCGTTTGCCGGAAGCGTACCGATACAAGTGGAGGTGTGATTTGGTATCCCTAGTGTTTGCGTGACATCCACTGATAGGCTCGTTGCATCGATTGCACTGTTGTTGGTGAAGGTAAATTTATAGCTGGAAGAGGAACCATTCGTTACCTGGAATGGCAAGGAGTCAGTCACAACCACGGTGACCGCACTTAATGACTGGCCCGTTGCGATGGTCGTTATTTCTGGTAAAGGGACTCTATCCCTGCTATAGCCTGCGATAGTCAATTTCAAGGATTTTTGGCCAATCACCATTGGGTTTAATGCGATAGTGACTGTACAGGATGCGCCTGAAGCTAATAGACGACCTGTGCATTGGTCATTAAAAATAAATTCCACCGAAGAACTTGTCAGATGCTCGATAACTAATGGCCTGACTAAAGAAAAAGGTAGCTGGTTAGTGAATGTATAGACAATGGTATACGTTTGGCCCACTGCGGTTTGTGCAGGAAAGGTATTTGAAACCCGCCAGGCGATTGGATCTTTCCCTGCATAAGCAAAAAAAGCAACCAGGAATAGAAAAAAACTTGTGATGATACGGGCAGAGCGGTTCATGATGGTCCTTTCTCATTATTCTGATGGCGTTTAAACGCCATCTCGCTTAAAAATTACACTCATTGAAAATCAGTGGTATTTCGTTCTCATCCCTGGCCTGTTTGCGGATCCCCGCCTGTGCACAGGAATTGGTTCTAGCCATGAAACAGATAGGTCATTCCGAATACCGCAGCGTTGCTAGTCAAGTTTCGAGACGATAAGGTTGCGTTACTCCATTCTTGAAGACCTGGTCCTGAACGGAATTTACCTAAATCCGTGTATTCGTATCCTAAAGAAACCAACCATTGGGGTTTGACCGCCCAATCCAATCCAGCACCTAACTGGTAAGCAAATGACGTTTGGTTGTGATTGGAAAACCCGGGACTCACGCGTGGTGTTACATTAGGCAGTACAGTTTCGCTGTAGTCGCTCGCATGATTAATACTGACGCCAATACCACCCTGGATAAATGGCGCGACATGATGGATTTCCAGTATATTAATTTTTGATGACGCTAAAATTAAATCGGATGACAGCTTCCATTGATAATTATAATTGGTGAATTCGGGCAAGCTGTACTGCCTAATTTGCCCGTTAATTGTTCTGTTAAAGAAATGAGAATAATTGATTCCAACCGAGACCGCCGGAACCATGAAATGAGTAAAGCGGTAACCGCCACCAACCCCTAGCACCGCCGAGGATTCTGAGTCCATCGTATAGCTATCTTTATCACTAGGGCTAGAAAAACCACTGCCGTTATCTACTGTTAATTGATCATCGACATGGGTTCTTTGAGCGCCAATCTTTGCTGTCAGATACCAACTATTCGTTGCTTCCGGAGAAGAGGCGAACCAGGTTGTGGCTTTAGCATTCTTTGCTGTCTTGGCTGGCGTTAATCGTGGAGGATTAACCTGAACTGGATGAGTTTGCTGATGGGGAACAATCGGTTTCCGCACGCAACATTGCTTTAAATTCCCTGAAAATGTTGCCCCAAGTTGATGAAGTTCCTGTGCATTGAGAGGTCCTATACGAACAGCAAACATAGTCGATACAGGGGTAATGGTGACAGGAAATTGGGTTTTGCTTTTAATTTTCCTGGCTATAGTTTGAGCGTTACTTTTGTTAGAAAACGCGCCTAATTGCAAGAAATAAATTTTCTTATGGGGTTTCCCCACAAAACGCATCGCATTTTGTGTTCCATAAATAACCTGAGATGACCAAGCGGTACTAATAGCGCAACAACTAAACAAGGTCAACAGCAAAGACAGGATCCACGGACCCGGGTTAATCCTTAACAAAATTAAATCCATTTAATACTTCGAAGGGTAGAAAAGATTACAATAATTTCCCTCCCAGACGCAAGGTCATTTTTCGATTTGTTTATTACGAATATATCTATAGATCCACGTGCGCTCAAGCCACCCTTTAGCCATCTAAAAGAGTCAAAAATGATCAACTGTTAATCTTTATGTAATGAAAAAGATCTAAAATAGAGCTATGAGAGCAATTAATTGATAGAGGTCACCATGCCTACTATTACGCCATTCTGGCAGTACCGCCAAGCCTCTTTATTTAAGCACGATAAGATAAAGAAAAGTGATATTGAACAGTGTGTAAAAGACTGGACCAGAGGGGAAGAAGAAAATATTACCGTCAACGGAATCAGGTTTGACAAACTGCTTGCATCGCGTGGACTGTCAGCCGAAACCCTGACCGGCGAACAGTTAAGAACAGTTTGGCGAGAAACACTGCTTGCCGAGCTGCCAAAGGCTGAGCAAGATAAAATGCTTGCATTCATGGAACAAGTATTTCATCAGGGTGGTGTGCCTTGTGCATTACGTAGCCGGCTTACGGACGTCGCTTCAGCCAGAGGGCATATGGTAGGGGCAAGTGGCGTTAATGGCACGATGAGTTTTACTGTGGTAGACAATAAGCTGATTATTAAAGAAGACATGCATTTGGATAAAATGCTTTTGAATTCAAATTCCAAGTACGGTGTAAAGCCATTAGTGGCAGCAGAAGGGGAGCATTTGCTCAGTGGGACAGCCGTTTATTCCATTGATCTAACCGCTAAAGAACCTGCGGTAGAATGCGTCGACCTGGTATTAAATCACCACGACGATACGACAACAAAAATATTTGATACCCGAGGAATCCTTGCAAAAGTCGTGGATTTTCTGAAATCACTGACTGGTATGAATAAATTAGTCGATCCCACTGAAACACAAACACAAAAACCGAGTATGTAAGAGGTAGGTTGGGTCGCGACCCAACAAAAACTTCCGGACTATCATTCCGGGGAATTCTCAGAGATGCGGAAGCTAATTCCAAACTCCGAACCGATGTAGGTTGGGTCGCGACCCAACAAAACTTCTGGAATATCATTTCGGGAATTCTCAGAGATGCGGAAGCTAATTCCAAACTCCGAACCGATGTAGGTTGGGTCGCGACCCAACAAAACTTCTGGAATATCATTTCGGGAATTCTCAGAGATACGGAAGCCAATTCCAAACTCCGAACCGATGTAGGTTGGGTCACGACCCAACAAAAACTTCCGGACTATCATTGCTAAGAATTCTCAGCGATTGCGGAAGCCAATTCCAAACTCCGAACCATGTAGGTTGGGTCACGACCCAACAAAAACTTCCGGACTATCATTGCTAAGAATTCTCAGCGATTGCGGAAGCCAATTCCAAACTCCGAACCATGTAGGTTGGGTCACGACCCAACAAAAACCTCTGGACTATCATTGCGGGAAATTCTCAGCGATTGCGAAAGCTAATTCCAAACTCCGAACCATGTAGGTTGGGTCACGACCCAACAAAAACTTCCGGACTATCATTGCGGGGAATTCTCAGCGATTGCGGAAGCCAATTCCAAACTCCGAACCGGTGTAGGTTGGGTCACGACCCAACCTACATCAGATAGCAATCCGCAATAGTCCTTTAAATCAACGTACTCTCCACCATGCGCCCCAGCATTATCGATTGGAATAAATGCAGAAAATTATATGGCTCAAATTTATAAGGATTTAAATCCAACCAAAAGATTTGAGCTAGGGTATTACCCATATTGATAATCTACTTTGGATATTAGAGCATGGATTACATCTGATAATGCATCGCTACAAGACGTGAATTTTCATCCGATAGGGTATCCGGAGCTAATTATAAGCAGAACTAAAAAGTGTACCTCCACCATCCGGTGGATCAAACGTGGTTCGCAAGTTCAAAGGCTTTTGTTGATACCAATTTAGGCTTGGTTGCTATCACTTGTAAGCACCAGAAATCGACGGGAATTATTTCGTCATCGCAATGTGTTTGCTTTAAATATTCAGTTATAAACTCGTTTAAAAATTCTTCTGTTCTACTTACTGGAATCTGTTTAATTTGAGCACTAGCAGCATTAAAGAAACCTTTGAGCTTTTCTTTTGATAGAAAAGTATAAGTCATTTTTTCTTCAGTAATCTCTATAGGTTTTAATCCAGCTTCTATTAGCATTTCCTCATACGCATTCGGCTCAGAGAAGAATCGTGGATTTATAAAATCTGTGAAATATTGTTTCCAATTCTCACTCGCACAAATTTCATCCAAAACATAATGGTAAATTGATTTTTTGTGAGATAAAAGCAATGCAATTTGGGCACCTTCAACGGCAGAGTCTGCAATTCCTTTGAGGGCTCCCATCTGATCTTTCACCCAATGCAAACAATTAAATGAAGTTATAATATCAAATTGTGCGCGGAAAATATTCTTACTTGCATCCATTTGAATAAAGCGCATATTGTCTTGAGCTGAATATTTCTCCGAAGCATATTCAATCATTTGAGTTGATATGTCCGTGCCTATTATACAGCCAGTGCTAACAATTTTAGCAACCTCGCGTGTAATGATTCCATCCCCACATCCTATATCCAGCACCCTTGCGTTAGAGGAAAAAAATATTTTACTTAAAACACTCATAGCAAAATTATATTGTAACGCATTGTTTTCACTATATTTAATTGGATTTTTATAAGCGTGGTCATTCATAATTAAGCAACTCAAGGCAAGAGAGAAATTTTACATTTATCAATAAACAATCCAGATACAGAATGCAAGGAATATGTTAATATCCCATTGGTTGCGGGCAATTGCTTATCAAGGGATTAGTAAACGAATGCTCTTTCTCAAAATATCTTCTTATTTTAAGGAACTAAGAATACCGTCCTTTAAAATAGAATCAGAAAATGTAGACCCAGAAACAGGGTTAATCTATTTCTGGATACAACTGCATGGTAAATGCACTCCTTTGCTAAAAAAAGATCCGATAGAACTTCTAAGAGAAGCGCGAGCTAAAAATTTTTTTTCCGAAGATGATTACGATCGAATAATTGCAGCTCTGCTTGAGAATCAGAAAAGATTGATTGAATTTAAATATAAGAAAAAATTTCACTTGATAAAGCATCAATTTTCTGAGCAATTGGAACAACCATTGATCGTTTATAATGATTCAACCAATAAAATTTATATTAAACCAGCAAAGGAAATATATTCTAATATAGAAAGTCTTAGGATGTTTAGTTCCGAAGATAGCGCTTGCATAGGAAATATCGTTGGCAGCCATGAAACCGAACAAGAATTTAGAATACGAAAAGAGGCAAAGAAAGAGAATGTTATTAAGTTCGATACTTTACTCTTGACGGATTGAAATTTAGAACCTTTTCACTGTTATATGAAATAGTCTTGTTAGGCATTATTTTTTTAAATTTACTTACTAAATAAGCGTTTGGTATGCAAATTATGAAAGAATATAGCATCTTCAATATATAATCCGAAACAATGATATTGGTTGTATCTCGAATGCTGGCGTCACTTAGAACATGAAATGTTATTAAATTAGTGGAAATTGTAAAAAGCAATTCCCCTATAGCAGTTGCACCTAGGCTTCTTCTAAAAAAACCCTTTCCAAACCATTTCATTCCCCATCTATCCATTACGTAGGTATTAGCAAAAAAACCAATTGCTAGAGAAATTGAATCTGCAAATGCTATATGCACAAAGCCGGTGGTAAAAATAGAATAGATTTCCTGATTGTGCCAATTAGAAGGTGATGACAACAGTGATAAGCCATATGTAACAAAACTGAATAGGAACTCACAAATAATAATTGCCAAAATCATAAAATAAGAAACTCTAGCTCCTAGTAGTTCTGTTATTGAATCATTAAGTGGGAAAAGAAATGGAAAAACAAAGACAGAGGAGCATAAAATTCGGCCATATAGTTCTACTGTTTTATAGCCCATTACAAAAGAGCAGAAGAATATCGTCGCATACAACATACCAAGTAAAACCAAATACGTGCCCTTATCAATGGTATAGAAGTAATTTCTTACATTTTTTAATATGGGTAGTTTCACAGGACTATCCTTGTTAATTAGTCTTCACCCTCATGGAAGTAGATAAAATATGCTGAGTATTATTCTTTCCCATATCAAAAAGATTTGTTCGGTAATGGACGATCACCCCTTTAAAAGTGTATGCATTTAAATTTATTCTCTTAATTTGTATAGGAAAATTTGAGTTGAGGATTTTTATATAAAAATCCTCACCATCTGAAATTATTTGTCTAATTTTAGGGGAGTCATTTTCATTTTTAATGAGTAGAACAAAATCCTTGTTGGTTATATCTCGCTCGGGATCGATAATAACTATGGAGTTTACAAGTATAAATGGTTCCATCATATTGTCTTGAGAGAACGTTGCAAAACACCGGTTATTTGTTGGAAATTCAATAGGAATTGTATTGAATTGAGTTCTCCCCTCTTGGGATAATTTTAAAAATGAACATATTTCTGTAGGTTGAATCAACGGTATTTGTTTACAATCAATAGGTTCTTCACCAATTAATTGGCTCACGGTAATTTGAAAAAAAGATGATAATTTCTTTAAGACCTCAATTGTGGGATTCCCATTTTTGTTTTTTAACAACCTATAAATTGTGCTTGACGGCACACCCGTCATCCTTTCTAACTCTAAAACATTTAGATTAAATTTTTCTAGAAGTTCAGCTAGCACAAAATCGATTGACATAATTCGCCATATATAGTAATTTTCGCCACAAATGGATATATTATCATATATGGCGAAATCTTTCATTTATTAAATTAGTTTAATTAATTCCACTGTAAGAATAAATAATTAATAGAATTACCTATGTAGAAATAAAATGGGTTATTTATTGCGAAAGGAAATAATGAATCAAAAAACAAGCTGGGATCATTGGCTGACTCTTATGTTTAAGGATTTTATGACTGAAACTGATCCTAAAGCTGGATATGAGATACTCCATATTTATGAATGCAAAAAAACTGGTTTCACAAAAGCAACGATTAAAATACCCCCACGAGGCACTATTATAGAGAAAAATATTAGAGACATAGTTATAGAAAACGAGTTTTTGGAGAATCTGGATAAGAAAACTATTCGTACACTAACCCACATTGCAACAATGGAGTACTTAAATCCAGACTATTTTATTGTGTCCCAAAAAATGACTGGAGAAGCGGATAATTGTATTCTGGAAATAAAATCCAACAGTGATTACAAGACGATAAAAAAATCACCAACAGAAATATCAAAGGATAAGACATTAGTTGCTAGATTTAATTCTATAGAAGCAAATAGAATAGGCTATATGGCGGGCGTTCTTGAGACGGTAATGGAATATGATGCTCTAAAGCAAGGTATTTAATTTATAAATAGTAAATGCAGGCTGAGCATGTCGGGCCAACCTGAAACACAAACACAAAACCGAGTATGTAAGAGGTAAGTTGGGTCACGACCCAACCTACATCAGATAGCAATCCGCAATAGTCCTTTAAATCAACGTACTCTCCACCATGCGCCGCAACATGGTCGGCAACAAGGGTTTCACATAAACATGATTCGCCCCCATCGCCAAACAGTGTTTCCCCAAAGGCTCATCCACATGCGCTGAAATCACAATAATGGGTGTCCTTTCATAGAGAGGATTAGCCCGAATCAACGGCAAAATTTCCTCCCCCGGCCTATCCGGTAAACCCAAATCAAGCAGGATGCAGTCGAAGAATTGGGTTGCCAGTGTTTCCAATGCTTGTTGTGCAGTTTCTGCCAGAGTCAATTGATACTCATCACTTAATAACGAAAGATACATTTGCGGCAGATAACATTGTCTTCAACGATTAAGAGTTGTGTCATGATTTATTCCTTTATTGTCGATTGGACCCTTTGCCCAACATCGTGTTGTCATAATGTTCCCCCTGCAGGCGGGGAACCGTCGGTTTTCCACCGGCCTTAATCAGGCGCTGCGATTTCTCCATAACGCAAACCCTTGGCAATCGCCTCAGCAATATTTTTACACGCCAGTTTTTGAAAAATGTTATTGCGATGCCAGACCACCTGCCGTTCCGACACAGCAAAAAAGGTAGCAATTTCTTTAATACTTTTCCCCAACGAGGATAAATACAAACACTGCTGCTCACGCGGGGTTAAACGCCCATCGATACAAAGCGGCCGCTGCACCCACGCCCGTGACAACAGGGTCTGCACTTCAGCAAGCTGCTTGTTGCTGGGATTGGGATTGCCTAAATAGGTTAAGTAGTCTCGCGCAAAGGCTTTAAAAAACTGCTTCTGTTTGGCTGTGTGGTAATGAATAAAATTGTGTTCATTCATTCTGTTACTGTCCATGTTGTTCTCCAGCGTAGGTTGGGAAACTTACCCAACAGCGCGTCGGGTCAAGACCCGACCTACATTAAAAAGAACACGAGCAAGAGACGTGACTGTTCCTACCCGTGCAGTGAGTATTGGAAACATTAGTGTTCGTTTAGCAATTTACTTGCGCAAATAGCTAACAAAACCTAAAGGTCACGTCGAAAAAAGGGGGATTTTATGCCGTTTCTTAATAAGGAAACGTTGAAAAAAGGAATACAAATGAAATAACATGACGTCAGCCATAATTTATCTCCTGGATAGATTGTGGTCAGCTGGTAGCGGGGGACTGCAATCCCTCCTATCAGCGCTTATTGCCTTAAAACAACTAAAAGCACATTCATGTTATTTTATTCTGTAGTGCCTTGCAACTGAAAATTCGAGAATTTTCTGGCGAGGCATGACGGAAATCTGCCGTTGTAATCTTAGCTAATTTTAATGAGTTGAATACCTCAACCCGCAACGCTGTATTGAATATTAAAATTTAATGATTTCGCAATCGGCTTAGAATTCTTACCGCTTTTTTTAAATTCGATAATGCCGTAACGCGCCATCGTATTTAAAGTACGGCTTAGATTACTGGGTGCCCGATTAACAATTTCGGCCAACTCTTTAATCGACTCAGGTTTTTGTTCATTGATTATTTTTAGCAACCGCATATTATTTTCACTTAAAACTTCACACAGCGATTTGATAGAACTAAACCAAATCTTCGGTTCATTTCGCTTAGGTATATATCGGCCGGAAGCTATTTCTAATGCACGACGCTGAAATTTCTCTCTAGGCATAACACCAACTTGGATTACCTTCATTCCTATTTACCTCCGTAATTCAACTTCCATAATTGAATTAACTGCTTTAAAAAAATCCTCGAGCAATTGTGAAGCATTTACAAATTCGTAGGGTGTTCCAGTATCTCTTATTGTTCTATGTACATGATCATACTGAAATATTTGTCCGCTATACCGGCCTCTCTTTTGAATACGGATTGCATGTGCATTATCAAATCCCAAAATACGCTGATTATGGTTATCATGAAAGGTTAAGTTATACCTAATTCCATGAGGCCGCCCAGGAGTTGGATCTGTCCGCGTTACTTCTATCTTATTTATACCAATACCCATTCTCTTCCGTGTATTCAGTTCCATCTAGCGAGAGTAAATAGTCTAAGCCATCATCCATGTTTATGAACACCTTAAGTATCAGCAGCTGATATATTTTTATTATAAGAGGCGTTTACTTAAATCTCAATAGCCAGTGAAGATTGGATGCTTCGAACAACAGGAGCCTTGGCCATAGAGATCATGCCGGGACAGAGGCCATACCTACGTGCCCATAATAATTTTCCCATAAATTTACTGGCCATCTTTCCAATGTGAGACTATAAAATGTATGTAGGGGCGCGAATAGATTGTGCCTCATTAGATTAACTGGAGCGCATATGCAAGATTGCTATTTATACCCTGTCAAACTCACCTGCACGTAATATTCTCAATAGTATAAAAAGGCGTATATATAATGGCGACTTTCAAAAGGAAAATTTTGAAAATATAAGAATTATCTCCAGGCCAGACGGAGGCATCGATGTTGTAGTTGAATTAATAAGGCTGTTGCCATAACCAAAAATTTTCTACAAAGTTGAGCACATCACCTAATAGCGCGTTATCATTAATGAGAGATTGTCGGGTCATGACCCGACCTACCAATCAAACCACTCATTTAACTTCGTAATCAACTCATCAACCCCTTCCTTCTTCAATGAAGAAAAGGCTTGTACCGTGACAAACTCTTCCATCAATTGATAATGGCGACGCACTTTTATCACCGCATTTTTAACGTCACCACGGCTTAATTTGTCTGCCTTGGTCAGTAGGATATGGACGGGTAATTCGCGATTTAAAGACCAGTCAACCATCATCTTATCCAACTCTTTCAACGGATGGCGGCAATCCATTAGCAACACCAAGCCCTTTAAGCATTGGCGCACTTCAAGGTAATGCGCTAAATTTTTCTGCCAATCCAGCTTCACTTGCTGGGCAACCTGGGCATAACCGTAACCGGGTAAATCGACCAAGCGCCGTTGGTCATCCAGGCTAAAGAGATTGATTAATTGGGTACGCCCCGGTGTCTTCGAGGTACGGGCGAGTTGTTTGATGCCGGTTAGGCAATTCAGGGCACTGGATTTACCGGCATTTGAGCGTCCAGCAAAAGCGACTTCAAAGCCCTCGTCAGCAGGGAGATGCTCAACACGCGCTGCGCTTTTTAAAAAACTGGCCTGAGTGTATGGATTTCTTAACATTATTTTTCAATTTCATTTTGGGATTTTTGCTCAGGCAGTGTACCATTAAATGAGATAAAACCTTCGGAAAAAGAATGAAAAAAATCGTGTTTGCGGTTGTACTATTCTGCACATGCGCGATCCAGGCTGCTGAAGTTGCTTCTTCGGTTGAAGAAAAAGCGGCTCTCTGCGTTGCCTGTCATGGTGCAAAAGGAATTAGCACTAATCCTGAGTGGCCAAGCCTTGCGGGGCAACATGCAAAATACCTGCTCAAACAAATGATCGATTTCAAAAAAGGCAGTACTCGTAATGCCCCAACGATGACTGCAATCCTTGCCAACCTCAATGAACAGGATATGGCAGCATTGGCTGAATTTTATGCCAAACTCCCTTTGCCAGAAGGTTCTGTACCCAAAAAATATTTAAAACGGGGTGAGCAATTGTATCGCGGTGGTGATTTCGATAAACATATTACTGCCTGTATCGCCTGTCATGGCCCCAGAGGGACAGGTAACGAGCAGGCGGGGTTCCCTGTGTTATCAGGACAACATGCGCTTTATACGATACAGCAACTTCAAGCCTTTAAAGATCAAAAGCGCAAAAATGATTTGAATTCCATTATGCGTGATATAAGTGCACGTATGAGTCCAGAAGATATGGCTGCGGTAGCCTATTACATGCAGGGTTTGCATTAATCTTGGGCTCATAGCTTAAAATCCCGGATTACAGCCTTCGGCTTTCATCCAGGCTACAGGCCAGGGGCCCGACCTACATGACTATAAACACAATCCAGCGAAATGGATAGCTCTCTAATTATTTCGAAAAAATACAAATACACCTGTGTTTGATGTAAACTGCACGTTCTCAACCCTTTTGAAGTGAGAAACTATGTTAAAACGTTTTTTATTAATTGCTTTATTACTGCCAGCGTTAGCTTTCGCTGACGATTTTGTAGCAGGAAAAGACTATGAATTAGTCAACGGCAATACAACAACACAACCCAAGAATAAAATCGCTGTCACAGAATTTTTTAGTTATGGCTGCCCTTGGTGCTATCGTATCGAGCCTACATTGGCGGGCTGGGTAAAGAAGCAGGGAAATAAAATTCAATTCTCCCGCGTACCGGTCGTGTTTCATAAAGATTGGAGTTATTACGCCAAGGCTTATTACACCGCTCATGTTCTAGGCTTGGAAGCAAAACTCAACCCGGCTTTGTTTAAGGCTATCCAGGACAATAAGCAGTCACTGAATACCAATCAAGCCATGATTGATTTTTTCACAGCCCAAGGCGTAGCAAATGCGACTGCAAAAAGTGCTTTTGAAAACTCAACCACCATTGATATGAAAGTGACTGCAGGAACAGCCTCTATGGCTCGTTTCCGTATTAACGGCGTACCTGCTGTGGTTATCAATAACCAATACAAGACTGATTTGCAAATGGCAAAAAGTGAAGAACGTTTGTTTAAAATTCTTGATTTTCTGTTAGCGAAAGCCCATCAAAAAACAGCTTGATGTACCACCAGCCACTGGATTTTCCGGTGGCTTCCTACACGCTATTTCACTAGCGATATAAAAACAGAATTCTGTTTTTATATCGACCTCGCCTTAGTTAATTTTAGTAGAGCCTGAGATACCCGGATTTTCCAAACTTAAAATACCGCTGGTAAAATCGTAAGCAAAAATCTCCGCATAGCGTCCCCAGTCAATCATGGTACGCAATACCCGCTCTGATTCCTTTTCACTCAAATAATCTTCCAACTTGCTTAAGAAGCGTTCCTCGGAAACACGATGGCCTATCTTTTCATCCAGGACGCGGCGAATATAACGTGCCAGAGGTACTTTTTCCAATAACCGTCTGGCAAATAATTGCTTACGCTCTTGCAAATCGGCTTCAGAAAATTGTTTACCCAGTTCACTCAATTGGATATCCCCATCGGAAACTTTGGCAAAACCCAAAATTTCCAGTGTTTCGAGGATAGGGAACAAATCATCAATGTTCATCATTAACTCATCAGCAAGCTCTGGTAAATCAATACGCTCCTCAAAAGATTTCATCGTTTCGATAAGACCTGATAATTCTGAAGGTTCTACATCCGGCAAACGGTAGCCGAGGCCGATTTGCCGCTCGCGTTGGGCACGCCTTGCCTTTTCCTTGGGACCAGTGGTCATCAAGGTATAAATTTTATCAACCAACGCATGGTACTCCGGCGTGTCAGGCTCACGCGGTTGCGGCAATGTAACCTGTAATTCAGCGCGAATGTAACCCGGATCGGAACCAAAAATAACAATGCGATCAGCCAGTGTTGCCGCTTCTTCAATATTGTGCGTGACCAACAAAATACCATTCGTGTTGGTCTTTTTCTCTTGCCATAATTCGAGTAAATCCGATTTAAGGTTTTCTGCTGTCAACACATCCAGCGCAGAAAAAGGCTCATCCATCAATAACACATCGGGATTAGTCACCAGAGCACGTGCAAAACCTACCCGCTGCCGCATTCCGCCTGATAACTCCTTGGGAAAAGCCGACTCAAAACCATCCAACCCAATGGTATCAATCGCTTCAATAGCGCGATGACGACGCTCCTCTCGACCTACCCCCTGAGCTTCCAAACCGAGCTCCACATTTTCCAATACAGTCAGCCAAGGCATCAGCGCGAAGGATTGAAAAACCATCGCAATACCCGGTACGGGTCCTGTGACGGCTTTACCGCGATAGCTTACTTTTCCTGCTGAGGGTGGTACCAACCCCGCAATAATACGCAAAAGGGTTGACTTTCCGGAGCCCGATTTACCCAGCATGGCGACAATTTCGCCTTCCTGTAATTTAAAATTGACATCCTCAAGCACCAATAAATCTTGCTCAGATGCTTTTTTAAAGGATTTACGACAATTTTCAAGAGCAATAATGGTTTCTGACATCGATGCCTCAATTAAAATGAAAGCGCTCTTCCGCCAAACGATAGAGCGGGCGCCAAATTAGGTGATTAAACGCCAAGACATAGGAACACATCATTGCCGTACCTAACGCAATTTTCGGAAAATCACCGGCAATCGTGCTGGCTTGTATATATTCCCCCAAACCGGTTGCCTTTAACGTGGTGCTCCCCCAGCTGACCCATTCTGCCACAATACTGGCGTTCCAGGCACCGCCTGCAGCAGTAATTGCGCCAGTGATATAAAAGGGGAAAATACCGGGTAACGCCAGTCGTTTCCACCATTGCCATCCCTTCACACCAAAATTATCAGCTGCCAAATAAAGATCTCGCGGAATGGTTGATGCCCCGGCAATCACATTAAATAAAATATACCACTGCGTACCCAGAATCATCAGTGGCGTTACCCAAATTTCCACGCTTAAATTAAACCGTACAATGGCAATTACAAATAAAGGATAGAATAAATTAGCAGGAAATGCGGCAACAAACTGGATGACCGGCTGTATTTTTTGCGCCAGGCGCGGCCGCAACCCTATCCAGACCCCCACGGGAATCCAAATGAACGAACTGATAATAATCAATACAATGACGCGGGTACCGGTAGCGGCCCCAAGAAGAAAGACGTGAACAATCTCGCTGACCTTCAGTTCGGCAAGAATGAATTCCAGCAATAACCAGCCACTCCCAATAATAACCAACCAAACGACTGCATACCATAGCCAATCAAGGTGTTTTTGACGGTGAAAATCGACTTCTTTCACCACCTTCGGTCCTCTACGGCGAAAACACCGGGCATTAACAAAGTTATCTTTGACAATATTGAGCCCTTTACCAAAGCGCTTGGTTAATCGACTGCCGCGCAGCAAATCAATGAGCCAGGATTGATATTCTTCTTCATCGGGTGCCTGTTCCATTTTAAATTTCTCAGACCAGGCTATCAGTGGTCTAAACAGAATCTGATCATAGAGAAAAATAACAATAACCATGGTTAAAATAGCATACCCTACCGCATGCAAATCACGCCGTTCGATAGCCAGGGCAATATAAGAGCCCACGCCAGGTAAACGGATATCCTGATGAGCGACAGCAATTGCCTCTGATAAAACAACGAAAAACCAGCTTGCGGACATAGACATCATCATATTCCACAATAAACTGGACATGGAAAAAGGGACTTCAACCTTCCAAAAACGCTGCCAGGCTGATAGTTGGAACATGGCCGAAGCCTCTTTCAAGTCATGAGGCAAGGTCTTTAACGATTGGTAAAATCCAAAAATAATATTCCATACCTGCGCTGTAAAAATAGCGAAAATACAGGCACATTCTGGCCCCAATAAACTGCCGGGGAAGAGGTGAATAAAACCGGTAACCGTAATGGATAGAAAACTTAATACTGGCACGGATTGCAAAACATCGATTGCCGGAATAACCACTTGCTCAGCACGCCTGTTTTTTGCTGCCAGGGTACCGACGATAAACGTGAAAATAATCGACAAGGCCAGGGCAATAAACATCCGCAACACGGTACGCAAAGCATAAAAAGGTAATTTTGACGGCTCAAGTGAAATGGGTAGCGGATCCCCCAATTGATAGGGGCTTGCCATCTGTTTGCCTGCCCAACCAAGAAAAAATAATACTGAGAAAATGAGAATCAGGAGCAGCAGATCCCAGCGGTTAATAAAGCGACTGACATTTTCGCGGTTGGCAAAGTAAAAACGACTGTTGCGCACAATGCCCCCCTCATTATATTCACGCCATTGAACCGAACTATACCTTATCCAATCAAAAGAGATACCTGAATTTTGATTGGCGATTAAAGAATGGATTTTGCAAAAGGCCTAAGTCACTTATTGAATAACCCAAAACCGCATAAAATACCATAAATACCGGCTTATCGGTATATAGTCTGTCCTTGTGAACCCATTAAAATTAATAATTTATTTTATTTCAGATGAACTTTTTTCAAACAAATGTGTCTAATAAGTGAGCATTCCCCCGAGTGCTCTACTCTGCGTTCCCCTCTTTATGCAGAGTAGTGTCCGTACGAGAATGTCGGACACCCGTTTTCCCCGGCTTTCAGCCGGGGTTTTTTTGTGTTTTAAACCCGTCTACAATTAACTAAAAATCTTTACGAGAGAATACCGTGCGACACATTAAGCTCTATGCCGTATTAATCACCCTTTTTTCCTGCTCTTTGACATGGGCTGAACCCGCGTCGGAGGATACCCAGATGGCGGTATGGGTCAACGAAGCCATTGTCGCTACCTATACATTTAATTATAAAAATTTTATCGATCGGCAACGAGAAATCGCCAAATATTTTACGGCGACAGGCTGGACGGCCTATAGTGCAGCACTCAATGCGTCTAAACTCCCTGATGCAGTGCAAAAAAATTCTTATTTCGTCAGTGCAGTAGCAACATTACCCCCTGAAATCAAGGTAATAAATGCTGCGCAGTGGCAAGCTGTTATGCCCTTACTCGTTATTTATAGAAACCCTCAATACCAACAAAAACAAAACTTACGGGTCACCATTAACTTTAACCGGGCACCATCTGGTCAAGGTGTACGAGGTTTTGCTATCAGTAGTCTGCAGGCCCAGGTAATAACCCCGCCTTGCCAATGTAAGCAAGAAGTGGATAGCACCGCTACAACAAGTGGTACCCAATCACCCCCAGGTGCACAATAATTAATAAAAAAAGTAAGATAATAATCAAATTTAATTTGCGGGGCATGGTAATATCAAGCGCGGCCTGCTCCGGATGATTGGGATTATAAAAAATGTCAATTTCTTCGTCTTTTTCGAAGGCGATCGCCGCACGATAAGCCACTTTACGCGCATATTTACTATTAGGATTATTGTGTGACGTGTCCAAAAAGAGGTATTCGCCAATAAAATCCCTATCAAAAACCTGATAGGTATATTCTATTTTCGGCCACAACTGGTGTCCTTCACGAGTCCAGACAAAACGTGTGATACGTCCTTTAGTAATAAGCCAGAATTTGGTTTGCTGTAACGATTGCCGATCCCGCCAGAAATGCCGCAACAAAACCAGTAAAAAAAGTAACCAAAGAAGATCAAGCAGCCAATGCCAGGACACAAGCCAATTCGTCACGGATATTCCTATGAGCAATGATACTTTATCCTAGAGCAAATACCCAAGTTAAGCAAAGGATTCGCTAGCGAGTTTCCGAAGAACTCCATTGTTATTTTTAGCCACTCTGTTTATTTACAACACACAACTGGAGGACTATGCTTGATATGAGTGGTAATGGACTATCTAACCGCTTAGGCAGTTCAACTTCAGCGGAGGAAGTAATCATGCATAGACTATTTACTATTTTCATACTCATCAGCAGCAGCTTATCCTTCAACGCGCTTGCGCAGCAATCAGGTGGTAGCGGCGGTGGAGAAGATCTCAAAGGGGTTTGCGAATTGTCCGGCGGTAACTGGACCGGTTCAGAAACAGGTAATTGGGCTTGCTGCTGGCCTGATTGGGGTTGCTACGGCTGCGTTGACGGCAATTGCAAAATTAAATGTCACACACAACGCTGTAAAGACGCTAATGGCGTAGGCAGACCAAGCACCAATGAAATATTGTTGCAAGGTATAGCGCCAGCAGGCATGAAAGCACCTATTGTTCCTAAAAGGCCAAAGGCGACTATAAAAAACCCATCAAACTCAACACTGCAAAAAACGCAGTAATTAATCAGTACGACATAAAAAGCCTCGTGCTTTTTATGTCGCACAATGAAAAGTCATTTTGAGGGATCATCGTTAATAGCCACCTCTGCTGGCTGAGTTGTTTTATTTAATGCTTGCGTTTGACGTCGACGCATAATAAAGAGGTAGCTGACCACTACAGCAACGATGATGATACCCAGAGACCAAAACGGCCTGATAGCGAACCAGGCTATTGCCGTTGCGATTGACCAAAGGATAAAACCGCAAACAAAAGCAATCAAGCCCGTACCAAATCCGACAATAGAACCTAATAGGGGTAATACATCTGCCAGGACAACCAGCGGCTTTAATACCAGGGAAAATCCAGCAACCATCGCGAGCAAGGAAACCAGGCGCAGGATCCAGGTGATAATTCGATTTTCAACCAGCGCATCATGAATCATTTGGTCCGGTGATTCTTGTCCGGAAGTCAGAAGTATCACCTCTTGCCCAGCTTTAGCCATATAGGGTTGTAAGGTATTTCCTGTTTGTTGGCCAATAATGCTGACCGTTTGCGGTAAAACCGCTGTTGCTTTAATGCGTAGATCGCCAATTTGCGGATTTTGGTAATCCTGTCCCCCATAGAGTTGATTATTGACATAATGGACTGGTTTATTGATTTGCTTCTGGATAGCGGAAAGATTCACTTTGGAAAGGTTAACAGGACTTGTTTCACTAATTTCACTAATCACGCTTTGTGGAAGGAAGAAATCTCCCACAGTGACTGTCTGAGCATATTGCTGTTGTGACTCAACGGGCATTGCCGCAGGATTCTGATGCCCAGCCTGATCGTTAAACGACGAACTATCAAGCAGTTTTTGTGACCAGATTTTTTTGTAATTATACGTTTTTGTTGTTTTCTCTGAGCCGCCCATCTGCGATTCAGTTTTGGTTTCTGTATATTCTTTCCATTGATACATTTCTACAGTTCTCGTGAGACCAATGGCGTTTTCTTTAATGCCAAGGAAAGAATCGGTCAGAATATCTTTGGTCGTTGCCAAACCACTGAAATAGACAACCCGAAGATTATTTTTATTATCAATAGGGGCATTAGGAACAGAAATTAATACGCGTTGAGCCTCTACTAGCGATTGAGCCCTATGCAAGCCATGGCCTTCATTCCAGAAGGTGAGGACAAAAGAACCGATAATTAAAAGAATACCGGCAAAAATACCTATAAAAGCGTCTTTTATACGGCTACCCCATGAACGCGTACTGATTTCTTCTGTCATCTCAATCCTCCCTGAGTCAACTCCATCGCTGCCCGAGTGATAAGCACTCCGCTCTTCACACGCAAAAAATATGCCCGAGAAGCCACGGAGCAAGCATTTCCTGTACCTGGCTCCGCGCTACTTAGAGAATGTCAAACTCAGTTGACCCGTGTGTAAGAATTATGACCAATGAAACGTGCGCCCAGATTTGGCTGCTGATTGTTTTGTGCCTGGTGGGCAACAACCCAGGTTGTGTCGAGTGCTTTCTTATTTTCAGCCATATTGCCAATAATACTGAGTGCTGAACCACAGTCAGGGTAATCAATGCTGATAGTAAAAGCATTCCCGGTCAGATAACCAACCAGAGGACGTTTTTGACCAATTGCTTGCTGACATTCTTTCGAAGCAACAGCGGTAGTAAAATAGCCTGTTACATTACCTTCTTTCGCAACAGTTAATTCTAAAACAGAACCCTTTTCATTTTTAAAAACCATAGCATCTGCAGCGAAGCCAGCTTGACTGACCACTGATAGACCTAGTAATGCGACATAACCTAACTGTTTGAATGACATTCTTTAATCCCCTGTCTAATGATAAGCGCGCAAGAAGAATAATGGATTATCCGATTATTTTCTATCTGCAAACTGCGAAAAATGATGGCGCTCTTAAACAATAAGATTAATGATGTGTATCATCCACTTGTCGTTATAACTCATCTCGGTATAATCATTCGCACCAACGCGCAGAAAAGAGGGAATTATATGATTGCAAAAACACCATTGCATGCTAATCATTTGGCACTTGGCGCTAAAATGGTTGATTTTCATGGCTGGGAAATGCCCTTGCATTATGGCTCACAACTGGAGGAGCACCATTACGTTCGTCAACACGCCGGCATGTTCGATGTTTCTCATATGACTGTTGTTGATGTACTGGGCGCGGGCGGACGACAATTTTTGCGTAAGTTGTTGACTAATGATGTCGATCAACTCGAGCATACCGGACGTGCACTTTACAGTTGTATGTGTAACGAACATGGCGGAATCATTGATGATTTAATTGTTTATCAACGCGCCTCTGATAATTATCGTATTGTCTTAAACTCAGCAACCCGTTTACGTGATCTGGCCTGGATCCGCGCCAAAAGCGAAGGCTTTTCAGTAGGCCTGCAAGAACGAAACGAACTCGCCATGCTAGCTGTCCAAGGCCCGGAAGCTATAACCAAAATAATGACTATTCTGACACCTGCTCAAAGCGACGGTGTATCTACGCTAACCAATTTCGAATGTGTTGATGTCGACAACTGGTTTTTTGCCCGCACGGGCTACACCGGTGAAGACGGCTTTGAAATTATTCTGCCCCACGATGCGGCAGTTAATCTCTGGCAGTCTCTCTTGCAAATTGGCGTTAAACCCTGCGGTTTGGCTGCACGCGATACCTTAAGATTGGAAGCTGGCATGCTGCTATATGGCCAGGATATGGATGAATCAACTACCCCCTTGGAATCCGGTTTGGAATGGACTGTAAAATGGCTGCCAGAAGATCGCGATTTTATCGGGATGGGTGCTTTATTGTCACAAAAACAGCATGGCGTTAAACGCAAAATGGTCGGCTTGGTTATGCAGGATAAAGGGATTATGCGTACCGGCCAACGTGTTGTGGTCGACGGACAAAGTGACGGTGTTATTACTAGCGGTACTTATTCGCCCACCCTGGGAAAATCCATTGCCCTGGCGCGTGTACCTGCAAATACCGGTGAACAAGTCATGGTTGATATCCGCGGTAAATTAATTCCCGCGAAAGTGGGTAAGCCGCGATTTGTTAAGCGCGGAAAACTATTGTAGGGCGATTGACTTCATCGCTAACGTTTATAATTTAAGAATAATAATGAGGAAAGGATAATGACAGATTTAAAATTTACCCGCACCCATGAATGGCTAAAAAGCGGCGAGGATGAATATACCATCGGTATCACTGAACATGCTCAACAACTGCTAGGCGATATGGTCTTTGTAGAGCTACCTGAAACAGGTGATGAATTTAAAGCCGGCGATGAATTGGGCGTTGTTGAATCTGTCAAAGCGGCCTCCGATTTCTATGCACCAATAAGCGGTATCGTTGTAGCGGTTAATCAGGAAGTGAGTGCTAATCCAGCACTGGTTAATAGCGACCCTTATGGAGCTGGTTGGCTAGTCAAATTAAAAGCGCATAATCCAGCTGAGTTAAATGAATTGTTGAATGACGAACAATATCAAAACGAGATAGCAGAGGAACACTAATAATGCCTTATATTCCACACACGGACGAAGATACGCAAGCCATGTTGGCGAGCATAGGAGCTAAACAAACACAAGACCTGTTTGATGAAATTCCCTCGTCTTTGCTCTATGGCGAACTAAAAAATATACCTGCCGGCCTCAGCGAAATGGCGATGCTAAAAGAAGCTCAACGTTTAGCGGATAAAAACCAAAATGGTATTTGTTTTATTGGTGCAGGCAGCTATGAGCATCATATCCCGGCTGCAGTGTGGGATATTGCATCACGCGGTGAATTTCTAACTGCTTATACGCCTTACCAGGCAGAAGCCAGTCAAGGAACATTGCAGTTACTCTATGAATACCAAACGATGATGGCCGAATTAACAGGCATGGATGTAGCCAATGCATCGATGTACGATGGAGCCACGGCGCTCGCTGAAGCGGTTTTGATGGCAGTGCGTGTGAATAAACACAGTAAAACCAATCGCGTTCTGGTCGCCGGTACGGTTCACCCCTTATATCGTGAAACGCTGGAAACTGTGGTGCGTACGCAACATATTGAAGTCATCACACTGCCTTTTGATGAAAAAGAAGGTATCACGGCTTTATCTGCCCTGGACAAGTATCAAGGCGAGGATATTACGGCCTTAATTATCGCCCAGCCCAACTTTTTTGGCTGCCTGGAACAAGTCGACGCAATGAGTGATTGGGCCTATGCGAATCGCACAGTGAGCATTGCCTGTGTTAATCCAATTTCGCTTGCCCTCTTAAAACCACCTGGGCAATGGGGTTCTCGTGGTGTCGATATCGTTTGTGGTGAAGGCCAGCCCTTTGGCTCTCCACTTGCCTCAGGCGGCCCTTATTTTGGATTTTTTAGCACCCGCATGGAGCATGTTCGTCAAATGCCAGGGCGTCTAATAGGCCGTACCCTCGATAAAGATGGCAAAACGGGCTTCAGTCTTACCTTACAAGCCCGCGAACAACATATAAGACGGGGTAAAGCGACTTCCAATATCTGTACCAATCAGGGTTTGCTGGTTACTGCCGCAACCATTCATATGAGTCTTCTTGGTGCTGACGGCATGCAACAGGTTGCCCGCCAATGCCATCATAACACCCAAACCCTGGTCGCAGCACTGAGCCAGATTGAGGGCGTAGACAAAGTATTTTCAGCACCTTGTTTTCATGAAACCCTTCTACGTTTTAATCAACCCGCTGCTTGGGTACTCCAACAGTTACATGACGCAGGCATTGCTGGTGGTTATTCCGTCGAATCTCATTATCCGGGATTAAAAAATACCATACTGGTTTGTGCGACGGAGCTCCGTACAGAGGAGGAAATTGCTTATTATGCCAATTCACTCAGACAAATTATGTCTAAGCGAGGTAGTTGATGTTTATTGTACAGCTAACCTACAAAGCAGCGATAAGTGAAGTAGATAAGTATTTGCAGGCACATCGCGAATTTCTGGATTACCATTACAAGCAGGGTTTACTTCTGGCTTCTGGGCCAATGAAACCGCGCACAGGCAGTATTCTTATTGCTACAACCAGGGACAAAGCGCATTTGGAATCCATGTTGCAGCAAGACCCATATTACCTTGCTGAAATTGCAGACTACCAGATTATTGAATTTACTCCTGTAAAACATCGTGAGGAACTCAAAGACCTCATTCAAGAAACGGAAGGCAAATTATGTTAATCTTTGAACGCTCTAAAGCTACCCGCCAGGCAACTGCCCAGGCCCCCCAAGGCACCGAACAGCAATTTGCTATTCCAGCTCATTTTTTACGCCAAACACCACCGCGTCTGCCAGCCTGCTCTGAATTACAGGTAGTACGCCACTATACCCGTTTGTCACAGAAAAATTTTTCCATTGATACTAATTTTTACCCCCTGGGTTCCTGTACGATGAAATACAACCCTCGCGGGGTGCATAAAGCGGCTTCTATTCCCGGCTTCAGTAATCGCCATCCTCTAGCCTTGGAACAAAGCAGCCAGGGCTTTCTGCAAGCGCTTTATGAATTACAACATTATCTGACCGAAATTACCGGGATGGCTGGTGTCTCTTTAACACCAATGGCTGGCTCACAGGGCGAGTTTGCTGGTGTAGCAATGATTAAGGCCTATCATCAATCACGTGGTGATACGATCCGTGAAGAGATCCTTATCCCTGATGCGGCACACGGCACTAATCCCGCTTCGGCCGTGATGTGTGGTTTTAAAGTGGTTGAAATTCCTACAGCAAAAGATGGTGATATCGATCTCGAACAGCTGCGCTCTAAAGTAGGTCCAAAAACAGCGGGCATTATGTTAACCAATCCTTCCACGCTTGGTTTATTTATGCGCCAGATTAAAGAAATTGCTGAAATTGTCCATCAGGCAGGCGGGTTACTTTACTATGACGGCGCCAATCTGAATGCTATTTTGGGTAAAGTAAGACCTGGGGATATGGGTTTTGATGTCATGCATTTAAACTTGCATAAAACGTTCGCCACCCCCCATGGCGGCGGGGGGCCAGGGGCAGGTCCTGTAGCCGTCGGAAAACGCCTGCTTCCTTACTTACCGCTCCCTGTTGTAGTAAAAGAAAAAGAAACCTACCGCTGGGCAACGAGAACAGACTACCCGCAAAGTATTGGCCGCTTATCCTGTTTTATGGGTAATGCCGCTATTTTATTACGGGCTTATTTTTATACCCGTGTTCTTGGTAAGGAAGGCTTATTGCGTGTCTCTGAATTTGCTACTCTTAATGCCAACTACTTACTTTCCCAACTAACGCAAGCCGGTTTTAAACCCGCTTATCCTGGCCGACGTGCTTCCCATGAGTTTATTCTGACTATGGGGCAGGAGAAAAAAGAGTTTGGCGTTACTGCAATGGATTTGGCGAAACGGTTATTGGATTATGGCTTTCATGCGCCAACAACTTATTTCCCTTTACTGGTGCCGGAATGTTTATTGATTGAACCCACGGAAACCGAATGCAAAGAAGAATTGGATGGTTTTATCAGCGCCATGCAAGCGATTCGTCATGAAGCACAAATAAATCCAGACTTATTAAGAGATGCACCTCATAGCCTGCCTGTTAAACGTTTGGATGATGTCAAGGCAGCGAGGGAATTGGATTTGAATTATTACAGCCATCATGAATCATAGAAAACATTAAGCTTATCCAATTCCTTATAAGGGCTGATTCAACAAGGGACAACCTCTGTTGAGAAAATCAGCCCTTGAATTTTTCCACCATTCAAAGCACTTAAAAAATATATTCATCACAAACCCTAAAGCGCTATTTAATTGATTATACTTAAAATACGACCCTAGCAATAAGTTATTAATTTGACTCAACAACTGACTCCAATATTGTTTGCACGCCAGGAAATCTATGATGCAGCAGGTTCCGTTTGCGCCTACGAACTCCTGTATCGCAATGGCGATGATTTGCAGTCTAATATTGACCCGCTGGATAATCTGGCAGGAGACAAAGCAACCTCGTTTGTTCTGTCCCATCTTTTTACTAACCTGGGTTTGGATTCAGTAGTCGGTAACCTTCCGTGCTATATCAATTTTACACGCAACCATCTTTTACAAAAAATTCCACTGCTATTGCCACAAAATAGAGTCATTATTGAGTTGTTGGAATATACAGTTATTGACGAACTACTCTTGGATACCATTAAATTACTGGTTAAAGAGGGATTCAAGTTTGCCCTTGATGACTTCGTTTTTCGGGACGACCTAATCCCTTTAATTCACTTAGCCCAGATAATAAAAATCGATGTCCTTAATTTAAATGAGAGCGAGATCAAAAAACAGTTGGCCTTACTGAAAAACTTTAAGGGTCGATTATTAGCTGAAAAAATTGAAGATAAGAAACAACTGTCACTGTGTAAAAAGCTTGGTTTTCACTATTTCCAAGGTTTCTTTCTCAATTTCCCACGCCCCATTCAAGGCCAGGAATTATCAGAGAGCAAAGCTTACTTACTAAAATTATTAGCGGAACTACATCACCCTGATGTGAAACTGGAACGCGTGGAAGAAATCATTCTGCAGATCCCCAAATTGAGTTACCGCATTCTGCGCCTTGCTAATTCACCAGCAATGTATATAGGAAAAAAAATCGACTCGTTGTTAGAAGCCATTCAGCAGCTCGGTCTTGTCCAAATACGCAACTGGATCAGTTTGATTTTGGTATCAAGTCTGGATGAGGTTACTTATGATTTACTAGAGCGCACTTTAATTCGGGCGAAAATGTGCCAACTATTGGCTCGCTCTTCAGGCTTGGTGAATTCGCAGCAAGCCTATACTGTGGGGATGTTTTCCGCACTCGACACTATTTTAAATGAACCCATGACCTCTTTACTCAGTAAGATTCCCCTTAGTGAAGAACTCAATGACGCCTTACTCCACAAACGCGGCATTCTCGGTCAATTGCTCTTGCTAACTCAACATTATGAACAGGGCCGCTTTGATCTGCTTGATTACACTACCTTTACAGCACAGGATTATAGCCAGGCCTATTTAAATGGAATTGACTATGCGAATACCGTCATGGCCGTTATACGTTAGAAATAATCGCAATGGCTTTTCAAGCCTCTTTCAAACCCTTTCAAATGAACAAAAAAAAGGCAACTAATTATTAAAAATGACCAAAGCCTGCTAAAGGTAACTAATTGTTTTTAAAATAAATAGAAAATACTTTGCGTCAGAAAAAAAATAAGTTATAACAGACTTACCTGTATCAGGGACTGACAGGTATGAAAAAGGGCGCGGCTTATCAACTAAGGTCTGTTGACGTTTCTATCATCGTGGCCGAAAAGCATTGATCCCCTGCGTTTTGCTGCTCATTTACTACCCTGTAAACGGTGCTGCGATGCTCGTAAATCAATGCATTTCGACTCAGCGAGCGAAATGCCCACAGGCCCTGGAAGGCTGATAAAACAATTTTTTTCATGGAGTGAAAAGTGAACAGTAAAGTGTTTTCACAACGATTTAACCGTGAGCTATCATTGCTGGGTTTTCCCGAGGAATTAGCGGAAAAAACAAAAGCAGTTGCGAAGGTATTTGGCGTCACACGCCATTTGGCCAATGCAATGATTTTTGGTCATCTATTACCGCCTGCAGAGCAACTGGATAAAATTGCTGAAGTGCTGGAGGTTTGCCCAAAATGGCTCAGCGGCGTAACCGATAGAAAAAAAGCCTATCCTGGGCGCGAAACAGAAACAGGTGGCCGCGAAACAGAGACTGGTCGCGAAACAGAAAGCGTGTAGTCTCCTTGTACTTCAGTTATAATCATACTAGTTCGCTGACTTGTGATATCAGACTCCCTATTGATATCACAAGCTATAATTTACTTCCAAAAGGCTATTTATAATCATGGAATGCTTAACTTACTGCATTGCCAACTCAATTGATTTAACACGTTTAGATCATTACATCAAAACGTCCCTGGTTGATTATCATTCCAATAAAACTCGCGACATCTTAAAGTTTGGCCATAACAGTAAAAATAATAATCATGTAATCTTCGTCTTTAAAAATGGCACCGTCGTTTCCTGGGGAATCAAACGCCATCAAATCGACACCTATCTTAATATCATTAAAAGGTTTGGTGAAAAACCCGTTCCATTTTTAGTGCGAGATGAATTCAGCTATAAAATCGGCGATAAAACCGCCATCGAACCCCATGATTTTTTTGATGTCGATTGTTTAACTATAGATACTGATAGTGATGAGCTAAAATTAAGCCTGTCTTATGGATTTTCCCAATCAGCCAAATTGCAGTATTTTGAAACCATCATTGAAGCACTGATTGAAAAATACAACCCAATGATTCAAAGCCTTTCTAATAAGGGAAAAATGCCAATAAGCCGCAGTCAGATAATCCAGGTTATCGGAGAAATTCTGGGGGCAAAAAGCGAAACCAATTTAATTTCTAACTTCTTCTACCATCCCAAATATTTCTGGCAGCATCCGACACTCGAAGAATATTTCATCATGATGGAGCGTTATTTACATATTCAACGCCGCGTCAATGCAATTAACCATCGTTTAGATACCTTGAATGAAATTTTCAATATGTTTAACGATTATCTGGAAACACGTCATTCCCATACGTTAGAAATTATTATTATTATTTTAATTACAATTGAAATTGTTCTTGCTGTTCTCAATATCCATGTTTGATCACTACATGTAAAACACTGAGAACAGTAGGGTTGTTGACACTTCATGCGAGCGAAATGCTAACACCCCCTAGTAACTCTCCCTTATCTTTTGTAGGATCTCCTTTTGCCTCAAGCAAAGCCACCATGAATACCTTAAAATCCCGTCTGCTGGAAAATACCTCGCTGAAAAAAGAATTTTTAGCAGGAGCCACTACCTTTTTAACGATGGTTTACATCGCCTTTGTGAACCCAAGCATCTTACAACATACCGGTATGGACCAAGGTGCTGTTTTCACTGCGACCTGTCTGGTAACCGCCTTCGCGTGTGGCCTGACCGGTCTCCTGGCTAATACTCCCATAGGAGTAGCACCTGGGATGGCTCTTAATATTTATTTTTCTTACAGTGTTGTGCAAGGACTAGGCGTCGATTGGCAACACGCTTTAGCCATGGTGTTTATCTCGGGAGTCATGTTTCTTTTTATCAGTCTGACCCGCTTACGGCGCCTCTTAATTGAAGCAATTCCCCATAATTTGCAAATTGCTATCTTAATTGGGATTAGTTTGTTGATTGCCTTAATTGCCCTGGAATCTAACCAGCTTATTATTGGCAACAAATATACGTTGATGCATCTCGGCGATATTAGTCGCCCACAAAGTGGACTTTTCTTTGCTGGTTTTCTATTAATTCTGGTATTGGATTATTACCGTATTCCGGCAGCAATCATTATTGGGATCCTTTGTATCAGTATTCTGAGTTTGCTGCTGGGCTTGACCACCTGGCAAGGTTTGGTTGCCTTACCTCCCTCCATAGCGCCGACTTTCCTGAAACTTGATTTTTCAGGATTAACGAATGTAACTGCACTTAAAGCAATTTTTACCTTTTTTCTCATTGCTGTAT
Source organism: Legionella donaldsonii (assembly GCF_900452385.1). NCBI lineage: Bacteria > Pseudomonadati > Pseudomonadota > Gammaproteobacteria > Legionellales > Legionellaceae > Legionella > Legionella donaldsonii. Next base: position 3,165,697 of record NZ_UGOA01000001.1, on the reverse strand, counting down.
TCGATGCAACGGGCACTTTAATTGGTTTGCTCAATCCATCTATTTTTAAACATCAACCAGATTATCAGCATCGTCTCAGCAAAAGTTTAACCGCTGATGCAACAGCCTCCATAGCAGCAGGATTGCTAGGCTCCGCCAGCACGTCTCCTTTTATTGAATCCGCAGCAGGTATTGAAGCAGGCGGCCGCACAGGATTAACCGCGCTGGTGATTGCCGCAGGGTTCATTTTAATGTTGTTCTTTTTTCCATTGGCTAGAATGATCCCCACTTATGCGGTAGGTCCTGCATTGCTTTATGTAGCCTGTTGTATGATGAAACATTTGGGTGAATTGAAACTCACTGATTTTAGTGAAACAGCCCCCTGCATGATTACCATCATGATGATACCGTTTACAGCATCAATTGCTGATGGTATAGGCGGTGGGATCATTCTCTATACCCTACTTAAATTACTGACGCGCCAGGCGGTGAATCACTTATTAATTATTTTAAGTGTCGTATTTGTGATCTTTTTTATGATTAGTTAGATAACCCATTTTATTTTTTATGGCTTGATTTTCGAGCATGGCAGCGGAGCAATCCTACTGGTATGCTGAGCAGCGAAAATCAAGCCATAGGTGCCAAGATTGTAATCATGTCAACTGCTTTTTTGGTTTGGTAACATCGCCCAACTCACACCAGCAACTACTAAAAAAGCCCCCGCCAGTTGCAACAGCGTGGGTAGATTGCCCTGCAGTGAATATAAACCTATTGTCACAATTGGCATGAAATTAAACATCAAATTAGGCTCCGATACACCAAGTTGATCAATCGCCAGCGTCCAACAGAGATAAGCACTAACCGTAGAACCAAGGATTAGCCCTACTAATGCCCAGACAGGCGTCATTGATGGCGGAAAACTATCCGGCAAGAAACTAAGTCCCAGAGGTAATAAAAAAATTGCTCCTATAGTGACGATAAGAGTAACGTTAACCAGTAATGAAACTTGTTTGATTAACCATCGACGCGAAGCAACGGTATAGAAACTAAAACAGAGAGAAGCAATCAAAGCAAAAAGATCCCCGCCATTCAAATGAAAATGACTTAACCCTTGCGGACTAGCGCCCAAAATAGCAATGACCGCACCAATTATTGAAATCACTATCCCAAATATCGTCGCTGCGGGAGGCATTTGCCTGGTTATTAAACCCTCTAGAATCGCCGTCAAAGCAGGCGACAGCGCCATGATAACAGCGGCACTGACAGGTGACGAATAATACACGCCCAAAAAGAGAAAACCCTGAAAACAGGTAATACCAATAAACCCCAGTAAAAAGTAATGCAGCCAGTGGCCCTTGAACAGAGAGCGGCTGGGTTTGTTAATGAATACGGTGATAATCAACATAATGAATGCCGCAAAACCAAAGCGTGCCGTTGATGCTGCAAAAGGGGATAACCAATCCATAGCAAGCTTGCCCCACACATAAGCCGCTCCCCAGAAGAAAACAGCGATGGCAGCTAATAACCGTCCTCTGGTTTTCATGCGCTTCTCCTGTTATTTCTCTGGAACCTCTATGCTAAGAGCCTCGTTGGGTACCAGGCAATTATAGCCAGAAAAAATAATTCTTTGATGAGGGGGCTGTTACTTTTCGCTAGCTTGAATACCTATGGCTTGGTATTCGAACATCGCAACGGAACGTCGACGCGGGTAGGTGAATAACGAGGCACAGAAAATCAAGCCATAGGTGCCAAGACCGTAGAAATGTAAACAGCCCCTAGGACAATTTTAAAAAATCTGACAAGATATGCGTTAACTTATTTATTACCCAGAAAACCATGCTGATCTGTAATAATCATGTAAGTGACACCCAACTAAGCGCTATTGATGACCTGGCTGCCCTATGCCGTGCAGCAGACGGCGGAGTGCCTCCACTCTATCGTCATTTGCTCATTGAAAAAAGAGCGACAGACAATAATGTCTTCTATTACCAGGATAATCATTTAGCAGGGTTTTTGAGTGTTTATTTTTTCTATGAAGATGCTTGTGAAATAAGTATTATCGTTGACCCCACTTATCGCCGACAGGGTATTGCTACACAAATGCTGCAAAGCATCATGCCCCTGTTATTGACAAAGCAAATCAATACAGTCATTTTTTCTACACCGGCAAAGCTCAATGATGAATGGTTATCGAGGCTCGGTTTTCATTACCAAAGTAGTGAATACCATATGCAACGACACAGTTATGAGCCTGTTTTAATTTCCCGCCGTGAGCTTACGATGCGGCCAGCAACCGCGGCGGATATTCCCATTTTATCGGTGATTGATGAAGCCTGTTTTGAAGCGGCCAAAGAAACTGATATGGCTGCACGTTTTAACAGCCTGCTCAACGATAATAATTACGTCATCTTCCTCGCTTCACTCCAGGAAAAACCGGTTGGTAAAGCCCACATCCGTTGGCAATCCGATGATGCTATTTTGTCTGACATAGCAATCTTGCCTGCTTATCAACGCCAAGGCCTGGGTAGTGAATTGTTAGCCTGGTGTATTAATAATTCCCTGTCTCAGGGAAAAACCCATTTGGCACTTGATGTTGAAACCTCGAACCAGGGTGCTCTTGATCTTTATACGCGCCATGGTTTTAAAACCAAGGATGCGAATGATTACTGGGCTATTTCCATTGATAAGTTGCGTACGCTTTCCTAAACATGCTAGTTTAAACAAGTTTTTTAACATGGATAAATTTCCTCTACTGACTACGGCCTTATGAAAAAATTATTGACTATATTTTTAGCTCTTTCTGTTCAATTTGCTGTAATCAGTTGCCGCGCTGCAACAAATGAAACGATTACTCCTGACACCCTTATCAAAGAGCATCTACGTCAATACGGACCACAAGAAATGTTTTCCGCTATCCAGGTTTCTATTAGAACGAAGGATAAAATCAGTACTTATACAGCAGGTAATCGCTCGCTTGAGACAGACAGTCAACCTATCAGCGCAGATGATCTTTTTAATATTGGCAGTATTACTAAATCATTTACTGCTGCCCTTGCAGTGATGGCTGAAAGTGAGGGGAAACTTAAACTTGAGAACCGGCTCAATAGTTATCTTTCTGCTTATTCCCATTGGGGCCAATTAAGATTAGACGCCTTACTTAATATGAGCACCGGTATTCCCAATTATTCCGACGCACCTCGGTTTAATTATTTAACGAGTAAAAATCTCCGGCGATATTGGAGTCAGTCAGACCTGATTAATTTAGTTTACTCCACCCGGTTTAACCCTCCCCTCAAACCGGGCTATTTTTACAGTAACACCGGCTATGCTTTAATAGATATGATTCTTAGTAAAGTCTATAACACCCCTTTTCAAAATTTATTAAGCGATAAAATTCTCACCCCTCTAAAATTACAAAATACTTTTTATCCTCTACCTGATTATCCTGCCGAGGTCTTGCAACGCCTGGTAAGAGGATACTCCTATAATGTTTACGAGAATCCTGAATTACTGGGGCAGGATGTAACCGAGAATAATCTAAGTTGGGCTGGCGCTGCGGGAGCCCTGGTGGCTAATAGTGAGGATGTCGTTCATTGGATAGAGCATTTGTTTATTGATGGTAAATTGCTGACCCCAGCCCAGAAAAAGAAAATGCAAACTCTCATTGCTATTCCGACCGGTTCTCCACTGGCTAAAACAGATGTCAAAAACCCACAGGGTTTTGGTTTAGGTATTGTACAAATTTACGATAGCAAAATAGGTCATTACTGGCGCTATGAGGGACAAACCTTAGGTTATCGCGCCTTGTATATCTATGTACCCTGCAATCAGGTTATTATTAGCGCTTTATTTAACAGTGCTACTAATGGTGAAAACGATCACGCCCATTTGCTGGTCGAAGTGCTTTATCAACAAATCCTTAAACAGGATAATACGTTGATTTGTAAAGAAAGCATGGGATCACGAAAAAGCTGAGGATTCGCCTTGACAGATTTTCTGTCGTCCCTTTAGTATTGCGTTTTACTGCAGCAGGACGACGCCAAGTGGATATGGGCTAAGAGGATATGGAATGAAAAAACGGGTTGTCATCACTGGGATGGAGATCATTTCTTCCATCGGTAACGGGCTGGAGTCCTTCTGGGAAGCTGCAACAAATAGTCAATGTGGTATAAAGCGTATCCAATGCTACGATCCAACCCCTTATCCCACTCAAATTGGTGGTGAAATTACCAATTTGTCCCTGGCTCATTTGCCCGAATTTGATAAAAGCAAGCGCTATCCACGTGTGGCTCAATATGCACTCTATTGTGCTCACCATGCCATAGAACGCTCTGGCTTAACAGCAACTGAGCTACAACAGGCAGCGACTTATATCGGTACAAGCCTGGGAGGAACACCTGAACTGGAGGCAGCTTATCAATCCTTCTACAGTGAAGGGTGGAAGAAAATTCCTGCCTTAAGTGTCATTCGCGGCATGCCCAATTCCGTAGCTAATCATGTGGCTATCGCCTTTGGTCTTGGCGGACCTAATTCCACGATCTCCAATGCTTGTGTCTCTTCTGCAGAAGCAATAGGCAACGCCTATCACCAAATCGCTAATGGCCGTCTCACCCTTGCCCTTTGTGGCGGGACCGAATCGTTGCTGTGGGAAACCATTATGGCTGCCTGGTGCAAACTGCGCGTCATGTCAACGCAAAATGAAAACCCTGCTTTGGCTAGTCGTCCTTTTGATAAAAATCGTGATGGTATGGTCATGGCTGATGGGGCAGGCATTTTAATTGTCGAAGAATTGGAGCACGCTAAAGCTCGTGGTGCTAAAATTTATGCGGAAATTATTGGCTTCGGCGCCAGTTGTGATGCCTATCATGTCACTGCACCGACTGTGCAAGGACAGGTTCGTGCTATTCAAACAGCCCTGGATGATGCAAAACTGGCTGCAGGCGATGTGCAATACATTAATGCTCACGGTACCGGCACCCAACTCAATGATGTTACTGAAACAGAAACTATCAAAACCGTATTTGGCGATCGCGCCTACGAAGTCCCTGTCACAGCACAAAAAGCTATGACGGGCCATGCTATTGGGGCAGCGGGAGCAATGGAAATCATTGCTACCGTTTTAAGCTTACAACACGATACCCTCTTGCCAACAATTAACCTGCACGAGCCTGATCCGGCTTGCGATTTGGATTATGTGGCAAACCATGCACGTAAGAAACGCATTGATATTGCCCTGTCCAATCACTTTGCTTTTGGCGGTGCGAACGCAGCCTTGTTATTGCGTCGATATTAGCAAACCAATTTGAGCAAAAAATGGTCTTTCTTGTCGTTGAGGAACTCGTTTCCTCAACATTCTTCTGAAACATGATTCGCAACTGAAGCCGCATCGGAGTATAATCGAACTATTTTGCGTAATTATAAGGCCCATTAATGAATGCTTCGTTGTATGAGATAGCTAATTTAGTTCAAGGTGTTGTTGTTGGTGATGAAAAAATTATTATTACCTCTCTCGCCCCGATCAATAATATTACTGCTGGCTCGCTGGTTTTTGCAGATAGTGGTGATAATTTCCAACTCGCTGAAAAATCAGATGCAGCAGCCATTTTAGTTAATAGCCAATATAATAGTGAAAACAAAGCTCTTATACGCGTATCGCATCCTTTTAAAGCCTTTATTCAATTATTAAATCATTTCCATCCTCCGAGAAAGGCAACCCCTGGTGTACATCCTACAGCGGTGATTGCGCAAGATGTCGCCCTCGGTAAAAACGTCTCTATCGGTCCTTATGTAACCATCGAAGCAGGATCTGTCATTGGGGATAACACGGTTATTAAAGGGCATGTCAATATTGGCTACGACGTAATCATCGGTAGCGATACCACCATACACCCGCATGTAACCATTTATCACCAATGTCAAATTGGCTCCCGTGTGTCCATTCATGCCTCCACAGTGATTGGTTCAGATGGATTTGGTTATACTTTTACTGACGGTCAGCATTTGAAAGTACCTCACATAGGTCGGGTAATTATTGAAGACGATGTTGAAATTGGTGCAAATACAGTGATCGATCGAGCCACCTTAGACGCAACGGTTATTGGGGCAGGGACGAAAATTGACAACCTGGTACAAATAGCACACTCAGTGAAGCTAGGCCAACATAATATTCTTTGTGCCTTTACTGGTATAGCAGGAAGTTCAACCAGTGGTAGCCATGTCATTTTTGCAGCTAACGTGGGTGTCAGTGATCATGTCCGGATTGATGATGGGGTGATTCTAGGTGCACGCGCTGGTGTACCTCCCAAAAAACATTTAAAGCAAGGCAATATCTATTTAGGAAATCCAGCTCGTCCTAAAGATAAAGCAATTGAACAGGAGCTCTCTGTCACTCGTATTCCTATAATGCGCAAAAACTTGAAAGGATTGGGTGAAAAAGTTGCAGAATTGAACGCACGTCTGGATCAGTACGAGGCTCAAGAATAATGACTGCACCCTTAATTTTGGTAGATGGCTCTTCTTATTTCTTTCGCGCCTTTCACGCATTACCGCCACTTACCAATTCTAAAGGGCAACCTACTGGCGCCATCTATGGTGTTGCCAATATGGTTAAACGATTAATCAAAGACTATCAGCCTCAGCAAATCGCGGTTGTCTTTGATGCTAAAGGTAAAACCTTCAGGGATGAATGGTACCCGGATTATAAAGCTCACCGCCCCCCCATGCCCCAGGAGTTACACGATCAATTTAAACCCATGATTGATGTGCTACAAGCGATGGGTTTACCCTTATTGATTATCGAAGGCGTTGAAGCAGATGATGTGATTGGCACTCTCGCTCACCGAGCCGTCGAACAAAGTCTCGACGTCTTGATTTCAACTGGTGATAAAGATATGGCTCAATTAGTTAATGAGCGGGTCACTCTTATCAACACTATGAGCAATCAACTGCTGAATATAGATGGTGTCAAAGAGAAATTTGGTGTCAGTCCACAGCAGATTATTGATTATCTAACTTTAATTGGCGACAGTGTAGATAACGTACCAGGGGTCACGAAGTGTGGTCCTAAAACGGCAGCCAAATGGTTACAGGAATACGAAACACTGGATAATCTAATTGATGCAGCAGATAAAATTAGCGGCAAAATTGGAGAGTATTTACGCTCAAGTCTTCATTATTTACCGCTATCTAAAAAACTTGTCACTATTAAAACAGATGTGGAATTGCCATTAACGCTCTCCGATCTCAGCCCTAAAACAGCGGATAGAGAACGATTAATTGCCCTTGTCAAAGAGTTGGAATTTAAAACCTGGTTAAAAGAACTTTTGGAGCAGGAAGAGCGCTTACAACAATCCAGTCCGACGACACCCACCATACAAAGACAACAAGCTGCCTTTAGTGTCATCACCACTGAAATGCAATTTAATGAATTACTTTGTCAATTAGAGGCTTGTGATCTGTTTTGTGTTGATACTGAAACAACGAGTCTCGACTCGCTGGATGCAGAAATTGTCGGTATAGCCATAAGCATTACTGAAAACAACCCGGTCTATATTCCTTTGACACACAACGATGGTAGTGAGCAGTTATCTCGTGACTCGGTACTAAACCGCTTAAAACCAATTCTTGAAAATCCAGCTATAGGTAAACTTGGTCAAAATTTAAAATACGATTATAACGTCTTTAAAAACCATGGTATTAGCCTGCAAGGTATTGTTTTCGACACTATGCTGGAGTCTTATGTATTAAACAGCAGCGCAGGGCGGCACGATATGGACTCCCTGGCGTTAAAATATTTAGGACATAAGACCATCAGTTTTGAGGACATTGCAGGCAAAGGTGCAAAGCAGCTACGCTTTGATCAAATCCCTGTTAGCAAAGCAGCCCCCTATGCTGCAGAAGATGCTGATGTCACTTTAAAATTGCATAACACACTCTATCCCATGCTCGATGAACGATTGAAAACCGTGTTACATGACATTGAGATACCTTTACTTACTGTGCTTGCCAATATGGAATACGGTGGAGTTCTTATCGATTTGGAGACTTTGGCAAAACATGGCCATCGCCTTAAAGAACGCATCATTTTGCTGGAACAAGAAGCCATACAATTAGCGGGTAGACCTTTTAATCTAAATTCTCCCAAACAATTGCAAGAAATTCTTTTTGATGAATTAAAGCTACCGGCTCTGGCTAAAACCCCCACCGGACAGCCATCCACTGCAGAAGCAATCCTGCAAGAACTCGCCTTTGACTATCGCCTGCCAGCAGTTATTCTTGAATACCGTAGCTTAAGCAAACTGGTATCTACTTACATTGATGCCTTGCCTAAACGTGTTAATCCCAAAACAGGGCGGGTACATACCTGTTATAATCAGGCAGTGGCAGCAACTGGACGTCTGTCTTCCAGCGAACCTAATTTACAAAATATCCCTATACGAAACGAAGAAGGGCGCCTAATTCGCAAAGCGTTTATCGCGCCACCTAATCATGTCTTATTGGCAGCGGATTATTCACAAATTGAATTACGCATCATGGCGCATCTCTCGCAAGATGAAAATCTGCTTAAAGCGTTTGCCAGTGGTTGGGACATTCATGCGGCTACTGCCAGTGAAATTTTTCAGGTTGATTTGGCTGAGGTCACTAGCGAACAACGTCGCCGTGCCAAAGCGATCAATTTCGGCTTGATCTACGGCATGTCGGCTTTTGGCCTCGCTAAGCAACTGGGGATTGAACGCCAGGACGCTCAATATTACATTGATGTTTATTTCACCCGCTATCCCGGCGTACTTGCCTACATGGAGCGCACCCGCAAGCAAGCTCATCAACAGGGTTATGTCGAAACGCTGTTTGGCCGCCGCCTCTATCTGCCGGAGATTAATGCACGCAACTTAATGCGGCAAAAAGCCGCCGAGCGCACTGCAATCAATGCTCCTATGCAAGGTACAGCGGCAGATATCATAAAAAAAGCGATGCTTGCAATTGCTAATTGGCAAAACTCCTCGGGAAAACCACCTGTAAGAATGATGATGCAAGTGCATGATGAACTTGTTTTCGAGATTCACGAATCTGCTATTGATTATGCCACGCAAACCATTCGGGAGTTGATGGAACATACCGTGCAACTATCGGTACCGTTAATCGTTTCGATTGGAGTCGGCCATGATTGGGATGAAGCGCACTAAACAAAAGCACCACAAAGTGAAAATTCATCTCTTTGGGTTATGCCAGGCCAAGCAACAGCAATTAAGCGTGGAGTATTTCTACCCTTTCACTGTGTTGCAGGGGTTCAAAGGAATCCGAGGCAGCACGCAATAAATACGACAAAGACATGCGGATACGCTCATAATTGACCACTTTAGGCCAATAAGTATACTCGTTAAAAGGCTTGTTATATTGTTTGAAGATTTCAGCAAAAGCATGTCGCATGGTCTCACAATCTGACCAAGCTATCACAGGAAGATGGGGATTGGTTTGCCATAGCGCATCAACCAGCGCAGGACCATTACATTTTAGCCCATCGCCAGCCCTTAAATGACCATCCACAATCACCAAAGCAGGGGTATTGTGCCTAAGATCATTGAGGGCACTAAGACTATCTCCTACTACAGTGACTTGCGCTTGCTGAAAAACACTTTCAAGCAAACGCGTTAGGCAAAACGCATTAAAAGCACCATCCTCGACAATTAATACACGCATCGCATACTCCCTTTTCAGATAAAGGAAGTATATCGAGTATAACTTAAGAAAAAATTAAGAATAAGCGGGTTAAAAAGCCCGGATACAACGTACCTGCATCAGAGAATCCTTCAAAGGAAAACTCTGGCTACCATTCGTAAAACTCTGGGCCCAGGCGTCGCTTGCCGAACTCTCGGTAGAACTCCAATAACTATTAGTGGTAAAGCCGCCAACGGCAGCTCTTTGTAAATAAAGTTGATTAAGCTCAAATCTTGAAGGGAGATACCAGTCCGCATAACACGTGGCGCCAGCAGCACCCGGATCAGCGCAAGCGCTAGTGCCATCGGCCTGAATGGCATAATTATAACACACTCGGGCTGCGAAAATATTATTGCCATCCGGAACCTGCAGAGCCATAATCTGCCCCGTATTAGGCCTTCCACCATAGATCCCGTCACTAATGGCCCTGGTCAGTACATCAGTACTATTTCGCCACGTGACCGTTCCTCCTCCTTCATTATCCGCACTGGCAGCAATTAACCCATGCTGACCGGAGGAATCGACCCAGAACACGACGCCCCCCATCGTCTGCTGGCCTACAGCATAAGTAACGGGGCCATCAATCCATTGCGTATCGTAATTAAGATTGGTCACTTTTGCCAGCAACTGTCCTGTAGTCCCTCCCGCAGGAATACCCACACCACTTGAACCTTGTGGACCCTGCGGACCTTGAGGGCCAGGTGTTCCGGAAATACTGGCAATTTGCGACTCAAGCTGACTGACAGCTTGCTGAATTTTTTGATCAACGTACTGTGTTGAAGCAGGGTTTGCTCCATAGACTGCCGTTGTAAGACTCACCGCTGAAACAATACCAATACCCACCATTGTTAGTTTTTTATTCATCACAATCCCTATGATTTGTATGGATTAAACTCTCACTGAACAACCAAGCAATACCCCCTGTTGTATCGGAATATTAGCGACCTGACCTGTCTGCTGAAGTGCATTAACACGAAAATGGGGGTTACTGCCAAAAATTCCCTGATACAATAAACTCAAACTGGTGCACTCACTGATTGAATAAGCCAAACCCGCCTGGACTTCCCCAGCCAATTGCGACTTGTCGTTAATACTGTCGCGATTGTTAAATTGCCAGCGACGATAGGCAACGCCTCCTTTGAGTTGGCCAAAAAGCGCCCTTGTATCCCACAGGGGGGCTTCTAATGTGGCGAGTAAATCAAGGACAGGTTTAACCGTCGATTGAATCGGAAGACCGCCAAGTTCATTTAGCGTAGCCTGGGAAAGACCAAGGCGCATGTCATTGCCATTTTGTATGCCTATTTCCAAACCCACGATCCATTGCTTATAAATCAGCAAATCTCGGCCAAGAGCAAATCGGCCTATCCCCGTTTGACCATCGGCTTTGTACATATTTTGGTAATCCGTTTACCCCAGACTTCCTGTTATTGACCAAGGCCTTAGTTCCCGCTTGCCAGACATTGCAACCTCATTCATGCCGCCTGCCAACGACGACATGGATAATAGTGATCCAGCTATCAAAAGAAAGATAGAGAAAACTGACCTAACTGCCCTGCTAACAATAGTTTGCAATAAAATTTTGGTAAAGTTCATAACCCTGTATTCCCTTTTATTCCTTTCCTAACAGTTGATAACTTCTTGTGATTGACTCAAATCGTTCAAGTCTGTTTCATCCAATGATCTTGACGCCATTTTCGCTGGCAACCAAAACCTTATCCGCCAGTCGTTTAGCAAACAAACCATTTTCCACGACACCGGGAATACAATTGATTGTGTCTTCTAACCGCCTTGCATCAGTAATTTCCAGGTTATAAACATCAAGAATAATGTTGCCATGGTCAGAAATGAAACCTTCACGATATTCCGGATCCCCCCCTAATTTAACAATTTCACGCGCAACATAACTGCGTGCCATCGGTAACACTTCGACAGCCAGAGGAAAAGAACCTAAATGCTTTACCAGTTTTGATTCATCAACGATGCAAATGAATTGACGCGCTACCGTAGCAACAATTTTTTCGCCGGTCAGTGCGCCACCTCCCCCCTTAATCATTTCGTACCTTTCGTTCACTTCATCAGCCCCATCGACGTAAAGGGGTAAATCGCTTGCTGAATTTAAATCGATAACGGGAATACCAGCGGCACGTAACCGACTCTCGGTTGCCTTTGAACTAGCCACACAAGCGTCGATTCGATGTTTGATGGTTGCCAGCTCATTAATGAAGTAATTGACTGTTGAGCCGGTACCCACTCCGATTATCATATTATCATCCACATAAGCTAATGCAGCCTTTGCAGCTTGTGCTTTCAATGTATTCATTTATTACACTCAACAAAAATTGATTGGAAATCGTATTGGTCTTTTGCTGCGAGCATACACGAGGATATCTGGTCCGTGAAGACGATCAATTATTCCGCTTCAAGCTCCAATTCCTGACAAAATTTAATGACCACTGAATTGTGTTAGTAAAGTCCTGGTACCCCACCTGACATTTCGCTAGCTTGAGTCGAAAAGGGTTGATTTCCTGCGCCTCGCTGCTCATTTACTCTCATGTAAACTGTGCTGCGATGCTCGTAAATCAACCCTTTTCGACCAAGATAGTAGAGATGTCAACAGGCCCTGGTCTTTATTGACTAACAGTCGGTGGAGCCATACCGCTGGGAGGTGTACTGGTTGTTGCTGCTGGCGTAGTTGTCGATGTTGCTGTGGTCGGCGCGATAGTAGGGACAGTAGGTGGTTCAATAGGAACACTGGCGTTGGTAGTGGTTGATTGAGTAGCTGGTGTTACAGACGCTTTCCCTGTTGAAGTAGAACCACTAGTAGACGTTGTATATTGAGTCGATTGCGACTGCGATTGTGATCTATTCGCCCTGCCATAACCGGCCCCTGCATGATGGCCTGGCTCGTAGGAGCGCTGGGAAGAATCGCTAAAAAGTTCTTCGATACCCTGGCATCCGGTTAATAGTAAGGGAGCTGTACATAATACAGCGACAGTCAGATTCGCAAAAGAAACAATTTTTTTCATGCTGTCATCCTTGAAATTGAGTGATTTAACATCTGTTTAGCCATTCTAGCTGCTGCAAGCCCACTTGTAAAATCAACCTGCAATTTACCACCAAACAAGAAAACGGCAGGTAAAAATAGAACAAACATGGAGCACACGAGTATTCGCATGGACACAGCAATTCTCCCGCTGGCAGAGTTCCCGATGAAGTCCAATGTAAATAGTAGGCATAGAGGTGGGCAAGCCTTAGGCTCTGTCGTATACTGAATGATAAATCATTACAAGGACTACCTATGATTTATCAAAACATTCTCGCCACGATAGGACATACGCCTGTGGTAAAAATTAATCGACTGGGCGCCAAACTTGCCTGTGAACTTTATGCTAAATGTGAATTTCTTAATCCAGGCGGCTCCGTTAAAGACCGTATCGGTTATGAAATGGTAAAGAACGCAGAGCGTGAAGGGCGAATCAAACCAGGCGATACGTTAATTGAACCCACTTCAGGCAATACAGGTATTGGGATCGCTCTGGCAGGTGCAGTCATGGGTTATAACGTGGTTATTACCATGCCCAACAAAATGAGTCAGGAGAAACAATCTGTTTTAGAGCGCCTGGGAGCCACCATTTATCGTACTCGTACTGAAGCAGCATGGAATGACCCCGATAGCCATATTTCACTTGCCAAAGACTTACAACGTCAAATTCCTAATTCACATATCCTTGATCAATATGCCAATCCAGATAACCCCAATGCGCATTATCAGGGTACTGCTCAGGAAATCATTGACGATTTTGGTAAGGATTTGCATATGGTAGTCGCCGGTGTAGGTACCGGAGGAACGATAACAGGGATTGCCAGAAGACTAAAAGAATATAACCCTGCAATTAAAATTGTGGGTATCGATCCTGTTGGCTCTATTCTGGGTGGTGGTGACGAAATTAAGCCTTACCACGTGGAAGGAATAGGGTATGATTTCTTTCCTGATGTGCTAGACAACCGCTTAATTGATACCTACGTTAAAACAAATGATGCCGATTCGTTTCGAGTGGCAAGAGAATTGATTCGTGAAGAGGGATTATTAGTTGGCGGCTCTTCCGGCGCTGCCATGTGGGGTGCATTGCAAGCGGCAAGTTCTCTTCGCGAAGGACAAAAATGTCTGGTTATTTTGCCGGACTCCATCCGCAATTACATGTCTAAACATGCCAATGATGAGTGGATGAAAGAACAGGGTTTCCTTTAAGGGCCATTTAAAAAAACGGCCACACAAGGTGGCCGTTTCAATTTCATACACTTTTATTTAAGTGCCGGCATAGCTACTCTAAAATCGTCATCGTGTTCAATCTTGGCAAAGACCACCCCTGGATCCAACTGGCCAATACTGATTGCCCGGGCAATGGCATGTACCAGCTCTTTAACGACTTGCTTATCATGGCTATCAGAACCCAACCTGACTGCTTTGATTTTCGCTCCAGGTTTCGCACTCTCAAGGCTTCGAAAAAGCGTTGATTCCCGTGTTCAAGACCTACATATTTTACCCGGCCCTGCAAATAATCACTCTTTGCCATGCCTTTAACATAAATCTCAAGCAATTCTTCTTTGGTCACTTCACCTGCAATTACACTTGCAGTGAGTTGATTGACAGTATTTTCAAATTCCTCCAGCAAACGCTGATCTTCTGCTGCAATTTTAGCCAGAATTTCAGACAAAGGAGGATCCTGAACAGTTTGAGTGACAGGTTGTAATGGTCCCATATTCTTTTGTTGCTCACTAATATTCATAAAGCGAGCTGGCTGACTTACGCGGGGTATATAATGTCCATTCTGTAACTGCATTACAACCTCTGCTGTGTTATCAGAAGAAGCATTATATTGCAGGCGCATAGGCAACTCTTTATTCTTTGTCACCACATGTACTTCGATAGGCAATTTCAGAGCATTAGCCAATGCTGCAATAGCACTCTCATCAATCCAGGTTGTTTCCTGGCGCATCCGTTCTGGCGTTGCTTCCTTATCTTCATTGGCATGCTGATCATTATCCTCGAAAGAAGCAAAGGCCCCGCGATATTTCTCTGGATGTGCACATAATTCATCAACCGCGATCTGGCGTAAAACATAAGCCAATCGACGAGTACATTCCGCTATCGCTAGAGGGCTTCTAGTCATACTTTCCAAGCGATCTCTTGCCGTACGGCCAAAAGGCTGTGGATGAGGAAAATATTCGAAGTAACGCGCAAGCAGTCTTTCAAGAATCTGTTGATTATCAACATTTCTCTTAAATAAATAATCATCAATTAGACAAGCTGCAATCGACCTAAAACCACAATCGCCAGTTCCACCCACATTGACAAAAGCTGGCTCTGAAGAGGTTTTGACAATGGGCTTTGCAACACTGCCAAGTTGGCGCGTAAAAAAGCCTGGTGTCGATGTAACAGACAAAGTAGGCACAATGTTCTCCACGCTAGAGTTATGATTCCATTCTAATCAATTAAGGTTAAGGGAATATTAACATTAAATTTACAATAGAATGCACGAATCATGCCCATTAAGATCTTATTAATGGCAATTAGTGCTGATAAAGTTCTTTATTTCCTGAGTAAAATAGGGGCTCCATAAATCATTATGGCCTCTATCAGCAATGCTCACTAAATGCTTGGGCTGATTTGCCTGTTCGAAAAGGATCAATCCTTGCTCATAGGGAATAATGCGATCTTGCTTACCATGCAGGATCAATAGAGGGGCGTGGATAGTTTGAATACGCGCCAGAGAATCGTATTTATCCCACGGTGATATCAAAAGCCAAGGGTAGTGAAATCGTGCGACTGCTGACATTGACGTGTAGGGTGATTGTAAAATCAGCGCGCAAATGGGGAACTCCGTAGCCAGTTCAGTTGCCACGCCAGTGCCCAATGATTCCCCATAGAATATCAATTGGCTGTTTCTAACTCCTTGATTTAGCAGAAATTGAACGGCTGCACGGCCATCCTGATAGAGCCCTTGTTCTGTGGGTTGGCCATGATTACCTCCATAGCCCCGATATTCCAGTAACAATACACCAAAACCGCTCGCTAGAAATTGCCGCACGAAAGGCATTCGGTGGCCAATATGCCCTGCATTACCATGTAGAAATAGCAAGGTAGGTTGCCCTGAGGCGGCGGGTTTGTACCAAGCGTTTAAGCTTAATGCATCCACTGTATGTAGCGTGATTTGCTGCATATCATCTGCCTGGTAGGCATGGCGCTCAGGCTGTTCCCTTGCTGGAAAGTAGATCAAATTCCTCTGCCAATAATAAATAATTAGCAGCGCAATAAGAAAAACGAAGAGAATAGTAATGATCACGTGTTTAAGCATCGGAAAACCGTTTTAAGCACATACAGGCGGATAAGCGAAAAAAGCATAAAATAGACCATTTCACTCTAATAAAGTTATACACTGTATTAAGGGAACGAATGGGAGAGGGTATGACGCCTCAAAACACACCGATACTTCACAGGCCAGGGACTACCTAATTTAATATGTTACTTGCATCCCTTATTGTGATTTGCTCTCTTTTTTTATTTTTGCCCCTCTGGCGACGGCAAATTAAATTACAACGCTGGCGAAAAAGCTTGAGCCTTAATAAGCACTACAAGGTTTATCGACAATTGTATGCAAATGTCGATGGTTTTGCCTTATCTAAAGTAGAAAGGACCAAGCAAGATGCACCGGAATATGTCTATGGAGAAATAGACTTTGAATCCTTTATCGCACTGCTATCCTTAGGCAAACCAGGGCCATCCACTGTCTTCTATGATTTGGGCAGTGGTGTAGGGAAGGCAGTATTGGCTTGCATCATGGTGTTTGACGTAAAAAAAAGCTGTGGCATTGAGCTTTTTTCATCGTTACACCACTGTGCTCAACAGCAACAGCAACGCCTAACATGCATTCGAGACTATGAAACCAAGGCTAACCGCATTAAATTCATACAGGGTAACTTTCTAGAAACCAGTGTTGCCGATGCCAATCTTATTTTTATTAATGCCACCGCTTTTTTTGGCGAAACCTGGTTGGCCATTAGTCAACTTGTTGAGCAAATTCAACCAGGAGCCCTGGTCATTACTACCAGTAAAACACTCCGTTCGGATTTGTTTACCTTAGAGACAGTAACCCAGGTAAAAATGAGCTGGGGCATTGTTAAAGCCTATATCCAACAACGCCAAGATCAAGCGTCAGCCGGGCAGGACTGGCAAAAATCAAGGTAAACTAATGTTTTCCCTAGTTGCAAAAGGTAAATTATTTAATAAGATGGATAACAATGCGTTACTATTTAGAATATTATTACAGTTAGTTGATAACATTGAATAATTTCTTTTCGCGTCTATACTTAAATAGAATAAAGAAAGTCGGCACCTGTTGTGTCTTGGTACTGACACCCTAACAACGCGGCTAACCGAGGTGGGTATGATTAAATCGCAACTCATTGCAAACCTTGCTGCAAAAATGACACATCTTCCTGAAAAACAGGTTACTGATGGTATTAACCGAATTCTTGAGTTAATGAGTGAAGCGCTTGTTGATGGCAAACGCATTGAAATCCGGGGCTTTGGCAGCTTCTCACTACATTATCGTCCACCACGCAATGCCCATAATCCTAAAACAGGCGAAAAGGTAGTTACTGAGGCGAAATATAGTCCTCATTTCAAGCCCGGAAAAGAGCTTAGAGAGCGGGTTGACGCATCACGAGGCCATATCCCGCTCAAAGACACCGACGACTAACCGCCGTATGGAATCAGGTGCGCGGTAACGTAACGCCAGTCTGCCCTTGATATTTTCCACCTCTGTCGCGGTAAGATACCGCGCAAACTTCATCGGATTCCAGAAAGAGCATCTGCGCCACACCCTCATGAGCATAGATTTTAGCGGGGAGTGGCGTGGTATTGGAAAACTCCAGGGTCACATGACCTTCCCATTCAGGTTCCAACGGTGTGACATTCACAATGATACCGCAACGTGCGTAGGTTGATTTACCTAAACAAATCGTTAATACATTACGCGGGATACGAAAGTATTCTACTGTACGAGCCAAGGCAAAAGAATTGGGAGGAATGATGCAAACATCGGATTTTACGTCTACAAAACTATTCGCATCAAACGCTTTTGGATCAACAATAGCGGAATTAATATTGGTGAATATTTTAAATTCATCCGCGCAACGCACATCATAACCGTAACTGGAAACCCCATAAGAAATGATTCGGCCTTTATCTGTCTCACGCACCTGTCCGCGTTGATAAGGTGAAATCATCCCATGTTCCAATGCCATTTTCTCTATCCAGCGATCTGACTTTATTGACATGTAATGCCCCGTGTATATTTTGCTAACAAAAAGCACTTTCTACCACAAACACATTTGGAGGGGAAGGGGAAAGTCATTTGCGCGGTTTAATAAAAACTGTGCCGTCTGCATTTATTCGCAGGTTCCCCAGTGAGTTCTTCATTTAGAGATAAATTAAGGGTGAGAAAGGTAAATTTATATCGTCTAATGACTGGCAAAATAATTAACAACAATAAATTGTCAAAAAGAAAGTCAATATGTTTTTTATTTTTTCTTTCAAATGAAAAATATTTTTCAAAGATTTAATCAACGAAGGATCTCAAGTATAGTGGTTATTTTAAAATCTATTTACGCATGAAAAGAATTGATGGGATTGATATTACACGGGGCTTGTTAGCTCTATCGGTTGCAATTTATCATTATATTCAGTTTTTAGATCTCAATTATTTAAAACAGTTTCATGGCATTATGACGGCAGGAATAGCAAGCGTCGATGGCTTCTTCGCTATTAGCGGCTTTGCCTTGTTTTACAGTTATCATAAAACAGATTTTAGTAATATCAAGAATGCAGGAACTTATTTTTATAAACGTTTTGCTCGAATAGCCCCCTTATTCTACCTTTGTATGTTGCTTAATACTCTCCAAGCACCAACAATCCTGCTAATTGTTTCTAGTTTATTTCTAGTTGGTTTGGTTGGAGAGAAAAAAGCGCCATCCTTGTTAAAATATCCTTTCCTAATAATCACTTTCATTCTGCTAATACAACTGGTCACTCCTTTAACCAACCCCAGTGAAAAATTAATGAATGCCAATAATTTATCGGACATTCCGCAGCATGAAAAAGCTAAAATTAGAATTATCCCCAAGGAATTATCGCATTAGTTAAATTGAGAAAAAGATCAAGCCGATATAAGAAAAAGATCACAGCCCACAAGAGAAGAATCAGGTACCCTTGTCTCCCAAAGACCTATTGGAGAGAAGGATGCTGAATCGAGATACAGTAAGTTCAGAGCAATTGGGGCATTTAGGACTTGTTGCAGCAACGATTAGAGAATTAGGGATAATAGAGAGAATTGATGCACGCCTTGAGTTAAATGAAAAAAAAGGAGGCGTGGTAAGCTATGGTCGTCGAGTAGCGGCGATGGTTATCAATGGGTTGGGTTTTATGAATAGCCGGTTGTATATGACGCCGCATTTTTTCCAAGATAAGCCTGTGGCTCAACTGCTTGGTTCAGAACTAGACGCGGCACACCTGAATGATGACAGTCTTGGTCGCTGCCTGGATAAAATCGCAGAATACGGTGTGACCAGGCTTTATTCGGAATTGGCTTTTGAGATTGCCCGAGAAAAAAATTTACTAAGCCAGAGACTGCATTTAGACAGTACAAGCTTTGTTCTTTACGGCCGCTATGACACAGAAGAGGCCGCGCCCGGGATTGCGCAACCAGACTACGGATATTCCAAAGCGAATCGCTCTGATCTAAAGCAAGTGATGCTGTCACTAGTACAAGGAGGAGCTGCGAATATCCCCTTATGGATGGAGGCCTTAGATGGGAATAGTAGTGATAAAACAAGTTTCCAAGAGACGGTTAGGAGGGTGCAAGCGTTTACACAAAGTATTCATGGGATGCCTGATGGCCTTTGTTTTGTGGTTGATGCCGCCTTTTATGTTCCAGAGCAGTTGGCAAGCCTCAATAACGTGTTTTGGATAACCCGAGTACCTGCACAGCTTAATGAAGCCAAAGTATTGTTGAACAAGCCTTGTGATGCTCTGACCTGGGAGCCGTTTGATGCAAACTATCGTGGAAGTGTTCATGAAACGGTTCTTTATGGTATTCCACAACGCTGGGTTTTGATTGAGTCGCAACAGGCGAGGTTGCGAGAGCTAAAGACTTTTCAGAGGCATTTGGATAAAAAATCTCAAGAGCTCATTAAATCCTTATGGCATCTTGGTCACCAGGTCTTTCAATGTCCTGACGATGCAAAGCAGGCATTAAAACCGCTCATCAAATCACTCAAATACCACCAAATTCATTATGAGATTCTACCTGTTGAACGCCATACAGGGAAAGGTCGCCCAAAACCTGGAGCTCAAAAAATGGTGATTGGATATCAAATACAAGCCTGTCTTTCTACCTGTCTGGAGAGGGTGGGTGCTAAAAAAGAAACACTGGGACGCTTTATTTTGGCCAGTAATCAATGTGATAGCTCGCTATTGAATAATCATGCCATGCTTCAACAATATAAAGAGCAATCCTGTGTCGAATCAAGCTTTAAATTCATGAAAAACAATGCCTTCGAACTGGACTCTTTCTTCCTTAAAACACCTGAGCGAATTACAGCCTTGATGATGGTAATGACGCTTTGTCTCATGGTGTACAATTTTGCTCAAGCTCACATCAGGCAATGCTTAAAGGAGCATGATGAAGCACTTCCCAATCAGCTGGGTAAGCCAGTACAAAATCCCACAATGAAATGGATTGCTGAGCTGATGAACGTGATAGCTGTTGTAACCATCCTGACAAACGATCAAAAACATCGTGTGGTAACTAATCTAAAACCAGTACATCAACAAATCATTTCTTATTTTGGTCAGTATGCTCTTGAAATCTATGGACTTGCCGCAGAATCTGCGCGTGGCACAGGCTTCTCCTGCCTGGCTATTGAACAGAATAATTATAAAAATCGTTTATCTTGGTGCGAAACGTAGGTAGATCATTTCTGAGTTACCACATCAAATACATTTGACTGATTTTAATATTTCGACTATTCTAGAATTATGGACATAAAAAAATCTATAAAAATATTTGATACCCTTTCGCAAGAAACTCGTTTGCAAGTGTTTCGATTACTTGTTCAGGCGGGACCGGAAGGGTTATCAGCAAGTGCAATTGGTGATGAGTTAGGTATTTTACACAATACCTTGTCATTTCATCTAAGCCATTTGTCTCATGCTGGAATTGTAACCTCCTGCCGAAAAGGGCGTTATGTTTTTTATTCAGCAAATTTTGAATTAATGCGGGATTTTATTGCCTTTCTTGTTCAGGATTGTTGTAGCAAACAACAAGTCAAAATTCAACAACCCGATACCAAAAATTGTCTCGTTATTGAATTAAATAGTTGTTGTCCTTCTACTAAGGAGTAGATCATGAAACGTTTTCATATTCATATTGGTGTTAGCAACCTTGATGACAGCGTCCGTTTCTATAATGCTTTGTTTGGAGCTGAGCCTGTCAAAGTGAAATCGGATTATGCCAAATGGATGTTGGAAGATCCTCGCATCAATTTTGCAATTTCAACTCGTTCTGGCACGCATGGGATGGAGCACTTGGGTATTCAAGTAGATAATGCTGTTGAGTTAGCGGAATTAAGAAAACAATTTTCAGAAGCCAATATTTCTACGCATAGTGATGGTGAAACAAGCTGTTGTTACGCCAAATCAGAGAAGTCATGGGTCAATGATCCAAATGGAATCGCATGGGAAGCTTATCATACCATGCAGGATGTACAATTTTTTTCTGGTGAAAAAGCAGCGGAAAGCTCTTGTTGCATACCAGAAAAAAACACAACGGCTTCTTGCTGTGATACCAAGTCAAAAACAACTGGATGCTGTAGCTGATGAATACTAAGCCAATTAGATTATTATTTCTCTGTACGGGTAATTCTTGTCGATCTATTATGGCCGAAGCTATAACCAATCATTACTCCAATGGCCGCTATCTAGCCTTTAGCGCAGGTAGTTTCCCTGCTGGAAACGTACATCTCAAAGCAATTGAAACACTTATCCGTCAAGGTATAAAACCAGAAGCACCTCGTAGTAAATCCTGGAATGAATTTAAATCAGAGTCTATTGATTTAGTGATTACTGTCTGTGACCAAGCAGCTAGCGAAAGTTGCCCCACTTTCCCTGGTCACCCGAAGAAACTCCATTGGAGTATTCCTGATCCTGCTAAAGCAGAAGGTTCTGAAATAGAAATTAATACCGCATTTCAGGAGGTATTTAATCAACTGAAACAACGGATAGAAGAAGAGTTGCTATCATGAGCTACTACAATTCATGACTGATTTGATCAAAGCAGGCACGGATGTCTCCCTCAAAAATCCATCTTGCTGAATTTCTTTTTGCCAGCATTTTGAAACATTGCTCTATGGCGTCATGTGTCGACCGCTTCGGTCTAAAACCGTAGGCGTTCGGATCAGCTCTTTCTTCAGCAATCGGGGTAAGGGCAGCATGCCATAAGGCTTGCATCCCTCTGTCCTTAATTGTTGGAATTGAGAGTGGTCTCAGCTTTCCTGATTTTTTAGGGATATATATTCGTCTTAGTGGTAAAGGTTTGTACCCTCTATTTCTAAGTTCGAATATCGCATTCATCTTTTGACCATGTGTTCTCAGAACCACACCGTCGACACCAGGTGTTTTTCCACCGGTGCTGCTAGTCACTCGTTTGATGGCAATGCATCTACCATAAAATGAGGTCGTTAGAAGTCGTTGCAGAGCTTTAACTTTACCACGACGTCCTTCTCTTTCTGCCTTAGCGATACGTGTTTGGAGTCGAAATACGTGTGCCTTTGCCTTTAGCCAAGGAATTGAATGCCAAGTGCATGGGGGCTTCGTTGAAGAGGCACCAACATTGTTGCATGTTGTCATTTGCGTTTCTTCATTATTTTGATTCTTCAAATTATCTCACCAGTTTGGACCAGTCCGAAGTGGGCGCATTTTCATGCCGTGTAATCACACACTATCTGGCTCATTACAAACCAACATTTGCTTTTTCAGACCTCCTTTGCCTGCATGACCATAGTGCGTCTTACGACGAACCTTCCCCGCAGGGAGCCATACAGGTTTACCACGTTCCGCCATTAAAGCGTATGAACTTAGCCGCCCGCTATAGACCGAGAAGTTATTTGGCTACGAGGAAGTTTACCCCCAGCTCCCTCCAACTTCTGTATCATGGAAACAGCCGCTTTCCATGGTCTCGCCTCTGTCGATCTTTCTGCACGGGTTCAGATATCTTCGGCATATTCACTACCTTGCGCTTCCCCGGATTACGGCTTCCAGAAGGATTATTCACTTGCGTTTCAAATCCCGCACCTACGTGCTTCGCTACGTTGTCCGATCCGCTCTTTATTCAGGATCGTAGGTTCATCCAGTAGCATGGATGGCGGTATCAGAGTACCGCAGCTCTAGTTGGCGACTTCGTGTCGCACGGGGTGTGACAAGCAATGGAACGAAAAGGCACTCTAAGCATTTTGTTCATCGCATTTAAAATAGTTAGTACCTAATTTAGGTAAAAGCTGATCTTAAAAAAATGGTTCTTCTACGTTCCAAAATAGAATTGAAGCACCTAAGTATTCTTTCGAAAAAGAATAGAAATAAGAAAAATTGTAGAGATCACCGGTATTTGGGTTTTTATAAGGGTAATCAGGTTATTGGATAGCTATAGTTGTTAATATTCTACCTTTAAATTTATGAAAAAAAGGATAGCTATTTCTCATTTGAGAATCTTTATAAGGCACGAAATCTGGACCACCTAAGCCAATGTGGTGATTCATTGCGAAAGCAAATAGCCTACTCATATAATGATGGTCATTGTTCCATTGTTCCATTGTTCCATTGTTCCATTGTTCCATTGTTCCATTGTTCCATTGTTCCATTGTTCCATTGTTCCATTCTCCTGAAAAAAATTGACATACTGGATGACACTACTTTTTTGAAAAGCTTTTTTTAGGTAGCTAATATTATCAATTACTAAATAAAAATATTTATCTGATGTGAAGTCTTTAGGCATATGGTCAGGGTCAAAATCAGCCGATGTTTCTGGTAGGTTTATACCGTCAATTTTCTCATCAAAATGAGAAGCTAATTTTTGTATTAATAATTGAAACCGAGCTTTGACAGCAGGATCTCATGTTCGTGCTATCCATCCTGTAGTAATAGGTTTTCCTTCCCCAGGAAAATCATATTGAATTTCCACTCCGCCATGATATATGTCTTCATTGCGGATATAGTCAGGAACGTTAAATACATCTGGCGTAAATGATCGGTCTTATATTTGGATAAAGAGTTTTTTATGCGCTTTATTAAGAAATTCTAAGTCATTTTCAATTCTTGAAAAATCACAAATGTCTTTTTATGTTCTAATTGTTCCAAGAGTAAATTATTTGTTTTTTTACGGTGTATTTGAATTTTACGATGGCAAGATTGACCTCAATACTTGCCTCGGTTTCAGAAGTATCTAAGTGTTCTGGGACAACCAAAATCAGAAATTAAATCCCCTGTTTTTGCATAAGCTCGTGGTATTTTGGTGAATTTTGAGGGGTTTGTAGTATCGCTTTAATCCTGCGTGATATTTCTCTAACTTTTGTAAAAGTATCTATGATGGCTAAAGTCGTTTCTGTTGCTTTCTGGCTTTTTAATATGGTGGCCAGCATATATAAGCCTTTTTCAGTAAAGGCCTTAGGGTTGGCTGTGGAATGCTTTAATTTTGTGAACTGGTCGAAATTTTCGACCAGTTCATTTTTTTCCTGGCTATTAAGCTCTATTAAGTAGTCATTGGGGAATTTATCAGGATTGTTTTTTACCGCTTCATTAACTCGCTTGGTTTCAACATTATATAATTCAGCAACATCACTGTCGATAATGACATGCTTGTTGCGAATCTCAATGATTTTTTCCTCAACAACAAACTCATTTATATTTATACTTAATCCGCGGTTATTAACTAATACGGCATTATATGATTAGTAAAATTGTATTCCCAGAGAAATTGTCATGAACTGTAAATTAAATTTTTTACATCTTCTGGAGATGTGGTATTGTTTGAGGTAGATAAGACTTTAAATCCTTGCTGCTTATGTTATTGGTGATGGCAAAGCTGAAACAGGACCGACAGTCACAGCCTGGCATCTGAATAAATTCATTGATCCGGCGACTAATGGCGCTGTTCTACCCATTTTTCAACTAAACGGATACAAAATATCTGGCCCAACTATTTTTGGCCGAATGAGCAATAAAGAATTAAACTCATTCTTTTATGGATATGGTTATTAGCTAGCTGTTCACTTTGATACTCATTCGGCATAGTTTTCATTTTATTATCAGGTTCACGTCAAAGGCGATCCTTTAAAAACAGAACAATACAAGCAAAATACATTGCTAAATTCCTTTATTTTTTAAATGGAAGTAGGGCATGACCCTATTGATAATAGGACACACAGTCACAAAATAATTTCAAAAGTTTTTATGCAATATTGTTTCAACTCAAAATAAAACTTATAAAGAGACTACCATAAATATGATTATGGCAACTGTCTGTTATGTCGGAAGATGGTTGCATAAACAAAGACCATTTCTAGCAGGCGACCCTTTAGTTCAAGTCAAAGACTTACAAACTGATGTTTCTGATTGGAATGGTCTTACCTTATGTCAGGTAATGCGATTAAAATCAGCGGATGAACAGTTTATGCATAAAAATCAAACCCCTTAAAATGCTATGAACTAGGAAGAGGCGACGGTTTTAATCTAATAATAAACACATAATGCGTCAATTGTGAATGATAATCTATTTTGCTATTTCCACTGCCATTGTTCGATTTCATCGGGATCAACACCATATTTTTTAATATAGACACGGTGCTCTATGAGCTTATTATCATATTTCTTATTAAGTCTTGCACTATCCTGTTGAGAAATAACTTTTTGTTCTGCCATAAGGGTGAACACTTCTTTGGCAAGATGCCATCGACTGGTTCTATTTCTAATGTGCATATCAAAAGGAGTTGTTGTAGAGCCATTCTCAACGTAACCGTGAATGTAAAACCTACTGGTGTCGCTCATCGTAAATAATAACTGTTGCAGGACAGAAGGGTAACCGTGAAAATTAAAAATGACGGGCTTATTTTCTGTGAAATAGTCATTAAAATTATCTTTCGAAAAAGAGCAATTAGAATTTCCAAAGCCCAAAGCGGAAAGCTCAAGAATATTTACAAAACGAATCTTAATGGAGGGTATGTCCTCCTTAACCAGAGTAATGGCTGCAAGTGCTTCTTTGGTTAAATAGTCCCCCGCTGCTGCAAGGACAATATCTGGGTTAAGGTCGCTTGCGAAATCCCAAATCATCAGCCCCTGCCCAAGTTCTTTTTTTGCTAATTCTGGCGTTAGCCAGCGGGGTTCTAAGGTTTTACCTGCAACAATCACGTTGACTGCATTACAGGAGGTAAGGCAACGTTCCAAAACCACCAGCATAGTAGTGGCATCCGGTGGAAAAAATGCACGCGTAAAACACCCGTGTTTTTGTAGAAGATTTGATATAAAACCAGGATTTTGATGTGAAAAGCCGTTATGTTCTTGTCGCCATCCGGATGAAGTTAAAATATAATTCAAAGAGGGAATGTCTCCTCGCCAGGGAATGTTGCGGGCAATTTGTAAAAACTTCATGTATTGATCTGTCATGCTGGAGACGATTTGAATAAAAGCTTCATAAGAGGCAAAAATCGCATGACGACCGGTTAACACATATCCTTGCATGAGTCCCTGAAGAGCATGCTCACTTAACATTTCAATGACTCGTCCATCTGAGCTTATATCTTTATCCCATGCTTTTTTCAATTGTACATTGGCGCGCTGGGTTGTTTCAAAAATTTTATCGAGTTTATTAGAGTAGGTTTCATCGGGCGAGAAGAGACGAAAATTACGAAGGGTTGAATTGAGCTGACACAGCTCATTTAAATAAATTCCCGTACATCGCATACTGCTTGAACCTATTGTTCCTGGAATGGTTGCGTCTTCTGCGATGTGTTCGATGGTAGGAAGCTTAAGCGCTTTTGCCTCCAAAGGCATGTCTGCTATTACCCATGCATAACTTACTATCAGGAACGAGAGCGCGAATGTGTTCGTTAAATCCATTTTCTTTATTAAACAGGGTTTCAAAATGATAAGAACGAAGCCATTGCTCTAGAAGGCGTAGCTCTAGGCGATCTGTTTTGGCTTGTGTGACGACTACCTGATGAGAAAGGCAATTGCCTTCAATCTTTTGTCCATGGAGGGTTTTAATTCCTGTCCAGCCCTTTAAGGTTTTTAAGATTATCATTGGAAATCGTGGTGGTGTTTTTGTGTTGTTCTGGCGAGCTGATTCTTGGATGGCTCGAATGGTTTGATAAC
The DNA here is from genome assembly GCF_900452385.1 of Legionella donaldsonii. Lineage (NCBI taxonomy): Bacteria > Pseudomonadati > Pseudomonadota > Gammaproteobacteria > Legionellales > Legionellaceae > Legionella > Legionella donaldsonii. The sequence goes on along the minus strand of NZ_UGOA01000001.1, from coordinate 3,138,525 downwards.
ACTGATCAAGCGCATCCATCATTTTTTGATGAATGGCTTGACCTTCAACAATAAATGGCTGATAGCCGTAGCCATAAAAGAGAGATTTCAATTCTTTATTGCTCATTCGACCAAAAAGAGTTGGGCCAGAGATTTTGTATCCATTTAGGTGAAGAATAGGAAGAACGGCACCATTAGTCGCAGGATCAATGAATTTATTCAGATGCCAGGCTGTGGCTGTTGGTCCAGTTTCAGCTTCCCCATCGCCAATAACACAAGCAACAATCAGTTCTGGATTATCCAGCGCCGCCCCGAAGGCCGTAGAAAGAGAATAACCTAATTCACCACCTTCTAAAATAACTCCTGACTTGGAAAGCCGCCATACGGCCAGCTGAAGTTTTTAATGAGATAGCTAATTCCTTGTTCGGTATGAGACGCTTTAGGATAATATTTATTGAGGTTCCCTCAATAAATAGGTTGGCTTGCAAGGCGGCATAACCATGTCCCGGACCCAGTATAAAAAGCATGGGTGATTGCTGTTTTTTAATCAGGTAGTTGAGGTGTGCATAGATAAAATTTATACCAGGACAAGTGCCCCAATGACCCAATAAGCGTGGTTTGATGTCAGCAAAGGTTAGTGGTTGTTCCAGTAAGCGATTGTTCATTAAATAAATTTGCGCGGCAGAGAGGTAATTGGCTGCCCGCATATACTGCTTTATGGATTCAATGGCGTCCTCCATCTTATCTCCTTAAGTCTTAAATAAATCATCCATTGCCTCAATCATCAAATTCGTTACATCAATTGCATTCGAGGCGTGCGCAATGGTATTGCAGGTGATGATTTGCTTGACTCCTGATTTTTGTAAGTCCTCATAGGCGTTTCCTGCAAAGAGAGCATGTACTCCAATACAAATAGGAGGTTTCATCAGGAGTGATTTTAAATGAGTAACTGTTTTAATCATGGTGGCTGCTGTTGAAATAATATCATCGACTAAGATGGGTGTATGGTTTTGATATAAGCCAATTTGCGGAATGGTTATTTCAACGAGATTATCGCCTTTTCTTTGTTTTTCCAGAATTAAAAAGGGTGCATTAATCCTTTGAGCAATGCTTGAGACCCATTGCGAGCTTTCTGCATCGGGTCCAATAAGCAATGCATCAGGCACATTAGCGTTAATCCAGGCGGCAATGGGATTAGTTGCATGTAGTGCAATTGCCGGAATGGAATAAATGTCATTTAAATCATGCCAACGATGAAGATGTGGATCAATGGTCATCAACCCATCAAAATAGTTTGAAATTAGTTTGGCAAAATAGTGAGAAGTAATACTGTCTCCAGGTTGAAACCGTTTATCCTGGCGCATATAAACAAGATAGGGTGCGATGAGACCTATTTTTTTTGCTCCTAATTCTCTGGCCGTTTCAGCAGTAAAGAGAAGAGGCAGTATTTTGCCATTGGGATGGGTTAAATCAGCAATCATGATGACGTCTTTGTCGTTCACTAACGATTTGATGTTAATCACTGTTTCTTCATCGGGAAATTGGTGCAGAGTGATATTGCTCATTTCATAACCTAGCTGTTGATGCATTCCCTTGGCAAAATGGTCGCTGCCAAATAGAGAAAAGAGTATCGGGTTGGGCTTCATGTGGATTCCTCAATATGGATAACAGGATGCCCTTGTCGATGAAACATCAAGGCATAATCAAGCTCACCTTGAGTCTCTGCATGAACAATCAGTAAGGGTTGACCTTTTTCTACCATAGTATTTAACGGCGTTAAGAGTTCAACTCCCGCAACTTTTGATTTGGGTGCCCCTGCGAGTTTTGCTAGGCGGGCTATCAAGCGATTATCGATACTCGTGACCTTGCCTGCTCCCGTAGATTCAATGGTTTTGGTGTACGGTGCAGAAGGAATGTCAAAAAATCCACCTTGTGCTTGGCAGATTGCCTCAAATTTTGTTAATGCTTTTCCGCTATTCAACAAAGACTCTGCGAGTTGTTTACCCGAGCCTGGTGTAACTTTGGGAGAAAATTCGAGTAGGTGTCCTGCCAGGGTTAAGGCACGGTTCCGTAAATCTTGAGGTGCTGATGGATGACAAGAAAGCACGGAAAATACATCCCGTGCTTCAAGAGCAGGTCCGATACCCCGACCAACGGGTTGAACTCCATCCGTAAAAACACAATTGAGTTGGATGGAAAATTCTTTGGCAATACGCTCTAAGGTATTTTTTAAAGCAGTTGCTTGTTCCATCGTCCTTACTTTTGCCGTAGGACCAATGGGAATGTCAATGACAATGTGGGTCGAACCTGCGGCAATTTTTTTAGAGAGAATGGAAGCCACCATTTGTCCTTCGCTGTCTAAATCGATGGAACGTTCAATGCGAATGAGTAAATCATCCGCAGGGCTTAAAGCAACGGCACCACCCCAAGCAATGCACCCATGTTCTTGCTCCACTACTTTTTGCATGGTTTTGATGTCTAAATTAACGGGCGCAAAAACCTCCATGGTGTCGGCTGTTCCTGCGGGTGAGGTTATGGCTCTGGAGGAGGTTTTGGGCATCATGAGTCCAAAGGCTGCAACTATTGGAACTACAATTAAGGTAGTGCGATTGCCGGGTAAGCCACCAACACAGTGCTTATCCACAATAAACGGTAAGGGCCAGTGCAATTTCTTTCCGGTTTGCACCATGGCGTTCGTTAACTCAAGGATTTCATTGGTGTTCAATCGACTTCCCGCACTTCCTGCAAGAAACATAGCAATCTGAACATCGGAGAGTTGTCCTGTCACGACATCAGCCACAATGTGGTTAATTTCTTCTGTTTTTAATTCATTCCCATAAAGTTTGGAGCGAATAGAGCTTAATGAGTCAAGTGGCTTTGGGTGGGCAATAGAAATTTTATCGCCTATCTTTGCTGAGAGCAAATCCCAAGCATAGCTCGAGAGGCTTGCCTCGCCGGGTTTGAGTAAATTTGATGTCACCTCAGTGGTATTGATGGTGGCGATGATGGTTTGGTTATTGAGTGTGACTTCTACGCGGGCCTCGGCCACAAACCCTTCTGAGCGACAGATGTGACAGTCTTCGCGCATGTAAATAATCGCCATTTTTGACGAGTTAATCCCTATATGGGTGAGTGTTAATGCTGCATGAGTGGTGTTCACGTGAGCGTCTCGGTTTGTTGGTAGTGAGGAACCACACAGGTCCAGCCAAATTGCTGTTCTATTTTCGCCTTTAATGAAGTTGCCGCTTGGGGTTCGCCATGGGTAATAAAAATTTTTTTAGGCGGTTTACGAAAATGGCTTAACCAGTGCAGGAGCTCTTCATAATCTGCATGGGCCGAGAGGTTACTTAAGGATTCAACCTGTGCTTTAACAGGAACCATCTGCCCGTGTATTTTAATTTCCGTCTCACCTTGAATCATACGGGCACCACGCGTTCCACCTGCTTGGTAGCCGGCAAAAAGGATGGTGTTTTCATGGTGAGGGGCATAGGCTTTTAAATGAAATAAAATACGACCTCCTGTTGCCATGCCGCTGGCCGAAATGATGATTTTGGGAAATTGATTGCTATCGAGTTGTTTGGATTCCTCAGGGGTCCTGATGTAGGTTGCCGTGTCACACAGGTTTTTACACTCCTGTTCTGACAGACGGTGGTCTTCTTGATGGTGACACAGAATATGGGTTGCATTGATGGCCATGGGGCTATCGAGATATACAGGAATATCCGGGATGGATTGCTCTTGTTTTAATAGTGAGATGTAATGGAGTATGCTTTGGGCGCGCGCCACGGCAAAGGCTGGAATAATGATGGAGCCCCCTCGTCGCACGGTTTTATTAATGATGTTTTTTAAAAGCTCTGTAGGAGGAGTCTTGTCGTGGAGGCGATTCCCATAGGTTGATTCAATCACCAGATAATCAATGTCTTCAATGAGGCTTGGCGCTTGCATGACACAATCATGAGGCCTTCCCATGTCGCCAGTAAATAAAAGGGACTTATTATGGTTCTTCATGCGAACAAAGGATGAGCCAATAATATGACCTGCACGGATGAATTGAACCTCCATGTCTTTAAAAGGATCAAAAAGGGTATTGTAGAGTTTGGTTCGGAATTGTTTTAACGCCGTTTCTGCATCCTGGATTGTATAAAGAGGTAGGGCCGGATGATGTTTGGAATAGCCATACTTGTTGGCATTTTTGGCCTCTTCTTCTTGCAAATGACCACTATCGGGCAAAAGGATGGCACATAAATCTTTGGTACCGGGTGTGCAGTAAATAGGACCAGAGAAGCCATTTTTTACTAATAAGGGTAAATAACCGGTGTGATCGATGTGTGCATGAGTAAGAAGTACTGCATTAATGGATGCGGGGTTAATGGGTAGTGGTGCCCAATTGCGAAGGCGAAGCTCCTTATACCCTTGAAATAACCCACAATCCACTAAGATTTTATTATGGTCTGCCTCAACTAAGTACTTAGAGCCCGTTACGGTTTCTGTGGCGCCTAGGAACGTTAATTTCATCATGATTATCCTTTTTTTATTGAGTATAGTGCAAGTTACAATTGCATGCTGGATAAACTATTATCGAAACAAAGGGTTATTCATTATACCCTATGGGGTATGGCTTGACAGAGATTGGGTGAAGCGATACATAATGGGGTACATAGAGTTTTTACCTCTGCATCCATTCGTTACATTGTTCATATGATTAATGATTGGATGCTCATGCTAAGATGTGAATTATTAAAGGATTCTAGGATATGCCAGACCATTCTTCACATACAAAAGAGCTTTCTCGCATCAATCGTGCTGTTGGCCAGCTTCAAGGTATTAAGCGCATGATTGAACAGGAACAGTATTGTGTTGATATTCTGTCTCAGTTGCGTGCTGTTCGCAACGCCATAAAATCCATAGAGCTTAGTGTGCTTGAAACCCATATCATTGGGTGCATTGCCGATGCTTCTTGCTGTCAGGATGAATCACTCAGGGTGGAACGCATCCATGAGATTATGGAACTACTCAAAAAATACGAATAGGTGAACTATGTCACACGAACATCATCATGATCATGGAAAATCCACGGAAGGCGCAATGAACCATAAGTGTTGTCATTCCAAGCAAAACATGTATCAAGGAAAGGCCGCTTCTCCTAACGAAGGTGGCGAGGTGATTTACACTTGCCCCATGCACCCAGAAATTCGTCAATCTCATCCAGGCAACTGCCCGATTTGTGGCATGACCCTGGAGCCAGTTACTGCGACGATAATTGAGGAAGTTAGTCCTGAATATCGGGATATGCGCCGCCGTTTTTGGGTCTCCCTCATTTTGACTCTACCTGTTTTTATTCTTGAAATGAGTGGACATGGAAGAATATCTCACCTCTCTTCAAGTCAATCCACGTGGATGCAGATGGCCCTGGCAACGCCTGTTGTTTTGTGGGGAAGTTGGCCTTTCTTTGTGCGGGCATTTCAATCGCTAAAGACGCGGCTGAACATGTTTACCTTGATTGCCATGGGTATCGGTGTAGCTTGGGTTTACAGCTTAGTGGCCACCTTATTCCCACAACTATTCCCAGCAGTCTTTCGTAAAGAAGGTGTGGTAGCCGTTTATTTTGAGGCAGCTGCAGTGATTACTACTTTGGTTTTGTTAGGACAAGTGTTGGAGCTCAAAGCGCGCGAACAAACGGGTAGTGCGATTCGTGCCTTACTGACACTAGCCCCTGAGAGTGCACATCGTTTGAGAGAAGATGGCACCGAAGAGGAGCTATCTCTTGATGCAGTCCATAAAGGTGATTTGCTGCGCGTACGACCTGGTGAGAAAATACCTGTTGATGGCGAAGTACAAGAAGGTCATAGTCATGTAGATGAATCGATGGTTACTGGTGAACCTATGCCCGTAGCTAAGGATGTGGGTAGCCAAGTCATTGGTGCGACAATGAATCAGACCGGTAGTTTTATCATGAAAGCCTTGCATGTGGGAAGTGACACGATGCTGGCGCGCATTGTACAGATGGTGAGTGAGGCACAACGAAGTCGTGCCCCAATCCAGCGTTTGGCAGATACCGTGTCTTCCTGGTTTGTGCCTATTGTTATTTTGATTGCAGTGGCGTCCTTTAGTATATGGGTACTCTATGGCCCGCAACCAGCATTCAGCTACGGTCTCATTGCGGCAGTTTCGGTGCTCATTATTGCTTGTCCTTGTGCCTTGGGCCTTGCCACACCGATGTCGATTATGGTCGGAGTTGGACTTGGTGCGCGAAATGGAGTCTTAATAAAAAATGCAGAAGCGCTGGAGCACATGGAGAAAGTGAATGCTTTAGTGGTTGATAAAACGGGTACATTAACTGAAGGACATCCAAAGCTGACACAAATTATTACGGCCGATGAGTTTGAAGAAGATGAAGTGTTGGCTTGGGCTGCGGCATTAGAAAACAACAGTGAGCATCCGCTGGCCAATGCCATTGTGGCTGCAGCAAAAGAGAAAAAGCTGACTTTATCTCATGTTTCAGAGTTTAATGCGCCGACGGGCAAAGGGGTGACTGGAATAATCGAGGGGCGTTCCATTGGCATCGGTAATGCCAAGTTGATGCAAGAGTTCGGTGTTCACAGTAATCTGTTAGTGGCAAAAGCCGATAAACTACGGGCCGAAGGGGCTACTGTGATGTTCATGGCAGTGGACGGTAAAGCGGCTGCGATTTTGGCTGTCGAAGACCCGATTAAAGCCACAACACCCGATGCCATTCGCGAACTTCAGGAGGATGGAATTGAAATTTTTATGCTGACTGGGGACAGTAAAAAAACCGGTGAGGCAGTTGCCGCTAAATTGGGCATAAAGCACGTGATGGCTGAAGTCATGCCTGAAGATAAAAGTCGTATTGTGGGTGAATTGAAGGCTAAAGGTCGTATTGTTGTTATGGCAGGAGACGGGGTCAATGATGCGCCAGCACTTGCCAAAGCCGACATTGGTATTGCCATGGGAACGGGCACGGATGTGGCGATAGAAAGTGCAGGGGTTACCTTATTGCGTGGTGATTTAAATGGCATTTTAAAGGCCAGGCGTTTATCGCAGGCGACGATGCGCAATATCCGCCAAAATCTGTTTTTTGCATTTATTTACAATGCACTAGGTGTGCCCATTGCTGCAGGGGTCTTGTATCCTATGACTGGGATGCTTTTAAGCCCAATTATTGCTGCTGCTGCCATGTCATTGAGCTCGGTATCCGTCATTGGGAATGCGCTTCGCCTACGGTGGTTACACGTATGAACGATTCTTGGGGTTATCAACTCATACCAGCCTGTTCCTTACCCCTAAAAAGAATTTTTTTAGGGCAAGCGAAGCATTTAATCAGGGTGAATGAGCGTTGTTTACTCACTTTAATACTTGTGTTTTGCTCTTTTGTTGTGAGCGCTCAGCCTGCTGTAAGCCTTAAGGAATTAACCCAACTAGCTATAGACCATAACAAAGATTTAAGGGCAGCACGTTTCAATGTCGCTATTGCTGCGGGTCGATTAGTGCAAGCAGGGCTTTGGTCAAACCCCAATTTTAATGTGTCGAATAACGACGACAGACTGTTTAATAATGAAGGCGAATATTCTCGAAGTGCGGCCTTTACCCAAGCGTTTCCTATTTCTGGGCGTATTGCCAAACAAAAAACAGTAGCCCGTATTGATGTAGAACGCGCCAGGGCTGAAATTCGAGAAGCGGAACGTCAGTTAAGCGCTAAAGTAGCTGTTGCTTTTTATGCACTTGTGGTTACTGAGAAGCGCTTGCAACAAGCCAATTATTTACTGCGTATTAATCGGGAGCTGGTGAACGTGATTCATGATCGCTATCATGCTGCTGAAATTTCCAAGCTCGATGATAATTCGGCGCGTATTGAATACCAGCGCATTGAGCAAGACAAGCATCTTTTGCACAGCCTTCGCATCAGTCAATACGCTACCTTGAATCAATTACTCGGTCGGAAAGCCAATCAACCGTTGAGGATCCAATTAGAGACACCAATCCACCTCAAACTCCTTAAACTTCAAACGTTACAGTCCTTTGCTTTACAGCATCGCCCTGACCGACAAAGTCTTTGGTTGGCGGTGGGTAGAGCCAATGCCGACAGGCGTCTTGCGAAAGCCCAACGCTTTGCAGATTGGACTTTGGGTCTTGGCGTTCAACAAGATAAGATTGTTGTAGAAAATGGACCGCCACAGCCAGCTGATCGCACTTTAGGGGTCACTCTTTCCATTCCCCTGCCTCTATTAAATGCTAATCAGGGGCGTATCCTTGAGGCAGCCGCCACAGGAACCCAAGCCCTCATGGCGCTACGCGCTTTAAATCTTGCTATTGAAACGGAAGTAGCCAGCAATTACGCGCAGCTTAACGCCTTGCACGCCAGTCTTGTGCAGGCCAAAAACACCTCCCTTCGTTTAAGTATTGAGAATATAAAATTGGCACAAGATGCCTATCAGAATGGTCAAATTTCACTGTTAAATGTATTGCAAATTCAGCGCCAACAAAATGATTTACAGAATGCTTATTTAAATACGTTAGAGAAATATTTTCAGGTGTATGTTGCATTATGTACTGCAATGGGTACAGATAAACCCAAGGGACTGTGTTCGTATTTAGCCTATCAGAGGAATGACAATGGTTATGACTTGGCAACAAAAGATTAAAACAGGACTGAGTGCGGCGATTGTTTTGTGCCTCTTCTTAAATGCACATTCAGTAAGTGCACATGGGGATGAAATTGAGGTCAATGAGGGGGGAAAAGCGGGACCTGTACAATTGACCAAGGAGCAAACTCAAATGTTGGGTATTGAGGTGGCTGATGCGACCCCTCGTCCTATGGCAGAATTGCTGACTCTTAATGGCCAAATTCAGTTGTTGCCCGATGCTCAAGCCGATGTCAGTGTACGAATCAGTGGGGCTGTGACGGCCATTAATGCCAATTTAGGTGATAAAGTAGTCAAAGACCAGGCTTTGGCTACGGTGCAATCGCGTTTAATTGGCAATCCACCGCCTAGTGTGGCGGTGAAATCCCCGATTGATGGGGTTATTGATGCACGTAATGTTAATTTGGGACAGGCAGTGGAGCCTAATACCGTTTTGTTTCATGTCAGTAATCGGAACCAGTTGCTTGTTGTAGCGCAAGTATATGAAGAAGACTTAAGCCGCGTTAAAGTAGGGCAGAAGGTTAATGTTCATGCATTAAGTTATCCCAAGCAGATTTTTCCAGGCAAAGTGACACTCATTGAGCCCAATTTGGATGCTTTAACGCGTACCGTTAATGTCCAAATCCGCTTGGATAATCAAGACAACGTATTAAAGCCAGGTATGTTTGTGCGGGCTAATCTTGTTTTACGCTATGCCAATGCGGCACTGACTGTACCAAGCAACGCGATTCTTGAGGTGGATAATGTCTCGTTTGTCTTTGTACGCACAGGCAATAACTATGAGCGGGTGAATGTGCGTGTTGGTGCCAGTGACGACAGTTATACGGAAATAAAAGAAGGACTTGTACCCGGTGATGAGGTGGTCATCCAAGGCAATCAGGAACTGTATACCTTATCCTTAACTAGCGGTGGCAAATCCCGATTAGGTCATGAGGAGCCCCATTAATGTTTACGCACCTCATTGCCTGGTCTTTGCATAATCGTCTTTTAATTTTGGCACTCACCTTGGTTTTGTGTTTGTTAGGTGGCTATACCTTAAAACAAATGCCTGTGGATGTATTTCCTGAGTTTGCCCCACCGCAAGTGGTGGTGCAAACTCAAGCCCCAGGTATGGCAACCCAGGATGTGGAAACCTTAATTACCTATCCTTTGGAAAGTGCAATTAACGGCACGCCTGGGGTGGTTAGCGTGCGTTCTAAAACGTCCGTGGGTCTTTCTACTATCACGGTCGTATTTGATGACCAAACCGACATCTACCGTAATCGCCAATTGGTGAATGAACGCATTCAGCAAGTGACTAATCGCTTGCCACCTGGGGTTGGTTCGCCGGTGATGTTACCGGTTACCTCTGCCGTGGGATGGTTGGTTAAATACGCTTTGGTCAGTGATACCGCAAGCCCTGAAACCTTGCGTACTATTTCGGACTGGACTATTCGACCACGGATTCTGGCACTAGGCGGCGTGGCCTCTGTGGTATCCATTGGTGGCGAGGTCAAGCAATACCAGGTACGTCTTATTCCCGAGCGCATGTTAGCGTATCGAATCACCGTGGAAGAGGTACGCCAAGCCTTGACTTCTGCCAATCAAAATGTGCCTGGTGCTTTTTTGCATCAGGCAGGAACTGAAATGGTGGTGGGTACCATGGGGCGTATTCAATCCTTAGCCGACATTAAAAAAACGTTGATTGTTGTTCGTAATGGTGTGCCTATTACCATTAATAATATTGCGCACGTTGCTTTTGGTGGTGAGATTAAACGCGGTGATGGGAGCTATAATACCCAAAATGCCGTGATTGGTACCGTCTCTAAAGCCTATGGGGCCGATACGGTCACAACCACAGCTAAAGTAGAAAGGGCACTTGCAGAAATTAAAAGAGCACTGCCTGCTGATGTAACCTTAATGACCAATGTATTTCGCCAGGCCAATTTTATTGAATCCGCTATTCACAATTTAACACGAGCCCTGCTTGAAGGTGCGGTGATTGTCATTGCGATTCTTTTTGTCTTTTTGATGAATTGGCGTGCTTCTTTTATTACCTTTTTGTCCATGCCGGTTTCATTCGTGGTTGGTATTTTAGTCCTGCATTATTTTGGCATTGGCATTAATTCCATGACCTTAGGTGGTATGGCGATTGCCATTGGCGAAGTGGTTGATGACGGCATCATTACGGTTGAAAACGTCGTGCATCGCTTACGGATTAATCGTCAGGAAGCTCATCCCTTACCCACCATTGAAGTGGTTTTTGATGCAGTCCTTGAAATTCGCAGTTCGGTGGTTTATGCAACGATAATTATCAGTCTCGTCTTTTTACCCATCTTCTTTTTGTCAGGTATTGCAGAGCGCATTTTTAGCCCTTTAGCCATTGCCTACATTGCCTCCGTATTAGGTTCTCTGGTGGTCTCCATCACCATGGTACCCGCTTTGTGCTACCTGTTGCTGGTACATCGCCAGGAAAAACAACACGATGCCGAAGTCAGTTTGCATGCCTTATCGCAAAAGGAGCGACATTATACGGTTGAGCGCGAAGCAAATCACGAAGGGGAATCCGAAACTCGTTTTGTCTTGTGGCTAAAAAAACATTTTCTAAAAGCACTCCAATGGTCCGTATCGCACTGCAAAATAGTGCTCGCCCTGGCCCTGTCTGCGTTTATTTTTGCTTTGGCGTTACTTCCTTTTTTCGGTACTTCTTTTTTACCGGAGTTTCATGAGGGCAACTTTATTGTCGCAATGAGTACCTTGCCTGGAACCTCACTGGATGAATCCATGCGTTTAGGCCAACAGGTGCAAAAGGTTTTACTTCGCTACCCGCAAGTGATTTCCATTGCGCAGCGTGCTGGACGCAGTGAATTGGATGAGGATGCCTTGCCACCTAATGTCAGTGAGTTTGATGTGCGCCTTGATTTTGCTAAAGACAAATCCATGCCACCGGATGAACTGCTGCGTCGTATCCGTGCGGATTTGGCCAATATTCCAGGCACGGTATTTAACGTGGGCCAATTCATCGCCCATCGCATGGATGAGGTACTTTCCGGCGTTCGAGCTCAAGTGGCCGTTAAAATTTTTGGGGATAATTTATCCACACTTAATGAGTTAGGGCAGTCGATGGAGGCCCTTTTAAAATCAGTACCCGGGGTGGTGGATGTAAATAAGGAGCAGCAGATTAAAGTGTCGCAGCTGGTGATAAAGCTTGATCGCGAAAAAGCAGCGCGTTATGGAGTCAATGTTGGGCAGATTTCTGAAGACGTGCAGGTGTTGCTGAATGGCGTCAGTGTATCCAGTGTTTTAGAAGGACAACGAACCTTTGATTTATATCTGCGGATGGATAAACCAGGACGTGATAGCGTTAAAGCCATTCAAAACATGCTCATTGATGCGCATGGGGTGGGGGAAAACAGCACGGCGCAAATACCCCTGCGCGCCGTGGCTGAGATTGAATTGAAACCGCAACCTTTTGCCATTAATCGTGAGAAGGTGCAACGTTTGTTAGTCATTGGCTTTAATGTGCAGGGCCGCGATTTAGGCAGTGTGATTACTGAGGTGCAACAGCGAGTACAACAAAAAATTAAACTCCCCACCGGTTATTTTATTCAATACGGTGGCCAGTTTGAAAGCCAGCAACAAGCGTCCAAAGTTATTTTGGCCTTTGGTGGATTGGTGATTTTTATCATGCTGATTTTACTGCATAAAGCCTTTGGCACTTTTAGAGAAGCGCTATTGGTGATGTTTAATTTGCCTTTAGCACTCATTGGTGGGGTCATTTCGTTGTTTGTGGTTAGCGGTGAGATGAGTGTGGCGGCTATGATCGGCTTTATTACTTTGTTTGGTATTGCTGCGAGAAACGGAATCATTTTGGTGAGTCATTACAATCAATTACGCTTGCAGGGCAAAACTCGAGAACAAGTGGTTTTTGATGGTACTATGGATCGCTTGGTGCCGGTATTAATGACTGCCGCAACGGCCGCATTGGGGTTATTTCCTCTATTATGGGGCTCACCTGCAGGTAAAGAATTGGAGCGTCCTTTGGCTCAGGTACTTTTAGGTGGATTATTTACATCGACGGTCTTAAATATGTTTGTAGTGCCTACCGTGTATAACGCCATCGAAGTGTGGCGAGAAAAACGTACTGCTTTTAATGAAACTACTCAAGGAGAAAAAACATGATGCATAGTACTTTGAAACAAAAAAAACACTTTTGGTTGGGGCTTATAGCCAGTGTTTTGATGGTTTGTGGCTACTCCCAGGTATTTGCTAACCCGACTGAAGAGCAAACTGAAGTCATTCCTAAAACCATTCCAGCCATTTGGCAGGCTGTAGATAAGCATGCTGCGTCCATCGAGAAAGCGATAACCGATAATCAGCTGACCTCCATACACGAACATGCGTTTGCCATTCGTGATTTAGTCAACGCGTTACCTGCATTAAGCAAGGACTTATCGGAGGAGCAGAAAAAAACACTGCAAAACAATTTAAGCTATGTTGACCAATTGGCCACTCGTCTTGACAAAACAGGCGATAACAAGGATAAAGAAGGCACACAAACCAATTGGCAAAAATTACAAAAGGTGTTAGTGCAGTTACGTGCGCTGTATACTCCTGTTGCCCCTAATTAATCCAGGAAGCTGTTATGATGTTAGTTGTTCGCAGTTTATTGTTCACTGTTTTAGCTTTAAATAACCTAATTGCAGGCGCTAATGCGCCTGTGTCGCAACCTGCGAAACCCACCGTACTCCTTATCAAAAAATACACGACCACCATCAATGGTAAAGCAAGTGAACTGTTTAAAATAGAACAGCCCGATGGGACTTGGGGTTTTCATGGGATAAAGGGACAGATGTTTGACGCTATTGTAAAAAACCAGACGGATAAACCTACGGCAGTACACTGGCATGGTTTGATGGTTCCTAATGATCAAGATGGTGTGCCTTACATCACTCAGGCTCCTATTCCGCCAGGTGGTGAATACCATTATCATTTTCCGTTAAAACAATCTGGGACTTATTGGATGCATTCGCATCATGACTTGCAAGTCCAACAGTTCTTGTCGGCTCCACTCATTATATCCGATCCTGATGAGGTCCAAAGCACTAAGGACGTCACGTTATTCATTGGTGATTTTAGTTATAAAAAACCGGAACTCATTTTTGCCGAATTAAAACACGGCGAAATGGCGCACATGCACCATGGCGGTGGAATGGCTTCCGTGGATGGCAAGCAGGCAACGCTTGATTTAAATGATGTGGCCTATGATGCCTTTCTTACTAATTACCGCACCCTTAAAAATCCTGAAATCGTCTCTGTTCGTCCTGGCGATACCGTACGCTTGCGCTTTATAGCGGGCTCTGCGATGACCAATTTTTTTCTCAACACGGGACAGTTACAGGGTGAGGCCATTGCCATTGATGGTCAGCCGATTAAGCCTGTGAAATCCAATCAGTTTCAATTACCAGTAGGACAACGCCTGGATGTACTGGTTAAAATTCCTGTCGGTGAAAAGGCTTATCCTATCCTTGCACAAGGTGAGGGCACGTCCATGCAAACGGGCCTTATTCTTGCCACACCAAAAGCAACTATTCCTGTCCTTAAAGAGCAAGCGGATTCAACAGCGGGTGCACTCAATTACGACCAGGAACTCAAGCTCAAGGCAGTAAATCCCTTAAAACCACAAAATCCTGGGCACACGCTGGTTGTCAGTCTGGAGGGTGATATGATGGGTTATACTTGGTCCATTAATAAACAGGCTTGGCCTCATATAAAACCTTTGCAAGTCACTTCCAATAAACGGGTAGAGATGGTGTTTCACAATCAGACCACTATGGCTCATCCCATGCATTTACATGGTCATGTGTTTGAAGTGACTGAAATTGATGGAAAAGCCATTAAAAACGGCGCGATCCAAGATACCGTACTGGTTTTGCCTCATTCCACGGTGAAGGTGCAATTTGATACGGATAATCCGGGTAATTGGATGATGCATTGTCATATGCTGTATCATCAAGAAGGTGGGATGATGACCCTGGTTCATTATAAAGGAGTTGCTATGCCTCCTTTAACCATGACGCATGAGATGCATTCATGATTTATGATTAGCTGAGGAGGTTTTAGCGAGCGTGCACCTAGAGTATGATTCATTTATTAAATGGCATTGACTCATTTTAAATTAAAAGAGAATAAAGAATAACAAGGAGCATTAAATGAGAAAAAAGACGAGCTATTGTCTATTAGTTACGCTCTTAGTTGGGCTTTCAAGTTGTAGTAAAAATGTAGCGCTCACTTCAGAAGGAGCTCAAATCAAAGTAGTCAAAGCAGGTAAGCTCAGCCGAAGTTGTCAGTATTTGGACAAAATATCTGCTTACGATGTAAATGGGGTTACCCAATCGTATCAATCCCATGAGCATTTGTATCAAGATGAACTCAATATTTTAAAAAATAAAGCGGCTCTTTTAGGAGCAAATACCCTGATTATTACCCAACATCAGTCAACATTTTCGGGTAATCCGAAAACGCACCTGGTTAATCAACATGGATTAGTAGGTAAGGCCTATCGCTGTAAGTAGGGTAATTTTTTAGTGTGACTGGGCTTACTTTTGAGTATTTGTTTTTTACAAATAAGAGGGATGTTTTTATTTAAAAAGTTAATCTCTATGGACTCATAATGAATGCAAAATACATTTTCTTGTTCACCAGAATTAATCTATAAATAAAACAAAAGAATTTACCCTATTAACTGCTTAAGTATTTTTCTGAAAATAATGATTATTTTGTGCATTAATTTAATAAAATATTAGTTTACAAATAGTTCTATTTTATTCTAATTAGACGAGAAATAAGTTATCGCTTATTATTAATTAGAACAGGAAGTTATCTACCCTTTTAGATAATGATGCGGTAAATGTCGTCTATCCTTCATAGAATGAAATAGGCGCAATTGTTTGTTGCCGATGCCTCTTGATGTTCTGCTAGCTAAAAATGGATAAATTGAATGCAAAGGATAGATGCAATGAAACAAATATGGCATGAGAGAACATCCCAGGATATCGCTGCTGGTTTCAAAATGGATTTGTCCCAAGGATTAACTCAAATTGAAGCGGAGCGTCGATTAAAGGAATTAGGCCCCAATCTATTGGTCAAACAAAAAAAAACGTCTCCCTTAATAATTTTTATACGACAATTAAATAGTTTAGTTATTTGGGTACTTCTAGGTTCAGCCGTTATTTCATTTTTACTCGGTGAGAAGGTAAATGCGATTGCTATTTTTGCTATTGTTGCACTAAATGCTGTCATTGGTTTTGTTTTAGAATATCGTGCAGATCGCGCTATTTTAGCATTACAACAAATGGCCGCCCCAAAAGCCACTGTATTACGTGATGGGCATGCGAAGATGGTTCCTACTCCTGATATTGTACCTGGAGACCTTATCCTTTTTGAAAGTGGTGATTTAATTGCAGCAGATGCACGTCTTATCGACTTGTCATCATTAAAAATAAACGAAGCACCACTGACTGGGGAATCATTACCTATTGCGAAAAATATCAATTCTTGTGCTGCAGAAACACCGTTAGCTGATCGAAAAAACATGGTTTTCATGGGGACTTCGGTCTCAAATGGTACGGGGCGCGCCATTGTGGTAGCCACCGGAATGCAGACTGAAATGGGACATATTGCTTTGATGCTAGGCGAAGCTTCACGCGATGAGACGCCCTTACAAAAGAGATTAAATCAAGTTAGCTCTTATTTATTGTCTATTTGTTTTTCGATTGTCATTTTAATTTTTGTATTAGGGTTATTTCGCAATATTCCAGTTTTTAAATTATTCATGAGTTCAATAAGCTTGGCAGTTGCTGCCATTCCTGAAGGATTAACTGCGGTGGTGACTGTTGCATTAGCGCTAAGTGTGCAACGTATGGTACGACGCGCTGTATTAGTCAGACGAATATCTGCTGTGGAAACAATGGGATGCCTACAAATTATATGTACCGATAAAACTGGGACGTTAACAGTTGGGGAAATGACGGCGAGAAAGCTTATTACCGCTGAGGGTATTTATAATATTGTTGGTGAAGGTTATAACTTAACAGGCCATTATACTCGCCAAAGTCAACCAATCAAAATCTCGGAAGATAATCTATTAAAGACTGCCTTACGAGCAGCCGTTGCTTGCAATAACGCTGAACTAACCTTGAAAAATAATCAATTGTCCGCTGTGGGCGACCCGACTGAAATTGCGCTATTGGTTGCAGCGGCTAAAGCTGGACTTTGGCGTGATGAACTAATGTCTACTCTTCCTCGTGTCAGAGAATTGCCTTTTAATTCCGAACGTAAACGTATGACAGTTTTATGTCGAGAGGGTGATCAATTATCTGTTTTTGTAAAAGGGGCTCCGGAAATCATTTTGGAGCGCTGCACCCATCTATTGACCCGCCATGGAATAAAAGAAATTACATCTGATGATCGGGCTCGTATGCAACAATCTTGTCAATTAATGGCAAGTGAAGCACTACGACTTTTGGCTTTTGCCGAGCGTCGATTAGAGTTAGAGTTCTCATCTAGTAAAATAGCCGACGAGGACATCGAAAATAATCTGGTTTTTTTAGGGCTTGTCGGACTACAAGACCCACCCCATGCGGATGTAAAAGACTCTGTTAGGCGATGTAAACTAGCCGGCATCAAACCCGTGATGATCACAGGTGATCACCCGGATACGGCAAAAGCGATTGCCGAAGAGCTTGGTATTTTAAATGCAAGGGATCGATTAATAACAGGAATCGAACTTGATAACATGTCAGACGATGAGTTCCTGAAATGTGTCAAAGAAATTGCAGTCTATGCTCGGGTGTCTGCAGAGCATAAATTAAAAATAGTTCGTGCCTGGAAAAAAAATCAAATGATCGTTGCGATGACTGGCGATGGTGTTAATGACGCGCCAGCATTAAAAGAAGCATCGATTGGCATTGCGATGGGGAAAACAGGTACCGCAGTTACCAAGGAAGCAGCAGATGTTATTATTATGGATAATAGTTTTACTTCCATCGTAGCGGGCATTGAGGAAGGTCGTACAATTTACGACAATATCTCAAAAACGCTCGCTTATTTATTAGCCGGGAATGCCAGCGAATTACTGATAGTATTTGTGGCTCTTTTAATAGGATGGCCCTTACCCCTATTACCTGTCCAATTATTATGGATTAACTTAGTCACGGATGGGTTACCAGGAATTGCTCTGGCAACTGAAATGACAGAGCCTGGGACTCTTAATCGTCCTCCAAGAGATCCTAAAAAGCCATTTATGGATGCATTTTTCTTACGTCGCGTGGCTTTTATTGGTTTTCTAACCTCTTTAGTAGTGCTTAGTATTTTTGGCTACGAGTACTTAGTAAATGGTGATTTGATACAGGCGCGAGATGCCGCTTTTTCAGTATTAGTGACTGCGAATCTGTTACGTGCGTTTGGTGCACGCAGCCGAACAAAAACAATTTGGCAACTCGGGTTTTTTTCAAATATACGATTGTTTTTTGTCGTAAGTATCAGTTTTTCACTGCAGTTATTGATTCATCATATTCCAATGTTACAAGCCATTTTTGGGATTAGTGCTGTCTCATTAACACAGTGCTTACTTTGGGTGGCTTTAGGAATGATTCCTTTATTAGTATTGGAAACTCAAAAATTGTTAAGGAAGAGGTCCAATGAGGCGTTTTAATTTTAAAAAAATCGTTTGGTGTTGCATCGCTATTGTATTAGTCAATGTTTCTATTGGTTCATTAGTAGTCCATGCAAAGCCTTCACCCATGTTATCTGCGCTTATCCAGGAAGCCATGAGATGTAATCCCCAAATTAAGGCTGCGCGTGATCGTTGGTTGGCAGCAAATCATGCTATTCCCCAAGCGCGCGCACTGCCTGATCCCATGATCAATGCAGGTTATATTAACATGTCTGGCAATATTCCTGGAGATGTAGATCCGAGAAAAGAGCAAATGCTAGGCGGTAGTCAAGAAATTCCATTTCCTGGGAAGTTAGTGGTCCGAGGACGGATAGCAACGCTTGAGGCAAAACGAGCTGTGGCAGAGTATCAAGCAACCAGCTTAACCGTTATTGCACAACTAAAACGAATTTATTATGACCTTTATTTTGTTAATAAATCGATTGATATTTTGCAAAAAAATCAACTCCTTCTTGAAGATATGGAACAAAGTGCGCGTACCAATTACAGCGTTGGCAAGACACCGCAGCAAGATGTTTTTCGAGCGCAAACGGAAATTTCGCGCCTTCTCATGCGCTTGGTGATATTAAGGCAAGAACGAGCTTCACTAGAGGCCGATATTAATCGTCTTTTAAATCGTTCCCTGGATATTGCGATTCACACCCCTTCATCTTTGTCCGTAACATCCATGCGATATGATATAAAACACTTTGATGCACTGCTTAAACGCCGCTCGCCACAGTTAAAAATGCAACAAAGAAATGTAGAAAAGGGACGTCAAGGTGTTCAATTAAGTAAAATGGATTATTTTCCTGATGTTGAAATCGAAGGAGGACGGTTGCATGATACGGCAATGCACACCAAAGGCTATCAAGTCTTACTGAAAGCAACGGTACCCCTTTATTTTATGCAAAAGCAAAATAATGGAGTTAGGGAATCACTTGCTCGCTACAATGCTGAGATAGAAGACCTCCATACTACCTACCAAACGCTTTCATTTCAGGTAAAAAATGCTTTTCTTTTGGCACAACGCTCAGCGCAATTAATTCAATTGATTCAATACACCATTATTCCTCAAGCCACATTAACGTTTACCTCTTCGCAAGCAACCTATGGCGTGGGCAAAGTGGACTTTTTAACGCTACTCAATAATTTATTAACCCTGCAAGAGAATGAATTGGAATTACACAGTGAAATTGTTCAACATGAAAAAGCAATTACTCAGATAGAAGAAACCACAGGGACTTTCTTATGAATTTTATGGTGATTAAACAGTTCGTTCTCATTCCTAGCTTGTTGGTTATTCTACAAATAGCTCATGCCCAAGGAACAAACGATGAACATGGCACGATGGATATGAAACAGTCCACATCGAAGAATGAGATTGTTATCGATCCTGGGCGCTTGCAATCCATTGGCATAACATTTGAGTCCGCCTCTTCTCAAATGGTCGATAAAACGATTCGGACTGTAGGACGTATTGAAGCTGATGAGCGACTTGTGGCCCATGTTCATGTACGCTTTGACGGCTGGATAGAACAATTATTCGTCAATTTTACTGGCGAACAGGTGAAGCAAGGGCAAGCGCTTTTTACTGTGTATAGCCCTGATCTTGTTTCAACCCAACAAGAATACTTACTCGCACTTCATGCGCAAAAAATCTTAGGAAAAAATGCAACGTCAAAAGCTGCAACAGGTGCCCAAGGTGCTTTTCAAGCGGCTTATCAAAGGCTTTTGTTATGGGGAATTTCTGAAAAAGAAATTGAGCAACTCAAACGCACAGGCAAAGTGACAAGAACGATGACCATTGATTCACCAATTCAAGGGACAGTGATTAAGAAAATGGCGCTTGCAGGCATGCGTATTGAACCAGGGGATGAACTGTACACGATTGCTGATTTGTCCCGCTTATGGATTTTAGGGGATATTTATGAATATGAATTGTCTTATATTCAGGTTGGACAAACGGCTGATGTGACACTGGCCTATTTGCCAAATAAGTTATTTAAGGCCAAGCTTGATTTTATTTATCCCACGGTGGATATGAAAACACGTACCGCTAAGGTTCGATTTGAGGTGGATAACCAAGGCGAACAATTAAAGCCTGGTATGTATGTCAATTTGGCATTAAAAATCCCTTTAGGGAAGCTTCTTGTTGTGAATAAAAATGCAGTGTTACTCACTGGTGAGCGAGCAGTGGTTTTTATCTATCATGGCAATGGCAAAATTGAGTGGCGAGACGTAACATTGGGCGTGAGAGCAGGGGATTTGATTGAAATAAAGCAAGGAGTCAAGGAAGGAGAGAAGGTCATTACTTCAGCAAATTTCCTGATTGATTCTGAAAGTCAGTTAAAAGCAGCAATGGGTGGTATGCAACATTAATAAAAAGGGATTTTATGGTTGAGCGAATCATTGAGTTTTGTGCATGCAATCGATTTATTGTGTTGCTCTTTGTGCTTGGATTTTCCTTAATGGGCTGGTTGGCCTTGAAAAATACCCGCATGGATGCCTTGCCTGATATTTCGGACACACAGGTCATTGTATATACCACCTGGATGGGCCGCTCACCAGATCTTATGGAAGATCAAGTGACTTATCCCATTGTAACGGCTCTTTTATCCGCACCCAATGTGGTTGCTGTACGTGGTTTTTCTGATTTTGGATTTTCTTATGTTTACATCATTTTTAAAGACGGAACAGATATTTATTGGGCACGATCTCGCGTCTTGGAATACATGAGTCAACTGGCTGGAAAATTGCCTGAAGGAGTAACCCCGCAATTAGGACCTGATGCGACACCGGTAGGCTGGATTTATCAATACGCCTTGGTCGATGAATCAGGAAAACATAATTTAGCTGAATTACGTACTTTTCAAGATTGGTATTTACGTTATTGGTTAAGAAGCGTTCCTGGGGTATCTGAAGTGGCCAGTGTGGGTGGCTTTGTCAAGCAATATCAAATCAATTTAGATCCAGTTAAAGTTCTCGCCTATAACCTGTCAATCCCAGAAATTATCGAAAAAATTCGCATGAGTAATAATGACACTGGAGGACGGGTTATTGAGTTCTCGGGAGCGGAATATATGATTCGTGGACGAGGTTACATTAAATCAACGGATGATATCGAAAAAATTGCGGTGGGAATCAATGCGAATGGAACACCCATTTTGTTACGTGATGTGGCGACCGTGCAGCTGGGTTCGGACATGCGTCGTGGGGTAGTTGATTTAAATGGCCAAGGGGAAACGGTCGGCGGCATTGTCATTATGCGCTTTGGCGAAGATGTGTTGGAAGTATTGCATCGGATAAAGACCAAATTGAACGAATTGGCCTCTGCAATTCCTGAAGGCATTAAGATAGTCCCTGTTTATGATCGCAGCAATCTCATTCGTGAAGCAATCTCAACAGCCAATTGGAATTTGATTGAAGAGCTTATTGTGGTTGGCTTATTAATTATTGTGTTTTTAGGGCATTTCCGCTCGGCTTTAATTCCGATTATTACCTTGCCGCTTGCGATTTTAATCTCGTTTATTCCCATTTATTTTTTCAATATTGGCCTTAACATCATGTCGATTGGCGGCATTATCGTGGCCATTGGGGATATGGTGGATGCAGCCATTATCATGGTCGATAATGCCCATAAACGATTAGCTGATTGGGAAGCATCAGGGAGTCAAGGGGATCGTACCCGTGTTTTAATTGATTCTGCTAAAGAAGTAGGTCCAGCTATTTTTGCTTCGTTGCTGGTTATAGCGATATCTTTCATGCCTGTTTTTACCTTGGAAGCCCAAGAAGGTAGGTTATTTTCACCTTTAGCTTATACAAAAAACTTAGCTATTTTCATGAGTGCGTTGTTAGCCATTACCTTAATCCCGATGTTATTACCTATTTTAGTGCGCGGACGAATTATCCCTGAACAAAAGCATCCGATTACTCGTTTCTTGCAAAAAATTTATGCCCCCGTTTTAAAATTAGCCTTAAAACATCGTAATTCTGTCATGGCGGTTGCGGTTCTATTCGCTTTATCTACTATCCCTCTTTACAAAATGATTGGTACTGAATTCATGCCACCTCTTTATGAAGGTACGATTTTATACATGCCTGTCACCTTGCCCGGGATTTCTGTGACCCAAGCCTCAGCCTTGCTCCAAGAAATGGATAAAAAATTAAAGGCATTTCCCGAAGTCGACCATGTTTTTGGAAAAACGGGGCGAGCTGAAACATCCACCGATCCATCACCGTTTAATATGATGGAAGTGATTGTGGAGTTAAAGCCTAAGGCATCTTGGCGTAAAGGGGTGACTTATGAAAGTTTGATCGCCGAAATGGACAAAGCATTGCAATTTCCGGGTGTGAGCAACGCCTGGACCATGCCGATTAAAGCGCGCAATGACATGCTCACTACAGGAATTCGTACCGCCTTAGGAATTAAAATTTTTGGACCAGACATAAAGAAAATTGAATCCATTGGTAAAGAAATTGAAATGCTTGCTAAAGAAGTACCTGGAACGCGAACAACTTATGCAGAACGGGTAGCGGGTGGTTATTTTCTTGATTTTGAAATCAATCGCGATCAACTGGCTCGTTATGGTTTGACCATCATGGATGTCAATCGAATTATTGAATCGGCAGTCGGTGGTGAGAATATTGCGACCACCATTGAAGGTCGCGAGCGCTATCCCATCAATGTGCGTTATTTACGAGAGTTACGTGATGATCCCGATAAATTAAATCGCATTTTGGTTAAAACACCCAGTGGCGCAGAAGTGCCGATTGCCCAATTAGTCACGTTAACTTTTCGTTCAGGCCCTGCCATGGTTCGTGATGAGAATGGGATGTTGGCGGGTTATGTCTTTATAGACATCAGCGGCCGAGATATTGGCAGTTATGTTGAGGACTTAAAACAACAAGTGAAAACAAAAATTAAATTGCCTCCGGGTTATACCCTTGCCTGGTCAGGCCAATATGAATTTATGCAACGAGTTTATGAGCGGTTAAAAATTTTTGTACCACTCACTTTAGCGATTATTTTCATTTTATTCTATTTTACCTTCCGCAGTGTTGCGGAGACCTTGATGGTGATGCTCGGTGTTCCTTTTGCACTATTTGGCGGATTTTTGTTGCTTCTTCTACTAGGATATAACATGAGTATCGCAGTATGGGTCGGGATGATTGCTTTAGCCGGTGTTGCAGCTGAAACCAGTGCAGTCATGCTGGCTTATCTTGATTCAGATTACAATGAAAAGAAAGCAAAAGGGTTACTAAACACATTACCCGATTTAATTCAAACGGTACAGCTTTGTTCCGTATCACGTATTCGTCCTATGGCGATGGCAGGATTGGCCAACATATTGGGTTTATTACCGGTTATGTGGGCAACTGGTATTGGTGCGGATGTGATGAAGCGACTTGCTGCTCCCATGGTAGGTGGCGTTTTTTCAGCGTTATTACTGACCTTAATTGTGATTCCAGTACTTTATGTCATGTGGCGCTGGCAGGGGGATATGAAGAAAAAAGCTCTAAACCATCAGCCATTAAAAGTTTGAACTTGAGCGTATTGCCATAGGATGGCAATCATAACCGATTGAATCTTGTGCTAATATTCAATCGGTTATGATTGATTTTAGGATATGAGATTCTTTCACATTAATTGAGATGGCAGAGGATTAGTCAAGAGTCGTTCACTGTTATCTCGTATAATAACACCAAGGATAGGGTTATGAATGCATCGAATAAGGCACGCCACTCAGACAACGAGGCAATAAAGTGTTCAATGGAGCCAGGAGATGAACCTTGTTGTGCGCCTGATGGCATGCATGAACTGGATAATTTTTTTAGATTTATTGATAAATCCTTTCAGGCCAATCTTGCCAAAGGCACGGCCGGTATCAGCCCCGCTTCTGTCAGAAATGCTTATTTTGTATGGCTGTCTCAGCTGGCTGAATCCCCTGGATTGCTATTGGAATTAGCACTCTATCATATCCTACATGCCCATGATTGTATTAACAATGTGATTTGCGTTGACAAGGCGGCGGGTGGTAAAGATGTTCGTTTCCATAAGGAAAGCTGGCAAGCCATGCCCTGGCGGCTGTTTGCTGAGGGTTTTCTTCAGGTTGAAGATTGGTGGCGACGAGCCACAACCCAGGTTCCAGGGTTACCTAAACCTGTTGAACGCACCGTTTCCTTCTGGGCTCGACAATTTCTTGATGCGTGGTCACCCTCTAATTTTGCCTTGACCAATCCTGATCTATTCCACGAAACGATTCGCTCGAATGGACTTAACCTGATTCGCGGTACTGAAATTGCCATTGAAGACCTGTTCGAGAGAATAACTGGTACCCCACCTGCAGGTGCTGAACATTTCATACCAGGCAAAAATGTGGCGGTTACTCCAGGGCGAGTGGTGTTTAGTAACCATCTGATAGAGCTCATTCAATACGAGCCACAAACAAAGACTGTTTTTAAAGAGCCGGTTCTAATATTACCTGCCTGGATCATGAAATATTATATTCTTGATTTGTCGCCTAACAATTCCCTGGTGAAATGGCTCGTTGGACAAGGGCACACCGTGTTTATTGTTTCATGGCGCAATCCCGATGGTGATGATCGCAATTTAGGGATGGATGATTATTATCGGCAAGGTGCGATGGCAGCTATTGATGCAGTTTCGACTAGCTTGCCTCAGGCTAAAATTAATCTGATGGGTTACTGTTTAGGCGGTACACTGGCGATGATTACCGCGGCTGCAATGGCAAGAGATGGGGATAAGCGCCTCAATAGCCTGACGTTACTCGCCGCTCAAGGGGATTTCAGGGAGGCAGGGGAATTGATGCTATTCGCCTCGGAAGGCGAAGTTTCTTTTCTTAAGAATATGATGTGGGACCAGGGGTATCTCGATACCAAGCAAATGGCCGGTTCTTTTCAAATGCTGCGGACCTACGATCTAATCTGGTCTAAAATGATTCAAGACTATCTACATGGCATGAGTCGTGGCATGATTGATTTGACTGCATGGAATGCGGATGCCACCCGCATGCCTTATAAAATGCATAGCGAATACCTTGAAAAACTGTTTTTAAACAATGATTTTGCCGAGGGGCGGTTTGCAGTTGAAGGAGAACCAATAGCCTCCGAAAATATTCAGGTGCCGGTTTTTGCTGTGGGGACTGAAAAAGACCACGTGGCGCCCTGGAAGTCTGTGTATAAAATTCATCTAATGGCCAATGGCGATATCACGTTCGTTTTGACCAGTGGTGGCCATAATGCGGGCATTGTCAGTGAGCTAGGCCATCTAGGGCGCTATTATTATATCCATGAACGCAAGAGAAATGAGGCTTACCTTGCCCCATCTCGCTGGCTAGATAGAGCAGAAAAACGAGACAACTCCTGGTGGCAAGCTTGGCACGATTGGCTAACGCAACAGGATACCCAAAAACGCGTTTCACCGCCTGGCATCGATAAAGCGTTGCCTACGGCACCTGGTGTTTATGTGATGCAGAAATAAAGGAAGAGCCATGAAGAAGGAATTCCTGGAGAATGTCACCTTTGATGAGTTAACCATCGGTCGGCAGGCCAGTCTCAACAAGACACTGACAAAAGAGGATATTGCGCTTTTTGCCGCCATGTCCGGTGATGTGAACCCAGCTCACATGGATCCCGAGTTCGCCAAAAGCGATATCTTTCATGGCATTGTTGGTCATGGCATGTGGTCGGGCTCGCTGATTTCCGCTCTGCTTGGGACTATCTTGCCAGGACCGGGGACGATTTATCTCGAGCAGGATATTAAATTTAAGAAACCAGTACGCATTGGTGACAACATCACCATCACGCTCATCGTGCAAGATAAACGCCCTGATAAACCCATCGTAACTTTTGACTGCAAGGGTGTGAATCAGCGTGGCGAAATCGTCATTGAAGGATTAGCCACGGTTCTTGCACCGACTAAAAAAATACGAGTGCCAAGAGCTAACTTGCCACACATTGAAATTCATAACCATGACCGTTTTCAGGCCATCATTCAATCTTGCCAGTGCATGGGCGCTATCCGCACGGCTATTGTTCATCCGGTAAAGGCTAATGTGCTGGAAGCCGTAGCTGATTCTGTGAAAGCTGAGCTCATTATTCCAATTTTAATTGGCCCGGTGACAAAGATTAAGGCGGCGGTACATGAAGCAGACATTGATATTTCGCAATGGGAAATTATCGATACGGAACATAGTGACGCCGCAGCTAGCAAAGCCGTTGAGTTAGCGACGACAGAAAAAGTCGATGCCATCATGAAAGGCTCCCTCAGTACCCATGAATTGCTAGCAGCAATTGTACCTGCCACATCCAATTTACGCACCAAATACCGTATCAGTCATGCCTATGTTATGGACGTGCCCTCTTATCACAAACCACTCATTATCACAGATGCTGCGATCAATATTGCACCGAGCACCACTGAGAAAGCGGATATCTGTCAAAATGCGATCAATCTTTGGCGCATTTTGTTCGGCGAGGATATAAAGCCAAAAGTAGCCATTCTTGCGGCCATCGAGTTGGTTAATCCCAAAATGCAGGCGACGGTCGATGCAGCAACCTTGTGTAAAATGGCCGATCGCGGCCAAATCACCGATGGCATTCTTGATGGACCTCTGGCCTTTGATAATGCCATCAGCAAGCAAGCGGCAGATGATAAGGGTATTGTATCACCAGTTGCGGGGGATGCTGATATTTTGCTCGTCCCTGAAATTGAGTCGGGCAACATTCTAGCCAAGCAACTGACTTTTTTAGGACATGCCGATGCTGCTGGGATTGTTTTAGGCGCGCGCGTGCCAATTATTCTGGTTAGCCGGGCCGATTCGTTGCGCACCCGACTCTTATCTTGTGCCTTGGCAGTCAAAATGGCAGCGGCACGCAAGACTGGGAAGATTAAATGATACATGAGACAAAGGGCGGCATTCTTGTGATTAACACAGGTTCTTCCAGTGTCAAGTTTCAGGTCTTCTCTATAGAGCCAATGTTGAAACTTCTGGCTCGAGGCAAAGTCAATAATTTAGGCAGTACCCCTTTATTTACAGCAACAGATGAAACGCGAGCTTCTCAAGGTCAGCACGTTGATAAAACAGAGCTTCCTGCTGACTCTACTCATGAAAATGCTTTGCATTTTATTCTGCGCTGGATTGAAACTCAAAACCAAAACTGGCAGGTTAGTACAGTGGCTCATCGAATCGTCCATGGAGGAGAGCATTTCAAAACCAGTGTGCGAGTAAATCCGGAAGTGATGGCCCAGCTATGGAAGTTATGTCCTTTAGCACCCTTGCATCAATCGCATAATCTTGCGGCAATTAAGATTATCAGCTCACTCAACCCAGATTTAATGCAGATAGCCTGTTTTGATACAGCCTTTCATGCCAATCATGAACCTTTGTTTACAGAGTATGCCTTACCGCAAACAATGCGCGACCAAGGTATTCGCCGTTATGGTTTTCATGGCCTTTCTTATGAATGGATAGCCCATGCTTTACGTCAGAATGAACCAACATTGGCAAAAGGACGGATAATTGCAGCGCACTTGGGCAATGGTGCCAGTTTATGTGCCATGAACAACGGCATCAGCATTGACACAACCATGGGCATGACGGCTCTTGATGGCTTACCGATGGGTACACGTTGTGGGAATCTCGATCCAGGTGCCGTGATTTATATGATTCGTGAGCTTGGTCTATCTCCAGAGGCGGCCGAATCCATTCTTTATCATGAATCAGGTCTTAAGGGATTATCTGACTGGACGTATGATGTTCGTCTTTTGCAAGACAGTAATGAACCCAAAGCACGATTTGCACTCGATTATTTTTGTATGAAAACAGCGCAACTAATGGGCATGATGGCGGTTGCATTAGGCGGTGTCGATGGAATGGTGTTTACCGGCGGAATCGGTGAAAACTCAAGTCTTATACGTGATAAGATTCTGGGCCAACTTGCATTTTTAAAGCCATTTGAATCGTGCGTTATCCCAGCCAATGAGGAACGAGTAATGGCCATGCATACGTTGTCTATTCTCGAAAGCAATAAGGAGAACAACAAATGACTCATTTAAAAGGACTGATTGTCGGGGTGGCTAATGAGCATTCCATTGCCTGGGGATGTGCCAAAGTGTTGCATGAAGCTGGTAGCGAGCTTGCCATCACTTATCAAAATGAGAAAACGAAGCAGTATGTGCAGCCATGGGTTAAGTGCATCGCTTGTCCACTCTTTATGCCGCTGGATGTCACCGATGATACCCAATTGGAGGCCGTGTTTGAACGCATCAAAATTCATTGGGGACGACTGGATTTTATCATTCACGCCATTGCCTTTGCGCCCAAAGCTGATTTGCAAGGTCGTGTGGTGGATTGCTCGCGCGATGGTTTTAGGATTGCTATGGATATTTCTTGTCATTCGTTCATTCGATTGGCAAAGGCTGCTGAACCCTTAATGAAAGACGGGGGAAGTCTAATAACCATGAGTTATTATGGCGCAGAAAAAGTGGTACAAAATTATAACTTGATGGGCCCGGTCAAGGCCGCATTAGAAACAACCGTGCGTTATCTCGCCATGGAACTGGGCAGTAAAAGGATTAGAGTCAACGCTATTTCCCCAGGGCCGATCCATACACGTGCGGCATCGGGATTGGCTGATTTTGATCAGCTGATGGAAAAATCAGCCAAGGAAGCACCACTGCATCAGTTGGTGACCATCGATGCGATTGGTGAAGCAACTGCTTTTCTTGTATCCAATAAAGCCCAATACATTACTGGCCAAATCATCTATGTGGATGGCGGCTATAATATTCGGGATTAAATTAAACAACAGGCGGAGGTAACATCCGCATAAAGTTGTTTAACTATCGTATAACAAAGGAGGTTATCTTGTTTCAATTTCACACCGCATTTTCACTGGGGTTAATCGCTTTGTCTGCGGGAACTGCGTTATGGGTTTGGGCAAAGCAACAAAAGGGAGTAGGTCTTGCAACAATTCTTGGTTTGCTTGTTATCCTATTCTCCATGACTTCCACGCTTTGCACTGTTTATTATGGAATAAAGTATTGGCAACAAGGTTATTTTCAAAGTCCAATGAGCATGCAACCGACAATCACAATGCAAAATAAATCGTAGATGCAGGAGATGGAGATACGGGAATGAATGAAGTCCATTTAGGGTCTGGATGAATAGACCCGTTTATTCCCAGCTGAACTCTTGATATCTGGGACCGGTTTTTTTAAGAGACCATTATTGGGGTTTGCGTCTAGAACCCCTAAGTAAAAGTGCAATCAATGTAATAGGGGCAATTTTTGGAAGAAAAATGTTTTCATACCAAACTTTTCCTTTATATTTCATTAAGAAAAAGCGGCTTAGCAAACCTGCAAAAAGGGAGTACCTAAATAAATAAAAACACTTTCCGCAATAGTCATAAAATCGACGTCAATTATCTGCCCATGCAACCCCAGCAGGGCTGGGAGCACCGTCCGGAAAAATCACGCATAGATACTAAAAAATACTAACTGGGGTTTGATCGAGCAAATTACCATTATGGGTCTTTTGGTTCCTTTTCTTTTTCAAGTAACATTTTAGCTTCTTGGTACTCCCTTTTGACTTCCTCTTTTAATTGTTCAATTGTTGGTAAATGAAGTTGGTACTTTCGAGAAAATATTTGTTTGTTGTTTTCGGGCAATGTGTACTTCACTACAGCATCATTTTTTTCTGCGCAAAGAAGCAAGCCTATTGTAGGATTATCATCATTTTGTTTAATGTCTCGATCATAATAATTCACATACATTTGCATTTGACCAACATCACCATGTGTTAGTTTATTGATTTTTAAATCTATTATTACATAGCTTTTCAAAATAGCATGGTAAAAAATTAAGTCGGGATAAAAGTGGTCACCTTCTATTGTTATCCTCTTTTGTCTTCCAATAAAAGCAAAACCCTTCCCCATTTCAAGCAGGAATTCTTGCAAGTGATTAATAATAGCTGACTCAAGATCCGTCTCTGTATAGGTATGATGTTCTTTGTAACCGAGAAACTCTAATATTACAGGGTCTTTTAATGAGTCCTCAGCTTTTTCAATAACATGCCCTTTGTTAGTTAACGCCAGCACTGACTGCTCATCTTTACTTGCCGACAATCGATCAAAGAGAAAAGAGTCCATTTGTCTTTGAAGTTGTGGTACTGACCAATAATTATTGGCTGCTTCAACCTCATAAAAGTTACGTGACTCCAACCTTGTTTCACGCATTAGGATACGGTAATGGGACCAACTGAGATTAGGGCTAAATTCAGGTACAGTAGATTCGCCACAAGGCTTGTGACGAATTCGATCCTGATATGTTAAATAAAATTGACGCATGTATTTGAGATTTGTTACTCCAAATCCTTTTCCAAACTCTTGGTTAAGACGCTGAGACAAGTTTTCTAGTAGTGCTTTCCCATAGCCAGCTCTACTCTCGCCTAATTGCTCCTGTTCGACAATATTTTTACCAACATTCCAATAAGCAATCACCTGTTCTTGATTAACAGATTTTAGAATGTTTGCCCTAGCTTTGTGAATATGATTCGCTATGGACTGATATATTTTTTCAAGAGTTTTATCCATGAATACATTCGTCAATTCAATTATTCCTTTGTAATCATTTTTTATATCACATTCGTTTTACACAGTTATAACAATGATCCGACCTTATCTACATGCCGGCATATTTGCTATGAAATAAGTGGTGCCACCCATGAAAAATTATGTCCACGCCCAGACAGATTACTTTAGAGCTTTTAATCTATCTCAAAATAATATAGAGTGTTTTGTGGTTCTGTGACTCTAAGTCTTGTGTAATACATCCTATCCATTATACCGCTACCCATTTAAAAAAACATCGTCATTCGAGTACTAATAAATAAAGAGTAATGAATCACAAACACGCAATTAACCGCGTTAATAAAATAAATCAGCCAACAGAAAAACAAAATAAAAATATGAGCAGTAGCCAACGGTAATCCTAAATTAATAGTTCGCCCCACACACCACGCAGTATAAATTGCTTAAGTACAAAACAATAACTCATTGATATATATAGAATTTATTGCAAATAACCCTGTTTTTGTTTTTCTAATTTTAAATTTATCTTTTTTTATGGGAATACCTTTTGTTTACAATAGTAAACAATGTTCAATGCAAAACACCTTGATATCATTGGTTAATAACGTTTTGTGTAAACAAAAATTAAATTTGTTTACAATAGAAAACATATTGTATACATTGGTATACTCGGAAAACAATAGTAAACATACATGTAGTTAATTAAAACATCATATAGGATAAATAATGACAGTAGTTTCAACCCGATTATCACCTAAAGAATTGGATTATCTAACAGGTATTGCCTCTGAAAACAAAATGCGTAAAGGAGGATCTGATGAATTATCATTAGGAAAAGCTTTGAATGAATTGGTTCGTTGGTGTCATTTAAATCGTATCGACATTAATTCAAATCACAATGCCGTAAACGATGATATAAAAAAAATGATAGAACAGATCCATGTGGCAATTCCTCATCTAATGTATCTTACTCGATTACAAACCGTTTTATTAAGTGATGGTATTCCAGAAGAAAAAATAACGCGTAGCCGTGCGCAAACGTTAGATTACATCAACAAAACATGTGGTGATTTACAAAATATAAATTACGATTTAGTTCGATTTTCGATGAATGATATTGGCCTGAAAACACTACCTGTTAACAAGGATAAGACACTATGGAAATTACCCTAGACATTGGAAAAAATACAGCAAGTGAGATTAATACAATTGCCCAAAAGGATGGTGTTGAATTTGACATTGCCGCGCTAAAACTTTTAGATTTAGGCATCAGGGTGCATCTTGCCAGTCTTGAAAAAAATGGAGAAAAAGACTCAGATCCTTTGTTAGTCGAATTATTAAATCATGCCATTAAAAATAGTTATCTGCAAAAAGAAATTCTGGGACATGTCTTTGATAAAGAGCGTTCACTATTTAAAGCTTATGATGCACTCGCTGCGTTTCAGGTTTCTGAAAATATGGCACATGCTTTTCTTCATGGAAAAGAATTATTTTAAGAAATACGGTTTATTTTTCGTTTGGTTACAACTCTCTTTCCATGATTTTTTGATCTTTAATTTTAGGAACAATGAACCGATCATTCATAGTTTCACTATGAACTGATTTATATTCTTTATGAAGTGTTCCTAAATTTTTTAAATGATTTCTTTCATTATTTTCTATCATTTTTAAACTTGCAATTTGACCATTTTCAATAGATGTAATTTTTTTAATTAAGGCATAATTTTCATTGTATTTTTTTATATATTCATTGTTTCCTGGTATAAGTTCCTTTGCCTTCTTAATTTCTTTATCAAGAAATGTATAGGCATCGTTCGGGTTTTCCATATGACTTTTTACTGCAGATGCACCTTCTTTTTGTAGCATATCATCGAAATCATTATTCATTTTTGCAGGCATTATAATGCTTACATCTTTTCCCATTTCTTTAAGACGAATTACCGCTTTTGTTATAATCAGATCTTTAAATGTTTCTTTGCCATCATTATCCAAACAAAAAACTATTTTGTCAGTCAGTCTCGAAGGATCAACATTTAAAAAGTTACTTTTACTCAGCAATGCTTTTACATTTGCCTGTGGATCCGCTTGTAAAAGACTTAATCCTGTTTCAGCCCCTTCGGTTAAATAGGTAACGGAGCCAGTAGATTTTTTATTTAATTCAATGGGACAACTGTTCACACTACCATAAATTTGTTTTACCACATTTGATGCGTGATCTTTATCCCCAGTGACAGGATCCAGTCTTATTACCTGGACATGATTGATCTCACCCTTCGAATTTTTCCCAATGCACAAAAGAGCTGGTACAGCAGCCTTTCTTTCACCGTACCACGTGTTTATTTTTGGTAGAAAACGTAAATCCGCGTCTTGAAAATCAGTTAATTTACGGAACTCTTTTAAATAACGTTCCGCAAGAGTGCCTTTAATGTCCACACTTTGATTTACTAATTTTTCAGCATATTTCTTTTTATTTGGAGCATCTTTAAAATTAGCGCTCTCTGTTTTTTTGAGATCATTTACGCGGGTAGCTACTATCCAGGAATCAGGATGATTTAAAAATTCTCTTGCATAGTCCATCGTGTCTTTGAAATCAGTATGACCCATTTGTGTGGAGATAAGTTGTAACGCGTTTCCTTTCTCCCCTGTTTCAAAGTTATTCCATAACCCGTTATTGGTATTAATACTTAAACTTCCCTTGGCTCCATACCGTAAATTATTGGGTGTGGACATTCGATTTGATTCTCCAAATAAATGCTCACATAATGATTCTATCTTTTGGGTCAATAGCACATTAATTTCCTTACTACTTAATGTTGAATTACTTTTGACTTTACTGGGTTCAGGTGAGTATTTTTCTGGTGCATCACCTTTTTTTTCGCCTGAAGTTATATTTGATTCTGTTACATTATAAAAGGGATTTCCCCCTGTTTTTATTTGATATGCTGATACTTTATCCCCTTTCAGCTCTGCAAGTCGTTCTTCTAACTGGGTTGCATTTTCAGTATATATAGTCACCTGTTGGCGTGGTCTTGTGATATCAATTTCATGCGAACGATGAGTGGTGGCTATTTTACGTTTCGCAAGCTCCAAGGCGATTACAAAGGTTTCTGTCGCTGATTGCGCACCAAAGGCTGTTCGGCTGTAAGCATAATCCCAATGGGCATCTTTTTTATCATTCAATTGCAACTCTAATTCATTGGTTTTATCACTACTTTGCAAATGCGCCCGACCTGCCTCAATTCGTTCTATGGTATATTCTTTATTAGCGATATGGCCTCGCGCTTTGTCTGTCAAACGCAATCTAATTTTATCTCCTATCGCAATTGCTGCCTCTTCTACGGTGTACACTGACATACGGGCTTTTAATGCAAGTGCTGCAGGATTAATGACGTATTTCTCACCAGTGGCTGAGGTGCAATGTAAATGATTGCTATCCGGGCTTATTCCTTCTACAGAAAAATAGTCTCCTTTTCGTGCTACAGAATAACTCGCATCAAAACGGACTACATCGCCTCGTGAATAGTTTTTAGCGTGCATCAGTTCCGCTTTCGTCATCGATTTTGCAGGTAATCTTTTACATTGTGTATCGTCTTTGGCTACCCTGCCCTGTTCTTGCAGCCCCTTACGAATTAACTCATTTATAAGTTTTCGGTCTTCATGGGCGTGAGCAATAACTAAAGTTTGTTCTTGATGCTCAGGAATACGGGTTAAATAATCTGTTGCAACAGCCTGATAAATACGATTGTAATCATTTTTATTAATTTTTTTGTCCATACAATTAATAGTAATCACTGAAGTTTTCATGGCAGGATCACTGACAGATTGTCTTTTAACAAATTGTTCAGGATTCATAGTAGATAATGTTGAAAAAGAATCTTCTATTTCGCGATTTGATGCATGGATTACAGCTTTTTTAAGGATTGGACTGTCTTTTTGACGCACAATTTCTGTCATTTTTGCTACTTTTTGAGAGCCTGTTTTTATAGTTAACTCGTGAGGTATGCCGCTGGCTGGGGATTGTAACTGAGTGATATCCCCTGCAAATAATGCTTTGGCCTTAAAGCTTATAATTTTTTCCTGGATGGCCGCATAATCCCTGTTCCCAATCATTGATGCTTCATCGATAATAAAAAGGGTATTTTCTCTAAATTGAGCGCTCTCTGTCAGAAACTTAGCAATAGTCATTGCCTCTATGCCATTAGCAATCATTTCATCTTTTGACGTATGCATTGGTGCCAGTCCAACGACCGCATAATCTTTTTCTTTAGCAAACTCTTGAAGTTGACGCATCATGGTCGTTTTTCCAACCCCTGCGAGACCTTGTACTGAAACAAAGCGATCTGAGGAAGTCAATGCAAGACTAATTGCATCTTTCTGACCCTGGGTTAATGTTGAAGGTAATGAGAGAAGACGTTCACTATCAGAAATAGGTACAACGGTATTTTGTTCATTTCGATTATTTTCAAGAATGCGATTCTCAAGTGCCAGAGCTTCTTTTGAAATCCAATAAGTATTAGCATGAATAAGCGCACCCGCCTCTGAATGTTCTTCAATTGCTCGTTCAATATCTTTAATTTCTACTTTGCCAAGTGCAAAACTCATCGCTTGCGTGAGCAAATCCTTATGCAGAAATGCTGCATCCCGTTCTGAAAGCTTGGCGGTGGTATAGGATGGGGTAGCGACCCCATCCGTGTCAGAATTTACGGTTTGACATCTAAATTTGCTCTAAAACCGTAAATTCTCCCACATCCTCTATTTCCGATTGATCAATAGCTGCATCGGTAAAATAAGTACCCATCGTAATCAAATGCTTATGTGGTAAAAGTGATATATGAGTTAGTGTATTATCGCTTATAACTTCGCCGTTGTTTTTAAGTTGGGTAATAATTTCTGTCATTTTCATCGTATTCCAATATAATACAGCATTCGATACTAGGCTTAAGCAGCTTGCTTTATTCATGATTTCTTCGTAGTCACCAACTTGAAATTTTCCTTGGTTTGCAAAAAAAATACAGCGCGCTAATTGATGGCGATGTTCTCCTTTGTTTAATTGGCGTTGAACTTTATCTCGAATGTCCTTGTCAGTAATGTATTGTAAAATATACTCTGTTTTAAGTATTCGGCCTAATTGTGTAAATGCTTTTGATAGCTTGTCAGATGGAGAGCCTTTCGATAACCGCCTAATAATTTCATGAGCAGGACTGAGCTTCTTTTTCAAAGAGGCTGCCACTCGTACCATTTGGTCAAACTGTTCTATCACCACTTCAATAGATGCGGTTTTAGTTAGCAGAGAGTCCAATTCACCGTAAGCAATTTCTTTATCAATGCGATAAAGTTGCTGAGATTTTAGATCTTTAATTCTCGGCATAAACCGAATACCAAGTAAATAGCACAGTGCAAACACGTGCTCAGTAAAGCCTTCTGTATCCGTGGTGTGTTCTTTAATTGCGAGAATGGTGTTGTTATCTAACAAGCCATCAATGACATAAAGCGATTCGCGTGGTGCGCATGAAATAGCTTGCGTATTAAGTACTGATAGTTGGTTTGATGTGTGCGTGTATACGCCAATCATTTTATCGTAGTAGCCCGCGTATCTTGGGTAGTATGACGACAGCAGGCTGCTTGCAGTAATAATAAAGCGTTGCCCATCTGAAGATGACATTTTTCCATCCCCATAGTTTTGGCTTAAGTCTAGTTGCGTATGTTGATTCACCAATTCTGCATTAGCAGATTTGATAGTTTCTTCCCGAATGCAGGTATCGGTAACATAACGCATCATTTTTGCAGTGATATCTGGTGTGCAATTCTCCATAGTTACAAGGCCAATATTAGTTGCTTGTGCCAAAATGCTGGCAATTAAGGTTTTATAAAAATTTTGTGGTCTCCCCTTTTGTCCATGAATCGGGGTAAAGTGTTTGGTAAATCCTGTTATGTGATCAACTTCAATTAATAGTTGCTCTATTTTTATTTTCGGCATATATGAATTTATCAGTGCCTGTAAGCGTTCTGCATCATCGGGAATATCGATTTTGTCTTTTCTTTTCAGCAATAGCTTGCCGTTTTTAATGTCAGCAAAATCATCGCTTTTAAAGCGATTGGCAGCAATCGCAGCTGAACTATGGAAATTCGCAATAATTTTGCCTACTGCATGCTCTGCATCTTGCATAATCTCTAGCGCTTGATAGCTATTTTCTTTTTCTCGCTGCCACTCACAATCTTGATATATCAAGTTCCAAAAAGAGGCATATTTGTTACTGCGCTCAACGTATAAATCGCCAGATCGAAAACCATCTTTAATCGCAACGGCAAGTCCCATTTCCCAAAGATTGCGTTTAATTTCCCCATTCTTATCTCGCATGGCAATAGTTAATTGCCCATCCATGAATTTAGTGTCCATATCACTGGGTATCTTAGCAATTTCTTGTTTATCGAGTTTGCGTACCAGTTCAATTGATTGCTCTAATGACTGACCGCCTTTTTCAATCAGAAATGGCAATTGAATAAAATCAGCAAAATAGCGGCGCATGCTGCTATAACGGTTTTGAATTAGCTTGGCATAACCAAAACGGCTCAGCACCTGGTATTCGTGCATATCATTTCTAGCCTGCTGTAGATCAGACTTTTCGGTTGAATGTGAATAAAGATCACTAACCGATAAACTGTGATCATCTTCTTGAGCCAAAATAAAGTCGATAAAGCGCTCGATCTTATCAATAGCGCGTTCATTTTTATTCTTATAAAGCTTCAAAGTTTTCAGATGTGCATTTCGGCATTCACGGCATATATTGGAAATATATTGATCATGTAATTGAATAAGGTAATCCATAAGGACTTTTTTTGATTCTGCCAAAAATAGTACCATTAAAGCGTAACGCTTTGATGGTTTAAAGCGTTTTATCTGATAAGCATCATAGTGCTTGGCAAGTTGATAAAAATATCTAGCAAGATCAGAATCTACAGTGCCGGTATCGACCAACGACAAGTCTATTTTTTCAACTTTTTGATAGCGTTCGAAATAGTCTTGCAACACCGAAATGCTACTAGAACCAGGATATTCCTTAAATTTTTGAAACCACGTGATGTCTTCGTCAGGGATAATTTCAAGCATGTCATCAATCATGTCAATCAATGCTTCAGATAGCTGCTGATAAATTCCAGAAAATATTTTTTCTTGATGCTTTGAGCAAAAAGAATTGATTTCACGCTTCAAATAATACAGCGTTGGCAAAGCAACTTGGTTGACGATCAAAAAGACTTCGGCTTCTGAAATTAGTTTTTCTGGGATCAGCATTCCTGTCTGCATTTTCTGTTGCAGCCAATCATAAAAAATAGCTTTGGCATCATTGAATGGCCTGAAATTTAAATGCGAGAAAATTGATTTCTTGTAGTCAGTTCTTGTGGCATCACGCATTGGCAAATTAACGGTACCAACAATGTCTAACCCCAATAATTTACAAGCATGTCCAATAATACGAGTATCAAGCGTGTTGGGATTATCCAGAAGCTGGCCAAATAATCTCAAGGCACAAACCTGCAGAAATCCCCATAATTGGTATTGTTTCCTAAATTTTTTAATGAAGATCGAATCGTCAGTGCTTAAAGACCAATCGCGAATAATTTCATCTTCAGAAAGTCTGGGCTGTTGTTTCATTAATAAATCAGCCTTATTTTCTTAAATATTGGTATAACGTTTCGCGGCTAATACTAAAATCACGTGCGATATGACTTTTCTTATCTCCTTGAGTCACACGTTTTTTTATTTCGTCAATTTGTTCCTGAGATAAAGCAGCCTTCCGGCCTTTATAAGCGCCACGCTTCTTAGCAAGAACGATCCCTTCCATTTGACGCTCTTTAATTAATGAGCGTTCAAACTCAGCGAATGCGCCCATGACAGATAACAACAACGTTGACATTGGCGAATCTTCGCCTGTGAATGTTAAATTTTCTTTCACAAATTCAACTCTAATTTGTTGGGAAGTCAATTGTGTTACTAGTTTACGTAGATCATCTAAATTGCGCGCCAACCGATCCATGCTGTGTATAATGATGGTATCGCCATCACGCGCATAATCGAGCATGGCTTCAAGTTGTGGACGTGCAGTATTTTTTCCGGAGGCTTTATCTATAAATTTTTTGTTAAGTGTGATTCCTTCGAGTTGTCGTTCTGGATTCTGCTCAAAGCTACTGACTCGAATGTAACCAATTCTCTTACCTGACATGATATTAACCATAAAAACGAATAAGTGTCAGGTTGAAGTTTAAGAGGTTGATTCACTTGTGTCAATAAAATATAATACTAACTCTAAATTGACAGAGTATTTCCTTTCCTCCTGACGTCAGCGGACATTCCGCAGCATGAAAAAGCTAAAATTAGAATTATCCCCAAGGAATTATCGCATTAGTTAAATTGAGAAAAAGATCAAGCCGATATAAGAAAAAGATCACAGCCCACAAGAGAAGAATCAGGTACCCTTGTCTCCCAAAGACCTATTGGAGAGAAGGATGCTGAATCGAGATACAGTAAGTTCAGAGCAATTGGGGCATTTAGGACTTGTTGCAGCAACGATTAGAGAATTAGGGATAATAGAGAGAATTGATGCACGCCTTGAGTTAAATGAAAAAAAAGGAGGCGTGGTAAGCTATGGTCGTCGAGTAGCGGCGATGGTTATCAATGGGTTGGGTTTTATGAATAGCCGGTTGTATATGACGCCGCATTTTTTCCAAGATAAGCCTGTGGCTCAACTGCTTGGTTCAGAACTAGACGCGGCACACCTGAATGATGACAGTCTTGGTCGCTGCCTGGATAAAATCGCAGAATACGGTGTGACCAGGCTTTATTCGGAATTGGCTTTTGAGATTGCCCGAGAAAAAAATTTACTAAGCCAGAGACTGCATTTAGACAGTACAAGCTTTGTTCTTTACGGCCGCTATGACACAGAAGAGGCCGCGCCCGGGATTGCGCAACCAGACTACGGATATTCCAAAGCGAATCGCTCTGATCTAAAGCAAGTGATGCTGTCACTAGTACAAGGAGGAGCTGCGAATATCCCCTTATGGATGGAGGCCTTAGATGGGAATAGTAGTGATAAAACAAGTTTCCAAGAGACGGTTAGGAGGGTGCAAGCGTTTACACAAAGTATTCATGGGATGCCTGATGGCCTTTGTTTTGTGGTTGATGCCGCCTTTTATGTTCCAGAGCAGTTGGCAAGCCTCAATAACGTGTTTTGGATAACCCGAGTACCTGCACAGCTTAATGAAGCCAAAGTATTGTTGAACAAGCCTTGTGATGCTCTGACCTGGGAGCCGTTTGATGCAAACTATCGTGGAAGTGTTCATGAAACGGTTCTTTATGGTATTCCACAACGCTGGGTTTTGATTGAGTCGCAACAGGCGAGGTTGCGAGAGCTAAAGACTTTTCAGAGGCATTTGGATAAAAAATCTCAAGAGCTCATTAAATCCTTATGGCATCTTGGTCACCAGGTCTTTCAATGTCCTGACGATGCAAAGCAGGCATTAAAACCGCTCATCAAATCACTCAAATACCACCAAATTCATTATGAGATTCTACCTGTTGAACGCCATACAGGGAAAGGTCGCCCAAAACCTGGAGCTCAAAAAATGGTGATTGGATATCAAATACAAGCCTGTCTTTCTACCTGTCTGGAGAGGGTGGGTGCTAAAAAAGAAACACTGGGACGCTTTATTTTGGCCAGTAATCAATGTGATAGCTCGCTATTGAATAATCATGCCATGCTTCAACAATATAAAGAGCAATCCTGTGTCGAATCAAGCTTTAAATTCATGAAAAACAATGCCTTCGAACTGGACTCTTTCTTCCTTAAAACACCTGAGCGAATTACAGCCTTGATGATGGTAATGACGCTTTGTCTCATGGTGTACAATTTTGCTCAAGCTCACATCAGGCAATGCTTAAAGGAGCATGATGAAGCACTTCCCAATCAGCTGGGTAAGCCAGTACAAAATCCCACAATGAAATGGATTGCTGAGCTGATGAACGTGATAGCTGTTGTAACCATCCTGACAAACGATCAAAAACATCGTGTGGTAACTAATCTAAAACCAGTACATCAACAAATCATTTCTTATTTTGGTCAGTATGCTCTTGAAATCTATGGACTTGCCGCAGAATCTGCGCGTGGCACAGGCTTCTCCTGCCTGGCTATTGAACAGAATAATTATAAAAATCGTTTATCTTGGTGCGAAACGTAGGATTAAGCATTATTTTTTTATTATTGTTCATGAGTTTCCACAGTGCAAAAGATGCGTTATTAGTCTTTAGTGGTATTCCTCTGGCGTTAACGGGTGGCGTGTTTTTCTTGTGGATGCGAGGTATCCCACTCTCAATTTCTGCAGGCGTTGGTTTTATTGCCTTATCAGGGGTTGCTGTATTAAATGGTTTAGTCATGATCAGCTTTATCAATAAATTACGTGAGCAGCACCTTCCTTTGCGCGAAGCTATATTTCAAGGATCGGTTGCACGATTGCGCCCGGTATTAATGACTGCATTAGTGGCCTCATTAGGATTTGTGCCTATGGCACTCGCGACGGGGACAGGATCAGAAGTACAAAGGCCTTTAGCAACGGTGGTTATTGGAGGCATTATTTCCTCTACCTTTTTAACCTTATTGGTTTTGCCCGGGCTTTATTATTTGTTTCATAGGAATAAAGAGGAGGCCTAGCGAGAGAATTTACTCTTTGTGATTGTTATTATCAATGCAGAATCAACAGCACCTCGTCATTAGCAAGAGACCGTATCGACCACTATCCGAAATAATGGTCGCTTCATTAGTGATTCGTGGTTTTGTCTATCTATATGATTATATTTTATTCATTCGATTTCAATTAGCAAAAATGGGTAATTTTACCCATACCCCCTCCATAAGCGCTGTTCTATAATAAGTCAGTATGAATATTAAATATGTTTAGTGCGCGTGGCGTGACTAATTGATTTGCAGGAGATAACAATGCCGGGCCTATTAGACCAATATATTGAACGCCTTCGTGGTGGTGATATTAAAACGTTTCTTACCTATCAAGACGCACTCATTAAAAAATATGGCAAACTTTCGTCCGAGCAATTGGCATTGGCAACCATGCATGAACTTCTTTTGGCAGATAATCTGCAAGGGGAGGATTTAGTGACAGCATTTAATACACAAATGCTGTTGGAACAGTTATTAGAGCAGTGTTCACCAGACGGAAATGTGCAACATTATAAAGCAGATCGTTTTTATAATACGGCTAAAGGACGGCTGCAGGGATTTATCGTTTATCTTGAAGATATCTTAATGTATAAACATTATCAAAGAGATGACCTGGTAAACCTGCTTAAGCAGGATGATTTTTTACAGCATGAAGCCGCTATCAACAAACATCGGGAAGCAACAAGCAAAATACATAGAGACGAGGTTTATGCCTACAAAGGCTCACTGGGAATCCCAAGATCGCGGGATATCGATACATACAAACACTCGAATCAGGGTTATGCGTCATTTGTACAACGCTTTCGAAATAAACTCGTAACGGCCTCCATTGATGACAGCTTTAACGAGAAGGAAAGAGAGGCCTTTTCAAGAATTTATTTTAACGATCCGGTAGCAATTCCTCGAAAATGGCATCATTACGTGGAAATTGCCAGAACATTTTTAGAAACCAGTCCAACTCAAAAAACGTTCTCTCTATTTCAAAATGCGAGCCTTCCAAAAGCGTTTAAAGAAAAATTTTCAGTCTTACTGGGAGAAGCGCAATTTAAAAATCAACAATTGGCTGTAATGATGGCTATGGTATCGCTGATGCAAACATCACAATTGGCCGTGGCGGCAGACGCTTTGGCCAAACAAATGGGATTTACTAACATCGGCGCGCTGCAAACAGAATTGAACCTTCTATTTAAACGACTTGAGCTTGGCGCACAAGAATCGGTTAGTGCTGTGATTCAGGCAATGACGAATACCAACAAATCAGTGGATGAGCTCAAGAAAGATTTGAAGTCGGTTCAAGTAGTTCGCTTTGAGGGAGTAGGACCAGAATCTACTGCACCAAAATCAACCCTTCAAGAAATGCATGCCTCCGAAGAAGATGATCAATTAATCAAGGAGTTAATGGCTGGAATGGAAGGAAGTAGGGATATTCTATATAAGAATACCCATAATTTAGTCAATGAAT
This sequence comes from Legionella donaldsonii, assembly GCF_900452385.1. Lineage (NCBI taxonomy): Bacteria > Pseudomonadati > Pseudomonadota > Gammaproteobacteria > Legionellales > Legionellaceae > Legionella > Legionella donaldsonii. The sequence continues at coordinate 3,095,391 of NZ_UGOA01000001.1, read as the reverse complement.
TGCATAAGCTGGGCTACGATAAAGGCTCCAGCGAATATAAATTATGTCTATTGGTCATTCAGAACCTGCAGAAAAACCCTAAAGCTGCTTCTTTAGAGGCAAGTGAGCAAAAAACAATTTTCAATTTTGTCATCAATAAATTTGTCAAAAAACTTAATGCTGACCAGGCAAAATACATGCTGAACCTCAGCGAAGTGGATATAGCCATACAAATTGGTAAAAAAATTGGTAATTATTTTGATCGTCCTTCTGCTACAAATTATGGCTTATTTACCACAGAAGTTTATCCCAAAATAAGTGATTATATTGAGAAAAGCGACTACACCAAGCAGTTTTCCAATTTCGGTTCCATTCTAAGAGGGCCTTTAACGGAATACTTAAAACAGTGTTATACCTCCGAAGAATTTGAAGCGCAAAATCTCGATGGTTTTATGGTAGAGCGGGTAAATTCCTTTTTTGCCAGCAAGGCTGATGAGATATTAGAGAAGCATTTTCACCTCATGGCGAAGCAACAAATACAAGATTATTTAGCGGATATAGTCGATCTTCCGGAGCCTGCCAAAGAGAAAATTGAGCGCGAATTCCTGGCGCACATGCAACGCTCTCCTCATCATCAATATAAAGAATTAAAAGATTTCTTGCTCTCCATATCAAAACCTGAGCGAGTAATTCCCTATATGGAACAGGTCATTGATAATGCTATCCATCAATTTATGGATAGCCATAAAGATCTGCTCCCTGATCGTGGCAGCCAAATGAGTATTTAATGCTTTAAAAATTTCTGAGGAGCTATCCCCCGTAAATTGCCTGGCGAATTACGGGGCAGGCCAGTTATCCTTGACTGGCTGAAGGCGTTCAGTCAATTGAGCAACGCTAAAAACCATTTCTGTTATCCAGGCTAATATCACTTTTAATCCCTGTTTAAATGTCTCTAAATTTAGCTTAAATAAAGCATTAATTAGGATTAAGATGGATTTTTTGGAAGGCCATGATTAGAGTAAGAAAAGCTGGAGATATCTTTTATTCAAGATAGATCCCCTCCTGTTGACTGACAATTGGAAAAAGGAATCTATGTTAAAGGGCTTAAAAGTAATTGACCTCAGTTCCGTCCTCGCAGGTCCATCAGTAGCTACTTTTTTTGCTGAGTTGGGTGCCACAGTGATTAAAATTGAGCATCCTCTCCATAAGGACGTTACCAGAACGTGGAAACTTCCAGAGGAAGACCCTGACTCTGAGATTTCAGCCTATTTTGCAAGTGTTAATTTTAGGAAGGAATACCAATTTTTAGATCTTAAGAAAGATGAAGACCACGGCCGTTTTCTTAACCTGATTTCAGACGCTGATATTTTAATCATGAATTTTAAGAAGGGGGATGATGTAAAGCTTCGACTACAGGAGGAGTCTCTTCTCAGTATCAACCCCCGTTTGATCATTGGAAAAATAAACGGTTACGGCGAGGAAAACGACCGCGTCGCTTACGATTTGGTGCTTCAAGGTGAAAGCGGTTTTATGTCCATGAATGGCACCCATGAGAGTGGTCCCGTTAAAATGCCAGTTGCGCTCATCGATGTACTCGCAGCCCACCATCTGAAAGAAGCCATCCTTCTTGCGCTTTATAACCGGGAAAAAAGCGGGGAAGGCAAGGTGGTCTCGGTCTCCCTTTACGATGCTGCCATTAGCAGCCTTGTTAATCAGGCATCGAATTACTTAATGACTGGACAGGTACCCCAACGTATCGGATCAATACATCCCAATATCGCACCCTATGGCGAAGTGTTCCGTACCGCTGATGGCGCTCAGATAGTCTTTGCGATAGGTTCTAATCAGCATTTTGCAAAACTATGCACTATCCTGGGCCTAAAAGACCTGCCGGAAAAAAATGAGTTCAGGAATAATCAAAACAGAGTAAAAAACCGGCAAAAGCTGGCTTCACTCATTAGTGAACAAACAGCGAAATTACAGAGCGATGAGCTTCTCGAACTTCTGCACCATGAACATATTCCCGCTGGGAAAATTATGGATCTCAAGGAGGTTTTTGATAACGCTCAGGCGAAAGAGCTCATCCGGGAGGAAGTCATCGATGGCATCCCTACCGCACGCGTCGCTTCGTTCATTTTTAAGTAACCAGTTCGGGGCAAGTGCTGTTATCCAGCCTTTATTCAATAACGCCCTGAAAACATCTTTTACTTTGCAGCTTTTGATAGCGGGTCAATAGCCTATATAATTATTCTTATTACCAATTCAAATCCATGGTTAGACGAGAGTCCAACCTTGTTAGGCTAAAGGATACCGATGTTTCAATCAGCTTTAATAATTGTACTAATCACTTTTAGCATGGTCACTCAGGCAGCCTTGCCTGTTGATCCCATTCAGCGTTGTTTAGATGTTAGACGATTGGCAGACTTTACCACAAAGCAGAAGATGGCCGCCAAGGAGCCCGGTGTATTGCGCTTTAAATTCCACAAAATTTCAGCCTCTGAGTTGCCCTTAAATAACCCTGTCGGCAATATGAATGAAGTGATTACGGCATTAAATAATCAGATTGAAAACTGTGCTAAAAAGCGTGGTGAATTTCAGACAGTAATGATTGCTGGCCGTCAATTCAAACGCCAGGAATGGTGTCTTAATACCAACAAAAAAATGCTTGCTCTTGCAAAAGCTGCTCATGGTGATTTTAAAAACTATTTAACCCGTATTAAAACCGAATTTGATTGGTATAAAAGCGATGGCTGGCCTGAAAATCATGCGGGATTTAAAAAGGGAGAGTTTCAATTTACTGCCTATTACGCGCCCGCTGCTGTGAAGGCCAGCGCCAAACGCGGTGGATCATTTTTATACCCGCTCTATAGGAACCCGGGTGTAGTCAGCGCCCCTTTGGAACGCAAAAAATTTAATTTGAAAGCCCCTCTTTGTGGCGTAGACCCGCTTACCAAAATAGAGCGTGGATTTTGTATGAAAAATCCTAATGGCACCTACTCGGTAGTCCCCGATCGCAAGGAAATTGAAGAGGGGGCTTTAAATCCAAACTATATAATCGCTTATGTTGAAGATCCCAATGATCCCGCTTTTTTAATGGTTGAAGGCTCCGGTTCATTAAGCATTGATGGCCAATTATTCCATATCAATTACGAGGCTGCTAACGGCAGACCACGCACCATGCTGGGCCGCATCGTCCAATGCGCACAAGATCCAACCTGCGGCGGCAACCTTGATACGATTGAACGTTGTGCTAAAGATCCTAAATGCCACGATGAAGAAAAGTTACGTTGTAACGTATCTAAAAAAATTAAAGGAAGCGCTGCATCAGAACAGTTGATTCGTCAGTATCTCGATGACCCGCGTAACCGCCATAAAGCGGCCGACTTGCGAAATCGCGATCAAAGCTATGTATTTTTTGCTAAAGAAGATGGCGGGCCTTACGGTTCAGAAAAGATTACTCTAACGCCCCATGTATCCTGCGCAACCGATCACCGGGTAATCCCTATCGGAATGAATTTTATTTATAACAGCAAAAAATCGACTTCATGGTGTATAGCCCAAGACGCAGGCGGGGCTATTGTAGGCGCTCATGTTGACGTCTATAAAGGCGAAGGGGATCAGGCTGGCCTGGAAGCTAATGCACTAAATCACTCCGGCTCGTTATATGTGGCACTACCAAAACGCAAGTAAAAGTAAGCAATCCGTCTCAAATGATATCCCCAGGTTGGGTCACGACCCAACCTACATTGGGTTGTGCGAGCCAGTCCAGGTTTAATCGAGGCTCTATCCTTTTGTAAAAAATAATAAACAAATCAGCAGGTTGGGCTCTGACAAAAACTTCTGAGTGTGGTTAGTCGTAGGTTGGGTTCTGACAAAAATTTCTGAGTGTGGTCGTAGGTTGGGTCGCGACCCAACAAAAAATTCATTCCCCGTATAATCCCTCACTACGAGCATCTGTATAAGCCCAATTCTCAGGCAAATTTCCTAATCTGATTGCGCGATGAATGCTTGAATAGGGCCAGTCGGACGGCCTTTTTACATAGCCATGCTTAACCGGGTTATAGTGCATGTAGTTGAGATGATGCTCATAATCTTTTTCATCACGGATTAAATGCTCCCAAAATCGTCGCTGCCAAATTCCCCTTTCGTTTTTCTTCTTTCGTACAGGACTAATGAATTCCCTGGCAACAATTTGTTGAGAAAAATATCCCTTAATTAACCTTATACGTAATGAATAATTTTTATCTTCAGCGGGCAATGTCATCATGATGTGAAAATGATCTGGGAGAATGACTACGCCATCTATTTCAAACGGATAGCTATTTAACACCTTTTTAAAAGAATCTCTCAACTTATTAATTTGTTTAATTAATAAATCACTTTTTCTATTTAATAAATTCACGGTAAAAAAATAGGTAGCGCCTGGGATTGCTATTCTTCTATAGTGCATGAGATTGGATTTTAGTCTATTCCTTTATAAAAAGGCTTATAACCCTACTTTATGATATTTACAATGATTTGCGATTAATTGGTTAGGTTGGAATATTCAAATGTTGGGTCACGACCCAACCTACACTGATATAACTTGGTTGCGTGAGCCACTTCAAGGTTCACCGTCCCAAGAATATTTTTTTAAATCAACATAACCATTGATAACGGCAATACCTTCTTTTTCTAACAGTTCTTTCTGCAGTAAAAAGTGGGGGCTTCCGGTGGGGAAAGAAAGGACTCCTCCGGATTTTAGCACGCGTTGCCAGGGAAGATGATGACTTAGAGTACAGGAATGAAGAAGCCATCCGACCCCACGTGCCCCTCGTGGACGCCCTGCCAGCCTGGCAATATCGCCGTAGGTTACAACCTTCCCGCGAGGTATTGCTTTAATTAACCTTAGCACTTCTTTTGAAAACTCAGTTTGTGTGTTCATTCTGCACGCCAGTCCGTAGGTTGGGTCGCGACCCAACCTAAAAAGGTCGGCGAATAAACCCATATAACCCTTTGAAATTTACTTCCGGGATATCATTGCTTGGTATTCTCAGAGACTGGAGAGGGTGACTCCAAAGGGATGCTATCTGCCGGGCGGTGATAAGAATAAAGAAGATAAAACCCAATAACAGCTAAAATAATAATAAAAACAATGGTCGCAATTCCAATCCCTTCATTTTTGTTATCTTCATTTTTTTTCATAACTATCTCCCTCTAAACACCGTTGCGTAGTTTTTTACTTGAAGGTGGGGCGCGACCCAACCTACCGTTATAAGGTCTTGAGTCCGTCCTCAATAATAGAAAGTCCAAGCTCCAAATCTTTTATATCCGTGGAAAGCGGCATGAGAAGACGAATTACATTTCCATATCCTCCGCAGCTAAGAATGACCAGTCCATGTTCTAAACAAAATCTTGTTAATTTGTCCACCGCCTCTTTATTAGGTGCCTTCGTGCTTTTATCTTTCACAAGCTCGATCGCCTGCATAACACCCAAACCTCGAAAATCACCTACCAGGTTATAGTTTTCTTTAAAACTGGAAAGCCTGGCGTGAAGTACTTTTGAAAGATTAGCCACATTTTTTAAAAGCGCACCTTCTTCAAAGAGTTTGAATACTTCAAGCGCTGCGGCACAACTCAGTGGATTGCCGCCAAAGGTTCCGCCCAACCCGCCCACCATGGCAGCATCCATCATGTCAGCTTTTCCTGTTACAGCAGCGATGACGGTTCCTCCACCGAGCCCCTTTGCTGTGGTAGTCAGATCAGGGTCTACTCCCATGGTCTGCATGGCAAACAGATTTCCCGTACGCCCAAAACCTGATTGAATTTCATCGGCAATGAAAACAATGTTGTTTGCTGTACAAAACTCACGGAGTTTTTGTAAAAACGGGACTGGAAATGGGATGAAGCCCCCTTCCCCTAACACGGGTTCTACAATCACTGCCGCGGTATTTTCAACGCCCACGCGATAATTAACCAGTTCCGAAAAATCATTGAAACATTCTTCCACACAATTTTTTCCCTGCCAGCGATACTCATACGGAATGGGAGCACGATGGATTTCTGAGGGGAAGGGACCAAATCCATGTTTGTAGGGTTTATTTTTTGCTGTCAGTGTCATCGCCATATAAGTGCGGCCATGGTAAGCATGATCAAAACAAATCACTGCTTGTTTTCCGGTATAGGCACGAGCAATTTTAATCGCGTTTTCTACCGCTTCAGCGCCTGAATTCAACAGGATTGATTTTTTTTCAAAGTGTCCAGGCGTGTGATAATTTAATTTTTCACAGACCTTGATGTAGCTTTCATAAGGAAGAATATTAAAACTTGTATGAAGGAATTTTTCAGCCTGTGTCTTGATTGCATCGACTACTGCATCAGGACAGTGTCCTGTATTCACCACACCAATTCCCGATGAGAAATCCAAAAATACGTTTCCATCGACATCCTCTACAAACGAACCTTTTGCTCGCTCCACAAAGAGAGGAGTCGTATGAAACGGACCTCGCGCAACGTGTTTATAACGCTGTTCCATCAATCGTTTTGATTTTGGTCCTGGTATTGGTGTTTTAATATGAATTCGATTCATTAGTACCATCCAATTGGTGCATCATCCAGATTAATATTCACTTGCTTGATTTCAAGATAGCTTTCAATTCCATACAAACCTAATTCGCGACCTGATCCACTTTGTTTGTACCCACCCCAGGGCATTTCATTATATGTTGGATGGTAGTGGTTTACCCAAAGAATGCCGGCACGGATTTGTGAGGTTACGCGATGGGCACGAGTCAGGTCCTTCGTCCACACCGCAGCGGCTAAACCATACTCAGTATCGTTTGCAATTTGGATGGCTTCTTCTTCCGTATCAAAAGGGATCACTGCGAGTACCGGCCCAAAAATTTCTTCCCGAGCGATACGCATGGTGGGCTTAACTTCATCAAAAATAGTTGGCTCAAAGAAATATCCTTTTTCAAACGCTTCCCCTTTAGGACGGTTTCCGCCGCAGAGCAGTTTTGCACCCTCATCAATCCCTACCTTGACGTAATATTCTACTTTTTCGCGATGAGTACGTGAAACCAGCGGACCCATTTTTACCCCATCGTCCAAACCATGGCCTAGCTTGATATTGGGAATTTTTTTCAACATTCCGGCCACTATTTTTTTGTGGATAGCGCGCTCAACGATCAAGCGGGAACCAGCAGAACACACTTCGCCTTGATTGGCAAAAGCGCCAAAAAGAGCACCATCAATTGCCATCTCCAGATCACAGTCTGCAAATACAATATTTGGGTTTTTTCCGCCAAGCTCTAATGAGATTCGTTTCAAATTTCCCGTAGCGGCCTGCATTATTTTTTTTCCGGTCACTGTCCCACCAGTAAAGGCAACTTTATCTACCAGCGAATTCGTTGCTAATTCTTCGCCTACGCCTGCACCCGGACCAGTAATAAGATTCACTACACCCGCTGGAAATCCACATTGATCAATCAGTTTAAATAACTCGAGGGCTGTGAGCGGTGTCAGTTCTGACGGTTTTAACAGGACGGTATTTCCTGCTGCAAGTGCTGGGGCAAGTTTCCAGGCGGCCATAAGCAGCGGGAAATTCCAGGGAATAATTTGTCCGCACACACCGATTGGCTCACGGACAACATAACTGAACGAGTTCGCTGGAACCGACATGGTTTCGCCATGAATTTTAGTAGCGAGCCCAGCGTAAAATTCAAAACAATTGGCTGCATCGGACACATCATATTCTGCTTCAGCCAAAGGCTTTCCACAGTTTCGCGTTTCCAGCTCGGCTAACATTTTTGCATTGGCACGAATCAAATCAGCAACTTTGAATAATAGTTTACTTCGATCAAGCGCCGATGTTTTTCTCCAAACACCGTCATCGAAAGCCCTTCGCGCAGCCTTGATCGCAATCACCACATCTTCCTTGGCACTTTCTGGAACTTTTGCAATCAGTTCGCCATTAGCGGGATCAATCATATCGCGAGTGGCCCCGCTTTGAGCTGATGTAAATTTTCCATCAATATACATTTGATAACTTTTCATTGACCAAGTCCTTTTTTATTGCCTGTAATCAGTTCCTTTGTCAGCCGAATTGGTTTTGTCGCAAACTGGTTTCCAATCTCCCAACGAAGTCAATCTGGATAAATTTAAAAAGAAAGTTTCATCAAATCTATTATAGATATCAAATCCAAGCCAGTAAACGCGGTTAGCTTTTCATCAGCGGAGGAGGATTATTTTCAACTAACGATTTTATTAACTTAAAAATTTAAAACAGATTATTTTTGTGAACTATACTTAAGACAAAGTGAGGAAAGTTAAATTTAAACCGATAAAAATTCTGAAGTGTGTTGTTAAATCCATACTTTAAATAATTATCAATAGATCGTCTATTTGAAGGATAATTTATGGATAAATCTGTGACTCAAATAGTCTATAAAAATAAGATTCTAATTCTTGGATTCGGCAGTATTGGCCAAGCAATATTACCTCTTTTATTCCAATATTTTAAATTAGATCCCTCCCAAATTCACATTCTGTCAAAGCATAATCTTGGTGCAGAGGTGGCAAAAAATTATAGCGTCTCTTTCAAAGAAATTGCGGTGACCGAAAATAACTACCAGGAATTGTTATCTTCTATTCTTAGGCCGGGTGATTTTTTGTTAAATTTATCGGTAGGCGTATCCAGTATTGATTTAATAAAATATTGCCATTTAAATGGAATATTATATTTGGATGCTGCCGCTGAATGTTGGGAAGACAGGTATAGCGATAACAGCCAACTCCTTTCTAATTATGCGTTGCGTGATGCGACCCTGCAACTTAGAAAGAAGGGGCCTACCGCAGTCGTAAGACATGGAGCCAATCCTGGGCTAGTATCCCACTTCCTTAAACAAGCCTTATGGAATGTGGCCAAAGATAATGGGCTGGAAAGGGAGCTGCCGAAAAAAGCGGTGGAATGGGCGCAATTGGCCCACGATCTTGATATAAAAACCATCCATATTTCTGAACGTGATACGCAGATTTCCTCTCGCGTTAAAAAAGAGAATGAATTTATCAATACCTGGTCAGTTGATGCGTTAATTTTGGAAGCGCTGCGGCCTGCTGAATTGGGCTGGGGGAGTCATGAGCGGCATTGGCCTCACGATGCAAATCATCACGACTTTGGTTCCAAGTGTGGAATATATCTTAGTCAGCCCGGCGCAGAGACGAAAGTCCGTACCTGGACCCCAAACGCTGGTCCGATTAACGGGTTTTTAATTACGCACGCAGAGTCTTTATCGATTGCAGAGTATTTAACGTTAAACAAAGAGGATAAAGTGTATTACAGGCCAACAGTCCATTATGCGTATCATCTTTGCCCTGATGCTATTTTATCTTTAAAAGAGCTCGTGCAAAGACAATACCTGCCTCACAATGAAAAACGAATTATTTTAAACGACATTGTTGATGGCTCGGATGAACTCGGCGTTTTACTCATGGGGAATAAAAAAGGAGCTTATTGGTATGGTTCTCATCTATCCATCCATGAAGCCAGAGAGTTGGTTAACCACAATAATGCGACCAGTTTACAAGTTGCCGCTGGCGTTTTAGCCGGTATGATTTGGGCGATTAAAAATCCGGAACGTGGAATTATAGAGCCTGAAGATATGGACCATGAGTATGTATTGAGTTTAGCCTTGCCTTACCTTGGTAAAGTTGATGGTTATTATACCGATTGGACTCCCCTGCGAGACAGAGGCGATTCAAATAATACCTATATTGACCACAGTGATCCCTGGCAGTTTATTAATATTCGAATTTGATTGGCAACCATTGACGCAGATTGGGAACTGTTTCCCCAAGAATATCGAATAGCCCTCCCCTCTATCTTCCAAACACGCCTGCTATTATCCACGACGTTGGGGTGCATTCCATGCAGAATGCAGTTATCATGAAAGATCAACCTATTGAATTCAGAAGTTTATTTTTTAAAACAGGAGAAGATATCGATGACAGGGATGAATACAAAGGTGAACACAACCAAAAAAATTTTCCTCTTAACGACCGCAATTATTCTTTCACATAGTCATGCAATTCATAGTGCGACACAGCTTGGTAAAGGGATTTATTACGACGAACAACAAATTCAAAAGCTCGCACAAAAATATCCTGGGCGTGTCTCAAAGGATGCGGGTTATCCCCTAATCAACAACTATTCAACCTTAAAATCAGTATTTCAGGGGAGTCAGTTTGGCTTGGGTAATAAACCCACAACAACGGGGCTTTGGTGGACGCCTATGTTAGCTGTGGATAAGGCATCTGGACAAATACAGGATAGTGATTATCTCAATCCCTTATTATTAATTCCCAATCCGCTTTCTGTACGTTTGACAGAACGAGGTGTTTCTTTAGGGATTCCTTTGCAAAATGCCAAAGTGGACAATGTGCATGTTGACCGTGGTTATGACAATACACTCGATGTAACAGTGACTACCGGCGATTTGATGGGGACTGCACCGTTAGTTGCTGACTATTCTGATTGGATGGTCTCTATAGGCTGGGCACGTAATAATACACCTCTTCTCGTTGCCAATGTGGTAGAGGGCTCCCCGTTCATTTTTGTTGAGAAGAAAAACAATCAAACGACCTCTTATCTCCAGTTTACTAATTCGCAAGATGCAAAATTATTAAGTCAGGACAAGGGGATTAGCGTATTTAAAACAAAGAATGCCTCTGATTCGGGCTACCGGTATTATGCTTATTTCTCAAATCCTGATACAGCAGTCGTACCCTGGAAAACCACTTCAGGGTCTGTGATTGTCCCTGTTAATCAGGGAGGAAGCGGCAATATTGTTCCGAGTACTACCATTCAGACCGCAGAAGCTAATCGCTATTTTTCGATAGCTGTTATCCCTGCCTCTTCGGATTCATCGGCGGTTGAGATAGCAAATCAATTGAAGCCCTATGCTTCTACCTTTATCAAAAGTACCTCGATCACTTACGAATACGATAAAAATAATGCAAAAGTGATTACCCATTTTAATTTTGATTCACAAACGGTCTATCCGAATGCCTCACTAAAGAAACAACCACTGGTTTTTCTCTATCCCTGGCAGATTAAAAACATGAGTGACAGCGAAAAAGCAGGATGCTTGTTCCAGGATGAGTGTGCCAGTGATAAAGGCACGATTCAGACATTAAAAGGGACTATGCATGCTTATGTGGTGCCTTCAGGAATCAGAGATAAGTCTTCTTTTTCTACTGAAGTAGGGTTTCATGGTGTCTTGCCTGTGCTACCCAATCGGTTAAGCCAGGCGGAGCTGGATAAAATCGCAAGTTATTCCTTTACACTCCCTCCGGATCCTCACCTGGACTCTAAAAATCCCTGGACAGATACCTATGCCACAGGAAAATTATTAGGTAGGGAAGCTCAGCTGATAAAAATAGCCAATGTGTTAATGGGGACATCCCCTACTAATCCCAACTATCAGAAAATTCGAGATAGCTTGCTAACCGATCTAAAAAAGCAGGTTACCAGTTTTCTCACTGGCTTAAATTATACCGATCCTTGTCCCGGTGGTGCCGGGGATTGCCCGCGTGCTGAGGGTGCCTGGTTTTATGCCTATAATAGCCAATGGTATACGATGATGGGGTTTCCAAGTGGTTTCTTCACCGCGACTACCTTAACCGATCATTCTTTTCACTGGGGTTATTTAATTGATGGTGCGGCGACCATTGCGCAATTTGATAAAGCATGGGCACAAGCCTATGGCGGCATGGTTAATTTGCTTATTCGCGATATTTGCAATTACAACTATGGGGACGAGGGCGAAGCAACCAGGTTTCCGCATTTTAGAAGTTTTGATCCTTATGCAGGTTTATCATCAGCATTAGGCATGCCTTATAGCTTTGATAACGTCAATGAAGAAGACAGTGCTGAGTTTATGAATTTAGCCCAGGCCATTATTTTATGGGGCTTAAATACCGAAGGGATTAGTTTTGATGGCGATACGACTTCCCCTCAAGAGTTACTTGAAACAGGCTTGTATCTTTATACTACTGAAGAACAAGGGTTGAATCATTATCATTTTAACCAAAACCCTGGTTCCGGTGTTTTCCCTACAGGATGGTCGAATAGCAGCACCGGACAAAACTATTTGTTGGTCGGAAATGTCTGGGGCGGGAAGCTGGATCGCTCAACTTATTTCTGCGCGGGCCAACCTTGTTATTATCAAAATCTTGCTTCCAATACATTACCCATCAATGCCGGATCGTTTTATCTTGGTTATGACCCCAATTTTGTGACCAAGGTCTATAGGGAGGATGCTAAAAATCCCTGTTCTGGTGATGCTTCAAATTCTGCTTATTGCGGTACTTTGTTGAAATACCTGGCTTTAGGCGATCCTGCCAAGGCATCGCAATATTACACCCAGTATTTCGATGTGCAAGGGAACACCCCCGATCCTGGTGAGTCTAAACCCAGTATTTATTACTGGATTCAAAACTTAAAAGCGCTCGGGTCGTTAAATACCTCTTATCGCGCAGATACACCAGCGTATGCCGTTTTTGGTGCCGGGGATAATACCTATGTGGTCGCATACAATCATGGAACGTCAGTAAGAAACGTGAATTTTTATCAGGAAGGTGGTTTTGTTTGCCGTCTGGAGAATATACAACCCGGAGAAATGAAGGGTGGTCTTTGCGGCAAAGAGGAGCCCCCGCCACCGGCTGACCGGTTTTCCTACGTAGTCTATGTGGGTTATCCTTTTAAACCGGTGCTGATCAACAATAGTATGACCTGCCCTGATCCGGCCACGAAGAACCCAGCCTGTCTGGTGAAAAATGTTGCAGGCCCTTCTGTGATGACTATCACAGGCAGCAATAGCAACCTTTGTACTTTGGCAATTGGCAAGGATGGAGTCGTCTCTACCATCAACGACAAATCAAAGGGCTGTTTTATTAATTCATCCCCTGCAACACCGGATAAAGCTGGAAGCATTAACCTTCCCGGTGGTTTTTAATTGATTCAATAATCAGTTAGGGAGTTGCATGAGCGAGTCAAGACTGTTGTGTCATGACTCGCTCACGGTTTCATCGGTGCACGCATTGAGGCGTATCAACATTTTTGCGAGAACCCCATTATTTGCTCTCTTTAGGGGCAGCTTCTTTTTTAGGTTTAGGTGATGCTTTTTTCACGGTCTTTTTTGCGCCTGTCTCTTTTGAAGCAGACGCCTTTGTGGCTTTTGCTTCTTTTGCAACTGACGAGTCAGCCGCTTTTGCGGTTTTTTTAGGGGCTGCTGTTTTTGCGGCGGTTTTTTTCGCCGGTTTTTCACTTGGAGCCTTCTTGCTGTCGTGTGCATGCAGGATTGAATTTGCTTTTTCTTTTAATGTACGTCGTATGGTTTTGAACTCGTCGGTACGAATTTTAGCAAGATCCTTTTGATGTGCAGCACCAATTAAAACATTTCTCTCGATCTTTTCGGATAATAAGGCGTATTTTCGCAGCAAGTGCCGTGCATTTTTAGCCTGCTCTGCGGAATCAATCTTGGTTGGAAATTCTTGAATCTCAGCAACGATTTTTTTAATTTTTACCAATTCCATTGGAGTCCCTTGTCCCATGATATGTGTCTCACTTTTGATAACAGTAAAAAAAAGTATAGCCTATGGTTGGGGGTTCTTCCATAGGCTTTCCAAGTGACTCGGTGAAGATTAATAAATGCGCTTAAGTAGGGCGTTTAACTTTTAAATACTGGTTTAGATTAAGGTCTAATGGACCCCATCATCAGGCGGTTTTATACCGCTATGCCCAGAAGGGAACCAATACCCGCACTCACAATCATTGCCAGACTTCCCCAAACCACAACCCGTAAGCATCCTACTATTATTCGGGCTCCGCCAACCTTTGCAGCCACGCCTCCCAGTAAGGCCAGAAATAGAACCGCCATCACGGATAGGGTTAAAATAAGATAAGGCTGGGGAGCAAAAAAAAGGGTTAATAGCGGTAATAAGGAACCAAGAGTAAAACTGGCAGCGGAAAACAGGGCTGCCTGAAGGGGGCGTGCACTTGTTATTTCGGTAATGCCAAGCTCGTCGCGAGCGTGTGTGCTTAATGCATCGTGAGCCATCAATTGCCTTGCAACGATATTTGCCAAGTCAGGTTCTAATCCGCGGTTGATGTATACAGTGGTTAGCTCTTCAATTTCATTGGGTAAACTCGTCTCCAGTTCTTTCTTTTCACGTTGCAGAGCCGATTTTTCTGTATCCGCTTGAGAACTGACCGATATATATTCCCCTGCAGCCATCGACATGGCACCCGCAATTAATCCTGCGCCCCCTGCTACCAATATTCCATGGTATGGCGTGTGGGCAGCAGCAACACCAATCAACAAACTCGCAGTAGAAATAATACCATCGTTTGCACCCAATACCGCTGCGCGCAACCAGCCAATTCGTTCAATTCGATGATGTTCTTTATGTTGCATAGACCTCAGCACTCCTTTGCGAATTAGAGCTAAATCGATTGACCGCCGAGTTACTCTCGTGACCTGTCAACACGATGTTTATACCGCCTTTCAATACTATCCGTAGTTGAATACACGTTTTTATATCGAATGCTTTTCCAAACTAGCATCTTGGCAACTTTTGTCAATGCAAGACGGCTTATGGGAGATGGCATCCATAACATGGGCTATATAATTTATTGATAATAAATAATTATTTGAATGTTATTTTTGAAAAATCCCCCAAATAGGACCCACTTTGCTGAGTATCACTCTCGAAATTGAACCAATTCCACCAATGCACTGTTCGCTGTTCGCGAACAGTGAACGCTTATCCAATTTATTTTCAAGGAATTTAAAGTTTACAAAAACATAGTATATAATTATAAATGTAAACTTCGAGGATTGGGAAATGTTAGGCAATAGAATTCAACGGGCACGAAAAGCATCTGGCTTGTCTCTACGTGATTTGGGAGAGCAAATTGCGCTGAGTCATGCTGCCATTAAAAAATACGAAGATAATGAGGTGACTCCTTCCTCAGACGTTCTTATCAAGCTGGCAAAGGCTCTTCACGTCAAAGTGGAGTACTTTTTTAGGCCTGAGCGTTTTACTTTGCAAAATATCCAATATCGGAAGCACGCTGATATGCCCCCGCGCCAGCTTGAAGAGATCAGCGCAATAGTATTAGATCAAATTGAACGCCGTGTTGAACTTGAAGGATTATTCCCAACTCCACCAGTTCAACCATTTTCCATTAAGAACTTACCTAAGATAGTCAATCAGATTGAGGATGTTGAAAAATTAGCCGATCAGATCCGCAAGCAATGGAATTTGGGCTCGGATCCTATTCCTGATTTAATTGATATATTTGAAGAGAACGGTATAAAAGTATTTCAAATTGACAATGAACAGTATCCAAAAATTGATGGGCTTTATGTCAAGGTCAATGAAATTCCTATTTTCGTTGTTAGTAACCAAAGCCCAGGTGACAGGCAACGATTTACTTTAGCGCATGAACTGGGTCACCTTCTATTAGATAGCCGTCTTGAGGATAGTTTGGATATTGAGAGTTGCTGCAATAGATTTGCAGGTGCATTTTTATTGCCAAAACAGTCTCTTATAAACGTTTTAGGAATACACCGCAATTCAATTGAGCCACGTGAACTGAGTTTATTAAAGCAAGAATTTGGGATTAGCATGACTAGTATTCTGCACCGAGCGGAAGAAACTGGCATTATTTCTAATAATATTTATCGTCAAATACGTGCGGAATTTAATGATCGTGGATGGTCAAAAAAAGAACCGGGGGAACAATACCCCAAAGAAATAACTCGCATTTTTGAGCAAATGATTTTTCATGCCCTTGCCGAACAATATATTGGTGAATCTAAAGCCGCTGAACTAATGAATATGCCGCTTGAATCATTTAGGTCTTTGCGTGCTATGGAAGAGCCAGGATGTTGCTTGTCATCAGTGATGCATGCGTATTAATTGATATTGAGTGTGGCGATTTAACGAGCGCGATGTTTAGCTTGTCATACCAATTCGCAGTACCCGACACCTTATTTTCTGAAGAGTTAGAGGAACAACATGCCCATTTATTGCAGTTTGGATTAATATGCAAAACAATGAGTGGTGATTTAGTTGCAGAAGCTTATAGTCTTCACCAAAAATATTTGAGACCAAGTGTTAACGATATGCTTGCACTAATACTTGCTAAACACGAGGATAGCCAGTTGTTAACAGGTGATAAAGCCCTGCGTGATGCAGCCAAAGACCTGAATGTTGAAGTGCATGGCACTATATGGCTTGTTAAACAGATGCTTGAGGACAAAAAAATTACCGTTGAAGTTGCACGAGTTGCTTTTCAGAGAATGAAAGAATCTGGCAGTCGATTACCTTGGAAAGAGGTGGAGAAGTTATTAACTAGCTTTAGTTCTGTGGGAGAACTGCTTGTATATTGAAACCGATCAAATCATCTATTCACCCTCCGATTTAACGCTATTTCTTGAAAGCCCATTTGCGTCCTGGATGGAGCATTTCGCCCTGCAGGAACCAAAGGCACTTACGCTTGCTGATGAAACAGATGAATTGCTGTCCGTCTTGCAACAGAAAGGGATGGCGCTTGAGCAAAAGATTTTAAACCATTTTATTGACCGCCAATTAACCGTTGCCCAAATTGAAAAGACGGGGCATGCCTTTGCTGACACTATTAGCGCCATGAAATCAGGGGCAGATGTAATCTATCAGGCAGTTCTTTCAGCTTTGCCGTTTAAAGGGTATGCCGATTTTTTAGTGAAAGTAGACGGTGAAAGCGGCTTGGGTGATTTTCATTATGAAATTTGGGATACAAAGCTCTCAAAAACAGTCAAGCCTCATTTTTTGGTACAGCTTTGTTGCTATGCTGACATGCTGGAAATAGTACAGAGACGAAGGCCAAATAACGTAGTGGTTGTGATTGGTACTGGTGAATCGATGCGCTTTTCGACCAATGATTATTTTTTCTATTACCTCAATTTGAAACAGCGATTTTTGCAAACCCATCAAAATTTTTCCCCAGAACATCGCCCGAATCCTGCTGATTCCGGTAGTTGGGGACGCTGGTCTGAGTATGCCCAAGCATTATTGGTTGAAGCCGATCACCTGTCTGAAATCGCTACGATAACCAGGCAACAAATTAAGAAATTGAATAAAGCTGGCATTGATACCATGCAGAGTATGGTTGTAACATCTTTGGAACGGGTAAAAGGGATAAATCTGGACGTATTCGCCAGACTCAAAGCTCAGGCCACCATTCAACAGAACAGCAAAGGCTGTGACACACCACTTTATCAACTTCTGCCGCATGAGTCCGATAAAAAAATGGGTTTGTCCTTACTCCCGCCATCGTCCCCATTAGACATTTATTTTGATATCGAAGGATTCCCTCTCGAAGAAGGCGGGCTGGAATATTTATGGGGTATTGTTTATTTGGATGATAAAGGCATTCGCCAATACAAGGATTTTTGGGCACACGATGAAGATCAGGAGAAGACTGCATTTAGGTCATTCATCGAATGGGCATTTGCGCGTTGGCAACGCGATCCGCACATGCATATTTATCATTATGCCAATTATGAAATAGCCGCATGTCGTAAGCTGATGGGACGATACGGCATTTGCGAAGACATGGTGGATACCTTGCTTAGAAACGAAGTCTTTGTTGATCTGTACAAAATTGTCAAAGGCAGTTTATTGTTAGGTGAACCGCGCTATTCTATCAAAAACGTTGAGCATCTTTATCGTGGCAAGCGCGATACGGAGATAGGTTCTGGCGGTGATTCTATTGTCGTCTATGAGCGTTGGCGTGAATCACCAGACGGCGATACGTGGGAAACCTCAAACCTATTAAAGTCTATCCGCGATTACAACATTGATGACTGCAATTCAACTCAAGAGCTGGTTGAGTGGTTACGCGAACGTCAGTTGGAAAAGGGTATTACCTACCTCGGAAAAACAGAAATCGTTGCCGCACCGGAAAATGAAAAGGTTACTGAACGCACGATCTTACGCGACAGATTGTTTCAAAAAGCAATTGAATTGAAAGCACAGGGCTTGGAAGACGAAGCTAAAATTGCCAGCCTTTTTGCCTGGGTTCTAGAATTCCACCGCAGGGAAAAAAAGCCAATGTACTGGCGCTTGTTTGACCGGTTAGGGGCGAGTGACGATGAGTTATTTGACGATACCGATTGCCTGGCACACTGTGTACGAACAGAGAGGCCCGCCTATAAATTCAAACCAGGAGACACAAACCTTTGCTATGAATACTCCTTTGATCCAAATCAGGAGTTTAAAGCTGCTGCGGAGAAATATAACGTCTTGGGACAAGAACGTGCTAATGGCAAAACCATCAGCGTTGAATTCATTAAAGAAGAATCGAATCTTGGTGAGGGGTTCATTGTATTAAAAACGGGCGCAATATTAGAACCTGTTGTGACCTTAATTCCAGATGAGTCTATTAATCCAGAGCCCATCCCAACGGCAATTGCAGCTGTCGCTGAAGCCTTTGAGCAAGGTCGATTAGAAAATACGGCCATTTATGATTTTCTGACGCGAAGGACACCCAGAATTACAGGGTTAACGCATGGAGCGCTAATTGCACCCAGCCATGAGCCCAAAGAGCGGCTGAACCAAATTATTTCCGCCATCAAGAATTTGGAGAATAGTTATCTTACGATTCAAGGCCCTCCTGGTTCTGGTAAAACATACACGGCAAAACATGTCATTGCCGAGCTTTTAAAGCTTGGCAAGCGCATCGGTATTTCATCAAACGGCCATAAGGCCATTAATCATTTATTGGTAAGTACTGCTAAATATTGCAAAGATGAAAACATTCAAGCCAGTTTCGCCTGTACCAAAAATACGGATAATGAGTTATCTGAGCTCGGAATCACTATATTCGAGAACAAAGCGATTGCAGGCAGTTTGCAGGCTGCCTATGTGGTTGGTACCACGGCATGGGGATTTGCAAGAGCAGAGCTTGAGCAAGCCTTTGATTATCTTTTTATTGATGAGGCAGGCCAGGTTAGTGTTGCCAATTTGATTGGGATGAGCCGGGCGACCAGGAACATTATTTTAATGGGCGACCAAATGCAATTGGGACAACCCTCACAAGGCAGTCATCCAGAAGAAAGCGGATTGTCCATTCTTGATTATTTACTGCATTCCACGCCGACTATTCCTGAAACCATGGGGGTTTTTCTTGGAACCACCTACCGCATGCATTCGGCAGTAAACCAGTTTATCAGCGAGGCGATTTATGAAGGAAAACTGGAATCAGAACCTGATAATGATCGCCGGCGTATAGTGGTGCCGGAAGGCTATCAAGGAATATTGAATCAGGAGACTGGGATTATCCCTGTTCCTGTTATTCATGAAGGCAATACGCAGTCCAGTGATGAAGAAGTAGAACGTATAGTAGAACTGGCAAACGAGTTACTTGGACGTCAATTTATTGCGAAAGATGGTACAGAGCAGTTGATTGATTGGGACGATATGCTGTTTGTAGCCCCCTATAACCATCAGGTGAATAAGTTACGGCAAGCGTTAGGCAAACAAGCCAAA
Organism: Legionella donaldsonii; assembly: GCF_900452385.1. Lineage (NCBI taxonomy): Bacteria > Pseudomonadati > Pseudomonadota > Gammaproteobacteria > Legionellales > Legionellaceae > Legionella > Legionella donaldsonii. Next base: position 3,075,837 of record NZ_UGOA01000001.1, on the reverse strand, counting down.
GTGGGCAGCGTGGATAAATTTCAGGGGCAGGAAGCGACGATTGTCTTTTTAAGTATGTGCGCCAGTAATGCGAACGAATCACCCCGGGGTATTGATTTTTTGTTTAACAAGAATCGGATTAATGTGGCAATTTCACGTGCACAGTGCCTGGTGGTTGTGACATATAGCCCGATGCTGCTTGATACGATAGCAAATAGTGTTGGCCAGATGGAGGCTGTTAATTTGTTTTGTAAGTTGGTTATCAAGTAATTAATTTCCGTGAGACTACCGTACTGAGTGTAAGCCCGAAGCTGCTATAGGTTGGCACGGCATAATCAAGTAGGTTGGGTCGCGACCCAACTTGCATGAGTAGATAGTAATGAATTTAAATGGGCGGCGTTCATAATAGTAAGCATCTAATTGATTTCTAAAGGAGCTAGGCGGGCAAGGTTTGAATTTTGTATTCAACGATCAAAATTCAAGCTCTGACTCCGACCTATCTTTAGCCTCCATTCCATTGTTATTTGCTATTCGCGAATCGCGAACAACGAATGCAGGCATCATCAGCAAAAATTTCATTAATCAGCAATAGATTGCTTATGAAACGGCATAATCAAGTAGGTTGGGTCGCGACCCAACTTGCAGGAGTAGATAGTAATGAATTTAAATTGGCGGCGTTCATAATATTAAGCATCTAATTGATTTCTAAAGGAACTAAGCGGGCAAGGTTTGAATTTTGTATTTAACGATCAAAATTCAAGCCCTGACCCCACTGATTCGTTATCTAGTTGATTCCCTGTGCTACTTGTTGATATAGATATCCTATCAAAAAGTTACCATTCGCCTGGCGGCAGGAGTAAGCATGCCAGAGCATGGGGGGCATATGGCAAGACGCAAAATAGGACTCGTTTTTGGCAGCGGATCAGCACGCGGCTGGGCACACATAGGCGTCATCCGTGAATTGGCAACCATGGGCATTAAACCAGATCTGGTTGCAGGTTCATCCATCGGTGCTGTGGTCGGGGGCGCATATGCCTCAGGTCACCTCGACGAGTTTGAAGAATGGATTTTCACACTGAAGCGCGTGGACATTCTAAAATTGCTCGATTTCCACATGACGGGCGGCGGTTTTATCCAAGGGAAAGCGCTGATGATGGCCATTGAAAAACGGTTGGGCAACCTTAATATCGAGGATCTGAACGTTCCCTTTGCCTGTGTTGCCACATCGCTCTTGAATGGAAAAGAGCACTGGTTACGGGAGGGCTCCTTACTCGATGCCGTGCGAGCCTCCATCGCCTTACCTGGAATTTTTGCCCCTGTTGCCTTACATCAGGATCTTATGCTGGATGGCGGCCTGGTTAATCCGGTTCCTATTTCGCTGGCACGTGCGATGGGTGCTGATTCCATCATCGCCGTGAACCTCAATAGTGATCTCGTCGGCAGACATTTTTCCCTCGATCAAAGCGATGTAGCCGCTGACAATCAAGACAACCAAAAGCAATTGGACTATGCTGAAACGAATAATCCAACAATTGCTACCTGGGGAGCCAAGCTGAAAGCTGACTTCGATATCAGGCTAGCGTCATTTATTTCCTCCCTGCGTAAGAAGAACATTTCGAAACCCGGTCTCTTCGATGTGATCGCTGGCTCTATTAACATTATGCAGGAGCGCATCACCAACTCGCGCATGGCAGAAGATCCGCCTGACGTGCTCATCACACCAAAGCTTAGCCATATCGGTCTTATGGAATTCGATCGCGCGCAAGAAGCGATTCGCGAAGGTCAGGAAGCAACACGGCGCGTAGCAGACGATCTGGAAAAGCTTAAACTTAAATTGTGATTCCTTAACTAAAAAGCGGGATCAATCGGGTCAACCGTTAATCCGATATTTTACTTTCTCCACTGAACAAAATTGAGACTGTTGCAAAAGTTGCAACAGTTCAAAACGAACAGGGAATAAGGCGTCAAAATTCAAGCCCTGCCCCGACCTACGTTGCAATGTGTTTATCTTTAATTGTCTGCACATAAGGTTGTTTTGGTGCCGGTGGTTATGTTTCCTCCAATTCAATATGCACCCGTTGCCCAATAGCCGCTGCAATATTTACCAAGGCATCTAATGAAAATCGAGAAATGCGGCCTAGTAACATATCATTTAAGCGGGGTTGGGTAATTCCGCAATCTTGAGCTGCTTCAACTTGTTTCCAACCATTTTTTTTAATAATCGCTACAATTTGGCGCATCAATTCGGCTTTCGCTTGCATATTAGCTGATTCCCCAGCTGTATCAGCAATCGCATCCCAAATATTTTCATAACTCATTTCTGCCCCTAATAATTATTTCCGTAAAAGGAATGCTGGGTCAGTGCTTGAGCTTCAAAACGTTATTTCTTTTACGGATTGAAAAAAAGCTACTTAAAAAGGAAGTCATGTATGCAGTATTTATCAGGTCTATAAGTAAGAAGCGGCTAAAGAATGTTTATTTGAAAAGACCTAAAGAGGTAGAAGCAGGAAGTAAAAATTCTGTAGTGCCCTGCAATTAAAATTCAATTGCAAGACACTCAAGAATCAAATAGTATAAATCTGCGTTTGACGTGTTTAAATGCAATAAGCGCTGATAGAAGGGATTGGCGTCCCTACTACCAGCTAACCACAATCTATCGACAAGGATAAATTATGGCTAAACGAATCTTAGTCTATTTCAGTTTTGTATTTCAATGGCATGTCCGTAAGAAGCCACCAAAATTTCCCATTATTTACACCGGTTGAACATTAGGAGCATGGTTTATAGCGTGCTTTAATTTGCTATTAACTAAAAATCTTAATTATTTCAGCGACTAGAGACACAGGAATTATTTTTTCAATAATTCCTGTGCTAAGTCACACCTTTAAAAAATAAAGGAAAGAATAATGGTGAAAACAAAGCGAGAAACCTTAACGGAAACGAATTTAATCAATAGTCCCTTCTTTCAAGTCTTTGCAAAAAATTACCTGGACTATTTAGGGAATAGTAATCCTACCCACAAACAGCTAGCCGAAATCCAGGCCTTGCTTTCCAATACCTGGATAAGACTACCGATTTGTTTCGACCTGCGTTTAAGTGAGCAGGAAAAACAATGTCTTTACTTATCCGCCCAAGGCAAAGGGCTGAAAGAAATTGCAGCGTTTCTAAAGGTCTCCATGCGACGAGTGACTCAATATCGGCAAGCTATCTTTAAAAAATTAGGATGCAGAAATATAACCAGTGCGATTATTGTAGGTATTCGCTATGGGGTGATTAAGAAGGGGGATGTACTGGACGATTAAATTGGTTTGGTAAGTTGCAAATTTCACTTCCTGTGTCAGCACATCCTTGTGCTGGCTCCCTTTTCACGGACATCATGTCCTAGATATTTGCAACTTCCAATGATGCCAGTATGACTTAATTGCTGATGCTCGTCATTAAGACAAATTAGGTAAATAATGTGAGAAATATCTTACAAATCATCAAGCTGAGGCTTTAACAAGAATTAATTATTCTTAAAAAAGGGAGTCCGGAGTTAGGGCTTGAATTTTGTATTCAACGATCAAAATTCAAGCTCTGATCCCAAAGACCTGTTACTAAGCTCAGGGAGCAAATAGCGTAATTGGGAAAGACTTTTGTCTATGGAAGTTAATATGGTGGAGGCGGCGGCTATTTAATTTGACGGTTAATTTGTTGTATTTAAAAGGTTATTTTTATAGATGATAAAAATATACCCCCAAATGTACCCCCATTCACTCTTAGTGTAAGTAGGAAATGACTTTTTTGCTAAGATCCGCAATCACATTAATAGCTTTATCATAATCAGTGGCTAAGCTAGGATTAAACACCATATTTTCAATAAAATCTTGATACCTCTCTCGCCATAAAGGTTTGGTACGCAGAAGATCAAGCGAACGATTAATTTCATCTACTGGGTTGGCTGCATATTCAGGATTTTGATTTTTAAATTGCTGTGCATCAGTTAGGACAACCTCTTTAGCCAGCATTAAAAAATCATCAGGAATAGGTTCGACCGATTCAATAGCATTGAGATCATAAACGTGACGAATCAATGATTGGTCATCAAAGTGATACCCTCGTTCAATAGCTATAATGCGTCGAGTTAAACCCACCCATTTTTCAATCGCTGTTTCATGTACAGCAACACAATGGGTTTGGCTTTGAGGAAATAAGCTTAAACTGGGAAAGGTGTCTTCCATTAGTGTTTTTACTGAGCGTGTCACAACATCACAGCGAATATTTGATAATGTGAACTCAAAGAGTATATGAGGTCTTAAAGTCGCATTACGAGTAAACTCTGAAGGATAAAAAAATTCAACCCGTGAATACTTTCCCTCATTACGCACCACTGGCTCACTTGCTGTAAGATTAGGAATTGCAAAGTTTGATTGAAGCTCAAGCCGAAAAGCCTTAAGTTCTTTCAACAAATAGGATTTGCTAAAACCATCTGTGGTAGATTTACGCTGAACAACCTTGTGCGCTTTAGCCAAACAAGTACCGCCGCAAAATACCAAACGGAAATATTCATTTTCTACGGTGGAAAGGGATTGAATTACCTGAGTAACATAATAATCCTTTTCAATAACAGACTCGGGCAAATCTAAAGTGTTTGCAGTGGTTTCAATATATTGAAACATAGAACTATCGAGCATTAATTTGCTTCTCCATAATTAATTTTCTTTTGCCAAAAGACAACGTTCCTCGATAGCGGCTTTTTAATCGGACAGATGTACGAACAGGAACTTGAGTGGTGAGACCTGCATTATACTCTTTAGCTGCTGTACTAAGCTCCCACTTTATACCTTTTTTAGTTAAGGCTTCTTTGCAAGCTTGATCAAAGCCACCTTGAATAATAGGTACATTGAGCATTTCTGATAAATATGCTTTTGCATAAACGCCAGCTCCAATTTTAACCAGCTTATTCTCATCCATCAGTTTTTTAAAAATACGACTAATCTGGCGATAGGACCCGAGATCCATAAGATCTTGGCGCAGCACAATATTACTGCGTATTTTCTTAATACGCTGGAGAGCCTTGTATTCTATGCTGTCTTTATATTTTACTGTCATGATAATTCGCCGATTTAGGACTTATTTAAATTATAGCACACATGAATTTTACGTCAATTTGGGACACATCATATGTAATAACTCCAACCATTTCGAGGACTTGCTCTAAATGGTCTTCAAAAATTTTTCCACACTGTTTTTATATGCCTTTTACCGCCTAAATCAACTATCATTCATAGGTTCCAAAATGGAACTTATGCTTTTACAACTCACTGATCAGTTTTTTGATCTCAGTAGCATGGATATTTTCTGTGCAGCAATTTGCCTTTCTCTTGCTCGACCAGAACGAATAGCATCAATTAATGCTAGCAAATCATAAAACAATGGATCTGGGTGTTTAGCTATAGCTTCAGGAACGGAGTGATATAAAGGCTTCAGTGCAAGACCACGCTCCTTCCCTTCGCCATAAGGCCAAACAGGAATTGGATCATGACCCATTACAATGTGCTCTTTTAAAACTGGTGCAGCATAGCTGGTGGGAGTACCACGAACCAACTCTCCTAATTTAGCGGGAAAAACGTATTTTAAGCCATGAAAAAAGAACTCCTCACAAGCTTGAATAATAGGCTGTGGCTTAATAGGAGGTTGATAAGGAGTAATTAATCCTGCTGTAACTAATTGTTTGAGTGCACTATTTATCTGAGACGGACTGAGACATAACTCAAGCGCGATACTATGTTGTGACCAATTTTTATCTGGATGATATGCCAATAGTTTAACTAAAACTACAATATCCTGAGGTTTAAGCATTTATCCCACATCCATTCTTAATTCTAGAATTTAGAATAAGGAATGTTAAAAGTCAATTCATTAATAGTCTTCAAATATCAATGGTTACATATTGGATCCTGGAGAAAAAATTCGCTGTTCTACAGTTTTTAAGTTTTTGGCCGACACATTTAATATAATAGAACATGGATTGTTGAATAATGCCAAAAATTGTAGATCCATTGTCCGATGATGAACTAAGGAATATTGTTGATTTCCTCAAAAAGGGAGAAACTCTTCCAGAGGATTACCGATTTCGCTTATTCAATTCTTGCCATAAATCCGAATTAATTTGGCCAGGTAAAAATAACAACATCTGCAAAGCAGAATTGCCATTTCAAGCAATTGAACATATAGACACTCCTAAATTAAATCAATTAAATATTGCTTCTCGCTCAAGAAATATGTGGGCTAATAAGCTTATATGGGGTGAGAATAAACTTGTGCTCTCTTCTCTGCAATCTGGCTATCTAAGGCGTGAAATTGAAGCTATTGGAGGAGTAAAGCTAGTATACATTGATCCGCCTTTTGATGTGGGTGCCGATTTCTCAATGCCTATAGAAATCGGGGATCAAGAATCATTTATTAAAAAACCAAGCATTATTGAAGAAATCGCTTATCGAGATACTTGGGGTAAAGGTGTAGATAGCTATCTTACAATGATATATGAGCGATTAACGCTTATTCAGAATCTGTTGGCTAGTGATGGAAGTATATATGTTCACTGCGACTATAGATTAAGTGGTGTTATGAGATTAGTTTTAGACGAAATTTTTGGAGAAGGAAATTTTGTTAATCAAATAACATGGAAAAGTGCTGTTGGTGATACCTCAGCTAAAAATCTTAAATTTATAAAATCCCATGATGATCTTTTCTATTATCGGAAAAATAAAGACTCGTATATCTGGAATGATATTTTTCAAGACTACAGTGAAAGTAGTATTAAACTTTATAAATACGAAGACAAGCAGGGTCGGTATAGATATGTACCTATAGATAACCCAGGTGGTGGCGGTTATACCTATGACTTAGGTTTTGGTGAAAAGCAACCTAAAGGTGGTTATAGAATGCCAATTGAAACTGCTCGGAAGTGGATTGAAGAAGGTATTTTGCTCGTTGAAAAAGGAAAAGTTCCATCCAAAAAAAAATACATCAATGAAGATGGTGTCAGATGCCAAGATATTTGGACAGATATTAGCGGATCATTTAGAAAAGAATACCCGACACAAAAACCAGAAGGCTTATTAGAACGTATTATGCTTGCCTCTTCTAATCAAGGAGACTTAGTTGCTGATTTTTTTTGTGGGTCTGGTACAACACTAGCGGTGGCTGAAAAACTTAGTAGAACATGGATTGGATGTGATTTATCAAGATTCGCTATTCACACCTCTCGCAAGCGATTAATAAATTTGCAAGTTGAATTAGATTCAAAAAAGAAAAAATATAATGCCTTCGAAATATTAAATCTTGGTCATTACGACCGCCAATACTATATGGGAATAGATCCTAGCCTACCCAAAGAGAAAAGAGACTCCCAAGCGCGCCTAAAAGAAAGTGAATACTTTAACTTGATTCACAGAGCATATAAATCAGAACAATTACATAATATGGCACCATTTCACGGATTCAAATCTGAAACCAATCATGCTGTATATATTGGTTCATTGGATTCACCTGTCACCATGAGTGAAATTGAAGACATAATTAGCACTGCTCCTAAATATGGCTTCAACAAAGTTGATGTTTTGGGATTTGAATTTGAAATGGGATTAACCCCAGATATGCAGGATAAAGCAAAAGAGAAAAATGTTAATTTAGTCCTAAGGTATATCCCACGTGATGTATTTGATAAAAGAGCCATAGAAAAAGGACAAGTTGTTTTTTATGATGTTTCATATGTAGAGGCAAAAATAAATAAAATTGAGGATACCGTTTCCGTTCAATTAATGGATTTCGGTGTATTTTATCGACAAGAAGATATCGATTTTATTGCTCATACTCTAAAAGCGGGTAGCTCAAAAGTCATTGTTGATCAAGGCCAAGTAATAAAATTAACAAAGATTCGAGGTGGAGGTACAGAACAAGAGATATTAACCAAAAACTGGACGGACTGGATTGATTACTGGTCTGTAGATTTTGATTATGAGAGCTTGCAAGATCAATTCTCAGGAAATAATATTTTTGAAAACCAATGGCAAAATTTTAGAACCAAAAGTCATCGTAAAATAACTATCGAAAGCGAAAGATTTAAATATGCGGGTCCAGGTAACTACAAAGTAGCTGTAAAAATAATAGATATTTTTGGTCATGACACAACAAAAGTATTTGATATACATATTGATACAGAAGGGAAATAATTATGGCAATACATCCTGATTTCCCAACTAATCCGTATACAATTCTAGATCCCAATATTCGATGGTTTCCAGGTGATCAGGATATTAATCATGTCGGTCATGATAAATTAATTCCTCCGTTAGTACATAAAATTAGAACTTGTGTAAATCAATGGCGAAATAATAATTATGAGGGCGCCAGCTGGGTAACACGAGCTTTACTGACCTACTGGTTCGATTTAAACCATTACAATGAAAATTCAGATAACCCGACAAGCTTTAAGTGGTATTTCGCTCAACGAGAAGCAGTAGAATCGGCAATATGGCTTTATGAAATAATTAAAGCGCGTGATCCTAGTCAATTTCTTTCCTTTGATAGTTCAGGTTTACTTCAAAAAGAGCATTTTAAAGAAGACTGGCCAAGATATGTAATGAAACTTGCTACAGGCAGCGGAAAGACAAAAGTACTGAGCTTACTGATCACTTGGTGTTATTTTCATAAAAAATATGAAGCAAACTCAGATTTATCTATGAATTTTTTAGTTGTGGCACCTAACATCATTGTCTTAGATAGGCTTAAAGTTGATTTCGATGGATTGCAAATTTTTTATCAAGATCCTCTTTTACCCTATAACGGATATCTAGGTAAAAACTGGCAAGATGATTTCAACCCTGTCGTACACATCCAAGATGAAGTTGGCAACATCTCTGAAGATGGGAACATTTACCTTACCAATGTTCACAGACTGTTTCTTCCTAAACAAGCAGATCCAAGTATAGAAGATATGGATGCTACTGATTATTTTCTTGGAATAAAGCCACCAAATAAAACAACATCAGCGATTGATTTAGGCGAGCTAATTCGCAAAGTGCCTGACTTGGTTATTTTAAATGACGAGGCACACCATATTCATGATGAATCATTAACCTGGTTCACAACAATCAAAGATATTCATTCTGGTTTAGTAGAGCGAGGACATAAACTCTCTGCGCAATTTGATGTAACAGCAACACCACGTCATGCAAATGGAGCAATATTTGCTAATACAATCAGCGACTATCCTTTATGTGAAGCGATTTATCAAGGCGTAGTAAAACATCCAGTTATCCCCGATGATGCTTCCATGGCTAAACTGCAAGAAAAAACCAGCGATGAATTTGTGGAACGATATGAAGATCATATTAATCTTGGCTATGTGGAATGGAAAAAAGTATATGACCAGCAATTAATAATGGGGAAAAAAGCTGTTTTATTTATCATGACCGATGAAACAAAAAGTTGTGATCAAATTAAAGAATATCTTGAGAGCACCTACCCTGAATTTAGGAGAGCGGTACTTGTCATTCATACAAAACGCAACGGCGATATTAATGAAGGCTCAAAAAGCGATTTGGATGATCTTAGAAAAGCCAGTCGAGAAATTGATAGGCTAGATAACCCTTATAAAGTTATTGTATCAGTTCTTATGTTGAGAGAAGGTTGGGATGTTAAAAATGTCACCACAATCGTTGGTCTTCGCTCGTATAGCGCAAGTAGTAAGATACTCCCTGAGCAGACTCTTGGTCGAGGTCTTAGAAGAATGTATCGGGAAAAAGCTATTGGTGAAGAACCTAAATTAAGTGTTATTGGCACAGAAAAATTTATCGACTTTGTAAAAAAAATAAAATCTGAAGGTGTTGAGCTTGATTACAAACCTATGGGTGTAAATACTCCCCCCAAAGCCCCTATTGTCATTACAGTTGACGAAAATAAAATAATGAATAGGGATCTCGAAATAGTATTACCCAAGTTAACCAGACGGATGCAACGTAACCTCAAAAATTTAAATGAATTAAACCCAGAAAACATTATCTCGAATAAAATTAAACTTAAAAAATTCTCTGCGAATGAACAGCGTCAAATTATTTTCAGAGATATTAATACGGAAGAGATTAGCCATACTACTAATATGCCAACTCTTATTATTCCTGATTACCATAGGGCTTTGCATTTTTTTAGTCACACAATTATGAGTGATTTACGTATGGTTGGTGGTTCAGATATTTTATTTGAAAAATTGAAAATTTTTATTGAATACAATTTGTTTGAAGCTCGGGTCGATCTTAATGATTTAAATGTGATAACCAATCTTTCTGAAAACAGTGTCCGTAAATTAATTATTGAGAATTTTAAAAAGGCAATTAATATGCTCACTGTTAGCGATAGTGGAACCTCAGAAATTAGAGATACGATTTGTGTCAGCAAAACTAGGCCTTTTCAGGTTGCAACCAATGAATTTGTAATTGTCCCCAAAAAATCATCATTTACAAAAATGGCTTGCGATAATAATTTTGAACTTAATTTCGCCAAATTCCTAGACAGCTGCGAAGATATTATGGCGTTTGAAAAAATTAATGATGCAATGGGTTTTTTCCTCGACTACAGGAATCAAGAGGGAGGTATAGCAAACTATTACCCAGATTTCATTGTAAAAAAGAGTCCAACTGAGTATTGGATTATAGAATTAAAAGGTCGGGAAGGTGTAGAGGATATGATTAAAAAAGAGCGTTTAGATCAGTGGTGTCAAGACGCTACACGACAAGATAAAAGCAAAATTAAGTATAGTGCCATGTATATTCAAGAAGATAATTGGGGACGATACCGCCCGAGAGATTTCAAAAGTTTAATTAATATGTATGCCGATCAAAATTAACTAGAAACTTTAACTGTAGACAATTTTTGATCAGGGGAATGGGGACATGCAATGCCTTCAGAATTCTTCACTAAATCAAAGTTTTTACTTGCAATGGAATGCCCAACTAAACTTTATTATCACGCGAACCCCGAAATTTATTTAAATAACAGAACTTCGGATCCCTTTTTAGAGGCTTTGGCAAAAGCTGGGTTTCAGGTGGGAGTATTAGCTAAGTGTTATTATCAAGGTGCTGATTCAATAGATTTAAGTAATCTCAATACAGAGCAGGCACTTTATAAAACTAAAGAACTTTTAAAAAAAGACAACGTAATTATATTTGAAGCTGCGGTTGCATATAATCATTTGCTTCTACGTGCTGATATTCTTGTAAAGAATGATAATCATATTCGTCTTATTGAGGTTAAGTCGTCCACATGGGATTCAACAAAAGATTCTATTTTCATGAAAAAGGGAGGAATTTCCCAGGATTGGTTGAGCTATATTTATGATGTGGCATTTCAAAAATATGTATTTAAAAAAGCATACCCTAATCTTAGGATCTCAGCTTATTTAGGCCTATTAAATAAATCAGCTTCCTGCCCCGCAAGTGGATTGAATCAAAAAATTAGAATTTCAAGAACCAAAAATGGGCAAGTGAAAGTGTCAGGCGTAGAGAAACTTAATGCTGCAGACCTTTCCGATAAATTATTGATAGAAATCAATGTGGATAATGAGATTACATATGTGAGTGAGGAAGTTAAATATAGAAATGAATTGAAACTTGGGGGCTATATTGAATATCTAGCCAACTGTTCTTTGAATGGTCAAAAATTAAATCCGTCTATTGGAAAAATATGTGCTAATTGTGAATTTCGAGTATTACATACAAAATTAGTCAGCGGTAAAAAAAGTGGTTTTGAGGAATGTTGGCGTGAAGCTTGTCATTTTGAAGAGAGAGATTTTAAACGTCCAAGCGTCTTAGATATTTGGAATTACACTAGAAGAGATGAGCTCATAAAAAATGGAGTATATTTTCAAGATCAAGTTGAAGAGAATGAAATTTTACCGAAAAAAAACTCAATCAAGTTGAAGAGAATGAAATTTTACCGAAAAAAAACTCATCAGCGGTGACACCAGGGTTATCAGGGCCTCAACGCCGTCTTTTACAAATTGAGAAAACAAAACAAAATGATTTTTCGCTTTATCTTGATAAAGATGGGTTGAAAACTGAGATCGCTACATGGGTCTATCCATTACATTTCATCGATTTTGAAACAGCAGCGCCTGCAATACCTCTTGATAAAGGAGCTCATCCGTATGAAGGATTTGCCTTTCAGTTTTCTCATCATATGTTGTATAAAAATGGAGCTGTGGAACATGCAGATCAATTTCTTAATACCGAATTAGGTGTGAATCCAAATTTGAGCTTTATACGCGCATTAAAGCACGCACTCAGTAAAGACGATGGAACCATTTTTAGGTATCACAACCACGAAAACACCTATTTGAATTACATTCTTAAAGAATTAATGGAGTCAGATGATATTGATGATAAAGATGTTTTGGTTGAGTTTATACAGTCTATTGCCAAGCCAACCAATAGCAGCAGTAGTATTTGGGAAAGTGGCGATAGACTTATGGTTGATTTATGTAAACTAGTTGAATCCTACACATTTGAACCAGCAATCAACGGTAAGACATCCATCAAAAAAGTATTACCTGCAATTTTAAATAGCTCAATTTTCTTACAAAAAAAGTATGGTCAAAAAATTTATGGTTCAACTGCTGAGATTAAAAGCTTAAATTTTCATGATCCTATTGCATGGGTTATCAAAGATGGTAATCAAATTTTAGACCCTTATTCTTTGCTGCCAAAATTGTTTAAAAATATGGAGTTGACGGATGACCAGATAGAATGGATGTTTGATAGCGATGAATTAAAAGAGGGTGGCGCCGCATCTATTGCGTATATGTATATGCAGTTTAGTGAAATGTCAGCAGTAGAACGACAATACCTGACAGATGCTCTTTTAAGATACTGTGAGTTAGATACACTTGCAATGGTCATGATAGTCGAAGCATGGCTTAATTTTTAATTGAATCAAATTAAATTTAAAATTTGGCTTAACTTCCTTTTCATCTCCGTAATCTCGCTCGATAATCTTCTTACTTCAAAAGACCTTGTGCCATGTTTATAGCTATTTTTTCTGCTCTTTTCTTTCCCTTCCAGAGTTTTTGGCCCTGTTGAATACTCCCACGGCTTCTGAAGACGAATCAATTGCGCTTGCGCTAATCGCTCCTCCAATGTCCACTTTCTCATGAGCCACCTCGGATATCAGTTCGTTTGCAAATTTCTTATTTTTTTTAAAATTTCCAGACTCAGATTCTACTCCATTATTTACCTGTTGATTAATTGCATTGTTCTGCTGCTTAACAAACGTTACACGACGTGGATGCTTTAATTCTGCTAAAGTGGCCAATGTTTTTCTGCATTGTGATTGTGCTCGAAAAGCTATATTTGAAAACACTTCGATATGGTTAATCATATTAAGGTCAGCTAACTGCTTCAATGCATCATAAAAAATATAATCTAGTGTTTTAGCATGAGTCATTAGCATTTGTTCTACTTCTTTAAGATTACCATCACTTACCTTATTAGCACTAGCTTCTAGTTGATCCAACACTGTCGAAACATCAAGCAAGCGACCACGTCCATGCAAATGATCAATCGCCATGGCAGCACTCGCTAAACAATTTGTTTGAGCAATAGAGCTATTAATTTTTTGCTGTTTCAATTTTTGTTCACTGTCTGCTGAATCTGATTTAATTGCCATTTTCCATTGCCTCGCGAATATAAGTATTAGCTGCAAATCTACCTTTATTTTGTTTCTTGAAGTCTTTCTGTTCATCATTCATTGCATCAAGCCAACATTTTAAATATCGCTCAAGTAGTGGTTTAGTAATACGAACATAGCCAAAAGATTTCAACCATCGCTTATCATCATATAATAGTTCTAAACCCGCTTGGTTTGCTTGTTCAAAAAATGCATCAAAAATGTCACCAGATTGCGTTTGAGTATCAATAACCGGTGCTAATAATGCTAATTTTGATAATGCAGATTTATTCTTTGTTATAACATTAGCAGAATTAGCAATATTAGCAGAGCTCCTACGTTGGCTAATCTCACTTATTAGCTGTGCAATCGCCATTTTTAACCCTCGTCTTTAAACAAAGCGGGATTTAACTCAATGCAGTTTGGTGTTGTATCGATGTTTAAGCGCACTCTGTTGAGAACCTGCAATTCATGTAAGGCTAATCTCATGTCTGAAGCCTTTCTAACGCAAGACGGACCAGTTTGAAGCACTATAGAAGTTGGCACGGTGCGTAAATTATTTTTTTTACAATAACCAATTAACCAACTTTCTAGCCGGTCAGCATTAATAAGGACTGGGGATAATGCAAGCTCCCCAAAAAATCTTCTAGCTTCATTTAAATGCCATAAGGCAATCAAACTTGCACCATCGAACGACTCAGCACTAACGTCTTCGTCAATACCAAATTCAAAAAAATTGAATAAAGCCGCTAATCGGGCTGCATTATCAGCTAATTTTGATGCAACATCCCTGACATCACAAAGCTCACCTCCCTGAGATAACTCACCTTCGATCGCATCATGAAACTTTATCCATGCTAATTTTGCTAAAGGTGCTAATGACATGAGATTAGGAGTTAATACACCTTGTTCTATAGGTGGCTTACTATTTAGGATTCCTGTAATGCGCTGGTTAAATATAGCCAAATGCGGCCATTTTTCTGGGGCTTCTGTAAAAAAACGCTGGCCTTGAGTTGATTCAGGCCATGAAAATAGAACCCGAGCAAAATAGCCAATTCCACGGGCTAAAGAGCCTAATCGTGAAGTAAACTCCTTAATGGTAACTTCTTGGACTTGCACTGCCATAGTAAGTCTAACTTCTTGGGCCCTAAATGATTCAGAAGTGCGCCTGTCTGTCGGAACGCCTTTGCCATCCCATCCTTGGTTATATGTTGATAAATTACGCATTGCCGTATCTTTATTCATGCCATGGGCACCAAAAACAATGCCTCCTTCACTAGAGATAATTCCAGCAGATGGCCAAACCATAGCTAAATTGCTTTTCAACGCTTCTGGTGTCACATCAGAATAAATAAGCCTTGGTACCTTTGGTGGCTCAGGTTTTACATGCTCAAGATCAATTAAACTTGATTCAAGTTGTTTGGTATCCTTTCCCTTGCCGGCCAGTTTTCGTATTTCGGTTTTAATTCCCTCACCTTTTGCTTGCCAAGCAGCCATTTTGGCGTTGTAGTCTTTGAATAATGGCTTTGCTGCGTCTGCTTGTTTTTGTTCGTATTCGTAAATAGATTTGGTAAAAAAATTGTCACATGTAGATTTTCTTTCACCAGAATCAGCAATAGTGACCATAAATAACCCTGTTGGCCCACATAGTTTTTCATCACGCTTAATATCAATATATGTTTGGCAAGCCAGTGAAATGGCGCTAAGTGCTGACGCAGCAACCAAAGCAATTGGCGCCTTTGTGTAGTTTTGAACTTCGATAACTGCATCGCGAATGATTGATGGCAATGCATCTAAAGGGTAGGGATTTTGTAAAACTGCTGTTGTTAGTGGTAATGGCTCTAGCCACTCAAATTGCTGTGCTGCATCATCAGGCAGATCATCAAGAAAAGGTAATCCATGTAAGGTCTCTTGATTTGCCCCAGGGTTCATTTCAAGCCAATCAATAATGTCTCCTTTTTCTGGAAGATGGAGTTGAGCCACATCGATAAACTTAATGCGGCAATTCAATGGTCTTAGGAGGCTACAGACTTCCCGTGCATAAGAAAGACCCGATGCATCATAATCCCTCCAAATAATTATATTTCTATCTCGTAGAATTTCCCAATTGGCAGTAGAAGCACTTGAACTGCTACCTGATGTTGTCGCTAAGTATCCAAGGCATTCTAAGCGATCTACTTTTTGCTCACCTTCTACAACCCATATATCTTTGTGAGGATTTTTCACAATGTTATTTAGATGATAAAGAAGTTTATTTTGATTGAACTTAGGCTCACCCAAAACCCATGCTTTCCGTTTTGAACACAGATGAAAAGGCCTAATCCATTTTTTGCCGTCAGGATGTTTTAAACGAATTCTTATATAAACCACATTCCCTTTATCATCATCGTATACATGCAATGCTTGAAATACATAGCCTGCCTTAAGCTCATTTTTGGCATGGTGACCAGCAAGTTTTTTTGCTATTGCCTCTAACGTTCCTTTATCCATGGCTCCATGCTCCTAATTGATTAACAGCATCTTTGAAGCTGAGTTTGTAACGTAGCCTATGAAAAGCGAGTACATCAAATCCTTTAGCACCACACCCAAAGCAACGGAAATGTCCGCTAACCATATTAATGCTTAGGCTTGGAGTGGAATCATCATGAAAGCAGCATCTAACCATGATCCACTCAGATTTAATCTTTAAGTTTTGAAATTGTTTACTGTAATAAGCCGCAGGAGTTGGGAGTAATGAACGATCGAATTTACGTTCAGTCACTTTTAAATTAAAATCACTACTTAGGTTTGTTTTGTAAGCCCTCGTCGCGCCAACGAATTGAGGGTTTCGTTCTATCTTCATTTGCCACCCCCATGCATACGGCTAGATTGAATACGTTGCTCAATCCAGGATGTTATTTCTTCTTCAATCCATCCGACGCTGCGATCACCTAATGCTATTGGTTTTGGAAATTCTCCTTGGGAAATTTTTGAATAAATTGACGAACGGCCGAGCCCTGTTCTTTCCTGCACTGCTCTGCGTCTTAAAATTTTTAAAGGTAACTTTTGATTAGAAGTTTCCTTTTCATTTACTCGTACTGGCATAGTTATTCCTAATTTGTCTAATGGAGTAACTATCTCAACAGAGGCAAAAAAAAGGCGAAATAGATTTTTAATGGTATTTTTATTTTAATTTTCATTAAAAATCAAAGAGATAAAAAGGCGGCTCGCCTTTTTTATGGTATGAATGAGGTTTTTATTTTTTCTTGAGATTTTTTATTATTGTGCTAATAGCAACAAAATCTCCATTTCCCTGTTTTAGAAACTCAGGTTTGGTCTGTTCTAGCTCTTCGTATATAACTTTAGCCATTTCTTCCTTCTTAATTTTAGGATTTTGCTTCCATTTTTCACAAGCTATTTCTCGCCATTTTTGAATCCTTTGCTCAGGCGTTATTTTTGGCGTAGTAGTTAGATTTTGTTTTTCAGGTATCGTCTTTCTGCTTAGATATGGATAGTGCCTTTTAAAAAGCCCTACATCTTCATTAATTAAATTGCCGGTAAAAGTGCTAATAGCTTTCAGTAATTTCTTATCAACTGAAATGTTATTTTGTAATGCCTTATCTACAAAGTAGAAAATGTTATCCCTTACATCCCAAAATGGCCTATTGCCACGCAGTATTTTAAATAACACTTCAAATTCAATAACATCTTCTCTAAACCTCACCTCTCTATAATTATTGGAATTTTTGACAACTAGTATTCCTGGATCAAACCCATAAATTAGACAGACAGCATCGTGAACGGGGCAGGGGGCATAATGCACAAATTCTTTAATTTTTTTCAATGAAGTAAACATAAATATCCTTTTAATGAGACTCAGATAAGCAATCCAAATAATCCGCCCAATCCTGCATCATCTTTCTACGCTCTGGTAAATGTGCCGTTCTGTTATAAGCACGCCCATTAGGATCGCGGACAGCATGAGCAAGTTGGTGTTCAATAATGTCTGGACGGACTCCAAGAACTTCATCGAGTAACGTTCTCGCCGTTGCCCTAAAACCATGACCGGAAGCTTCTTCTTTGCTAATTCCTAATCGGCGTAGCGCTCCCAAAATTGCGTTATCGCTCATGGGACGGGCATTGCTTCTAGCAGAAGGGAATACAAAAGCACTATTACAGGTGAAGGGGTGAAGCTCTTTTAATATGGTTATAGCTTGAGTGGCTAAAGGTACAATATGAGGAGTATCTGTTTTAGTAACGATATAGCTCCATTGCGCGGTATCAAAATCGATGTCCTCCCATTTGGCGTGACGTAACTCCCCCGGACGCACAAAAACTAATGGTGCTAAGCGTAAAGCACAGCGAACAATCAATGATCCTTCGTAATCTTCAAACACTCTTAATAATTGACCAAAGCGCTTAGGGTCAGTTTGTGCTGCAAAATGTTTAGTTTTAACTGGAGGTAGTGCGCCCTTTAAGTCTTGAGAAAAGTCTCTTTCAGCTCGACCTGTAGCAATGGCATAACGGAATACTTGACCACAGTTGCTTAATGCTCTGTGGGCTGTTTCTAATGCCCCACGATCTTCAATACGGCGGATGACTGACAACAAAACTGGAGGTGTAACTTCTGTGATAGGCTTGTCGCCAATCCAAGGAAAAATATCACGCACAAAGCGCTGTATGATTTTATCCGCATGACTTTTAACCCAATTTGATGAATATTTTACAAACCACTCTCTAGCGACTACTTCAAAGCTATTAGCAGAGCGCTCATCTGCCACTTGCTTCATGACTTTTTTATGTTCGCCTGGATCAATTCCATCGGCAAGTAATTTTCTAGCCTCATCACGTTTAACACGGGCTTTGGCAAGGGTAACATCATCATATACCCCCAAGGCCAATAATTTTTCTTTACCACCAAATCGGTATTTAAAACGCCAATATTTTCTACCTTCTGGTGTTACATAAAGAAATAAACCTTTTTCATCTGCAATTTTACGAGCTTTAGCTTCTGGTTTAGCATTTCGAAATACTATATCTTTCTTTTCAGCCACTTTGGGGGTATCTCCTTTTTGACTTCTCGATATACCCCAACAAATACCCCCAATATGGTTTGGATGTAGGGGGTATTTATTGGACAATAGTGGACGTATGATAGGCGTTAAGCCTAGTGTTTACAATAGGTTATGGATGTTATTGGAGTGTCTTGGATGGTTAATTGGTGGAGGCGGCGGGAATCGAACCCGCGTCCGCAAATCCTCTGCCGTCAGCTCTACATGCGTAGCCTTGTCTATTAAGTTAACCGTGGCCCCTCCGACAGGCAGGATGGTACACGGCGATTCCCTTGATTTAACACCTTGATGCGGGACGGACCAAGATGCGAGCTTATCTTCTATGACCGTTGATTCGATACCGATAAGCAAGCTCGGTCAACGGGGCGCTGGTTTTATGGCAGCGCACGGTGCGGTTACACTATCAAAGCTTACGCAGCGATAGCTTCACCTGCAAAGTTTTCATCATTTGCATTTATATTTAGTGAGTCTGATTTACGAGAGTTCTCATTCTCGGCATGCACATCAGGTTTCGCAACCCACGTCGAAACCAGGTCGCCCCCTTTTTTTGTACACTTTTATTATAACACAGAACACAAGGGACAAGTTCAACTCGACTCAATTATTTTCACAGGAAAAGGCCTGGCTTGTTGCTCCACAAGCCAGGCCTTTTTATTAGGGATTAATACCATTGTGGCGCAGAAGGGCATCTACCGTTGCTGCACGGCCTCTAAACCCATGGTAGGCATCGGCGGCTTTCTTCGAGCCCCCGGCTTCCAGGATAAAATGGAGGAAATCATGTCCTGCCTGCGTGTTGAAGATGCCTTCTTCTTCAAAGCGCGCAAAGGCATCACTGGAGAGGACCTCTGCCCATTTATAACTGTAATAGCCGGCCGCATAACCGCCTCCAAAGATATGGGAGAAACTGTGTTGAAAGCGATTGTAAGGTGCAATCGGCACAACCGTCGTTTGTCGGCGTACTTCAGCCAGTGTTTTACTGATAAAGTCTGGCGTAAGCGGGGTAAATTCCAGGTGGATGCGAAAGTCAAACAAAGAAAACTCTAACTGGCGCATCATCGCCATGGCAGATTGGAAATTTTTAGCGGCCAATAATTTTTCAAAGAGCTCATCAGGCAAATGCTCGCCGCTATCGACGTGCTGCGTTAATAATTGCAGGGCTTTTTGTTCCCAACACCAGTTTTCAAAAAACTGGCTGGGCAGTTCAACCGCATCCCATTCCACGCCGTTAATACCGGACGCACTGAGATAATTAACTTTGGTTAATACATGGTGTAAGCAATGGCCAAACTCATGGAATAAGGTTAAGACCTCATCGTGAGACAGGGTCGCCATTTTTTTCCCGGCTGGCTTGGCAAAATTACAGGTCAGGGTAGCAACGGGGAGTTGAATACTGTCGTCAGGCAGTTTACGTCGGCTTTGGCAGGAATCCATCCACGCGCCGCCGCGCTTATGTTGGCGGGCAAACAAATCCACATAAATATAGCCGCGTACCAGTCCTTTCTCATCCGACACGCGATAGCACTTGACGTCATGATGCCAGATATCCACCCCTTTCACTTCTTCCAGCTTCATCCCATACAGTTTGTTGATGATGGTGAATAAGCCTTCCATCACTTTCGCAAGGGAAAAATAGGGGCGAAGCTCTTCCTGTGAAATCGCATACTGGGCCTGTCTTTTCTTCTCGGAGATATAGGTGACATCCCACGGTTCAAGCTTGGTTAAGCCATGGTGTTTTTCGGCAAACGCCTGCAACGCCTGGAACTCGGTTTCTGCCTGATGGTGGGCGCGAATTGATAAGTCCGTCAAAAAATCAATGACCTGTTTTGGCGATTCAGCCATCTTGGTCGCCAGTGATAATTCAGCGTAATTGGCAAAACCTAAGAGCTGGGCTTTCTCATGGCGCAGAGCGAGAATCTCATTCATGACGTGACTGTTATCAAATTTTCCAGCCTGGGGTCCTTGTTCGGAGGCACGGGTGGCATACGCCTCATAAAAGGTTTCGCGAAGGGCGCGATCGTCGGCATGAGTAATAATGGCGATATAGCAGGGAAACTCAAGGTTGAACATCCAGCCAGACAAGCCTTTCTCGGCGGCTAATTCAGCGGCGGTATGCAAGGCATGTTCAGGCAAACCGGCCACCCGTTTTTCATCGCTAATGTGCAGGCTAAACGCCTGGGTCGCATCCAGGACATTGTTTTCAAATTGATTGGATAATTCAGACAAGCGTGTTTGGATCGCTTCAAAACGTTGTTTCTTTTCTGCCGATAAAGCAACGCCAGCTAGTTCAAAATCGCGGAGGGTATCTTCAACAATCTTTTGTTGGACAGGATCTAATTGGTCTTGCGCTAAAGACTTAACCGCATCATATAAATCATGGTTATGGCCAATTGCTGCTTCGTAAGCGGAAAGCTTGGGTAAACAGGCTTGATAACACTCTCGCAGCGCTTTGGAATTAACGACAGCGTGCAAATGGGATAAAGGCGACCAAAAGCGCTCAAGCACATCATCCATGTCTTCCAGCGGACGCATCAGCTTATCCCAGGTATAGTGGGCATTCTTTTGCGCCAAAAGGGTAGTTATCTGCTGAAGGTTATCTTGTAAAAGCGTGTCAAGGCGGTTCACAAAACCCGCCGGATCGAGAGAAGTAAATTGCGGTAAACTAGCGGTTGACATAAAGATCCTCAATGCTATCAAAGCCCTAAGGATAGCATCGAACGTATTGAACCTCCATGCCTTTAGACAAAGGCTGTATTGGATGTAAAAGGAAGTATCACCGGATCGCTTTTTGCAAGAGGCTTAGTCTCTAGAAAGCCAGGTGCGCTTTTCGAATGATGCAATCCTCTATGATCAGACTTTCCCATCTGTATGCTATCGTCCTCCCGCAATCTGTCATCATGGGGTGGCTCTGTAGGCTCGCTAGGACGAAACAAGGTTAGCCCCGTTTCATAGATTGATTTACCACTTTTATCATTCAACGCGATGACTCGATCAACAGGCCTTAGTTGTCCCAGTGCCTGGAGATGTCGATTAACCATGAATGTAGTTGTTAATACGATTAACGCACCGAGAAAGGGAAGAAGCGGGCTCGCTGCGAAGGCAGGGAAGGCGAAGCACATCCCAAACATCAGCGTCTGGGTGTTAACCAGGGTGACAAACAATCGTCTGTCTTCAAACTCCACTCGCTGGGCAAAGTGCTCACGATAGCTTTTTAGCTCCAACCATTCTTTAGTCTCTTCACCCCCGATTTCCAGGGCCATATCGTCATAGACCTTTTGCTGGCCGGTTAAACGGTTGTGTTCAATGCGGGCTCGCAAACGGGCCCAGAGTACGTCGAAGAGAAAGAGGCTAAGCGTGACATAGATACCGAGAGGCGCCAAAGGCCCAGTCAGTACAAAGCAGTTTAGTAATCCTGATGTCATCCACAGGGAATCATTGCCTAATTCAAACCAGCGCTGCTGCAATTGCCCCAGAAACCCCAACCACAATCCCATTTTCTTTTCCTTCGCCGCGGTCCACCAGCTAGGAACAATAAAACTTAGCAAAACGATGGAATTGACCGTTAATCTGGGTGCAAAAAACAGCCAGGAAGCGTGGCTGACAATTACTCCCAGGTAAGGATCAACGGCTGCCACTTTACGGCCTAACTTTGACTCTATGAGATAATCACGGACGAATTCAAAATCCTTTATGATTGGTACCAAGGTGGTAAACAAACGCCTGCTGCGGCCAAACATCAAACGGGGAAAATTCCAATTGGGGGTCGCGCCCCGCACGCGCTGGCCAGACCAGGCAGACAAGGCAATGGCTTTGTCCTCTGACGCGCCAAACGAATAATTTTGTGTCGCTAATAAGTCCCGAAAGACCTTTTTGTCATCCTGCAGACGCGCAACTTCATGCCATTCACCCAAAAAATCACGATAAAGGGGGGTTAATAATTCGGCCATCATCAGGGCAGCAACCAATTGCTCAACCAGTTCAGCTTTACTGACACCGGGACGACTGAAGTCGTGAAGAAGCCTTGTGCAAAGTACGCTATACGTCACGTTCAGCTCAAGATGCTTTGAGATCATTGGATGAAAGAACGTGGCGGGCTGCTTGGCCAGCTCTTTACCAAATTCCCAATTAATGATTTCGTTATCCCCTGGACTCGTAACAGGTAGTTGATCAATTCCAATTAACGAACCCATGTGTCGCAACACGGCTACTGTCATACAACCCCGAAAATGAGTTAAACCAAAAAATAATCTCAAAAAATAATCAAAAAGTAAAATTTAAATGAACTTAACTACTATTTGCTCCACAAAAGCTCATTATTGTGCATAATTATTACAACAAGCACGCTGCTAACTTGCTGAATAGAAGCTTCTGAGCGACAATAGTGCCCCTAATGATTACATAAGAGAACGCATGAGTCTTTCTAATGATTTAGCCAATGCCATCCGTTTTTTAAGTATCGATGCTGTTGAGCAAGCCCAATCCGGTCATCCAGGCATGCCTTTGGGCATGGCAGATATTGCTACGGTACTATGGAAGAAGTTCCTTAAGCACAATCCTAAAAACCCTCATTGGTTTGATCGGGATCGGTTTGTTTTATCAAACGGCCATGGCTCCATGCTGCTCTATTCCCTATTACATTTAACAGGCTATAACCTAAGCCTGGATGAGCTTAAAAATTTCCGCCAATTGCATTCCAAAACCCCTGGCCATCCTGAACATGCTGATACCCCGGGTGTTGAAACAACAACGGGTCCTTTGGGTCAAGGGCTTGCTAATGCTGTTGGTATGGCTATCGCAGAAAAATTATTGGCAAACCATTTTAATCGTTCCGAGCTGGAATTGGTTAATCATTATACCTATACCTTTGTCGGTGACGGCTGCCTGATGGAAGGTATTTCCCATGAAGTCTGTTCGCTCGCTGGCACTTTGGGACTGGGTAAACTAATCGCTTTTTATGATGACAATGGCATCTCCATTGATGGCAAGGTCGAGTCCTGGTTCACTGATGATACCGCCAACCGCTTTAAGGCTTATCATTGGCAGGTGATTGGCCCTATCGATGGCCATGATCCCAGTGCGATTGAAAAAGCCATCGAACAAGCCCGTCAGGAAACGAAAAAGCCCAGTTTAATTATTTGTAAAACCGTGATCGGTTATGGTTCACCGGTTGCCGGTAGCGAAAAATCACATGGGTCCCCCTTGGGAGCCGCCGGTGTCGCCAAGGTGCGAGAACACTTTCATTGGCCTCATCCACCCTTTGTAATCCCTGACGCGCTTTATGCGGCATGGAATCATGTCGAACAGGGACAACATGACGAAAGCCAGTGGCTTCAAAGCTGTCAAACTTATCAGCAACATTATCCACAAGATTACCAGGAATTTTTACGTCGTATTAATGGCGACTTACCCGACAACTGGCCAACGCAGAGTGCCGCTTTTATCGAACAATGCCGTACTAGCGATAAAGCGTTAGCAACGCGTAAAAGCTCCCAGCAATGCATTGAGCAATTTGCTCGTATATTGCCGGAAATGCTGGGTGGTTCCGCTGATTTAACCGGCTCCAACAATACGGATTGGTCAGGTACTAAAGCGATTAGTGCCGAGGATTTTTCCGGTAACTATCTCTATTATGGTGTACGTGAATTCGGCATGGCAGCGATTATGAATGGCTTGGCCTTACATGGCGGCTTTATTCCTTATGGCGGTACTTTTTTAGTCTTTGCCGATTATGCCCGTAATGCAGTGCGCTTAAGTGCCTTAATGAAGCAACGTATTATTTATGTGTTTACCCATGATTCAATCGGCCTGGGTGAAGATGGCCCGACTCATCAACCCATAGAACACGCAGCGATGTTGCGCATGACCCCTAATATGCAGGTATGGCGACCCGCTGATCTGATGGAAACTGCGGTGGCCTGGCAACAGGCGCTTGAACATCATACGGGTCCATCCAGCCTACTGTTATCAAGACAGAATTTGCCTGCTCTAAACCATGATGCAAAGGCCGCTGAACGAATTGAACGAGGCGGTTATATCCTGAGTGATTGCCAGGGATTACCTGATGCCATTCTGTTAGCAACCGGCTCCGAAGTGCAACTGGCTCTCGCTGCTGCAGCGCAAATGACGGCATTAGGGAAAAAAATCCGTGTTGTTTCCATGCCCTGTTGCGAGCGTTTTATTGCTCAGGATAAGAACTATCAGGAAGACGTTTTACCCAATGCGGTCCGCAAGCGAATAGCCATTGAAGCGGCTGCGAGTGGTTATTGGTACCGTTTTGTAGGTTTGGACGGCGCGGTCATTGGTATTGATCGTTTTGGTGTTTCTGCACCCGCTGCGGAAGCTTACAACTATTTAGGCCTTACTGTTGAAAAGATAGTAGCCGCTTTAAAAGCTCTATTTTAAACTGACTCGCTACGAGTCACTGTTATTCGGAGAAGTAGTATGACGATACGAGTCGCTATAAATGGTTACGGCCGCATTGGCCGCTGTATTTTGCGAGCCATTTATGAATATGGGCGTCAAAATGAATTTAATGTAGTAGCGATTAATGATTTATCGGGGATAGAAACCACTGCTCATCTTACTCGCTATGACTCCACGCATGGTCGTTTTGCCAACGATGTCCGTGTGGATGGCGATAATCTAGTGATCGATGGCCATCCTATTCGGGTGATTGCCGAGCGTGATCCGACTGCACTGCCCTGGAAAGCGATGGAAGTTGATGTGGTTTTTGAATGCACAGGCCATTTCACCAGTCGTGATGCAGCCATGAAGCATATTGCAGCGGGTGCCAAAAAAGTTTTAATTTCAGCACCGGGTAAAAATGCCGATGCCACGATTGTCTATGGCGTAAACCATCAAAGTTTGCGGGCAACCGATATCATTGTTTCCAATGCGTCCTGTACGACCAATTGCCTGGCACCCGTCGTTAAACCTCTGAATGATGCGTTGGGTATCGAGCATGGCCTGGTCAATACCGTTCATGCTTACACGAAGGATCAAATGTTGTTGGACGGCAGCCATAGTGATTTGCGTCGTGCCCGTTCTGCAACGCAATCGATTATTCCCACCAAAACAGGGGCAGCAGTGGCTGTGGGTTTGGTGTTACCAGAATTAGCAGGAAAATTGGATGGTTTTGCCATGCGTGTTCCTACTTTAAATGTGTCTGTTGTCGATTTAACCTTTACTGCGCAACGTGAAACCAGTGTTGCAGAAGTCAATGACATCATGCGTAAAGCAAAAAATGAAATTCTGCATATTTGTGAAGAACCGCTGGTATCTTGCGATTTTAATCATTATCCAGCCTCTGCTGTTTTTGATACCACTCAAACCAAAGTGTTAGGAAATTTAGTAAAGGTAGTTGCCTGGTATGACAATGAATGGGGTTTCTCTAACCGCATGTTAGATACAGCAAACTACATGATGAATCGTTAAGGATAAGTGTAATGAAGTTAATGAAAATGAGCGAAATCAGCCTTCGTGGTAAACGAATACTGATTCGTGAAGATTTAAATGTTCCGATCAAAGACGGACTCATTACCAGTGATCAGCGTCTGCAAGCTGCTTTACCTACTTTACAAGCTGCTCTCGATGAGGGAGCAGCCGTGATGGTGTTGTCCCATTTAGGCCGCCCGGAAGAAGGTAAATTTGATAAGCGTTTTTCTTTGCAGCCAGTCGCTGATTATTTAGCCAAGCACCTTGATTACCCTGTGCGTTTTGAGAGTGATTATTTGGATGGAATCCAAGTCAATAATGGGGAATTGGTGATTTGCGAAAACGTGCGTTTCAACGTGGGTGAGAAAGCCAATGATGATGCCTTAGCGAAAAAATTGGCCAAGCTCTGTGATATTTTCGTCATGGATGCTTTTGGTACGGCGCATCGTGCACAAGCCTCAACCTATGGTGTTGCGAAATATGCGCCTGTTGCGGCAGCGGGTCCCTTGCTCGTGCGGGAACTGGAAGCCTTGCAGCATGTCCTGAGGAATCCTGAAAAACCTATCGTTGCTATTGTTGGCGGCGCCAAAGTGTCCAGTAAATTGAGTCTGCTAAAACAATTGGTTGGCATGGTCGATTACCTCATCCCCGGCGGCGGTATTGCCAATACTTTTTTGAAAGCCCAGGGATTCGAAATTGGGGTGTCACTTTACGAAGAAAACTTGCTTGGGGAAGCCCGTGAAATTTTAGATTTGGCGGTTAAAACAGGCTGTCAAATTCCCTTGCCTTCCGATGTTGTGGTGGGTAAATCGTTTTCAGACAGTTGTCCGGCCTTCAATAAATCACTAAGCAATGTTGCCAGCGATGATATGATTATGGATATCGGTCCTGAAACAGTAAGCCGTTATGTGGATATCATCGACACCGCAAAAACGGTGATTTGGAATGGTCCTGTAGGGGTATTTGAATTCCCGCAGTTTGCCTATGGAACCAGGGCGTTAGCCATTGCCATTGCGGATAGCTCCGCGTTTTCAATTGCTGGCGGTGGTGATACCTTGGCTGCGGTGGATCAATATGATTTGAACCAGCAAATTTCTTATATATCAACAGGAGGCGGCGCATTTCTGGAGTTTCTGGAGGGTAAAACACTTCCCGCTGTTGCCATTCTGGAAGAGCGCGCCAATGTTACCACGTCGAACTAAAATCGTTGCGACTCTCGGTCCTGCCTGCAGTGATGTAAAGACGCTCCGTGCGATGCTTACTGCAGGTGTGGATGTTTTACGAATTAACTTTTCTCATGCCAATGACACCGTCCTTGCCCTTATCCAACAAGCCCGGGCAATTGCTGCCGAATTAAAACATCCGCTAGCCATTATGGCTGATCTTCAGGGTCCGAAATTAAGGATCGGCGTCTTCAAAAAAGGCAAAATTAATTTGCGTGATGGCCAGGCTTTTACCCTTCATTGTGCCAGTCAGGAACCGGGTGACCAACAGGAAGTCAGTGTTGCTTATAGCAACTTATGTCATGAGTTGGCCTTGGCTGATCGCCTGTTGCTCGACGATGGCTTAATCGAATTGGAAGTGGTGGACATTAAACCGCCTTTAATCCATTGCCAGGTGATTGAAGGGGGGGTATTGCATAGCAACAAAGGTTTAAACCGCAAAGGGGGCGGCCTGGCAGCCAGAACCTTGACTGAAAAAGACAAGAAAGATTTAGAAATAGCTATTGCGATTGATGCGGATTACCTTTGCCTTTCTTTTGTTAAAGATGCAAAAGATATTCATGATGTGCATGCCTTATTGAAACAATTTGGCGGTATCGATATACCGATTGTTGCAAAAATAGAACGAACGGAAGCCTTGCAGCATTTAACGGAGATCATTAACGCGGCTGATGCCATTATTGTTGCCCGGGGTGATTTGGGTGTAGAAATTGGAGCGGCAGAAGTCCCTGCCATCCAAAAGCGTATTATCGAGCAAAGTCGTCGCCTGGATAAAGTAGTCATTACCGCGACTCAAATGATGGAATCCATGATTAATCAGCCGCAACCCACGCGTGCAGAAGTATCCGATGTTGCCAACGCGATCCTTGATGGTACAGATGCGGTGATGTTATCTGCCGAGACTGCCGCCGGTCATTTTCCCGTGAAAGTGATTAGTATGGTCGATAAAATTTGTCGCAGTGCAGAAAAACATGCCGCTTTCTTCTATCAGGCGGATAATGAAAGCTGTCATTATCATCGCGCTGATCAGGCGATTGCCATGGCGACTATCCATGCGGCCAATCACTTTCCTATTAAAGCAATCGTTGCACTCACGGAATCGGGAGCCACGGCTATCTGGATGTCGCGGCAACATAGCAATGTTCCTATTTATGCAGTAACCGCGAATGCCCGTACAGTGAGTAAATTAAGTTTGGTCAATAATGTTTTTCCTATCCTGCTTGATTACCATCATCTGGCAAGTGAGGCAATTAATGAGCAAATAATTGCACATCTTTTAGAGCTGGGTTTGTTAGAAAATAACGCGTATGTGCTTTTAACAAGAGGGCGTCTGATTGGCGAAGCGGGTGGAACCAATTGTATGGAAATCATCCGCGCTACTGATTAGGAACTCGGTGTTTCCTTCTCGCTGTCTTGAACGACGTGATATTGCCAGAAAGGACCGTGGCAAAACCGGAGCTTTCCCAGCATTCGAAAGCTTCAAATCACTTCAATGTCTTGGATCCATCAACAGAAATCCAGCGAACTACTCAGCGGTCTCTTCTTCCATTTCAACCTTACGTGATAATCCCAATTTTTCTTTTAAGCGGGCTACCGCATCGGGATCAAACTGACGTGACGTTTTATGCTTGACGACTATGGCTGCTGCCGAACGCTGTGGTTGCACCAAGGCGTTTTGTGCACTAAATGCGGGTGTACGTTCTGGATAGGGAATAAAGTCTGGTGTTTGGTTAATCCCGTGTGAGGAGGGTTTGCTATAACTGCTGGATGTTTTAACAGGCGCTGCTTTGCGTGCGTTTCGTGCACTTTTTTCAATACGTTTTTTAATTTTGGTCGCTGCTTTTTCTGCTTCCTCTTCGGTGACCATTTCAGTAGGCGCACCCGTTAAATCAACCCGCATTTCACGCGCTTTCAGGCAAGTGAGATAATCAATACGACGAGTAAACAAAACAACGGCTTCACGCAGTTTACTTTTTGAGATACCTGCTTCGGCAGCCTTATCAGCATAGGCTAAAACGTCATTCATGATCCCAATTTTCAAGGGGCGAATGTGCAGGCTGTTGTCAAATACTTCAGGGAAGGTAGCGGCAAGCCACAGTAAGGCTTCATTACGCGCTTTTTTGGATTGATTTTTTTGTGTTTTATTCAGTATTGCTGTGCGTGGATGAAGTTCTTGCCTTCTCATTGTACTACCCTTGTTAGATAACGCTTAACGGCTACAGTAAAAGACGATGCCGCTGGAAAATACTTGGGAAAAGTTGCGGAATATCGTTTCGCTGTATCGGAAAAACAAAAAAATTCGCTGTAAAATGCGCATACAATGTACAGCGTTTGGATCCCATTTGCAAGCTTTGCATTACCAGCAAATCAGCACGAGAAATTTCTTTTATTGGATGACCAAGCCAAGGCAAATCGGCATGCAGTGACTTTATAGCAACTAAGAAACAGGGCTTGCTTCTTTCTCAATAAAAATTTAAGGTGGGTTGTATTAGAACTCCTGGTTCGGTGTATACTTTAGCTAGTGCAATGTGAAGGTTATTAGCATGATAAAACGTATGTTCATGACATTTCTTGCTGTTTTTTTTCCCTGGCTCGTACTGTTCATGGATGATAATCCTGGTGGCGGTGTGGTAGCCTTGATTATGCAAGCGACAATCATTGGCTGGTTTCCTGCCAGTCTGTGGGCATTGCGCATAGTCAATGAAAAAGCAATGGCTGAGCGGGTCGCTCGTGCGGAAAAAGTCGTTCGTGATGCGCAAGAAAAATCGAAACAAAAAGAAACCAGATCCTAAAAGATCCTCTCTACGCTTATTTAATCGGAGATAGCATGCCCGCTCGAGTCATTGTCAATGGTGCCCAAGGAAAAATGGGAGTACTTGCCTGTGAAACCATTAAAAATCATCCTGATTTCGAATTAGTAGCGGGGTTGGGCCGTCAGGATAACCTGCGCCAGGCAATTAGAGAAAAACAGGCCGCAATCGTCGTTGATCTTACCCGTGCTGACTCTGTCTATGAGAATAGCGTAACCATTATCGAAAGCGGTGCTCATCCCGTTATCGGTACTAGCGGCCTTGTTGAGGAGCAAATCCAACATTTGCAAAGTCTGTGTGCTGAACAACAATTAGGCGGTATTATTGTACCCAATTTTTCAATTGCGGCTGTCTTAATGATGCGTTTTGCTGCCCAGGCTGCCCGCTTTCTTCCTGAGGTAGAGATTATTGAAGCTCACCATCAACAAAAATTTGATGCGCCCTCAGGGACGGCAATGAAAACTGCGGAAATGATCGCCAAGGCAAGAGGTCAAGATAAAAAAGAGCTGCCTTCCCACGAACTGATCCTGGGAGTCCGTGGTGGTTTACACCAAAATGTTCCTATTCACTCACTTCGGTTACCCGGTGTTCTTGCGCGTCAGCAAGTTATTTTTGGCAGTCGTGGTGAAACCCTGACGCTCACGCATGACAGCATCGATAGAGCCTCTTTTATGCCTGGTATTATTCTATCCTGCCAGCGAGTCCAGCAATTGGATTCACTTTATTACGGCCTGGAACAACTCCTGGACGCTTGATGATCGTCATCATGCGACTAGTACACAGCGATTGGTTGTTGGTTTTCTCTGAAAAATTCATTTTTAATGGTAATCAGATGTTCAACTTGCTGCGCACATATTTGTTCAGGTTCAGCATGCTTGAATAAAGCAAGAATACTATCATAAAGCATTTGCGTCACCTTATCGCGGGTTGACGATGTTTCTGGGCGCTGATGAACAATCTCATATATCTCGGCAAGCGTTTTGGTCATGTGCGCACTGGAGTACTGGCCAGGAACATTCAATAACTGTTTGATCTGATCAACGCCGGTTGGCGGCGCAGGATAAAAAGGAAAGCTATAAGTTCTCTTTTCCCACTGTTCCTTTTCTTCCACAATAATTTTTATCTGCTCAATGAGCTTTTTCTGATTTGGTTTAGATAATTTTTGTGCAGCGACAACACAGGCAGCAAAATTAGGGGCGATTCGCGTTTTGGCATCACCAATTTTTCCGACCTCATTATTAGTCGCTATGATATCATCAACGGTTAGGGCTTTTTTTCCTAATCGGTCACAAATGGCTTCCGCAATATCAGCAGGCCAATAATTAGCCGGCGTTTTAATACTATCTGCCCCTGGCGCATTTTGTCCGGCATGTTCTGCCCCATGTCTTGATAGATATAATTCAACAACCAGTTTCACAAAATTTTTGCGTGGTGCTCCTGTATCGGTAAAACTAGGCCAACGACCGTATAATTCCCGATACAATAACATGGCATCGGTATGGATGATTTCGATTGCTTTCCTGTCTTTACCACTCACGCAGGATCCATAACTCACGCCATCCATGTACATGATTAACAGATTTTCGAGAGAGCTTAAGAAGAGTTCCCGGCCCGAATAATCAAGGATAGTCCCTGATCCAAAAGGGGAGTTTAATACCGCTCGATATTCTTTAGCCAAGGCAGTCAAATCATCGAGACCTTGCTGATAAGTCACGAAGGTTTGATGTTCGGACTCCAGGTGGTTATGCATGATAAACAGATGTTGGCTAACGACTTTTTGCCAATCGGGTAACTGCTGTAAGGCCTGATAATGGGTACGGAATAACTCGGCCAGATTGTCTTTTACTGATTTGGGGCCCAGGATATAGAAACTACTCGGGGTCAAGTCATCTTGTAACTTGTTCTCAACAAGATAGGTCGAAGCAAAGGCTTCCCGCACGAGCTCTTCAATTTGCTCATAACTCCAATGCCCTTCCAAGTCAGGTAATTGACCCAGAACGGAATAAGCCTCGGCCTGCTGCAACAAAGCCGTGCATCCTGGATCGTTGGCTGGCGTAGGATAAAGTACCCGCGCCATGTTGAAGGGATGATTGGTAGAAAAAAGTAACTTCGCCCCTTCTTTTTTTGCGGCCGCCACGGCTTTTTGGCGATGCTGCTCAAGGGTGTAATCAGGCATAAATCCACTGAGCAATTTGACTGGGCTGATTAACGTTTGCAGCAGTAACATTCTATTTGCGGCGATATTTCTAATTTTTGCCAGATTCCTCAGTGTGTATAACTCCCCGACCTCATGGAGCTGGCCTGCGACATCACGGGATGCCAGATGGCTTGAGCGCAGTTTGGCTGGAAATGCTTTCGTAATCTTACCGTCCTGGTTGAGGAGTAATAACTGGTGTTCAGCAAAATTAGCGAGGATGGGTAAGGTGCGTAAACGGCTGGGTAAAAAAGAAATAGCCTCTTCCACTCGTTGAACTTGATTCAGGACCGTATTAAGGAAACGCTGTTCGTAATCGGCCAGCGTTAAATACCAATAGGGTACGGTCTTTAATTCGGCCAACTCCTCATTAAACTCGGGTGAATTGCTGGCATGCATTCTTTGTAACCGGCTTTCCAATGCCCGCAGATTGTTAGTCACTTCACTGACTGTAACCGTGGGGGACACCAAATTTCTGATCAGGTTTTGTTGATTAGCCGGCAAATCTCTAAACCAGGCAGGCAGGTTAGTTTCCCCTGCAGCAATACGTCTAAGTTCTTCCTGTAGGGAAGCGGTTGCTTTTAGCTTAAGCCAGATGACGAGTAATTTGTTCAGATCAATCGCTAAATTTTCAATGGAATTGACTTGGGTGTTACTCCCATGAAAATAGGCTTGCTGATAAAGCGGTAAACGACGAAACCAGTCTGGTGTGGTGAGAGTCTTCTTCTTTTTTGCCCACTTTAAGCCAAGCGCTTTGATGGTTGCCAACTCGCTTACCGTCTCCTCTGAATAGGGGGGCAGTTGTCTATCCCATTGCAAGACGAATTCATTCTGGCTACTAACCTTGAGTGGCGTTAAAGTCGCTAAATCAGCGCGGCCTTCGTGCATAAGGACATATTGCTCGGCTTTGTTAAGCTGTTCTATGGCTATCTTCTTCATTTCCTCCAATTTTTTTTGTGCGATAGCCTTCCGATCGCTAAACATGGATATTTCCGTACCATCCTCTTGCGGCCAATCGTAGTAATCAACGATAGCGTCAGTTAATAACGCCGTATATTGAGAAAGAACGTTCTGATAGTCTTCAATGGAGCCATTAGGAGGCAGCTTGCATAGTTTTTTACACCAATCGAGATAGGTTTTTAATGTAGGGGGGGCTATTTTGAGCGGTTGGGTCTGGAGAATAAAGAGGAATGCTTTTTCCAAACTATCGATGCGGCGTTGGTAACTTCGTAATAAATTGGGCGATTCGGTATAGCGTTCTAATTCAAACTCGCCCAAAATTGCTTTTAAGCGCTCTAAAAGCAGCTCACTCATTTCGACGTGCTCAGCTACTCGAACGATCGTTTTTTTCCCCATGCTTACTATCCCTGGTACACATCGGTTTTTTATTATTAAATAAATCGATACTCTAGACAATTTTTATCAATGATTCTTACAAGATATTCATTACAGTTCATGCTAAACTGACTATTCATAACAATCTGAAGGGATATGCAGATGTCGACAAAAATAGGAGATTACACCGGCTATTCAGATTCAGGTATCACTGATGCAGTTGAAAATGCCCTGCAAAAAGCTGTGGAACAGCATTCTTACTTTGAAATAATAGAAACGCGCGGCGTACATGTGGGTGACGATAAGCGCCATTATCAAGTGACACTCAGTCTTTTTTCTGATTAATTTAAAGTGATATGCAGGACTTGCGAAAAGCGTTGAGGTCGAGGCAAAATTTGATTTTAGTGAGGGAGTTTAGCTTCACTAAATGACTGAATTAAAATCAAATTTTAACGAAGAGAACGGCGTTTTTCGTAAGTCCTGATTCTGAAGGAGTTTCGCAATGGTTTATACGGTTCCTCATTATATCGGTGGCAAATCCCTGCTCGAAACCACCACAAATTCTCATACTATTTATAATCCGGCTAATGGCGAAGCAATTGGCCAGGTTTATTTTGCTGACAAAGCGCTTTGTGATAAAACGGTGGCCATTGCCAAAGAAGCCTGGCCTTCCTGGGCAGAGACCGCTCCCGTTAAAAGGGCAAGGATTTTATTTAAATTTAGAGAGCTGCTGGAAAAATATCTGTCTGATATTGCTAAACTGGTGACCCGCGAACATGGTAAAACCTTAGAGGATGCCAAGGGTTCTATTTTACGCGCCATTGAAGTGGTTGAGTTTAATTGTGGACTGGTCAATCAATTGCAAGGTGACTTTTCCGCTGACGTGGCAACTCAGATGGATTGCCATACCCAACGGCAGCCTTTAGGCGTTTGTGCTGGCGTCTCACCCTTTAATTTTCCCGTTATGGTGCCTGTATGGATGACTATCCCTGCTATTGCTTGTGGTAATACCTTTATTTTAAAACCCTCTGAACAAGACCCCTCGGCCACCATTCGCTTGTTTGAATTATTAACTGAGGCAGGCTTACCGGCCGGTGTGGCAAATTGTTTACAAGGTGATAAACATACCGTTGAACAGCTATTGGCACATCCTGATATTGCGGCCTTTACTGCGGTTGCCTCAACCCCGGTTGCCGAAGCGATTTACCGAACGGCCACGGCACATGGTAAACGGGCCCATACGTTTGGCGGTGCAAAAAACCATTGTGTGGTGATGCCTGATGCTGATTTTGATCAGGCCGCCAATGCAATTGTGGGTGCTGCTTTTGGTTCAGCCGGCGAGCGTTGTATGGCGCTTTCAGTCGTGGTCACCGTAGGCGATCAAACGGCTGATAAACTTCTGGATAAGTTAATACCCCTTGTTCGTGCGATTCGGATTAATGCTGGTGATGAAGCCAATAGTGATATGGGGCCCTTGATCAGCAGTGCCCATAGACAGCGTGTGCTGGCTGCTATTGATAAAGGTGTTGAAGAAGGGGCAAAATTATTAATTGACGGCCGCTCCTTTAAGCACCCTGAACATCCAGAAGGTTATTTTGTCGGTCCCTCCCTTTTTGATCAGGTTAATGAGTCCATGTCTATCTATCAAAATGAAATTTTTGGTCCGGTTCTGGTAGTCGCCCGAGTCCCTGATTTTGAGCAAGCCTTATCGCTGGTCAACCGCCATCAATATGGTAATGGCACTGCCATTTTTACCCGTGATGGCTTTAGTGCCCGCGAATACAGTCAACGCGTCCAGGTTGGTATGGTGGGCATCAATGTCCCTATTCCAGTTCCAATCGCAAGCCATCCTTTTGGCGGCTGGAAACGCTCTTCTTTTGGTGATACGAACATGCACGGTGAAGAAAGTGTTAATTTTTACACTCGCCGTAAAACCATTACCAGTAAATGGCCTACCACGAAACTTGGTGAAAACAGCTTTGTGATGCCGACAAATGGATAAATACGCTTTTAAGAGATGGCTGGAAATGAGGTAGTCAAACTTTCCAAAGTAACCAGGTTGGCTACAAAAGAAATTGTTAGGAGATGAGAATGGCGCGCATTGGATTCGTAGGTTTAGGCCACATGGGTTTGCCTATGGCTATTAATTTAGTGAAGGCGGGGCATTCCGTCACGGGTTTTGACTTGCAGGCAAAAGCAGTCGATGCCTTGGTCGCTGCAGGAGGCTCTAAAGCGTCTTCTCTGGCACTAGCGGCTCAAAATCAAGACGTCATTATTACGATGCTACAAACCGGGAAACAGGTTCGGCAGGTTTGCTTGGGTGAACAGGGGCTCTTTGCCCATACAACACCTAAGGCATTGTATATCGATTGCTCTTCTATTGATGTACAAACAAGTCGCGAAATCCATCAACACGCAACCATAAGACACATTCAGGTAATCGATGCCCCAGTATCTGGCGGTGTAGCGGGCGCTTCTGCAGCAACCTTGACCTTTATGGTCGGTGGAAGAGAGCAGGCTTTTGAAAAAGCAAAACCGATCTTATCCGCAATGGGCAAAAAACTGATCCATACTGGTGCTGGCGGCAGCGGACAAGCGGCCAAAATCTGTAACAACATGGTTCTGGCTATTTCAATGATTGGCATATCAGAAGCGTTTACGTTAGCTGAACATCTAGGCCTGTCGCACCAAAAATTATATGAGGTTGTTAATAGTTCATCGGGTCAATGCTGGGCAATGAGTCAGTATGTACCTGTACCCAATGTCCTTCCCAATGTTCCTGCGAATAATGCGTATCAACCCGGTTTTACTGCCGCGATGATGCTGAAAGATTTGACGCTCAGTCAAAGTACTGCCGCGATGGTGAATGTTGAAACGCCTATGGGCGCTAAAGCCATGGCGCTTTATCAAAAAATGAATGAAAAAGGGCTGGGACATATGGATTTCTCTGCCATTATCAAGCTTATTGCCCAGGATAAGGACGAGGATTAATTAGTTCATGGAAAATGCAACGCAAGAAGTAAAGGACACTTTAGAGCAATTTTGGGCTGAGACAGCCCGGAAGTATGTTGATTGGCTGGAACCATGGAACAGCGTTTTAAAAGGGAACCTCACGCAGGGTGACATGCAATGGTTTACAGGCGCCAAACTGAATGTCAGCGCCAACTGCCTGGATCGACATTTACCTGCAAGAGCCAACCATCCTGCGATTATCTGGGAAGGCGATAACCCGAATGAAAGTCGCATTCTGACTTTTGCCGAGCTCCATCAAGAAGTATCCCGGATGGCCAATGTCCTTAAAAAACTGGGTGTTGGTAAAGGCGATACCGTTGGTATTTATCTGCCCATGATCCCGGAGGCCGCAATTGCGATGCTTGCCTGTGCCCGAATTGGGGCCGTACATACAGTCGTATTTGCCGGTTTTTCAGCAACAGCCTTAAGACAGCGTTTAGAGGCTGCCAATTGCAAACTCTTAATCACGGTAGATAGTTACCAGCGCGGCGGCAAAAAGTTTGCCCTTAAACAGCAAGCGGATGAAGCGAGTAAAGGACTTCCCTTGCAAATGTTGTTGATTAGCCATCAGGAAACGACTGTTCCCTTTGATGCTAATCGGGAGCACCGGTGGAATGAACTCAAGCAAACGGTTAGTAACTTTTGCCCTGCTGAATCAATGGATTCCGAAGATCCTCTCTTTATCCTTTATACCTCGGGCAGTACGGGAAAACCGAAAGGAGTCGTGCACACAACTGGCGGCTATCTGGTGCAAGTCGCGTATAGTCACCAGCATATTTTCAACTGCAAGGATAAAGACATTTTTTGGTGTACTGCCGACATTGGCTGGATAACGGGGCATAGCTATGTGGTTTATGGCCCTTTATGCAATGGGACTACAACGCTTATGTTTGCTGGTGTCCCCACCTGGCCGTCACCTGCCCGTTGCTGGGAAATCATTGACAAATATCGAGTGAATGTTTTTTATACCGCTCCCACTGCTATTCGTGCTTTAAAAAGGGAAGGTGATAAATGGTTAACGACAACAAGTAGAAACTCATTGCGTCTATTAGGTACGGTGGGTGAACCCATTAATCCTGAAGTTTGGCAATGGTACCAACAAACTGTTGGCTTAAATCATACTCCCATCGTTGATACCTGGTGGCAAACGGAAACCGGCGCGATCATGATTTGCCCGCAGGGCGATCTTCATGCAGCCAAACCCGGAGCCGCTAGCCACCCCATGCCAGGCATTTATCCCGTATTACTTGATGAAGACGGTAAGGAGATAAAAGGAGCTGGCGAAGGGTTGTTAGCCATCAAATACCCCTGGCCTTCCATGGCGAGGACCATCGCCGGTGATCATGCACGCTATTGTCAGACTTATTTAAGGGATGGTTATTACCTGACCGGTGATGGTGCGCGTCGAGATAGTGACGGTGATTACTGGATTACCGGACGTCTTGATGATGTCCTCAATGTGGCTGGCCATCGTCTCGGTACTGCTGAAATTGAAAGTGCGTTGGTTGCCCACCCATTGGTAGCCGAAGCGGCAGTGGTAGGCATTGAGCACGAGATTAAAGGGCAAGCCGTTTACGCTTTTGTTAGCTTGAAAGAAGGGCAAAAGCCCAGTCCCCAACTACAAGAGGAACTGCTTAACATCGTCAAAACGACCATTGGCGCCATTGCCAAACCCGATGTTATTGAGTGGGTTATTGATTTACCGAAAACTCGCTCGGGTAAAATTATGCGTCGCATATTACGCCAGATTGCTAATAAAAAAATCTCTACACTTGCTGAATTGGGTGATTTATCTACCTTGGCCAATCCGCAAACGGTCACGGAGCTTATGAAACACGCGGTGGGGAAAACGGACTAGTTGATGTTGATAACATGATGAATTTTATTAATCCGGTCGATATCACTCTGGCAGGTCAGTTCAATACCCAACAAGCCATGCTTTATCAACGCCAATGGTCCGCCCTACTCAGTATGGACGATCAAAACAAACCAATAGAAACGGTTGCTGGTGTTGATGTCGCTTATGATAAAGCAACGAATCAAGCGTTTGCGGTCGCTATCGTTATCGATGCTGATTCTCTGGCAATTCGCGAGGTGCAAGAAGCAACGTCTACCATCACTATTCCCTATTGTTCAGGTTTTTTATCCTTTCGCGAAGTACCAGCAATTAGCAAGGCACTGGATAAGTTAAACCAACTGCCAGATTTAATCGTCTGCGATGGTCAGGGCGTCGCGCATCCAAGAGGCTTTGGCTTGGCCTGTCATTTAGGCTTGGCTTATAACATTCCAACGATTGGCTGCGGCAAAAGCAGGCTTTGCGGAGTCGCTGAGGAACCCGGGCCATCAAGGGGGAGTTTTTCTTATCTTTACGATAAACATAAAACAATTATTGGTTGTGTCTTAAGGACGCGTAACGGAGTCAAACCAGTTTACGTCTCTAGCGGCCATAAAATCTCGCTATCCACTGCACGGGAATGGATATTAAAGCTATCACCCAAATATCGCCTGCCCGAAACCACCCGTCTGGCGGATGGTTACGCCGATGAATACAAGAAGAGTTGGTTGGCTCAGCAGCCTAATTGTCCCTTATAAGGTTTTTGGCAACTTGTTGGGATAGGGTCCATGCAAATTGAGTTATGATACCTGTTTAGCAAGC
Source organism: Legionella donaldsonii (assembly GCF_900452385.1). NCBI lineage: Bacteria > Pseudomonadati > Pseudomonadota > Gammaproteobacteria > Legionellales > Legionellaceae > Legionella > Legionella donaldsonii. The sequence continues at coordinate 3,036,442 of NZ_UGOA01000001.1, read as the reverse complement.
CAAATTTTTAATTGATGGTAATGGGAGCCTTGCCAATAAATTTTTTTACAAGTCTGGCATTGCATGAAAGATTGATAATAGTTTTGGGTTAAGGGAGGGATATCAGTAATAATTTGATTTTTCTTCACTTTCTTTAATAGCCCATTACAGCACAGGCAACGCGTAAAGGGATGGCATTGCTTGGTTAAATGAAATTGTTTTAATACTTCTTTTACTTGCTCATTGGGATCCGTATGATGCATCCAGTGCCCATGAGTAATCGCTTTATTCTTTAATAAACCCACATCGCGGGTTAAGACAATACGTTTCTCCTCCTTGCTACGCTGCACAATTATTTCATCCGATAAATCAGTTTCATAAATCACATCAAATCCAAGTAACCGCATATACCTGGCCAGTTTTCCAAGATGGACATCCAAAATAAACCGAGGGTTTCTTAGCGGTTTCGAGCGAAGCCGTATAAGTTCACTGACATCAAAGGTCTCAAAAACCGGATAAACAGAAATATCATCGTGTTCGTGAACCAGGTAATTAAAATCGACCGATTTTCCATTGACTAAAATCAACTCGATTTCTGTATGGGGAACGCCAAGAGATTCAATGACATCTTTAATCGTGCTTGGTTGAATAATAGTATGTGAAAAGCGTATTTTACGCTTCTTTAGGGGTAGAAAATCATTTAATTCCTCATAAAACCTTAATTGCATTGTGAGCATAACGATGATTGATTACTTGCTTATTTCTAAGGTATGGCAGAATATTTTAGAAAAAGAAAATAGGTTTTTTAAAACAGGTTAGTCGAGCATTGTATAGGCAGTGTCGGGCTAAGAGGGCCCGACGACAGGGCTGCAACTTGAATTAATTAAATAATCGCACAGTAAGATCCTGGCGGCGGGATAAAAGGATCAATGTCGTCTGTAGCCTCATTACCCGCATCAGCAGGCAAGGCCGTTAATTTTTCCTGTAAATCAGCAGGGAGGTGATCTATAGGCAATGCATGCGTTGTAACTGCTTTTTTAGCTGCAAATAAAGATAAATTCAATAAAGAAGAGGGGGTGTAGACTTTCATCTTAATAAACTCTTCCTTAGACCATTTTGCAAAGGTGCTGCCGGTAGGAATTACGGGGGGGACAAACGTACTATCCAGTTGTTGCAGATAGTCAAAATAGACCTTTAAGGTGTGAGGGAGACAAGGGGTGAGATACAAAGGGCTTCTAGAGGCCTGTTCAATAGTACGGATCGCGATTTCCAACGCTTTTGTCGCTGACAAGGGGGAACCTGCCACTTTTCGTGCCATCCGATACATATTAAACCAACTTTCAATTTCACTCCGATATTGGTTAGATACCGCTTCACCAATGCTTGGAGTATAAATATTTGCATATTTATCAGTTTGCAAGCAAACCGCAAAATTGATAATCCCTACCATTAATCCCTCTAAACTTAGGCTAGTGTATTTATCAACATCGCCCAGCAGGGATATTGCGGTGTCCAAGACCTGGAAATTAACTTCCCCACTATGTTTAGCTGTTGCAATATCTTTCCTAAGAGCGTCGATTAATTTAGGGATAAAATCAATTTCTAATTCACGTACAGTCATATTATGGTGCCAAAAATAAATTTGGCAGATCCTATAATTAATATTACTATTTGTCAATTATATAAACACTTTATTTATAATTATTCCTTTATGGTCTAATGGTGCTCTATCATTTGCATAAAGAGTACAGCATTCTAAGTGGAAGCCAATGCAAGCCGGAGGCTGCAACCGGAATTCAAAAATATCCCAACACGAATGAATCAAAACACTTTTCACCATCCGTCGTAACATCGTAGGTAACACCGGCTTCACATCAACATGATTCGCTCCCAAAGCCAAACAATAGTGTTTCTTTATGTAAAGGATTGGTGCGAATGAGCAGCATAATTGCGGGATGCAATCTCAGGACCCTGCTGTTCGCCAGCCCAAAAATCACATTGCAGATTGGGTATTAATGCACTTTGTCCTCGAAGAATTGCGGGCCAGATCCCTGGCCCGAGATGGTTTAAATCAATGCAGTTGACGGAGAGTCCTCTAACCGCTGTTCGGTCTCTTCTGCCTGTTCTACTTTTAATGCGCGTAGAGATTCCCGGCATTGACCTAAAAAAGCATCTTTTAGTTGTTTTGAGTTTTTACCAGGGACGGGAAGTAATTCTATTGCTGGAATCAAGTTCTCCAGGAAGGAGGCGCACTTTTCATGCGAATGCTCTGGTGCCGCTTCCAGTTCTGGCTGCGCCAAATACAATAGCTCTTTACCTGATTGTTCGCTTAACATTTGTTCAAAGTAAGGAGTAATAAAAGGGCTGGTTTCCAATGCTTCTTCGCTGCCATACCATTTCACCAGGGCTTCTTTATATTGTGCAATGGCTTCAGGTTTGAGAAAGTCAGTGTAGCTTCGAATACCGAAGGGAAAATTCTTACCCAGGTGGAAACGTGGTTTAATGCCAATTTCGGACAAATAGGCCAGCAATTCTTTCTCAAAATTGGCAATTCCCGGCGCATTGGGATGGGTGACTATATCAATTGCCAGGATATGTTCATCCTCCGAGCTGGTTGATGTCGTGGACAATCCGCCATTGCTTCCCTTGATGTAGCGTGCATAAACAGCGTAAGTAACAGGGCATTCACCGCGTGCTATTGCTGCTTTTGCTAAATCTTCAATTTTTTGCAAAACAGCAGCGAGTACGTCACCTGCTTCTTCATCTTTCACTGGTAAGAGATAACTGGTATCCCTCATTTTCTTGGGAAAAGCAGTTTGATAATGGGTAATTTTGTTTTCATGATCAACAATTGGATCCGTTCCGCGCGTTTCTGTTATCGTTGTCGCAGCCAGCGATAAATAGTAGGGTAAGAGTTTTATCAGTTTAGAGTCGAGGAGGAATTCTTGCAGAGAGTCACCGACTCTTACACTTAATTCTTGTGCCAAAGAACGGGCATCAGCAGCATAAGGGGGATTTAAGTGTTGAGTAGGCGCTTCGTCGGTGTGATTCCACAAACGAATTTGCCATTTATCATGCGAAGATAACTCATCAAGCGGGGTGGGATTCCCGACTCCAACACCAATTAAACTAAAATATTGATTCTCTGCCAGGAGTTTCCCTAGATGAGGTCCCATTGCTTTTGCGTCAGGGAAGTTCTGAATGGTCTCTTTCAGATTAAATGCTTCGACGACTTTCATCGTCATGCTGAGAACAATCCCTAATGCACCTGAGTGGGCTGCAGACAAGATAGCAAAGTCTTCATCGCCAACCGTTATTTCCCGGATATTTCCATCATGATCACAGATTCGTAACCCAGTAATCTGGCCACTGAAAGCAGGTTCATCGCGGCCAGTTCCATGCCCGCCGGTGCCTGCCAAACCGACGGCGCTCGCCCAGGAAAGCATGCTGACTGTTCTTAAAGAAAGTCCAAAATCTCTAAGTTTTTGCGCAAGTTTAGCGATTTGTACACCTGCGGTGACTAAAATTTCGTAAACTCGAAGACGATCGAGCGGGTTCTTTGAATCCACAGAGGGAGTATGTTCCATTTCGCCCAGTTTTTTTACGCCCTGGTATTTTGGACTAAAGCGAATAATAACATCAGCAACGGAGCCTTCTGAGAAGGAAAAGGATTCATTGTAGCGTTGCTCTTGTACTTTTGCCCAAGGGAAACAACACCAGCTTTGCTCTTTGTCCGCCCAGCCTGCGGTGCCTTTTACACTGATTTTATGGTCAGTATGTTGGGCATTTTGCTTTTTAACGGCCCGCATGACCTCTTGTACTTGCTTTTCATTGTCAACTTGGACAACAACCGCTTTACGTTTTACAACATTTTCCATGTAGTTGGTCCAGGTTTCTACCTTATAGGCAATTCCCCTGGCTTTGAGGTCTCCGAGAAAAGCTGTTTTGGATCCTTCTGCAAATGGCATGTTCACTCCTTGAACGAGGTTGAGGTTGGAAATTTATACTGTCATGTTTTTGAATAATCCGTCAATAGCCTTCATTTTTAAGTTGCAGCCAGGTAGCTGCGTTTTAACTTTTACGGTCGGTTATCTTTAGATCTTTCCATGTCGAGTAGGATGACAATGCTGTCGATCAGTGTTTATTGGAGTGGGAATTCATCACTTTTTACCATCTTGATACCGAGATGGAAAAGCTCTTCTTTTTTATTTTTATTAAAGTCCTCTTCATTAAAAGAACGGGTAGCATCTTCAATTAAATAACAGGTGAAGCCTTCTGTAAGGGCATCTTTTAAGGAGAAATAGACGCAGACATCGGCGCATAAGCCACAAAAATAAAGTGTTGTAGCTCCCTTATCATGCAGATAGCCAGCCAAGCCAGAGCTTCTTTGGCGTTGACTGTCATAAAATCCACTATAACTGTCTATGTCCGCATGGGTGCCTTTGCGAAAAATGGCTTCAATTGGGTTAGTATTTAACTGGGACGGAAATGCAGCGCCGATGGTTCCCTGGACACAATGATCTGGCCAAAGGATTTGCTCTATTCCATTTAACTTGATTTTTTCAAACGGTTTTTTACCAGGATGGTTGGATGCAAAACTCTTGTGATTGGGGGGATGCCAGTCCTGAGTTGCGACAACCAGATCAAAGTGGTTTAACAACCGGTTAATGACGGGGATGACCAAATCGCCATGCGGGACAGCGACTGCTCCTCCTGGGATAAAATCATTTTGCATGTCCACGATAACCAGGGTCTTCATTGAAAACTACCTTCTGTGTTCTGCAATTAATTGATTGCGTAGTTGATGCAATGGTTCGCTAAGCCCAATTTTGTAAAGATGGGGATTGCTGAATCGTTTATACTCCTGAGGCAACTGATTGATACGTTGTTGGCTGTACCTTGCTATCTCATTGAGCGGCTTGGCTGCCAATAAGCGTTGACCTTTTTCCATAACCTTTTGCAGCACAGGCTCCAGGTTATAATCTTTAATTGAAAATGATTTTGAATGTTCGAAAGGGTGATACATCATTGCCGGCTTTTTTTCTGTTTCAAGCGCAATAACATCCCCGCAGAACGTGTTATCTGTTTCCAATACGCGAAATACCTGCTTTTTATAAGGGATAGTTATTTTTGCCAGGGTGTCAGACAGTTTGATGCAGGGTTTATTGTTAACAAGCGCCAGTTTGTAAACCCCATCCAAAGCGGCATCGGGTGCGCCTATAGCCAGATTAGTACCGACTCCAAAGGCATCAATAGGAGCGCCCTGATCCAGTAAATTTTGGACGATAAATTCATCCAGTTGGTTTGAGGCAGTAATTTTAACATAATCAAGTCCGGCATCATCGAGCATTTGACGCGCTTTTTTTGCCAGCCAGGCTAAATCACCACTATCTAGACGAATTCCTTGCAAGCGGCAGCCGCGCTTTTCCATTTCTTTTGCCAGGGTAATGGCGTTAGGTACACCACTCATTAGCGTACTATAGGTATCAACGAGTAAATGACAATGATCCGGCCAAATCTCGGAAAATTCGCGGAAAGCTGATAATTCATTGTCATAACTTTGGATAAAGGAATGAGCCATTGTCCCTGCAACGGGAAGATGGTAGTCACGTCCGGCACGTACATTACTGGAAGCATCAAATCCACCGATTATAGCGGCACGACTGGCATAATAGCCGCCAGGACCTTGGGCTCTACGCAAACCAAAATCAATGAGTTGCCGCTTTCCTGCTGCCTGCCTTATACGACTGGCTTTTGTTGCTATCAGGGATTGAAAATTAAGTATATTAAGTAAAAGCGTTTCAATAAGCTGCGCCTCAATGATGGGCGCTTCAATAGTCAGAACAGGCCGCGTCGGAAAGATAATGTCGCCTTCCTGAGAGGAATAAACGCTGCCATTAAATTTGAAACTTTCCAAATAATGAATGAATTCCGGGTGCATTTTTTGCTGCTGCAAAAAAGCAAGATCTGCCTGATCAAAACGAAGAGTTGTTAATATATCCAACAGATCATCCAGGCCGGCAAAAACAGCATACCCGCCCTTAAAGGGCGGTGCGCGAAAAAAATAATCAAAAATGGCGCTGTGGTCCTGATATCCCTTCAAAAAATAAACCTGCGCCATCGTTAATTGATATTGATCAGTATAAGTGCCTGTATAATTAATCATTGGAATCCCTAGCTATTGCCTTCGCTCAAACTCATGGTATTGTCAAAAACCAGGAGATAGCGCTATTCCCTATTAATTAATTATATAATTTATTGGCAAATCGTATAAATACTATCTCTATTCGGTCTGGTATCTATTGTAATATAGCTCTAACCGCGTCAGTCTTTCTTCTATCAGGCTCTGATTCGTTGCGGGATGGCCTTTTTGGTTTCCTGAAAAACAAATAATTTCTTCGCAAGATACGGTTATGCAGAAAAGGCAGGTTGCAGGATTAGTAAAAAGTTAAAAAGGCAGCTTCAAGGTTATCAAACGCCTTGATGACCGGTATTCAATCAAAGCACAAGCTACACCCAAAGAGCGAAGTGTGACATGCCTTTTAATTTTAATTCATCGGAGTACGGTTACTCTCTTTCAGATCAATGTTATTCCATTATTCAATTGGCAAAACCTGCTGGATTTTACCGCTTAATTTTGCACCAAACGTTAGAATACCTGGAAATTGTTTGACAAGAGGTAAGAGGAGAGAATTAGCCCAGGGAGCCATCATTGCCAATCGGGCAAACACAGCAGCAGCATGGATACGTTTTACAAAGTGTTTGCGCCACTGTTTGGTATAGTCGGCGCCAGCGTTATTGAGCCCCTTGCCTGTCAGAATCTCATTTTTGTGGGCGATTAGGGTTTGGGAAAGCAGCCACGCAGATTGCATGGCCATACTGATTCCTTCGGCAACAACCGGGTGTGCTTCACCAGCCAGGTTACCCACAAAAAATTGATGATCTTTATAACAATGGCGAATGCCAGGGCGAATGGGGCCTGCAGCAAGCCAGTTCCCTTGACGTTCTGCCTGAATAAGCGTTTCTCGCACACCCCGGCAGTGAGCCATGAGGTATTGCAAGACCGCTTCACCCGCTGATAAACCGGGATAGTCTGATCTCAGATTATGTAAGGTATCACGACGAATACAGCACGAAAGTGTGACTCGTTGATGATCACTGTGAACGAGGCCCCCGTATCCACCTGGAAAAGCCAGTAAGGGCATTAAGTCAGAAGGTAAATTGGCATTTAAAAAGTGGGCTTTGAATGCCAATAGGTCGGACGGTTTATGGTCTTTACTATCCGGTCGCCCAACCTGTTTTTCCCAGGAACCATTCGCCATCACAATAACAGCCGCGCTGAGTTCTTTGGTTCCATTCCCGTCTCTGAAAGTACAGGTGAATTCATTCGCTTTAGGCTGCAGAGTTTTTGCTTCTGCAGGTTGCCAAATATGTGCTCCATAGGCTTGGGCTTCATGAAGGAGTGCGGTGTCCAAATGTTCTCGCCCCAAAGCCCTGCCCCCTCTGGCAATTGAAGAGCCAACAAGAGGCATGGCAGAAGTTACGACAGTATCCGCAGTATATAAACCAACACGCCTCACTTCTGGGCCACTGTGGGAAAGGTAAAATTCCGCCATTCCCAATTTCTGCAAAAGAGGTAAATTCGTCGCCGATAAAAATTCACCACACACTTTTCTGCGCGGGAAGCGTTTTTTTTCTATTAGACCTACTGACCAGCCTGCTTTAGCAAGTAATAATGCGGTTGTTGCACCGGCAGGGCCCCCTCCAATAATAAGTGCATCTAACTTCATCGATTTCATCCATTATTTTTCAAAATGAGAATGCTCCACCTAAAAGGGAAATGCCATTTAATTTGATAATTATGAAGATTTGCCTGCTGCAATAAATGCTTCAATTCCTTGCGGGTAAACCCTTTCTGAATAGAGGTGAGTCCGTCCAGAGTAATCAAGCGATTACCGAATAAAGGGCTGAGCAGTTTATAAAAATAATAGGCGATGGAATGCCTATGAAGATCATTAATGATAACTGCCTTACGTGTAGCGTTGCTTGCTTTGATGAGAAATTCAATGAGTTCCTCATCATCCAAATGATGGCAAACCAAGGTTAATAAAATGATGTCGACACTGTCTTGTTCTAAGGTCAATTCGGCCTGGTGCTGGAGTTGAAATTCAAGATGACTGCCAATGTGACGCTTTCTCTGTTGCCATTGTTTTAATTCGTTTTGCGCTAATTTGATTGCTTCGGCCGAGGTGTCTAAACCCAACATACGCATGTCAGGATAATAGTGATTGAGATGAAGCAAGAACAGGCCGCCGCCACAACCAACATCTACTAAAACAGACTCTTTAGGAAAACGCTTGAGTAATTTGACTACCTGTTTAAACGAACCGAGTAATTTATTTATTCTAAACAATATTTTTAAGCATTGTTCATACTCTTTTTGAGAGTAAAAGTCATGGCCAAGATCGATTAATTCCTTTCTTTTTGATCGTTTCGCTAGCATGAGTGTCACCAGGTCATTTGGTGATATCTTTTTAAAAGATAACGAGAATTTTCATTCTGCAATGATTAGGAGAGGATTACAAGGATGATGGATAATTATTAACTAGCTTGCTGCATTTATCTCCCTTCGTGTAGGATAGGGCGATTTTTAATAAAAATTATAATTAAGGGAAGATGATGAAACGATTACTAGTTGCGACAAGCCTGTTATTTGCCTCCACGGGGTTGTTTGCAGATTGTTCAGAAATGGGGATCAGTATACAGAATGATTCCAACCACAACTGTATATTAAAAAATTATATCATTCACTATGGCCTTTTTTCAGAGGGTTCAATTCCCACTACTATCCCCGCTAAAACGTCCACAAGCTTTTTTTATGGAAGCCAGGATAGTATTGGTGTAGGTATTACACTCGCGTATACCTGTGGCAATGAAACTGTCAAATTTTATTCAGGGCAAAACTACTGCAGCTTCTGGACTGGTGCAGGCGATATAGGGGGGATGCCTTATGACTCTAGTACGCTGAGTCTTTCCTACACGAAAACCGCAGGTAGCGCGCTGGCCAATTCTCCAGGCCATATTGTCTGGAGAATCTCCTAGCCAGGCAAGAAGGGCTGTCTTTTTAAGACAGCCTTCGATTTGCCAAACGATTGGAAGGAAAAAATAACTTATAATTTAAAAGTTAAATTGTCTTCCATTGTCTTTAACTCAGCTGCATCCAACGGGAAATTAACAGTCCAGGGTCTGATAGGTTTTGGCAAGACAGTTTCTGTGCAATGCAGTTTTAAATCCTCAGCAGAAACATGATGAATATCGAATTCATCAGCCAGTAGTTTTACACCCTCTTCAAAACTTGCCAGAACTTTTTGTACTGAACCGCTGCCTTCTTGTTTAGAAAATTTCAACAGCTTTGATTGAGAATCCCAAATTAACGATTTACGTCCTTGCTCGCTAATGATTCCAATAACCGTTTTATCATCACGGATGGGAATTGCTGATGGATGGCATTGAAGTTTTAGCAAATTCACTTTGGCGGTTTGGAGACTTATAGGCGATAAATCAGTCTGCATTAACCGGAGCCAGCCCTGACTCGTTTTTTTTTCAAGAATGTATAAATCACTAGCGCGATAAAACTTGAATACATCATTGTCCTGATTAATGGGTTCATCCTCTCCCGTAATAATAATGGGCATGCGCGGGGCTGAAGAACCCATGCCTGGGTCAAGGAGAAATTTTACCTGGTTGATGGTAACGATTAGAAAAAGATGGGTGGGTGGTCGTGCTAATACCTCTGAGTCATTAATCGCCGCGCCCAGAAGGACATGTGCAGCACAGAGTTCTGTTTTATACCCCAACTGAGTCAGGGCATCAAATAGTAAAGCGGCCGTTTGAAAACAGTAGCCATCATGTTGAGAGGAAAGCATCTCTTTATAGCTGAAAAAAGATAATGAATCGCGCTGAATGGGATGCTGGCGAGCGATTTTTCGCAGCTCAAAATTAGAATAGGGAAACGTGGTCACATGCGCAAAATAAATCTTGCGCAAAAAGTTAATACTGTCTTCTATTAACGCATCAGAGAACTCAGGGGCAGCAACCTGTATTTTTTTTAGATATTGCTTTAGATTAATAGGTTTCACTGTTGCCATAATGAAATTAGCCCGTATAGGATCGATGGAAGATCATAACTTTATCCAACTGGTGTTGCCAAGGACAGTTTGCCGCGCAATTTTAACTCGTTTCTAGCTGTACTCTACAGTCGGTATTTCGGCTAATAGTGACTGTGCGTTATAGCCTGTCAGAGTTTGCAGTCTCTTTAGGTCTTCACGAATTTCTACCACCAATTCAAGATCGGCAACACGTGTAAAGAAATCGTTGATGTTATAGTCTGATTGCAATTGTTTTAATGCTTTGACGAACGGCATATATTCTGGCGGCACCGGAAAAAATTGGGGTGTAACAGCGGTTTGGGGTAAATCATATTTTTTTAGTAGGGTATTCAGGGTTGCTTGAAAAAGCGTCTCGAATTCGGCCAGTTTATCGATGAGCGGTTGTGCGATCTCTGCATATTGCGCGTCGACTTGGATTGCACTTAACTCGGTGGGGGTATATTGCACCGTTTGCAAATGACGGAGGTTAGCGAAGTAAATAAGGTCAAGCCGCTCATTATATTGAGCTAGTTGCTCTTGATTCGCGATGAGGTAATCGGTGCGTAAAATAGCTTGTTTATGCTGTAGCACACGCTCTTTGCTGCTATGGGCATCCAGACGATTGGGATTAAACTCGGTAGCCCATTTAATGGACCGTCTTAAAAATAAAAAATTCATCAATAAATAATTGGTTCGGCAATTAACATCATAGAACAGATGTAAGATCTCCAATTCATGCACTAAATCATCAATGATTTGTATCGCTTCCTCTGCGTTTTGGGTATGTGGAATAGTACGATTATATTTCTGTAATGCTTCTTGAGCCCATTTAAGCGCCAGAGTGGGTTCGGGAGTAAAAAGGTGGATGTTTGCTCCACCCTGAATCTCTTTATAAATTTTTTTCGCTAAATCCTCAAGTTCCTGTTCAGTGAAGTCTTGGATATTAACCGCTGGGGGCGTCACATTTCCCGCGCTTGCCAGTGCATGGGATCTGGCCACACCAAGATCATACTGATACTCTGCTTTGGGCGAGGAATGACGATAATTAGTTGATAAATCAGAATAATAATAACTAAGGTTAGGCCAGTAATGGGACTTTACTACTCGCTTGTGGGGAGTAAAATCTTGCAAGAAGGGCTTGATAATGGCTCTTACATCCTCTAGTGGAATGTTTTTTGATTTAGCCGTTTCGTTAATTGCCAATGCTTCTAGTCGTTCTAACTCCAATCTTTCGAATTCTTCTAATTCTTTTAAGCGTTCCGACGTTAATACATCCTCTTCGTCTATGGGAAATTTTTTCCAGGGTTCTTCTTGCCTGATAAGGATAGACATGTTGTTACAAAAGCTTGACACAATCAGGCTTTTCTTAAAGTAGCCAATTCTAAATCCTTCCGCTTGTTTATCGGATTTGATTCGCTGCAATAACTCCTTAATACCGGCAATGGTTACTGCATCATAGTGCAGAGGAAAGGAATTACAACTTTCCCTGAAAATCCCGCGTTTATCCTCTTTTGAGTTAGCAAAAACACTCTCGCTTAATTGCTTATGCAATGTTTGTATTTCTTCCATAGTGAGGGTTGCTTTTGACGGTGTCATTAAACGCTCACAGAGAGTTGTTGTTGCATGAAATAAATCATACACACAGCCTCTCCCTTTCGGTTCTCTGGCATTATAGTGACGCCAGTTTTCAAAGTTGAGAAAAAATTGATGATCGGTGAATAACAAAAAAAGGAGTTCCGGTCGGATTTTTTTTAAATACAGTAACGGCGGTTGTGTGAGTTGTAATGCTGAATCCTCGATAGGATTAAAATCAAAGGACTGGCGTTGGGCCGCTTCGCGTTCTTTTAGATCTAATTCAGCAAACGGAAGGGTGAACCCTTTAACATGTACTTTTTTTATAAAGGCCGACAGTTGTTTCGTTCTTTGTTCGTCGGATGATAAGGCCAAAATATCTGTACAGCGGCGGGAGATATAATCAGGGCTTAATTCACTCTCATCATTTCCCTGCAGTTCGAGAATACCCCCCATTGGAAAGCGGCTTCTAAATAGGGAGTCTTTAGGATCACTGGCTTCCTGGCGTGTTGAGTGGGCTTTAAAATACTTCTGAGTAATCGCCTTTTTTATAGCGGTTGCAATTTTTTGAGGATAGTCTCTGTCATCATAAAAGGTTGTTAATTCTGGAATAAAAATATAGCGTGTTACCGGCATAGTAGTCTCGTTCTATTAAGTATCTAGCATAATATCAAATAATTTTGAGTTAATAGTTAATCTTTGTGTTCTATATTAAAACTATGGAGTGCTTGATCAAGAGAAGCGATACCTCATGCGTGAAAAGAAAAAATCCCTGACAATTCCATTGCTGAGACCAAGACGGAGATAATCATGAAATCCTTTTTGCGATTTTATGCGGCATTCGTTAGTAGCGTCGCCATCCTGGTAACAACACCTGCCTGGTCGGTCATTATCCTGGAGAGTACCTATCAAAAATCGGGTTTTAAGAAAGCGGAGTCTCTGGCCTTAGAGCCGCAATTTGCGTCCTTAATCTACCTTGAGGGTGACGAAAGCTCGGGTTCTGGATCGTGGATTGGTAACTATAAGGGACATGGGTATGTCTTAACGGCAGGTCATTTATTTACAGATGGGATCAAGGCGTCTTATTACACGTACCAGACTATTGATGGAACAGAATATCAGGGTGAGGCGGTTTTCTTTCATCCTTTATGGAATGGAAATCTTACGACTCGGACTGGCTATGATTTTGCCATCGTACGTTTGAAAGAGAAGGTGACAGATGGCGGGGCTCAGCCCGTTCTGTATGGGGGAAATCATGAAAAAGGAAAGATGTTAACCTTTATTGGTTATGGTTGGCGTGGGGCTGGTAAAAAGGGGCAGGATACTTCAATTGACACCGGTGATCGTCCAGCCGCAGCTAAGGGATTAATTGAATCTGTTGAGGAGGCTGTTGAACCGGTACCTAAAAAAGGGGATGCCGGCAATTACATAGGGATTTGGTTACCTAAAGAAGATGGTTCGCTGTCTAATCCATTTACGGAGGAGGGTATTACTAAACCAGTTTCTGCGCTTTCAGGTATTCTTGGTTCGGGAGATAGTGGTGGCCCTGCGTGGATTAGAACTGAAAATGGTTGGGCCATTGTAGGGATTAATTCAAATGGTAGTGGAAATGCTGCCTATGGTGACAAATCGTGGTTTCCACGAATAAGCCATGTCCGTGGATGGATCGAGCAAATCGTGCCCAACACCTTATTTACAAAGTAAAATCCCTCATGCTGAGACAGGAGTCAATGTTGTCTCTTTCGGTCAGCTCTCTGCCCAAAAGAGTTGTTTCGGGCTGTTCGAAATCCAGGTATTTTCTGCAGCTTGTAAGAGCAGGATTGCATTGACGTAACTGCTCTAACGCTGTTTTCCCTCTCTTAAGTATTTTCTTTGCCCATTGATCATCCAGGGTAAAGGAAAGATCCACCAAGTGGCGCACAATATTAGCCAAAACAAGATCGCCAGCCCATCGCTCAATTTTATTGCTTGATTTCCCTACCAGTGCTTCATGAGAAGCAGGAAATAACCAGCTTGCCGAATGATGCTTATAGTCTACTCCAGAGACGGAATGGATTGTATTTTCAGTCTTGTCGAGAACGCCACTAAAAAAAGGCGTGTTTACCCGGTATTCTTCAGGAAGATATCGCAGGATATAGGCCCAAAGGTTAAGATTACCCGTGTTTGATAAATAACTGTGTACCCCTAAATGCATCGGTGCTTTGGGGCGATAGGATGGGACTTTAAGGTATCGTAATCGGTCGGTAGGCCCCCCTGCTACCGAGTCAATATAATGGAGGTAAACTGCCTCGATGTTGATGTCTTTTTTTACTGCTTTTCCTTCAAGCCATTCCTTCATTTGAAGCAGAAGGAATGCACCACGACTCCAACCTACCCCGCAAACGATCAAGCTATCGCCTGCCATAGCGGCTTCATCAGACTGTTTTTTTAAAAAGCGCTTAATTTTTTCAAAATTAGCATTAATGCCGCTATCACCTATATGCCCGTCGATTAAAGCACTGACCGATTTTATTAGCGAGCCCTTGTCATTAGTCACATCGGTACCTGGGCCATCAAGAACAAGTCGATGTTCCTCTTTGCACTGTTCAGCTAATTGGTTAATAAAATTACCTGGATCAAACATTAACCAGGTAGCCGCGTTGCGGAAATTAAAAAAGCCGAAAAATCCGTCTCTAACCGATTGCTTTTGGGTTACTGAAACGGTTCCGTTAGCAAGAATAAGAACTTTTCTAATACCCATTGTCGGATTTACTCTAGAGTTTGCGGGGCAATAATGGTACTTAATTAATACGTTTTGTAAAATATTTTCTGAATAAAAAGAGGAAAAATCCCTGCTGCACTCTTCAGTGGAATATGCGCCAGAATCTCACCTAATGGGTATAGGTTGTAAATAACAAGAAAAGTAAATAAGCGAATTGCCTGCAAGTTGCCCACTGGTGTATGCTTGGCGCGAATTAAATAAAGAACAGATCAAGGAGAAGAAATGACTTCTTTCAGTGGAGAGATGGCGTCATTAGAACAGCTGGGACTTTTACCGAATTCCAAGGTTACCTCTTACAAAAACCCTGGGGAATTTTGGTTGGGTTTAGCAAAACCTGCTTATTTACCCATCGCAAATGGTTTGGCGGCCTGTTTTTATGCAGTAAGGGCCATCTGGTCTGTTCTGCGTACGGTGGGCAATTTAGTTATTTGCAAACCGATGGCTGCCAGTGATGCCTTGTCGGATCTAAGCGTAGAAGTTTCATTAGGGCTTCTTATGGGAGTAATGGCACCTATTAACCTGCTCTGCTCAGCAATGGAATTCATGTTTAATATAGCGTCTTGCTGGATTGCAGGAAAAGAAATCACAGACGACTTATCCAAAAAGAATTGGTTTAAAAAATTTGCTACTGACGCAGGTGAAGTGGAGCATCTTCTCCCGTCGTCAAAATATTTTATGAATCGATTCTTTAATAGCTATAAAGATGTAGGCAACTTTCTTGGGGGCGTATTTTATACAGCAGGTATGCCAATTGAAACGGGATTTCATTCACTGCATCACGCTTTGCGAGCAGTAGAAAATGCCCTAAATTGTATTGCCAATGTGATTATAGCCAGGCCTCTCCATGCTCAGGAGTGTTTCCGTGATACGAGTGTCGATTTATCCTTAACTCTTTCTCTGGCAATCATGACGCCGATTAATGCCCTGGTCCAGGGAATTGAAGTCATTACCCGCCTTGGGACTACCTGGGTGTCTGCTTGTATGGAGGGTGAGGATCCGGCTTATAGAGGGAGTGGCCAAATAATTTAGTCTAATACCTCACGGTGTACCCGGATTACAGGCAAAGGGAGTCCGGGTGCAAGTTTAAAAAGGGATGACCATTGTGAGTGCTCTCTTTGAGGTCTTTGGCTATAGTAAATATAACAGCCATAGCGATAGGGAAGTCTTGTGCAGCAGAACCATGTCTATATAGGAACCTCTGGTTGGAGTTTTGATGGTTGGATTGGTATCTTTTATCCAGAAAAGATCAAGCCTAAAGAGGTCTTGCCTTATTATGCGACGACCTTTGATTCTGTCGAGCTTAATAATAGCTTTTATCAAATACCAAAAGAGAAAAATATAAAAACCTGGTTAGAATTAACGCCTGAAAATTTTGTTTTTTCCTGCAAGGCTAATCGCTATATTACCCATATAAAACGATTACAAGAAACGAATGAGACTGTTGAAAAACTATTAAACGCGTTTAGCCATTTTGAAGAAAAACTAGGTCCAATTTTATTTCAATTTCCTCCTTACTGGCCTTTAAACATCCCTCGGCTACAAGAGTTTATAGAAAGCTTGCCTCTCAAATACCTCTACACCTTTGAGTTTCGCCATAAAAGTTGGTTTTGCCCAGAACTGTATGACTTACTTAATGCGCATCAAATGGCACTTTGCTTCTATGATCATAAAAATTATCAAACCCCGGAAATTGTGACGGCTTCCTTTATCTATATCCGCATGCATGGTCCAGAGATAGAGGCATATAAAGGGGCCTATGACGATTACAAATTAGCTGAATGTGCCGAGAAAATTATCCATTGGCAAAACGATGGAAAAGCAGTTTATTGTTATTTTGATAATGATGAAAAAGCGAATGCACCCCAAGACGCATCGCGGCTCAAAAGGATGGTAGAGGCGAAGGCCAGGGAAATCCAACCAGATTAAATTTTCTCATCTTACAGGGTGTTATCTTGAGGGATTTGTTTTGAAAAAAGGCTCAGGTAAACCGCGATAAGGTGTTTTGATTGCAAATAAATTGCCTGATGCAGGATTTTGTTGTAACTGTTCATTACTTAAACCCATGCGAGCAGAGGTAACATAGAGAGTGGAAAGATCGTAATCACCAAAGGCCACACTGGTGGGCCGTGGAATCGGTAATGGGATGGAGCTGACTTTTTCCCCCAGTGGGCTGTAACGATTAATACAACTGCCATCCCACATGGCAACCCATAAAAATCCATCCGCATCAACGGTTAGACCATCTGGTAACCCGTCATTATCAGGTATAGCGATAAAGTGTTCTTTGTTAGTGATTGTTCCGTTTTGCAAGTCAAAGTCAAAACGATAAATCGTGTGAACCATTGAATCGGCAAAATACAAATGTTTGTTATCAGGACTAAAGCCAATACCATTCGATAAGATAAACCCCTCGGCCATCGGTTTAAACGATAAGTCCGCGGTTAATTGAAAGAGAATACCAATCGGTGACTGCCAATCTTTGGCTGCCGTACCCGACCAAAAACGTCCTTTGCGATCACATTTCCCATCGTTAAAAATCACCGCTTTTTTGGCATAAGGATCGGCAATAAGGTCTAATTGCCCTGTTTTTAAATTGACGAAGGCATATCCCTGTTCAACAGTAACCAGTAAGTAGTCAGGCGAATGCAAGGCAACACTGGTGACTATCTGGTCTAAAACAATGGCACGATTCTCACCCGTCAGTGGATTGAAACGATAAATCGCTGGTCGAAGGCAATCAAGCCAGTACAGAACCCCTTCTTCTACAGACCATAGAGGGCTTTCGCCCAAGATGGCTTCAGTATTTAAAACCGTGTTTGGATTAGATATTTTCATAATAATAGCAGCCGGGCACTCTTTTTATTATTCAAATAAATGGGACGATACCTTCGCCTCAGAATGTAAAAGAAGAACGGGAGTCATCTAATCCTACATGGGGATGCCCTTCTTCGTGCAACGCTTGAGATTGTTGTTCTTTGGCCTTGGTAAAGGTATCAAGGCTATTTAAGAAATAACTTAAAGGCTTGGAACGACGTTTGTTGAGCTCAAGAATCATAGTTTTAATGAACTGGCCTTCCTCTGATTGAAAGCAAGCCTGCTCAAAATCATATTTGTTTCTCCAGTTAGGATGATGGGTGATTTTGGGAACTGGCAATTTATCACAGGCTAGCTCATACAAGGTATTCGCCAGAGTTTGCCGTTGCAATCGCTCCAGATTCATTTCATTGTCTTTATAAACAGAGGATTGGTAATAAGCGGCAGACGTGCTCGTTTGGGAACTGCGGACCATTTTTGTAGATGAGATGACAAGACCTTTGACATCACTAATAATAATGTCGCCATCCTGATTCAATAGAACATTGCTGGGTTTCAGATCCGTATACCAAACATCATGTTGGTTTAATTCTATAAAGAACGCCAGGAACTGGCGTGCATACAAAAGAATTAATGGGTTCAAATCGATTGCTGTTTCGTCGTTTCCTTGTTGGTGTAATTCATCAAAAAGCCTTTCAAGGCTACCGTGTTCATAATACTCACTACATTCCAGATAAGTTACTTCGTGACGGTCGTCTTCGAGCTGACTGAGAAAATAAGGTTGAGGGATCTGTTTCATGCCCGCGATACGTTCCCGCGCTATTCTGGGTGAAATCCCTGCGGCATCCTCGCTGCTGTTCAATCTTAAAAAGCGGACAACACAATGCTGTTCTTTTGCCAGGGAGATTCTAACAAGTGGGTTATTGCCGCCACCCAGAGAGGCTACTTTATAATGCGGGTTGATAGCGGTAATACGGGCTTTAATTAAGGTTTTAAAACTGTCCTTGCCTTCATACTCTCTGTAAAGTGAAACCAGATTAATTTGCTGGAAAAGGTTCACTACTTCCAATCGTAACCGGTGCTTATTAATAATTTGTTCAACTTGCCTTTGTGTCCTAAACAGCGGATGGTCGGCAAACCAGGTTCGAATGGGTTGTTCGGCTTCTTTTTTTACAAAGGTTTTTTTATGAAAAGCAATCAATTTATCGAGGTAATGTTGCAGACGTTCAGGGTTATAGACTTCACAACGATTCATTTTTTTTAAAATGGTATTGAGTTCATTAATTTGTTTTCTTTTTTGGCTGAGCAAACCGCCAGCAACCGGGAGTAGATCAAACATAATTATCCATCCTTGGTTATCTTATGTTCTAACTATAGACAAAAAATCAAACATATGATGTCTTTTTGTTCAATCAAAAGGGTTTACACGACATACACGAGGATTCAGGGATGGAAAAAAATAAATTTCTTGCCTAATGATCGGCTTAATAATCACTTAAGCTAGCTTTGCTAAGATGAAATCAAATGATAGTTATAAAGTGAATATCATGAGCAATAATAAAATTTCACCTCGTTTAGCAGCTGGCTTTTTTGGTGCTCATTATCATCCCAAGACTGCTTATAAGGATTTGGCACCGAATGTTGTTGGTGTTTCTCCTAAACAGGAAGACACGACAAACATAACAGAAAAAAAGCCACCTGTAGTGCCAAAATTGAGAGAGGCCGTAATGAAGTCCCTCATGGAGGCGTCGTTACAACCTCAAAATCCGTTAGCGATTTTTGCAAAAGATTAGCTTTTAGCGACCAGCCGTTTAAATAAAAGTACTGGCTTTAAAAAAGGGATTATTCGTTAATAATCCCTCTTTATTCACGATGCTTGCTCTTTAGTTTTATTCTTGTATTATCCCGTTCCCTTTAAATAATTTTGAGAAATAAGATGACAAGACTAACGTATACTCCTGAGCAACTCTTAAATCTAAGAGCCTACGCACCCAAAGAAAAACCAGCGGGAATACCGGAAGAACTTTGTATTTCCAAATACGGGAATATAGACACCCTATTTAATGGCAGAACAGGGACCTCCTGTAGGCCCGTTGAAAAAATCAGGTTTGAGGATGATTCGAACATTGGAAACTCACCATTGGTTTGCATCTAACTAGATTGGTCGTGAATAAGAGTCAGTCATACCCGATAGTGTTAAACGTTTCGTTCAATCATCCAGCTTGAACGTGGTGCTATTCTCCCTTTCCTCTGTGATTTGACCCTGACTTCCTTTATCTGAAGGTGTTACTAATACAGGGGGGAAATGTTGATGATCGATAGGCGACGTTGGCTCAGGCGTTCCTCTACCCCCGAGTCTTTTTATTATTGTAGTAGGACTATGCTCAGTTACAACATTTACTACAGTATCAACAAGGCCCAATACAATTTTGGCCAGGTCTGGTTCTTGTTCAAACGCAGGGCCTGTTTCTTCTATGACGATTACCGGGCGTAGGTCAGGATCGTCCGGAGGACCAATCTCGTTAATACTCACCTGCAATTTCACAGCAAATAATTCGTGAACGCTTGCAAGAAGCGAGTGTTTCGCTAAAAAAACCAATGCCATAACAGTTAAACAACTGACACTGAGAAAGAAGCTAGGTGGAATTAGACACATGAAGGCTACTGTCAGGGTTGTAAAACCGGCTGCTAATAATTTAACCCATACGGTTTCTGAAGAGCGTTCGATCAAATTAATACTTCTTCTTTGCTGGGCTTGTTTTTCCCAGGGAGCCGATTTATCGATAACAAAATCAATGGTTTTCTTTTGTTGATAATTGATAAACAATGAACAGACGCTTTTCACGACATCACTAAAGCTACTGGCAATAAAAAGGCAGGCAGGAATTATAGTCATATGCCCTATAGCCATTAAAGCTAATAGATAGGCGATAATGGTTAGTGTTTTTGCGAGCGTTTCGAAGAATAAATAATACACTTTACGTGGGTTGGTTGTCGTACCATAAGCCAACGTGCTGCGCCAAATCCAGCTAAGGGTCAGACTGTTATAGATGACGCCAAGCAGTGGCATATTACGCAAGATAGAGACCGATTTAGAGAGCCAGTGAATGAGTGGTGGGGCAATTCTCTCAATCCAGATAAGAATGGCATGTCCTGCGCCACTGTTATAAGCCCAACTGCCCAAACCAATACTGGAGAGGGCGCCGGCAATTAGAGTCCACCAATAAGAAGGCTTCGTTTTATCAATTACTTTTAACAAGTAACCCAGATGATGATGGCCATCATGATAAAGATGGGTCAAAAGCTCATAAAGATTTTTAGAGTTCGCAAAGAGTTTTTCATAGGCGCCCTCTGTTTTAGAATCAGCTTTAGAAGCACGGTTAGGCCTATTTTTTTTAACGCCAAGACTGCCTAAGATAGCAAGAAGAAGCGGATCATTCTCATCTTTTAACTCAATGAATTCAAAGAGATCCTGGCAAGGATAATTTAACTCGAGACATTCTTTTTCTAAACTCTCTTTGGTAAAGTCCAAATTTGCCCCTTGCAAATAGCGTAAAACAATGAGCTTAAGGGTTTTGGCTTTCCTATCACTTAATTTAGGCATCGTTGAATCTCTTCTTCATTAAAAGACCACTTTCTTATGCTCAGTTGCTTGAATTTGGAAATTAGAGCGTTTCATAGGCGTATTTAACGGCAGCACTTATTTGTAGTGACTTGATAAAACGCATACGCTTGGATGTTCCGGGCGGATCGTAAGAAAATGGTGAGTAGAAGACAAGATCAAAAAGCATTATTTTATTTCAAGATAAAATTAAATTGAAGCCAAAGAGGGCCTGAGTGCCTTTTAATGCAAGTTGTACTTCCTTATAATTTGACCGATATCATCGATCTTGCGATGTTCGTCATTTCTAGCTAATTCATCTTCGATGAATGACAAATTCGCCAGGCACTGAAACATTTGAAGAGAGGCAGAACCTATCACTATGCAACGATTACCTATATTAAAGCCTGGTGATAGTGTTGAAATAATTGCACCTGCCTCCCGTTGTACTGATGAGGTATTAAGTGATCTGAACAATTTGCTGGAGTCATGGCAATTAAATTGCATCATTGATCAAGCTATTTTTGGGAATGACTTGTTATGCGCTAATACTGATGAAATACGCTTCAATCTGTTAAGAAAGGCTCTATTAAATCCAGCAACCAAAGCGGTTATTTGTGCCCGTGGCGGCTATGGCAGCATGCGCTTACTGCCTCAACTAAGTCAAATAACACCGGTAAATCCTCCCAAACTCTTTGTTGGTATGAGTGATATCACTGCGATTCATTTGTTTCTGGAGCAACAGTGGCAATGGCCAACTATTCATGGTGCGCTTGCAAGAGATAAATTTTCTCCTGAATCGATTCATTCATTAAAATCAATCTTATTTGGAGACGTGGAACAAATTAGCTTATCGGGTTTGCCGCTGAATGAACTTGCTGCAAGCGATAAGGTAATCGAGGCGAGGTTAACAGGAGGAAATTTAACCCTGGTACAAACAAGTATTGGCACAATATGGCAACTTGATGGGCAAAACAAAATTATTTTTTTAGAAGAAGTAGGCGAGCGAGGCTATCGTGTTGATCGCATGCTGGAGCATTTATCCCAGGCAACTGTTTTTAAAGAGGCAGCAGCTATTTTATTTGGTGATTTTCTTACTGGCAATGAGCCAAATGGCTCTTCTCTGGTTAAACCGGTATTGGAGCGATTTGCGCAAAACAGCCCCATTCCCGTTGCACAAATAGAAGGAATTGGGCATGGTTATACAAACTTCCCTCTCTTATTGGGAGCGGTGGCCAAATTGCAATTGGGGGAGCGAGTCGAGTTAACTTGTTTTAGATAACAATCAATTAGAGTCTTCTTCCAAACTATTAAGAGACTCGTTAAAGTTTTTTTATCTTTCTCAATCTCAGGGAGGATTAAATTGAGAGATCGAAAGTTCCTGAAATTAGGTGAAAAACCACTTAAAATGGCCTGCCGTTCCATTGATAAAATCGCGCAACCTTTATTTGAGTCATTTGATTTGACTTTTTTTTCTTATAAATTATCACAGGGGGATAAATTTATATTTCTAACCAATAACTATCCCTGGCTTAAGAATTGTATTGATAAGGACTATGCGACTTACCTCTCATCATTTCAACCTGAGCATGAGATTATTATTTGGGATGCGCTTCCTAAAGATAATCCGGTAATGGTTGTTTATAACGATGCGAAAGAAAATTTCAACATTGCTCATGGGGTTACTATTATCAAAAGTAGTGTAGCCAAAGAAGAGCATTTCAATTTTGCGACAACCAGAGACCATTATGAAATGAATAATTTCTATTTTCAGCATCAGGAAATTCTTGAACGCTTTATTCTTTATTTTCGTGATAAAGCGAAAAAAATTATTGATGCTGCTTTGACGCATGCACTTTCTTTGCACGAACTGGGACTGATTAAAAGCGCCCTAGTGCAACAAGAATTTTATCGTGAAATCGATTATTTTATAGAAAATACCCAGATTAAGGCGATTCAGATCGACGTGGAAGGAGAAAGTATTGATCTTAATTACACATTAGCCCATACGGGCTATTATTTGCTTCAGGGGTTAAGTACGAAGGAAATCGCAAGAGCCTGTTATGTTTCAGTAAAGGCAGTGGAAGCAAGATTGGCTAAATTGAGAAAAATAACAGCCACTAAAAATAAAAAAGAATTAGTCGACTTTTTAAATAAAGGGGAGGTTAGAAAAGCCCTGGATTTAGCCTTACAAAAAAAATCAAGGCATGTACATAGCAAACTTGGTTGGATGAGCAGGCTTTTTTCCTAGTTTGGGTGCAACCCGGGAGTGTTAACTCCCGGATGGCGAAGTGCTGGTGTCATCTGCCTGTTAACGTTAAAAAAGGGACAGGCAAATCATGATGATTTTGGGCTCTTGTTGGATTAAAAAAACCACTTTGTCTTGCTGTGACTGACAGGTCGTAACTTAATTGCTGGTATTTGCTCTGGCTTTGGGTATAGGCGCGTACCCTCATTTCAAATTGCCCAAAAATACCATCAGCAGCCAAGGCACTTACTTTGGAAGAAAGACCATTATTTCCAGGCTTCCCGTTATCAAAAGTAAATTCTGGATGTGATTGGGTGATGCAAATGTTTTGATCTAAATTTTCTGCCACCGTATCAAGGTCAAAACCACTACTGGTTTGAGTTGACGCAGTGGCTGTCAATCCATGTGCGCTATCCAGATTATAACCTTGATGATGCAGAAAAATGACTGCCAGGTTTTCTCTATTACTGCGCGCAATTAATCTACTCTGGGTAGACAAGAGTGCCGTTTCCTCCGTCATTGCGGCTTTCGGAATAAGGCGTTCAACCAGATAAGCTGCTCTTTTGGGATCGCCTACATCTTGATACAGGGTTCCATCATACGATGCTGCAATAACCTGAGAGCCACGGCAAATTCCACATAAGGGTTTGGGTTTAGAGGCTCGCTGCTGGATATAGACCAGGCTAAATTCCAATGCATCCCGTCTTGCATCGGAGAGTCCACTGTTTAAATAGGCAGGGAGTTTGGTTTTTAAATGCAATGGTTGGCCATAAAAGCGTGGGTCAATATCCTGGCCGCCGGGGATTAATACCCCATCAACCCGGTCAAACATCGATTTCGCATAGGCATAAAGTGCTGCCATTTGAGGAAATTTTGTCGGGTCATTGGCATGAAGTTCCCGCATGATTTCGATCATGACCATGGGGAAACTGATTTTTTCATTTTTCCAGCGTTCCACAAAAAGCAGATAAATTTCCGGGGGCAACAGGTGGTTATTTTTTTGATTAATTTTTGTTAATAAGTCCGCTTTTAACGCGTCTATCCTCCGAGAAGCCAATTGATTTAATTCAGTAATTTCTTTATCCAACTCGACTTCGTTGACAGTTGGGCAGTAATCCATGCGGACGGGATTAAGGTTGCGTGCCGCCAACATTGTTTCGGTCAGTGATCCGGCTACACCAGGCATACTATTATTCCATGAAACCAAGATGGCAGGTTGGCTATTTTTAACATGGATCTTATCAAAGTAGATGGTCTTATCGGTTACCAACTCGGCTACACCAAGCCGATCATCAGCGCGGATAATAACGTCTCTAGCGGTTGCTCCACCAACGATGGAAACATAGTCCATCGGACAGTTTTGCCAAATAACCGAATCAAATACTTGTAAATTATTTAAAGAGCAGTGGGAGACAGGGCATTGCTTAAACACAACCTGTTGCAGTTGGCTATGGTCAAAGCTGGTACCATTAAAGGAGCAATACTGTCCTTGCGTGTTTTTTATTGAGGCCTTATTGAGTACGGTGTTATTAAAGCTGCAATTTTCTATGTTGAGATTTTCAATCTTTGCGCCACTGAGATCACAACAGTCGAAGCTACAATTTTTTATTGTACCAAGCCCAGAAAAATCCAACTCAGTGAATAGTTCTGTTCTACGTAATACCTGTGTAGCCGTAACCATACTTTCGTCAGCATTTTTTCCTGGGATTTGAAAGACCGCTTTCTGAGGTACCGTAAAATTAAGATTCTCAAGAACAGGCAAAAAACCATGCGCCTGTAAGTAGTCTGCCAGCGACAATTGTTTGCCTTTGCCAAGTTCTTTTTTCTTTTGAGCCAGGTCATCTAACAGGTTTTCGAATTCTTGTTGGGAAATTGGTCGCATCATATCTCCAAATGGCTTAACTCTTGATGTAACGGAGAGAGCTTTTGTTTAAACACAGGTGATGAGTTGTTGCTGAAACAAAAACTATGCATGGATTCAAAAAGCCGTTAACAACGTATGCCAGGTTAAAAGTTTATAAATTATACTTGATGATTAAATTGTGATCAATAAGTAATGTGAAGAAGTGGGAGTACGAGGCTTCATGGTCCCTATGCAGAAAGTTGACAAGGTTTAGTGGCGAGTCATGCATTAATAAAGAAGGCATGATATGGTAAGGTCTTTGCAGACATAACCAAGCGGTCACACCAGGTCGATAAGGAAGAGGCCTTTAGGACATGAAAACCAGTCAATGGATAGTCACTTTATGGCTGGGGTTGCTCAGGTGCAAATGGTTGTCAGCAGTTATTGATACTCCAAACCCTTGTTAGGTCAATTAGATTCAAATAGGTTAGCTATTGGGTGTTTGAATCCAAATCAATCCGACCCATTTAAAAAGGTTTAAAGTGAATTACTATTATGAAAATTGTTATTAAGGTGGGTACACAAAGCATCTTGTCGCATGATGGAACACCATTTGAACCCATCATGAAGCATTTGGTTGAGCAAATCGTAGCCTTACAGAAAGCCGGGCACCATATTGTTCTGGTTAGTTCTGGTGCAGTTTCTTCAGGACGTAAGGTAGCGCAACAGCTGCTGGGACGGCAATATGGAAGTTCGATAGCCGAAAAGCAAGTATTGGCATCTCTGGGGCAACCTGAACTCGTTCATATTTATGCTGCGATGTTTAGAGCGCATAAAATCCTCGCTGCGCAAATTTTACTGACCAAACAGGATTTTCGAACCCGGCAACACTATTTAAATATAGCCAGATTACTGCGGGAAATAGTAGAGCAAAAAAATATTATTCCTATCATTAATGAAAATGACAGCGTTTCTATTGAAGAACTGATGTTTACCGATAACGACGAATTAGCAGGTCTTATTGCAGCGCAAATGAATGCTGATAAATTAATTATCTTAAGTAATGTGGAAGGGGTGTATACAGGCCACCCGGATTTTGCTGACTCGGAATTTATTCCTGTTATCGGACCTGAAAAAGGCTGGCCTGCAGTATCTGCAGTAAAAAGTACGCATGGACGCGGCGGCATGATTAGCAAGCTTGGCACCGCCCGCAAAATGTCCGCTCTTGGCATTACTACCCATATAGCAAGCATCAATCAACCTTCCGTGATTATGCGCATTATTGCAGAAGAACAAATTGGCACTATTATTTTGCCTGCCAAGAGAAAATCAAATATAAAAAGATGGATTGCGTTTAACAGTGAAAAAAGAGCAGGTTCAATTTCGATTAATCCCCGCTTATATCAACTTTTAAAAGAAAATAAACGTGTTCTAAGTATATTGCCAGTAGGGATAGAGAAATACGACGGGGATTTCAAGCGTGGTGATCTTATAGAGATTCGGACCCTCGAAGGGGAGAAAATTGGAATTGGTTTGGCTAAATATGATGCTAATAAATTAGCTGACTATTTAGGGCAAAAAGATAAGCCTATCTTTATTCATTATGATCATTTGCATATTTTCCAGGAGATTTAAGTGAAAGAGAAAGTAATGACGGCACTTAAAGCAGTAAAAGAAGCCAGCCAGAGCTTAATTTCATTCAGTGAAGCGAAGCGCAACGAAGTACTCCTGGATCTTGCCAAGACCTTAGGAGAAGAAACGCAACAAATTATTGCTGAAAACAAGAAAGATTTGGCTGCGATGGATCAGGCTGATCCCAAATACGATAGGCTTCTTTTGTCGGAAGAGAGGGTTCATGCGATCGCCTCTGATGTTGCATTAGTGGCTTCTTTGAAACACCCGCAAGCCCGCATACTTGATGAAAAACAGTTGCCTAATGGTTTGCGAATACAAAAAATTTCCGTTCCCCTGGGCGTAGTGGCTGTGATTTATGAATCCAGACCAAATGTGACCATTGATGTTTTTTCTTTGTGTTTTAAAACAGGCAATGCATCTGTACTTAAAGGCGGTAAAGAAGCTTACTATAGTAATCAATGTTTAGTATCCCTTATCAATAAGACCTTAAGTCGCCACAATATTAATCCTAATGTGGTCTATTTATTGCCGCCAGAACGCGAGGCCATGAATGTTCTTTTGACCGCAAATGAGTGGGTCGATGTTTGTATTCCAAGAGGGGGGCAAGCGTTAATTAATTACGTGCGTGAGCACGCCAAAATCCCTGTGATAGAAACGGGTGCGGGTATTGTTCATACCTATTTTGATGCTAGTGGGGATAAGGAAAAAGGTCGTCTTATTATTAACAATGCTAAAACCAGGCGAGTAAGCGTTTGCAATGCCTTGGATACCTTGATCATCCATGAAAAACGCCTGGATGATTTATACCATTTAGTTGAATTGCTTGCTGAAAAGAATGTTGAACTCTTTGCCGATGAGTTAAGTTATAGAATGCTTGAACAGTCTTACCCTAAAACATTGCTTCATCAAGCCGGCCCTGATGATTTTGGCCATGAGTATTTATCTTATAAGATGTCGATAAAAACAGTTTCTTCAAAAGAAGACGCTGTTAAACATATTCATGACTATACCTCGGGTCATAGCGAAGCGATTATTACAGAAGATAAATCAGCCGCTGACTATTTTATAAATCAGGTCGATGCGGCGGCTGTCTATGTAAATGCCTCTACTGCGTTTACTGATGGC
The DNA here is from genome assembly GCF_900452385.1 of Legionella donaldsonii. Lineage (NCBI taxonomy): Bacteria > Pseudomonadati > Pseudomonadota > Gammaproteobacteria > Legionellales > Legionellaceae > Legionella > Legionella donaldsonii. The sequence continues at coordinate 3,008,716 of NZ_UGOA01000001.1, read as the reverse complement.
GGGCAATTTGGGATGGGGGCTGAAATTGGCATTAGCACGCAAAAATTGCATGCTCGGGGGCCCATGGCATTAGAAGCACTATCCAGCTATAAATGGGTTATTTTGGGTGACGGCCATATAAGAACATAGCCATAGAGCAGGACGATTAGGTTAATCCTCAATTATTTATTTTTATAATTAGGTTCTATAATTAATTTAACTAATCCACTAGTGAAAAGATTATGCTTTTACGTAAATCGATTTTGGTTGGTATGAGTATTTTTCCCTTCTTTCCTGGTGCTGCCCTGGCTGAACCTAATTCGGCTGCTTTGGAAATCACGATGCAGGCTTTACGGCAATGTTATGAGGTAGAACATAAAACAGAGTCTGAAGTCGCTATCTGTATGAATGAACGGATAAGACAACATCCAAACCTTATCTATTTTCAAGCCCATCTGTCCGGCGATATTCCCGGTGATTTAGAATTGATATTGTATAATCATGCTGGTTACACAACAAAATGTGCGCTCTATGCTGGACGAGTAATTGAGCTAAGGCAGTGCGTGAATTATCAAGCCCCCCCTCTTACCAATAGCCAGGAATTATCCATTACTCCCCCGAATGAATAAAAGAAAGGGATTGTGGACAGCATAAAAGAATGGAATTTTACGCGTATTTATTTTGGGTACTCCATGACCTCTGGCAATGGTGCGATGGTTTGTTGCCTCTCGCCCCTACACAGTCAAATATCAGTATTCCCTGTGAGCAAGAATTTTGTTGGCCAAGGATAACTATTGTATGTACAATAATGAATTTTGTGATCATTTAAAGCGCACAAAGATTTATTTTTAGTACAAGATGATAGGAAACTTGAATGGCTACGAATCGGGCGGTTATGTTTGCAATGATTCAGGAAAGAGATCGGAAGTTTCTTCTGCATCCGGGCGTCACTCTTGAAAAATTCACGTCCAGTCTTTTGCACGCTTCAGCCTCTTCTCCCGACATATTAAAAGTTCATTTAGAAAAAATGGCAACCCTTGAGGAATCCCAACGCCTTGCCTTGTTGAATGAAAAATATCACGGAAAGACGCTTTTACATGCGGCTGCACGATATCCGGCCTCCTTAAAATTGGTTTTAGCAGCCTATTCTGTGGAGGGGCGCAAAGAGGCAGTGCAAGAAAAAGATCAGGAGCTGAAAACCGTCTTGCATTTAGCGGTTGCAAATCCTGAGTCCCTGCAAATCATTTTAGACTTATATTCGCCGGAGGAATTACTAGAGGTTGTCCAGGCAAAAACAGCACAGGACGACACGACTTTGCATCTAGCCGTTCCCTATGTTGAATCCTTCCAAAAGATTTTGGCCATTTACCCCCCTGAGAAACAGTTAATGGCTCTGCAGCAGACAAATAAAGATCGTCTCAGTGTTTTGCAATTGATCCTGTCTTATCCCAAGACCTTAAAAACCATGTTGGACTCCCATGCTCATGCTATTTGGAGTTTACAGCCCAAGAATGGGCGAGAAACCCCTGGCGAAATGGAACCCACGATGTGGCACATCGCTGTCAAAAATCCGGACGCATTGGAATTGCTTTTACAAGCATTACCGGAAGCTGGGCGGGTGCAGGCCGTACAAGGAAAACTAGCAGGACACAACCTGTTGAATTGGGCGCAAGATAATCCCAATACTCTGCGAGTTATCCTCCGATATTTACCTGAGCTGGCTCGACTCCCCTTACTGTTGGAGCGAGGCCCAACTGGTAGCAATATTCTGGAACGACTGGAGATGAGCTCAAATTTTTTGAGCCTTGCAGCGATTTTGGAGTCGTTTCCTGAAGCGGCAGGCTGGATGGGGGAAGCAGGTGGTAAAACACGCTGGTTACCGCCATTTAATACAGCGAATAATCCTGCAAGGCTGATGCAGCAAATGTTAGTCCTTTATGATCATATAAAACAATTAAAACAGTGTGGTATGGAGCTATCCGATGCTAAGGGTGTTGGCAAACAGACGATTGAGTTGGCAGACAGTTTGGTTTTATCACTGAATCAATTTATCAAAGCAAAGAAAGGGCTTGATGTTCCCGCAATTGCGGCTACGCAAAAGGAATTTTGCATGAAGCTTGGTCAAGGCTATAAAGAGATGAGGACACGCTCCGAATTGGTAGGCGCGATTATTCTCAATATTGCCATCGCGGCCACAGGGATAGGTTTTCCTTTTGTGTTGGGTAAATTATTTAGTACTGGCAGTGGTTTTTTTATGCAAACCGAAAGACAGTGCAGGGTATCTGCAATCAGGGATGCTTTCCTCACTTTGGAGCAGAATAACGATTTCAGGACAGCGTTGCTAACACCGGGTGGTGGTGGCATGTAGTTCTTCCATTTATTCTCTGTGTGATAGTCATTCTTTTAGGATAAATCTTAAAATGGTCTTTCCTTGATGTTCAACCTGTTCACGCCAGGCTGAAAGGGCTCTGACCCATATGAGTTTGTCACCATAGAGAGCCTGGTAGACGACGCAAGGCTCTTCCGTATTTTCATGAATGGCGATGGCCAATACTTTATACAAGCGCTCTGGTTGACGATAGTGAGCATAAAGCCCTCCAATCTTAACCGCTTGCTCTGCTTGGTCGATGGTTTTTTTCAAGGTATCAAAATTGTGCATGGCTTGGCTCTCCATTTAAAAGTCAACGAGTCTTCATTAGCCTGTTCTCATTATCGACCTTAAGTATGACAGTTTTGCCTTTTAGCGTCATTTTGCGCATAATAGCGCGTCTAAATTATTCAGTGGGTGAAAAAATGGGGTTAATGGATATCAAAAGCGGTCGTGACGTACCCAATGAAATTAATGTAATTATCGAAATCCCTATGCATGGGGAACCAGTAAAATATGAGGTTAATAAAGAAACAGGCGCTTTGTTTGTCGATCGATTTATGACAACAGCGATGTTTTATCCTACCAATTATGGCTATGTTCCAAAGACGTTGTCCGAAGATGGTGATCCGGTTGATGTCTTGGTGGTAACCCCTGTGCCCTTAATCAGTGGTGCCGTGATTCCTTGCCGTGTGGTTGGTATGCTTAAAATGACCGATGAAGCAGGCGTAGATACTAAAGTATTGGCTGTCCCTACCAGTAAATTGAGTAAAATGTATGATCACGTGAAAACGTATGAAGATTTACCTCATCCCTTGTTGCTATCGATAGAGCATTTTTTCCAGCATTATAAAGATTTGGAAGAAGGCAAATGGGTCAAGGTAGACGGCTGGCAGGGACCAGACGCTGCTCGTAATGAGATTATTTCAAGCGTTGCTCGTTTTGAACAAGATCAGTGAAAGAGGTTTTTCGTAAAGGCAGAAGGGTTCTTCTGCCTTGCTGGTTGTAAGGGCCTTTGTTTGGCTAATTGTTATGTTCAGTTGTACTGCTTGTCTTATCTTCTTGTAATATCTGCTCCAATTCGCCGGAAGCTTGGCGAGAAAAACTGATTAATTCGTGTTCTTTTTCAAAGAAAGCAAACGATCTCCGGAGAGAGCTTTCATCGTGCTGAGCGAAAGCATGTGCTTTTCTGCGCATGCTGTCAGCACTGTAGCCCAAAAATTTCATAATTTCCTGGGCCATCGTTAATGAAGAATCAAAAATTTCGCGTTTAAAATAATCGACGCCGGCTTTATGCAACTCATAAGCATGACGGCGGTTGCGGGCTCGAGAATAAATGGCCAGATGAGGGAACTCTTCCTTGCATAATTTAACGATTTCAAGGCTGGTATCAGGATCATCCACCGCTACAATCAACAGTTTGGCTTGCTGTGCACCAGCATTTTTCAATAAATCAAGGCGTGACGCATCACCAAAATAACCCTTAAAACCGAACTTCCGCAGTAATTCTACTTGTTCGGGATCTTTTTCTAATACCGTAAGTTCGATGCCTTGGGCTGTGAGAAAGCGGCCGATGATTTGTCCGAAACGACCATAACCAGCGAGAATAATGGGCTGTTGCTTATCGATAGCATCAAATTGGCGTTGAGGAATTGCACTCATAAAGGAGGGGACAATGAAACGTTGATAAAAGAGCATTAAAAAGGGGGTTGTTGCCATTGAAAGGGCAACGGCAAGTGTATAGAAATTGGCTTCTGCTAATGAAATTACATTGACTGAGTTGGCGAATTTGAATAATACAAACGCAAACTCACTTCCCTGAGAAAGCGCCAGAGCAAAGCCGACAGTTTGTAGCTTGGTTAAACCAAAACCTTGCCCGAGAATAAGAAGGATGAGGGCTTTGATAGCGATAAAACTGACTACCGTACCCAACAGTTGCAGGGGTTGAGTTGATAGCAAGGTAAAATTCATTCCCATACCAACTGAAATGAAAAATAAGCCAAGCAGTAAGCCTTTGAAGGGTTCAATATCGGTTTCTAAAGTACGTTTATATTCGGAGTTGGCTAGTACGACGCCTGCTACAAAAGCACCCAGGCCAGGTGAAACACCAATAGCCTGCATTAATAGAGTAATACCCACAACCAGGGCTAATGAAGTCGCGGTGAATACTTCCCGTAAATTAGTCTGGGCAATGATGAAGAAAAAATGACGCGATAGATAATGCCCTGCGACAATAATCGCTGTGATAATACCCGCAATTACTCCGGCATGAGTCCATCCTGAAAGTGCGTGAAGGAAGCTGGTAGAATGGATGGCTGTATTTGGCTGAGCTGACGGGGCCAATAAGGGTATAATAATAAGGATTGGGATTACAGCGATATCCTGAAACAATAATACGGCAAAGCAGGTTTCTCCTGTTGCTGTGCGCATCAGGTTTCTTTCCTGCAACATTTGCAAAACTAGCGCGGTGGACGATAAGGCAAGCGCCATACTAATTGCCAGGGAAACATGCCAGTCGAAACCGAGAAGGATGCCGCTCATAGTAAGCGCCATCGTCGTGAGCGTAACCTGTAACCCTCCTAGACCGACAATGGCTTTTCTTAAACGCCATAAAGTTTCTGGCTCCAATTCCAGACCGATAAGGAAGAGCATCATGATCACACCAAATTCAGCAAAATGCATAATTTGTTGTGCATTACCTATAAATTTGAAGCCAAAAGGGCCAATGAGGACACCAACAATGAGATAACCGAGTACAGAGCCTAATTTGAAACGACTGGCGATAGGCACAATAACACAGGCTGCTGCAAGGAATGTAAAAACATTAAAAAGAAAATCATTATTCATTCGTGTCTTGTTTTTGTTGGGGAACTCTTAGAGTATACCTGAACTCGACAAGACAACTAATGGTTTGTTTTTCTCTACCTTGCAATTACGCTGGGCGATTAAATAAAGGCGCGTGCCAGGCTGCTATCAGGTTGAGTTACTCCCAAATTTTCTCTGTGACTTGGGCTGGTCTTCGGTTCTATGAGAGGGCTGAAAAACGTCACTTTATCTTGTCGAGGGGGATTATTCAGAGTAACCTCTGACACGACTTCTTCTAAAGGAGGCATAGAATCTAGTACTTCTTCCTGCAACACTGCAGTTGACTGCGAGGCGACTCCCTGTTGTGCTGGAGCCCGCGAAGCAACTATTGGTTGTTCAGCGACTATAGGGTCTTCGTGCGCTGCTAGTGAGGCTCCTTGTTGCCCTTGGTAATCTTGAATAATATCGGCTACTACGGAAAGTCTCATCATTAAATCAAGCAGATTTTTTCTATCCTTATTTTGCAGTGAAAAAAGCAGGTTGCTGAATTCATGAACCACCTGGTCAAATTTTTGTTTTTGGGGTTCTGAGGCTAAGGTTATGCTTTCCAGCATCGCCTCAGTGATTGCACTTCCTACAACAGCACTGACGGATTGATCCGGCTTTGGGGTAAAAAAGTGAAGCGGATGACTTGCTGTCACAGTGGTTTCTGGTTTAGGGCTTTCTCTTTTAAAATAAGTCTGCATCCAATTAACAAGTAAATTAGGCTGCTCTGAACGAATGGCAAAAGAGGGGCTTTCTTGCGGAGGCAGAGTGGAAGGAACTACAAAATAATCTTTTGTCGCTTGAAAAGTATCAATCATGTCTCCTGGATAGGTGACAAAATTATAGCCCAGGGCTGCCCCTAGCCACATTACGGTCGGGCTTTCTTCCGTCAAATAACCTACAGAACGCTGGTACCAAAGGTCATAACCGCCTTCTTGTTCATGGCGCTTGGCAAACTCGTGAGCAGTATGTTCGATACTCTTTTTTAATTGTTCGGTTGTTTCATAGAGTTCCATAATGGCAACTTTATTTTTTTCGAAAGCAGGTAGAGAGTTAGTCCAATCCTGCCATCCTACTATTTGAAAATTCAGGCCCATGTGGCGAGCAAGACTGTTGATAAGGGTTATTTTTTCTTTAGTGCTTTTATCACCATGCGCCTCGTTAAATTTTTTGACTGAGATGCCAAGAGGGGCCAGGAAATGTTGTAAATTACTTTCAAAATATTGAGCACCTAACTTAAGAGCATCCTGTTTAAGTTGATTGATTTTCTCTTGGGAAAGTGGCGCTCCATCGGAACTTTGCGGTTTTAAATTATGCCAATAAACCTCATCTGCAATGAGCAGCGTGGTGTTTTGATGGTGTCGCAATGAATACTTGAGTGCTGCCTCCAGATACTCCCCTGCGCAATATTCGTTACCTACGATACTAAGAAGCATCAAATTAGTTGTGCTGCTGAGATCAGAAAAATTCTTTTTGGATTTTCCTTTACCAACAAAATTAGCTTTTAAAATGGGGCCTTTCCCTTTAACTCTAGGCATCTCTCTTCTCATTACAGCAAAATGGACCTTAATAATACAGATCGAGTATTAAGTTATCCTTAAGACAGTCCGAAAATATCGCATTATATCGATTGTTTTATTTGATGCACAACATGGACATTAGCTGATGTTTGGCAGGGTATTTAGCTCGCTAACTATTGAGCTGTTTATTAACACAATATTAGGGGCTTGCTAGATTCTAAGGAAAGCAATCACGCAAGCCATCTAAAATGGAAGTGGTTCCCATAATGCCAGTGCCTGATTGCAATCCGTGCTGATTAAGACGAGGTTGCTTTGGAAATCTCCTTCACAGGGGGAGTCGAGGATTGTAAATGCATCATCCCTCGTACTATCGTACCTAAAATCTGGATAGTGGGTAGATTTTTACTTTGTAAAGGATCGGCGCTCAAGATAGTCATGTCAGCCAGTTTGCCTGGTTCGATACTACCTTTGTCTTGTTCTAAACCATAGAGTAAGGCTGCATCGATTGTAAGTGCCTTGAGTGCATCATTGAGATCCACCTGCTCATTAGCGGCAAATCGGTCGATACACGCCTTTGTCGGAGGGGAATCCCAGTTTTGTATTTCACGGGTGTTCATGAACTGAATCATTTGTAAGGGGTTGGGGGCTGTGGTTGGCGAGTGTGCATGAGCACTGATTGTACCAAATGTTCTTTTAGCGCTGGCTAAGGGCGTATCTTTATAGAATCCGTTGGGGTTAGGTATTCTTTGGCATAAAGCCTCACCCCAATAATACAAATGGGGTACAAACCAATTGACAGTTACTCCTAACTGGCGCATACGCTCTAATTGATCCTCGCGTACAAATTGGGCATTCACAATGATTGGATGAAACAGCGTCTCAGGATAAAAACGTTGTACTTTCGCGGTAAGATTTAAGGCCAAATCAATGGCTGCATCACCATCGCACTCCAGCGCCACCGGTGTTTTTGTACGGCCTGCAGCCATCAGGATTGCTTCCAGTTCTCTGGGCGAGTAATTCAGAGGCCCCTTCCATTCCAAATTAACGTTTAAATAAGAGTGGTTGAGGAAGGCCCTGTATTCATTTGCAGCACCATCAACCTGGATAGAGACGGGCCCTGGATACAGACGCGGCTTGTCCTGATAGACCAGATCCATTCGTTGTTTTTCAGGAACACTCGCGGGATTAACAATAATATCTACCGGAAAATCATCCTGTTTGGCTAATTGCTCATAACTACTGAGCCACTCAGGCTGGGCCCGTGCTTCAGTGACTGTCGTATAACCTCGTTGTGAATAACGCTTGGCTGCAGTCTGAATCCCTGCTGTTACTTGCTCTTCTTTAATTAGAGTTGCCAATAAATTGTACAATGGGGCATTGCGAATGACGCCGTCCTGATTAATTTTATCAGCCAGGGAGGGTATTTTTTTTATCGCAGCCTGATTAAGCAATGCCTGGTGGCCTGAAGAAAAGAAGACTATGATGGGTTTCGTGGTACTAATTTTATCCAACATCGCCTGGACAAGAGGTTCTCCTTGCATACGCATTTGATCGTAGCCATTAATAATGAGCCATTCCTCATTCGTGTTCAGTTTATTTTTTATTGCGGCTAAAAAAGCGGAGGTTGTTTTGATTGGTTGCCAATCAGGCTGCTCGAGGGCATTCGTAGTGGATAAATCAATAGCGTGGTCGGTTAACCAGCCATAGAGCAGGAATTGTGAGTGAGTATCGATAAAGCCGGGTGTTACGACTGCACCTTGCAAATCCACCAGTTGGGTATTTTTACCGCGGCAGTTAGCCACTAATGTTTGTTGTTCTCCAACGGCTACGATACGGTGATTAGTGACTGCAACAGCCGTAGCGTGCGGTTGATTGGGATTTAAGGTGATAAAATTGGCGTTTATAAAGAGAGTGCTTGCATTTTGACAAAGAGTATCATTGGCGACCTCAGCGAATACAAAACAGGAATAGGTTAACCAGGCAAGCCCCGCGACAACGATTTTGCGCATATGTTGCATCATTCACATCCTAGTGTAAGGCATATCATAATCCTAGCGTAAGTTATTAAGAACTGGCAAAGATTTTCACGCTTCCACAGTAATTGAATGATAAAAAGTTGAATTATCCCTTCGATTTGGCCCTATAAAATGTAGTTTTATTTGTTAAAAAATTGTTGAGATATCCTGACAGGACCCAATAAAATTATTATTGTTAAATTCCTTTTGTACACTAATTTACAAAACGGTCAGAGTCGCGTAAAGTGAATGCGATTTTTGTTTATTTTTTACACGATTATTAAGGTTATCTTAAGCTTGCCCCGGTACAATAATTTTTTTGTAAGCGTTGGAACAATAGAAAAGGAATGCAATGAGTAGTAAACACACGTTGTCCATTTTTAGTCTCACAATGATTACGGTGGGTTCTGTAGACAGTATTCGCAATTTACCTGCTACAGCCCTTTTTGGTAGTCAGTTGATTTCCTTCTTTATTTTAGGTGCATTGTTTTTTTTAATTCCTACGGCACTGGTATCCGCAGAGCTTGCCTCTGGATGGGCAAAACAAGGCGGGATCTATATCTGGGTAAAAGAAGCGTTTGGTAAAAAAACAGGATTTTTAGCAATTTGGTTGCAATGGATTGAAAACGTGATTTGGTATCCGACCATTTTATCTTTTGTGGCTGGAACAATTGGTTATTTAATTAACCCTTCTATGGCATCTAATCCTTATTTCCTCTGGATAGTCATTGTCAGTGCTTTCTGGGGTGCCACTTTGGTCAATCTGCGAGGTATGCGTTCCTCTGCCTTGTTTAGCAATATTTGCGCGCTCTCCGGTTTACTGTTGCCTATGGCTTTAATTATTGGCTTGGGCGCTGCCTGGATTGTTGGAGGTAACCCTTTGCAAGTGCAATTTGATTCGGCAAGTATCAGCCCGCACTGGCAGGACAGATCCATGTGGGTTTCGCTAACAGCAATTATGATGTCTTTTTGCGGTATTGAGATTGCTACTGTGCATGCTAATGATGTCGATAATCCGCAACGCGCTTTTCCACGCGCATTAACTTATTCAGTACTTATCATTTTGAGCACGTTGATTTTAGGTTCACTGGCGATTGCTGTTGTTTTACCCCATCAAGAGATTAATCTGGTTGCTGGTATTATGCAGGCCTTTGATGCTTTTTTTGCTAAGTATCATTTGATTTGGTTTATGCCTTTCATTGCATTGATGTTGGTTATGGGAGGGCTTGGTGGTGTGAGCAACTGGATCATAGCACCCACTAAAGGTTTGCTGGTTGCTGCTGAAGATGGCAATTTGCCAGAGGTGTTTCGACGTACAAATACCCATGGTGCGCCTATTGTCATGTTAATTAGTCAAGCCGTAATCGTCACTATTTTGTCTGCATTGTTCTTATTTATGCCAAGTGTCAATGGTTCTTATTGGTTATTAACCGCGTTGGCAGCGCAACTTTATATGTTGATGTATTTGTTAATGTTTGCTGCTGCTATTAAATTGCGTATAAGTGCGCCGGAGCACCCACGTGCCTTCCGCATTCCAGGTGGTATGGCGGGCATGCTCCTGGTAGCCGGGATTGGTATTGTAGGGGGGTTAACAACGTTGGTAGTGAGCTTCATGCCGCCAGAAGGAATTAATGTGGGTGGTGTTAGCCGTTATGAGTTGACCTTGGTTACAGGGTTGTGTTTGATGTGCTTGCCTCCTTTTGTCAGTTCCTGGTTTCAGTCACGTACTATTCGTGTTCAACAATTGGGAACAGATTTAGTCTTGTAATAGGCTAGGCTGGTATGACTATTGAACAACTCTTGCTTGCTTTGGAAGCGCGACTACCCGAATTGGAATGGAAAGTGAGTTCATTGGTGAACGCACATTTTTCCACCAAGTCGTTACCCAGGGGGTTATTTCATTCACAGGGGGATGCAAGTGCCTCTGCTTTTATTAATGAAATTAAAGCCGACATTCAAAATTTGGCGGCACAGAAAAACCAATCTTGTGCGTATTATCTTGCTCAACGAATCAATCAAAAAATTAATGTCTTGGTAACCTTATGCAATCTCCAGGATAAAAAGCCAAAAGCAAGGGCAACCATGAGTTTTGGAGTCAATTTAATCAGTACACGACAGCAGTGGTTACAATCTCTGCAAAGGGATATTGAGCTTCTATCAGCACAACAGCAGGCCATGGTTAAATCTCAGCAACTCATGCAGCAATCTCATACTGATCCGCAAGCTTTATTAAACTTGCAAGCAGAATTAGGTGAGGTAGAGAAACGCTTAACGCTTGCAAAAGAAACCTTGGCGCGTGCTACAAATTGAGTTTGCTATAGAAGCATGACTGCATTACAGGCTGCCAAGCGAAGTCTAGTCCGCAAAAGAGGTAACCTGTTGTAGGTGAACTAACCTATGACTACTCGCTACTGTAATCCAAATCCTCACTCAGCAGTTTAGCGAAGGCTACAGCACTCATTGGTTGGCCGTAAAAAAATCCCTGTCCCTCATCACATTGGCACTGCTGTAAAAACTGCAGTTGAGCCTCGGTTTCTATGCCTTCTGCAAGCACTTTGAGTTTTAGGCTATGTCCCATAGCGATAATTGCTTCAACGATGGATGCATCATTTTGTTCGCTAATACAATCGCTCACAAACGATTGATCAATTTTTAATTTGTTCACTGGGAATTGCTTTAGATAGTTTAAACTGGAATAGCCCGTACCGAAATCATCAATCGTCAGGTTGATACCAATTTCCTTGAGTCGTTTTAAAGTATAGAGATTTTGAACGGTGTCATTCATGATGGTACTTTCAGTGAGTTCAATTTCTATATACTGTGGAGATAATTGGGCATTCGCTAATGCGTGTTCCACACTATCAGCAAAATTTTCGCGCATGATTTGAACGCCAGAAACATTGATTGCCATGCGCACTGGCCTCAATCCTTGGGATTGCCAATCCTTATTTTGCAAGCAAGCATTCTGCAAGATCCATTCACCCAAGGGGATAATGATTCGTGACTCTTCTGCAATTGGTATAAAGTGCTGAGGAAAGATGATCCCTCTCTTTGGATGTCGCCATCGAACCAGTGCCTCAACACCAATAATCTGCCCGGTTTTTAAATCAATCGTTGGTTGGTAGAGCAAATAAAATTCATTACGTAGCAAGGCATTACGCAACTCAATCTGCATTTCCAAACTCTTTTTGCTATGGTGTTTAATTGATTCGTGGTAAAGCTTAAAGGTATTGCGGCCTTGATTTTTAGCCATATACATTGCCATATCAGCATTCTTAAGGAGTGTCGCAGCATCATTTCCGTCATGGGGATAAATGCTGATACCAATACTGGCAGTCACCACTATCTCATGGCTTGCCAGTTCAATAGATTGTGTCACCCTGGTGAGAATACGCTGTGATACAAGGCGTATCTCTTTATGTGTATTGGCTACGAATAAGATCACAAACTCATCCCCCCCAAAACGCGCAACGGTATCACTTTCGCGAGTACAGAGAAGAAGGCGTTGAGCAATTTCCTGGAGTAGCATATCGCCGGCATTATGGCCAAGGTTGTCGTTAATGAGCTTAAAGTTATCAATGTCCAGAAACATGATGATGAGTCTGGTTTGATCGCGCTTCGCATGGGCAATTCCCTGATTGATGCGATCATAAAGTAAGGTGCGATTAGGTAAGCCAGTCAACAAATCATGATTTGCCTGGTAAGCAAGTTGTTGCTCCATTTGTTTGCGCAGGGTGATATCACGGAAGCTCCACACGCGACCTGCAATCTTATCATGCATCTTGTGTGGTTTTGCATGCCACTCAAACACGTTATTGTTAATAGATACAATTTCGTCAAAACGCTCCTGTTCTGGGTTTGCCTGTAATTCATCGATGTTTGCCAAGAATATTTGTGGATGCTTCAGTTTTTTGAAGATCTCATTAATGAAAAGTTGCCAATCAGGGTCTTGAGTGAATTTTCTGGGCATTTGCCACATATCTACAAATTTTTGATTGTAATATTCAATATTCCCATGGTGATCAACCACTAATAGGCCTTCTGCTGTGGCTTCCAGCGTTGATTGTGTCAGTGCCAGGTTTTTTTCCAGTTCACTTGTGCGATGGGCTACCCTTTTTTCTAATAACTGATTAAGTAAATCAAGGTTTACATTTTTGTAGGCCAGGGAGAGCGAAGTGAGTAAAAATTTGTTCGAGTAATAACAACTGGCAAAAATAATAGGGATATAAATAAGGCCGCTGAAACCTAAAATAATATAAATCCCCCCCTGGAGAAACAGCCAAATGTTAAAAGGGATGAACGTAGGCAAAAGAAACAGGCTATAGATGCTCGTAACAGGGGAAAAAAAAGAAATTGAACCGGCGGTCATACCAAAAATGAGGATCACTACAAAGGTTTGATGGACAAGGCTTTCAGCAGGCATTAATAAAGAGCCGGCAATTCCCCAGCCACAACCTGAGAGAAAGGTAAAAACAGCAAAAAGGATTAACCAGGTATCTTGCGATAATCGATTTTCTTTCAAGTGATAATAAACAGCGGTAATAAGCCATAACGTTGAGAGCAAAAGCATGTAAAAGAGCCAACTAATCAAGGAGACTCTGGGAACTACTTTCCACAACGCAATAGTAAGAAAAACGGCAGCAAAACTTTGGGCTGCGATGCCAAATGGATTTTGCTCATAAAGAAGACGGATCTGATCACTATGAATGCGATGGGCTAATGGCTTCGGCTGATCCCTTTCCTGATCATTTGGATACTGTTTTTTTGAGTCCTTTAGTTCCATCAATCAACCAGCCTCCAATCGTCAAATTTTATCTGTTTGACCGATGTTTCTGCTTCTTGATACCAATGGTATATAGCTAATTATAGTATTAATCGATTGATAATTAGGGATTCAGGAGGGGGATTTGCAAGGTATAAAGCATTTTGCAGGAGATAACGGTTAAGGGTATGGGTTGGATGAAGGCAGGAAATCGACTATTAATGAGTTTTTAACCACGTCACATAGAATGGTTTCTTGCTGCTCCCTGCAAAGGGGACAGCAAGAAAGACGGTGCGTTATCAGAGCGAAAACACTGATACGGGGTTCTCATGCTGATTCTCGATGTCATCTGCAGGCTGCCTGACTACTGGCGGCGAGTTGTCCACTGGTATAGAGGAAGGCTCCTCATTACCTTGAACACCTGCTTCCACGGAAACAGCAGGCCTTGGATGCGTTTCTTTCATGCTGGACAGTGTCGTTCTAAAGGAGTCAAACATGGTTTGCTCGGGACTTTTCCAGCCAAACAAGAAGGCACGTAACGCGTTAACGAGTTGCATGAAGATACCATCAGAATGGTTGCTCAACACTGTTTCACAATCACTATCCCTCAAATGGGCTTTCACTTCTGTCAAGCGCCTTGCTGGAGTAATAAACGCCATATTATCACTGTAAAGCATGTGTTGCATGCGTCCAATTTCTCTCATTTTGGCTTGGTCATCGGGTGTTCTTTCGCTTTCCTGCTGCATGATATAAGCGTCCATCTGCATAAGTGTTTCATAAGTTTTGATTGCTATATCATAATCATTGCACTCATCCAGGAAGTCTTGAAGATCATTTTGAATGCCAGTTACCGCTTCAACAGTTCCATATAGCTCTGTTTTCATCAATTCTTCTTGAAAGGCTTCCATCCAAGCCAGTTTTTCTGCTCGGAGGGGATTAACGAGCGGCTTAGGATAACTGTTGTCTTTAGCAATGAAGCCATTGAGTTGCTGCAGGGATTTATTCAGAGCAGCATAGGCTTCTCTGCCCGCAGCATGCCGATGTACAATCTCGGGTACGAGGGCTTCAATCTTTTCAGCAATGACTGTCGGAATGTCATGGTCCATCGTGACGTCTTCGAGAAGCTTGGCCTTTTCCTTCTCAAAGTCAGGCTCCATGAGCTTTAAAAATAACCTGGCATAAGGGCCTAACTCTTCAAATTGACTGAGTACTTCAGCATGGAGGTAATTGTCAAACGTATCGCTCTTGAATTTTTCAACTTTCTCTGCAGCCGCTTTTTTCTCTCCAGTTAACTTGGCAGTAAAATATTTGACGCGCTCTTCGGCGATTCCCTGTTTCAAGGCATGCGCATTTTTTAAACCTTCCACCAACTCGTCCAGTTGGCCTTTCATACCAACAATCCCATCTAACGCCGCCTGAAAATCTTTCCCTGTGCGCAACTCTCTTACGAACGAAGAGGGCCAATAGGTACCGGAAATTTGCACAAGATAAGGCTGTAATTCTGCGAAAAGACGCAGGAATTTTTCACGGTTTTTCTTCCCTGCCTCATTATCTTCAAAAATGGTGTCCTCGTCCCAATCGATATCCCAAGACATTTGTTCAAGCTTGTCATAGGTGCCTGGGTGAGCGTTAACGAGACCTTGTATACCTTGTAAATTTTCAATGGCTTCAGTTAACTCTTCTTCAGTCGTTAGAGAAGAAAGGTATGACTCACCAAATTCCCCAGCTAATTCACTGTTTTCAAGCAGATAGGGGCGCAGTTTTTGGTAATGTTCCAGTAATCTGGCCTTGATATCTAACAAGGGTGTTTCCGAATCAGTCGCTTGAGCCTCAAGGACGTCATTAGCAAGTGTTGCAAAAAGGTAGTTAATCCTGTCAGCATCCCTATGGGGCATGCCAAAAATAGCTGCCTGAACTTGAGCAGCACCTTGAGTATCGGCCTTTATGGCGTTCAACCGCTGTTCTTCTCTGGCCAGGCGTTTAGCTGTTCCTGAGGTATCAGTTAATAAGGATAAGCCGTCCTGATCACTGACCTCGGCGAAACTGGTAATAAAGCCTGTGTAAAATGCTTCGAACCTATCGCTAATCGATTTAGCCAGTGTATTGGGTTTTAGGCCCAAACGGAATTCAGCATTATCAGCAGCAGCAAGCAAATCAGCGCCTAATTCAGAGCGAATTTGATTAAGTTTGGCCATGACTATTGTACGGCTGGTTTTACCGATCCCGGCTATGTCGGCTTGCAACTCATTAATAATTTGCAACGCTTTTTTCGCGGTGCGGGGGTCATAGTAGGCCAAACCGTCTAGCTGTCCAGCGAACGCTTTGGCTTTTGCCTGCCGTTCTTCTGGTGTTTGGGCTACATGGCCGGGATTTTTGTATTTTTGCAAGTCATCGGAAATTTCATAGAGCCGTTCTGATACTAACTGCAAATAGGACGTCGGGTAGACGCTCGTTACTACAGCATCATAATACCCATTAAATTGTACGTTTATTGCTGTAAAGGAGTCACTCAGGCTACCTGCTGTTAAGCCTTTTGCTGTTTCCAATTCGGCAACAGCGGTTTTTAAGTCAGCAGTAAACGCTTTACGGACGTTTTCCAGAGAAGCCATGACTTGGTCACGGTCATCTACACCAACTCTTGCCATTTGTGCTTCCATGGCAGCAATGGTTGCTGTCAGCACAAGCAATGAATCCTGGGAAAGAGGCAGACTGCTTAATGCTTCTATGAACGCGTTTGCTTTGGTATCGACTTCTTTTGTTGAATTGCCAGGTATTGTTTTTTGTCGTTCTGCAATCGCTGCAAGTTCTGTGGTTAGTTGTCTGCGTGTATCCAGCAATCCCTGAAGCACAGTGTTATCAACATTCGCCGCGTTTGGTTGATTAAGCGTATCAACAAAAGCCTTAATTTTTATTTGTACGGCAGCGAGTTCTTGCTCTTTAGCTTTTCTTTGTTCCTCTAACTGTTTTGTAGTCTGTGCAGTTTCAGGTGCTTTTTTCTGACTTAATATCTCAGAAATTTTTTCCAGTTTACTCCTGAGCAGTGCTGTATCCTCAGGGTTGATCGCTAAATGAAAATGCTGTTGAACTGGTTTTTGCGCAACAGGAGGGATAGCTGGTCCTGCCAGTAAAGACTCCACTTTCTCATTGAGAAGGCGCTCCGCCTCTTCATGCATCAACGATTCCACTTGATCTTTCAATGCGAGAATTTCATGGAAAGCTGCGACATAATCCTCTGGTGATTCCAGTGACTCAGCAAAATTGACAGTATACTTCTCATCGATTTGAGCCAGGAAAGGTTGAATCTTTGTATATTGGCTAGTAAAAAGCGGTCGATTGACAAGAGGAATGAAATAATCCTCTTCATCAGGGTACTTTTGCATTTCTACCGCCATTGCACCAAGCGCTTCATAAACTAATGAGGAGCGGTAATTAACAATACTGGCAGCGGCATGTACCTTTGCTACCAGCATACTTAACTCTTCCGCAGAATCTAGCTCGCTAAAATCTTCAGGGAATTGCTCGGCTAAGCTGCTTGCTTTCAGATAAGGGAGCATTTTTTTATAGGCGGCTTCCAAATCGTATTTTGCAGCAACTAACGCATCTTGCGGACGAGGGCCTATTGTATTGACCCTCATATTCCGCTCTTTATAAGCGTCAGCAATGACTTGTTGAAATTGTTTATAAGCAAGCTCAAAGTCTTTATTGGGTATGACATGGCCCGTAAGTGCTTGATAAGTCTCATCTTGCGCTGCGAGAGTAGCTACAATTAACCTTTGTTGCGCCTTAGCTGCTGCACGTGACGACTCGCTTTCTCTCGCTAGAGGCCCAGGTTGACGTTCAGCATTAGCTATTCTTTCGAGTTTGTCTTGCAGAGCAACAATGGCTTTGCACGCAGTGGCATAGTCGTTCGCAGTTTTTAAACCATCAATAAAGGATGGCGTATAACGGGTATCAATTTTGGCCAGATAAGGCTGAACTCGTTTATAATAAAAAGCAAATTGCTCCCTATTATCGGTCTGTTTAAAAAAGTCGACGTCCTCATCTTCATTTCTGTTTAACATACCAAAATCGCCATACACATAATGATGGTCGACGAGTTGCTGGACCTCACGCAACCTTTCTACGGCTGCAGTTAAAGTCTCCTCAGTAGTGAGTTTGCTTATGTAGTCCATAGCAAATTCTGAAGCCAGCTTTGTGCTTGCCAAGTGAGGATAAAGGGCCTGATATATGTCTTCTATATCCGTTTTTACGGCTAATAGAGAGGGCTGATCGTTAATTGCTTCTTCCAGCGCTTCATAAAGATTGTCAATCAAATATAATTTTTCTTCAGCACCAAAAAGTTTGAGGTAGGCTGGTGTTTTTGCCCTGCTTAATGGATCGATATTAGCAGCAACCAAATCTTGCTCATTTTCCCATAAGGCAACAATATCCACAGGGATTTGCTCAGTAGTTGGGCTTGCTTCACCGGTCATTCTTCTTAAACTATCACCAACAATGGGTAGTGCATAGAGTGGTTGTAAGAGCGCAAGATTTTCTTGAACCAATGCGTGCAATTGAGGATTACCCGCTACAGCCGACAGATTGCTCTTAAGGCCAACGACATCCATGACTAACGCATTAAAAGCGTTATACACAAAGTAGGCTCTCTGCCGAAAAGAATTTGGTTGGCCCTGTAAATTTTCCAATCCTGCCAGGCTGCTTTTTAAATGGTGAATAGCATTGATTAATTTTTTATACAGGATTACTTCCTGGCTATCCTGATGGAAGCCCTTGAACGGCAGTCGGCGGCTATCGATGGTTTCCCCGTCGAAAGAGAGTTGCTGCCAAATTTCGGGTGAAAGATTGTCTTTTAAGTAGGGCACCAGTTTTTTATTTAAAAATCCATCAATATCATTCGATAATTTTAATTCAGCCAATTGACCAAACAATGAGTTTTTCTGTGCTTCTTTACCTCTGGCAACAAGTGGTTGTTCCTGGGTATAAGCTGCCTCTTTGTCTAAATAATATTTTTTATCTCGTTGTGAGTTTTTAATTAAATCGGCCAAGGTGGTGCCAATGTTGCGTTTCATAAAAGCCAGACTTTCATCATTGGCTTTAAGGGGTATTTGTGGCACTTCACGGCTGGTTAAGCTCGTGACCAGGCGGGCATTTAACTGCGCAAAGTTATACTCAGGATGACTAGCCGCTGCTGCGAGCACATGGGGTTGGATTTGTTTATACGCTTTACGCAATGTTTCTTTTTGAGTATCGCTTAACTCGTGAAAATTGCTGGTTGGTGCAATTTTATTAGCAACTTCATCGAAGAAGTCGTTTAACGCTTTTTGTGCTATCTCAAGCTGACTCGTTTGATCCGCAAAGCCTATAGCTTGTTCGCGATAGTAGGTTGGCGGGAACGCTGCTAAGGCCTCATTTTCTAACCGTATCAAGGTAGCGCCAGTATCACGTTTCATAGGCGCAAAAACTTCATCGTTGGCTTTAATTGGCTTTTCTGGCACTTGACTACTGGTTAAACTGGTAACTAAACGAGTATTCAACTCAGCAAAGTTATACTCGGGATGAAGCGCAGCGGCAGCCAGTACGTAGGGCTGGATTTGTTTATACGCTTTATACAATGCTTCTTTTTGCGTATCGTCTAATTCGTGAAAGGCAATCGTTGGCTCTGTTTGAGTTTCAATCAATGTGAAAAAATCAGTTAATGCTTTTTGGGCTGCCTGAAGCTGACTGAGTTGATTAGCCAAGTGCGTAGTTTGCTTATGAGGAGAACCATTCTGGAAAGCGACTAATGCTTCATCCTCCAGGCGCATTCCTCTTTCAGTGGGAATGGGGTCGGTCACAGGGACTACCGCTACCTCAAAAGGCTCAATATCAACATTTAACAGAGTTTGTTTAGTCTGAGCGGTATACGTTGTGGTATCCGCGTGACTGATTGTTTTTTCAACGAACGTTTTTTTGAACGCAGCTTGTCCGATTGCCTGCTGAATAGTATTTAAAACAGTCTCTTTGCAAGCCATAATACTGCTAAAATGATTGCTGGAAGGCCAAAGTCCCTGGTAGGCACTACTGAGCATGCTTCGGGACGAGCTGTTATTAAGTGCTTGGATGATTAGCTGATCCATCTCGGGGTAATGGGCTGCGAAATGAGATTGAAATTTCTTGTATTCCGCCGCTAGTATTTTCTTCTCAACAGGGCTAATTTTTCCCAAATCGGAGTTAAGCCAAGTTGAGTAACTTCCAATTTTCTCAAAAAAGGCACGTGCAGCAGCTAATTGCATTCTAGAGGATTCTTCCTCAACACTGGCTTGGTTTAATCGGGTGAGCTGGTGGGTTTTTCTCGCTGCAATAAAGGTATCGTCCATCATAACCGTTAGATGGAGGATTGGTTCAAGTTTTTGACCGACGGCCAAGGTGTTGGTATCGCCAATTGCGGTTCGCACAAATCGTCCATACCAGGCGTCTAAATGAGAGGCAGTTGTATCAATAATGCCTGCTGCAGCAGCAATACTCTCAACTTGTGTAGCCAGTTGAGTGTAGTACTCATTCATTTGTTTTATGGCTGGCTCAGTTAATACGCCCGTTTTTAATCCCAAATTCTCTTCAACTTGCTCTAATTCTGCGATTAATGCCGGGAAAATTTCATGCTTGATTTCATGCAATTTTTTTACGGCTTCTTCATAGGCTGTCTTTGTGAGCGGTGCTCCGGTATTGAGTAAATCGGAACTGTAAGCAATTAATTTCCTTCCTATAGAAAGATAGCTTGGGAGTAAAGAGAGAACACCACTGTTATTAGCAAGATTTTCAAGATCTTTTTTTGCAGCATTAGCGCGCTCTATCATGATAGCTTGATAAGCCGCGGTGCTAGTAACCGCTTTAAGCTGGGTATCGGGGAGTAGTTTACTTTGTAAGCGTTCAAAATAATTGGGTAGGGCATAAATCAAGCTGGATAAGCTCTCTATACTTTCTTTATCCGAGCGGGGATTGGAGGGTAGCATTTCTACAGCGGTTGCTAACACGGCTCCCCTGGTTTGCGAATTGGCTGAAGGCGACAGCATTTTTCTTGCATTTTCAGGAACAAACTCTTCCACTTTCTTAACGGTAAATTCTTGTAATTTGTCAGCGACCAAGGCTACTCGTGGTAGTAAAGCGCTTATTTGTGGTCCGACGATATTTTGTACATCAGGACTAGTATGATTGATTAATTGCAGCGTAGTGTAGATTTCGTTAACCGTTTTTCGGGTTGCTCGAACCAGTTCGATATCAATACCAAGTTGGTAGCGATCCTTATGAAGATCAATCTGCTCGATAGCGCGTAAACCAACTTCAGCATGTGCCAAGGCATTGACTAATTTCTTCAGCACAGCTACTTGAGAGGGGTCAGTTGGAGAAAGCTTATAATCCCCTTTTTCATCTTTGCTAAAATAAGCTCTTAATTCTGGCGAAAAATAATCTTCACTATTGATCAGCGTCTCAATATTTGTACGCACCATTTTGCAGGTGTCTGCGATTTGCAAATCTTCCCTGAGCCATAGAATTAACCATTCGTGTTTTCTTCGCGCTGTCCACTCATAGGTTGTTCCGGCATAACCAAGATAGGTTTCCAATGTTCCAGGAGTTTTTTGAGCCGTTGGTTGGTTTTCAGTTTTTAGATGCATTTTTAATCCAGCCACTTTATGGAAATAGTTTATCACGCGAGTATAAATCATTTAGATTAAGGTTATCTTATGCTTTAGAAGCAATTAGAAGACTAACCCTTTACTATTATCTTCCTGTTTTGTACTCGAAAAAATATTATTTATCAAAGCATTAAAAAATCCATAGACGCAGTTCGTGTTGCTAACACTGCTCACCTCGTCCACATCTATGCCAGTCTTTGACGCTTGCGTTAAATAAAACGCATGTCGTTTCATTTTTTCTTGGAATTCCGGAAAATCAATGACGTCTGCCATAGTCAGCCTGCATCCTGTCTCATCGAGATTCCCCGTTTCATGCAAATACTGTTTCAGTGCTTGCTTGTCATAAATTTTCCCTGCAGCAGTAAGGACCGGCTCTTTGATTAGCTTTTTACTAATAGGACATAAAAAGAGAGCTGGATTCGCACTGGGCGGGTTTGCATAAGCCAAATCACTTGCCTGACTGATCAATTGTTTCTTAATTTCTAAATAACTCGTTTGTCGTTCAGTAAAGATTTTTATAGCGTCCAACAAGCCAGGGAGCGGCTTTAAGTTAGATGCCTTTAAGGGCGCTCGATTCTGTGGATCGGTTGGATTCGTTGCCAATGCTTTTAAAATATTTTTTTTGTCATAGACATAGCCAGTTGGGGTATACACTGGCTCGGTCATTAATTGCAGGCTGATCGGGCAAATTAATGGTTGAGGCGCTGAGGCAGGATGTGCAGTCAATGCTTCATGCCTGGCTAGTTCCAGATAATTCTTTATCGATTGCGGAAGAGCACTACTAAAAAATACTGATAAGGGTGAGTTTGAAGCCATTTCATTCCTTCAGTTAGGTATACATTTGCTTAACTTAGAAAACGACTTAAGTCGTTAGCAGCAGGGTCTCCTCCAAGCCAAGCGAATCATTCAGAACAAGGCCGAGTTAGTTTGTTATAAAAATTACCACTCTATCTTACCTTAATTCACGGGAATTGGAAAGAAGTTAGTCAAATCGTGACCTGGGGAGCGTGATGGCATTTTTTGTACAGGATTAACCAAATGAGATAAAGGAAAAAATACAGCGGTCTATTTTTCTTCCGAGATAGTATCGCCTCGGCAAGCTTTGCTATGATGGGTTAACAGGTCGTGTTTGTTCAAGGAATGAAAATGTTTAAAAAAATTCTTGTAAGTAATCGCGGCGAAATTGCCCTTCGTATCGTGCGGGCTTGCAAGGAAATGAAAATTTCAGCAGTCACCATTCACAGTGAGGCAGATCGGTATGCCTTATATGTCAAGCGCGCCTCCCAATCGCATTGTTTAAGTACTAACCCTTTAGAAGCGTATTTGAATGGTCATCGCATTATAGAATGTGCCAAGGCGGCTGGCTGTGATGCGATTCATCCGGGCTATGGTTTTTTATCAGAAAATGCTGACTTTGCTGCAGCCTGTGAGCAGGCAGGGATTGTCTTTATTGGACCTTCCGCAGCTGTTATTGCGACGATGGGCTCAAAAGTAGCGGCCAGGAAGGCTATGATCAAAGCGAATATTCCTGTCATTCCGGGAAGTGAGGATAATTTAGCGTCAATTGAGGAAGCGATCGCCTGTGCTGAACAATTGGGGTATCCAGTTATGCTTAAAGCCACTTTTGGCGGAGGCGGTCGTGGGATTCGTTTATGTCACGATGCAAATCAAGTTCGCAATCAGTACGCGAGAGTACAGTCAGAGGCTGGAAAAGCGTTTGGTGATACTCATCTTTTTATGGAAAAATTTATCTCTAATCCACGTCATATTGAGGTACAAATTCTTGCCGATAACTACGGCAAAGTCCTGCATTTATTTGAACGAGATTGTTCTATCCAGCGTCGCCATCAGAAATTGGTTGAAGTTGCTCCCTCTCCTTTATTGGATGATAAAACGCGAGAAATTCTTTACGGGTATGCTGTCAGGGCAGCGACAGCGGTAGGGTATACTAATGCAGGGACAGTAGAATTCATTCTGGGTGAGGACAATCAACCCTATTTTTTAGAAATGAACACCCGCTTGCAAGTGGAACATCCCGTAACAGAACAAATAACCGGTATTGACTTGGTACAACAGCAAATTCTGATTGCTGCCGGAGAAAAATTACCGATGACGCAGGAACAAATTACGCGTCGCGGTTTTGCGATTGAATTTCGCATCAATGCTGAAGATCCGCAAAATGATTTTCTACCCAGTTTTGGGCGAATTACTCGTTATTACGCACCCGGTGGGCCAGGCGTTCGTACCGACAGTGCTATTTATACCGGCTATACTATTCCGCCGGATTATGATTCTCTATGCGCGAAGCTCACTGTGTGGAGTCTTGATTGGCCTTCCGTTTTGCGTCGAGCAGCAAGAGCATTGGAGGAAATGCGTTTATTTGGTGTGAAAACCACGATTCCCTACTATTTGGAGATGCTTAAGTCAGAAGCCTTTCAACAGGGGTTGCTGACGACAACCCTCATTGACAGGCATCCTGAGTGGTTACGTTATTCCAATAAATCCTTACCGCAACACAAGGCAGCGGTAATTGCAGCGGCCATTGCCACTCACAATCAAAACTAGCGGCTCCTTATAGAAAAAAGCAGGTCAACAAAATGCAGGGTTTGAAAGTCATTGGAGTCCGGATTAGGATGTTGACCGGCTCCAATGCGATATAATCTGTCGCTGCAGGCTTGTATTTTTTACACAGGATGGCTTTTCTAGTCTTGAACGCGTTCAAGGGAATAATTATCGATTAAACGGATATCCCCGATTAGTACAGCGGCAAAACGTCTATTTTGGTACTCCTCAAGGTATTCAACCAGAATGTTGTTGCTGCTCAATTCCGCCAAGAGAGCGTCACGAGATTTCTGTTGATGAAAAATTCGCGCAAATTTTTCGGCTTCCTGACGCTGGGTTTGATTGAGACGATTATTGCGTGAACTGTAAGCTAAACCACTTGCTTCACGAATAGTAGGGCAGGCTTTGATCGCTACATCCATAAAAAAAGCCTCCGCCATATCACGGATTAACAGGTATTGCTGATAGTCTTTCTCGCCAAAATAAGCACGCTGGGGTTTAACCAGATTGAGTAATTTCATTACTACAGTCAATACACCATTGAAATGTCCCGGTCGATGTTTTCCCTCCATCAATTGGCAAAGCGTGGTTTCCTGCAATTGATAGCGATAATTATCAGCATATATCTCTTGTTCGGAAGGAATTAAACAATAATTAACCCCCGCCTCTGCTAATAAATCAAGATCGGCTTCCAGAGTGCGGGGATAATGGATGAAATCATCGGGACGATTAAATTGCGTAGGATTAACAAACAAACTGGCGACGGTGTAATTATTTTCTTGTTTACTAGCGGCAAATAAAGAGGCATGGCCCGCGTGTAAATTTCCCATAGTAGGAACAAAGCCAATGGAATTAGTCGTCGGAAGGGAACGACGAATGGCTAGCCATTCGTCAAGATGGTTGAAAATCTGCATGAAATACTCCTAAAAACAAATGAGGTATCCGATTTGTTTGCTTATTCTTGAGTGGGCTCCCACGTAGTGAGAGCGTTCTTGTTAAAAAGCATGTTCGACGGCTGGAAATTGAGCCTGCTGAACTTCCTGGACGTAGGCATTAATTGCAGTCAACATCATCGTTTTAATTTGCGCATACTGCTTTAAGAATTTAGGTCTAAATTCCGTTTGCAGGCCAAGCAAATCATGCCAAACCAAGACTTGGCCATCGGTATGGACGCCGGCGCCTATCCCGATTGTAGGAATTGTGAGGGATTGGGTAATTGCTTGGGCTACTTGTTGGGGAACGCATTCAATGACAAGCGCAGAACAACCTGCTTTTTCTAGCTCGGCAGCCTGTTGTAGTAAATCAGCTGCTTGCTTGGTTTCTTTACCTTGTACTTTATAGCCCCCAAGTTGATGTATGGATTGCGGTGTTAAGCCAATATGACCTATAACAGGAATGCCGGAATCAACTAAATAAGCAATTGTTTGACAGGTATCTTGATCGCCGCCTTCAATTTTGATGGCATGGGCACCTGCCTGCATAAGTTGCCTGACATTGCTAATCGTTTCGGCACGGGAGAGACGATGGCTTAAAAAGGGCATATCGGCAATTAAAAATTGTCTCTTAAGGCCGCGTGCAACAGCTTGTGTATGCATGACCATCATTTCTATCGTTGCCATGATCGTTGTTTCGTAGCCGTGCACAGCCATAGCGACTGAATCACCGACCAACACACAATCAACATCGGATTCATTCACGGTACAGGCCGAAGGATAATCATAACAAGTGATTACACTGATCTTTTTTCCTTGCTGCTTTTTTGCTTTGAAATCTTGAATTTTCATGCCGCACTCCTTCGGTTGAAGGTAGGCGCAGAAAAAATAGAATAAACTAGAGATAACACTGGTACCTGTCGCATGGATCAAGTCCTCCATTGATTATGTTAAAGGCTGTTAACATGTCTACTATCTTGGTACTTATGCCTTGATTTTCTATCCTCGTCCCGCTGCGATGCTTGAAAATCAGGGTATAAGCACTCAAGCTAGCAAAATGTCGGCAGTCCTGTAAAAAGGGTCACCGCTTATCAAAATGACTAAGTCGATGCTTACAGGAGCTTGATTTTAAAGAACGCGCATGAAATTACAAGATGCGCTATGATTTACTTTTTAGTGATTCGGGTTTTTTTATGATTTTAGTGAACAAATTAAATACGATTGGAGAGCATCCTTTTGTTTTTTCCGGACAGGCTGGCCAATTAGAGGCGGTATTAACCATACCTCCTAATAGGCACGAATCTTATGTAGCGTTGTTGGGCCACCCGCACTCCTTGCAGGGCGGAACCATGAATAATAAAGTAGTGACAACTATGGCACGTGCATTTAAGGAAATAGGTATTCCCAGCCTTCGCTTTAATTTTCGTGGCGTAGGTCAATCAGAAGGACGTTATGATGCTGGTATTGGTGAAAGTCACGATATGCTCGCATTGATGCGTCTTTGGCAGCAGGAAAACCCAACGGCTCGTTTTTTATTAGCTGGATTTTCTTTTGGCTCCTATGTTGCCTATAGGGCGGCGGCACAAAGTGAACATGAGTTGCTGATTACTGTTGCGCCACCTGTGCACCATTACGACTACCGTGAATTTACAGCTTCACCGGAGCCCTGGTTAATTATGCAAGGTGATGAGGATGAAGTGGTGCCCTTGTCAGTGGTACTTGATTTTGCGGCACAATCAACACCCCCGCTAGCGGTTACCCGGTTTGCAGAAACAAGCCATTTCTTTCATGGTAAATTATTGGAGCTTAAAGATCAGCTCATTAAAGGGATTAGTCATGCAGGGCTGAAATTATGACTGTAATCAGCCAATATGAAGCGGCTATTGCCAGTGGCGATATCCAGGATGACTTGATGCAGCGTAAAGTTTTGCTGGCGATGCAACGGCTTGCAGAGGAACTACAACCTCCTAAGCGGACCTGGTTTCGCCGCCGACACAAACAAGCGATTAAAGGATTATATATTCACGGACCTGTCGGTGTGGGAAAGAGTTACTTAATGGATTTGTTTTATCAACAAATTGATGAGCGTAAGAAAGCACGCTTTCATTTTCACCATTTTATGCAGCAAATTGATGCTCAATTACGGCGTTTGCAAGGACAAAAAGATCCTTTACGTCGTATAGCGGCTGATTTTGCCAAGAGAACGCGGTTATTGTGTTTTGATGAATTTCTAGTCCATGATGTGGCGTACGCCATGATTCTTGCTGAATTACTCCAGGCTTTTTTTGCGCAGGGTATAATCCTGGTGGCAACCTCAAATACCTGTCCCGACGATTTATATTTAAATGGCGTGCAGCGAGCACGATTTTTACCGGCAATTGCCTTAATTAAATCACGTTGTGAGGTCATTAGCCTGGGGGAGAAAAAGGATTACCGCTTGGGGCGAGATCCTTTGCAGGAAGCCTATCTTTATCCACTTGGTGCCGCTACCGATAAGATTTTAAACGAGCAATTCACCGCAATTGAGCAAAATAGCGTATCGCAGGGTAATCTGACGGTACAAACCCGGGATATTCCTTTTGTTAAATGTGGTGAGCGGGCAATATGGTTTGATTTTAAAGTGATTTGTAATTTGCCGCGCAGTCAGTTGGATTATCTGGAAATTGCTGATCGGTTTGATACGGTTTTTGTTAGCGATATTCCCGTTTTAACAATCAATGATACCGTGTATGCAATTCTGCTGGTTCATTTTGTTGATGTGATGTATGACCGCGGTATTCGGCTAGTGATTTCTGCAGCAGTGCCGTTACCACAACTGTATGTGCAAGGTGAAATGAAGGATTCGTTTAAACGTACTTTAAGCCGTTTACAGGAAATGCAGTCAGTCGATTATGTCAGACGCCATCCTCGGCGCGAGGTGCAAAATTTGCTGACTAGTTCGCCTTTTAATCAGGAAAAGGAGACTGCTGGTCAAAGTAAGAAAGCTAAAAAATCGACTAAATAATTTAGGGGCTGTTGACTTTTCTACTATCCAGGCCCGAAAAGTATTGATTTCCTGTGCTTCGCTGCTCATCACTCCGTGTTTTTCGACTCAAGCGTGCACAAGGGACGATCATGGACGCTCGTAATGGTTATTTTTTTTCTAAAATGAGAATGATTCTCGATATCATTTGTGTTAAACTTTACTTCTATCTGTTTTTGAATTGGAATGATGCGAATTACTGAATTGGTAAAGGGTGATCATGTTCGTTTGGTTGATTTTGGCCAAACCGACGCCGTTTATAGACGTAAATTGTTATCTCTGGGCATTACCCGCGGTGTAGAGCTGGCGGTAATAAGAGTAGCCCCTTTGGGTTGTCCAATTCAAGTCGAAGTACGTGGTACCTCGTTAACCCTGCGAAAGGAAGAGGCTGGCGAGTTAATATGGGAGCGTTTATGACTCATATTTTGTTAGCCGGTAACCCTAATTGTGGTAAAACGACTTTATTTAATGCCTTGACTGGCGCTAATCAACGGGTAGGAAATTGGCCTGGTGTCACGGTTGAAAAAAAAACAGGCTCTTATATTTTATCGAATCAAACGATTGAAATTACCGATTTGCCTGGTGTGTACTCGTTAACGTCCTCAGCAAGTGGTTCTAGTCAAGATGAACAAATTGCAGCAAAAGCAATCGCTGATCTTGATACGGATCTCATTATTAATGTGGTGGATGCTTGCCATTTAGAACGTCATCTCTATCTCACCAGTCAAATCCTTGAGTTGGGTAAACCGGTCATTGTTGTCCTTAATATGATGGATATTGCCAGGCAACAAGGCATTAGTATCGATACAAAAGCATTAGCCCAGCAGTTAGGCTGTCCTGTAATTCCTATTCAGGCCCATAAAAAAATAGGCCTTGAGGGGTTGAATCAGGCCATTGATAACCTTCCTCCTGATAGCCAGGAATTATCATTAAATTTACCGCCTGTAGTGCAAGAGTCATTAACTCTTCTGGAACAGAAATTAATAGCACAGGGCTTTAATACCCGCCTGGCCAGCTATTATGCCCACAGGGTCTTGGAAGGTGATAATACGCTTTTATCGGATGACTTAGTCAATACGGTGATGATCTCTAAAGAAGATGAGCTGGATATTGTGTTCGCTGATGCGCGTTATCAAAAAATACATCAGATAGTTGCTTGTGTGCAGAAAAAGCGCAGTGATAGTAGTGAGCATTTCACAGCAAAGCTTGATCGCATTATTTTACATCGTTATTTTGCTTTGCCTCTATTTTTCGCGATGATGTATCTCATGTTTCTCTTTGCAATTAATGTGGGTGGCGCATTCCAGGATTTTTTTGATATCACCACGGATACTATTTTTGTTCAAGGGAGCGCCTGGCTGTTAGCACAAATGCATGCGCCAGATTGGCTTACGGCTTTAATTGCCGACGGAGTTGGCAAGGGTATTAATACGACCTTGACCTTTATCCCGGTTATTGCAGCAATGTTTTTCTTTTTATCCCTGTTAGAAGCCTCCGGCTATATGGCTCGAGCGGCTTTTGTTGTCGATAAGGCTATGCGAGCCTTGGGTTTGCCTGGGAAATCGTTTGTGCCCATGATTGTGGGCTTTGGCTGTAATGTTCCAGCCATCATGGCTGCACGCACACTCGATTCAGAAAGGGAGCGCTTATTGACCGTTTTGATGAGCCCCTTCATGTCCTGTAGTGCCCGTCTGGCTATTTATGCCGTTTTTGTTGCAGCCTTTTTCCCCACTGGGGGGCAAAATGTGGTGTTTTCTCTCTATTTGATTGGTATCTTAATGGCAGTGCTCACCGGTTTTGTATTGCGTCAAACCACTTTGGGCGGCAAGGCATCTCCATTGATTCTGGAATTGCCTGCTTATCATAAACCAGCGTTAAAGCGTCTGTTGAGAGAAACCTCTCTGCGCTTACGGTACTTTGTTATCCGCGCAGGTCGCTTAATTGTTCCTGTCTGTGTGGTTTTAGGTGGTTTGAATGCGTTGACTATACATGGTGGTATTAGCACAGGGGAAGCGAGTGCCCAGTCGGTGTTGTCTTTGCTAGGCAAATGGTTAACCCCCTTTTTTGCGCCAATGGGTCTGCAACAAGATAATTGGCCTGCTACGGTGGGTTTATTAACTGGTATGCTGGCGAAAGAAGTCGTTGTTGGTTCTTTGAATTCGCTTTATGCTCAACTTGGGCATATTGGCCAGGCCAGTGTCGCTCATTTTGATTTTTGGGCTTCATTACAAATGGCAGTCTGGTCGATTCCGCAGAATTTGGCGGATTTGGGACATGCGTTGCTAAAT
The DNA here is from genome assembly GCF_900452385.1 of Legionella donaldsonii. NCBI lineage: Bacteria > Pseudomonadati > Pseudomonadota > Gammaproteobacteria > Legionellales > Legionellaceae > Legionella > Legionella donaldsonii. The sequence continues at coordinate 2,978,748 of NZ_UGOA01000001.1, read as the reverse complement.
CCCATTGTTGCCAGTGCGCCAGATGGAGAAATGTCGCAGTCTGTTTATGGAATGATGGCTCAACGCTTTGATGGACAAGTGGGTGCTTATGCTTATTTGCTGTTTATTTTGCTTTATATTCCCTGTGTTTCAACAATGGCAGTGATTCGCCAGGAGGCCAGTCGCTCATTGATGTGGTTCTCCATTATCTGGTCTTTTGTTATTGCTTATACGATGGCGGTTTCGTTCTATCAGTTAGCAACGTTTTCGGTTCACCCGCAGCAATCAATCCTCTGGATTTTACTGATGTTGGTTTGTGTTGGACTTGCTGTGGGATTTTTATTTTACAAAAAATCGGCTTCTGGAGAGGCGCATGTTGCTTCAAATTCGTGACTATATACGCCGTATGCGCGTTGCCAGTAATCAACAAATAGCGCGGGAGTTTGGGCTTGATATTCAAGCATTGCAACCCATGCTGGAGCTCTGGCTACGAAAAGGCGTTATTGCCTGCTGCCAGGAAAAATCAGCTTGCCAAAGCCGTTGTTTTAAATGCAAAATTCAACCCCCGACCTATTATCAATGTCTTGAATAGTTCGAATAAACGCTTTTTTGTCACTTATTTTACATTTTCTTAAGCGTTTTGGCCGTGCTCCAGCCCTCATTTTGGGCTAAGATAGAGTTATAAAAATTGATAACCGGTACTAAGAATGTCTGATAATGAACAAAATTCTGAAGTTGATTTTTCAGAACTTGGAGCGGAAGTCCAAAGTAGAGTTAGAAGTGATTATGAGGATAATCCACTGGGGCGTGTGGAGGATGTTTACCAATTATGGTGGTATTGGGCTGATTTTGAATTAGCAGTTATTACGCCGACGATTGAGCCGATATCTCCGCCTGTCATCCTTAATCCCGAGCCTTTACCTGATTCCAATGAACTCGAATTTGTCTATCCAATTCATGATCATGGTTTTAAACTGGTTACTTCCAAGGGGCAGGAGATGTATTCTGCCGGTATGTCGATGTGTAAATTATTTTACACCATCGAAAAAATGATTTATTTGCTGGTTGAGCGATTAAAGACTGGCGGTATTGATGCTGAAACAGAGGTGCAGGTTGCTTTTGCTGGCCACGAGCTTGCACAGCGTAAGGCCTTTGAGTCGGTAATTAATTTGAATTTTAATGTTGTGGTCACCAATTTTGATCCTGGACTTTGGGGCGAGCGTTATCTGCAAATAGTAAAACGACTTGCTGATAAGGGCTATGGTTATCCCACAGAGGCACCGCGCGATAGCTTCCGTCAGTCACATGGCGCAGCATCAGTGAAACCTCGTTAAACGCGAAGGGCGTTTTGGGGATTTACTCGTATCATCCAAATTGATCGTCTGAAATTAATTCAGTTTTTGTCCAGCATAAAACGAATGTTTTTGGGTTTTGCCGCATGATCAAGCCGCTTAGGACTGCGGGGATTAATAGCATGAGGCGCATGAGGGCCTGTAATAAGCCGGGCTTGCCTTGCTCGGTGATAATCGTTAAACGCCAGGCACGCATCCCAATCGTTTTTCCCCCACCACAAATGGACAGTAAATAATAAATTAAAAAAATTGCCAGGAGACTGAATTGATACCAGCGTGAGGCGGGAGGAATGGCTACACCATGGTTGGCACAAAGGCAAACAGCGGTAAAGGCAAAAAACAAAGCGAGTAGAATAAATCCATCATAAAGCTGGGCCGCTAAATATTTAAATAACAACATGCTTTTTCCTTTAAGGTGGTTCACTCATGGCCTTTTTGCCGAGGGCTACTTGCTCGAGGCAGTCAATATAAATTTGACTTAGATCAAGACCTGAATAAGCGTTTTTTTTAAGAGTATCCCAATGTCCCTCTTCATAAGCAACGACTGTTGCAAGCAACTCTCCCAAAGGGCCTTTATGGGCAGTCAAGGCTAATTTGATTTCGTCTGTCAGGGTAATTTTATCGACAAGATTACTCATAGGGCTATCCATTAAGCTATCTAATACTGAAAGTAAACCAGTAGTATAGGCACTTTGCGGGCAAAGGTTAGCCTGTGTTTCAGCCAGTTTTTGCGCCATGTGTGCCCGGATTAACCCTGATTCAACAAGCTCCATTGGTTTTTGGGAGATATTGGTCATTGATATCACCATTACCCAGTTTTTTAAATTTGCAATGCCTAGCCGCACAACAGCTTGTTCAATCGATTCAATAGCCTGGAAACCAGAAAAGGCAGCGGAGTTTACTACTTTTAACAGTTGATAGCTTAACACCGGATCGGTTTGAATTAACTCCACGATCGTTTCTATGTCAGTCTCTGCTTGCTGCAATTTACTGATTAACTCCAAGAGATTAAATTTATTCGCTGCAATTTCAGTATTTTCCGTTTTTTGGGCCTGGAAGAGAAAATTGCCGCAATAGTAGTCCATTGCCATGGTCTTACAGTGTTCAAAATTCATATATTCACTAAGTCCATAGGCAATCACTTTACGTTGCCGATCTTGGCTGAATTTCACTACCTTAGTCAGGTTAGCTGTTTGCATCAAATGTTCACTGAGGGCAATGTATTCGGCAAAATTCAGCCAAGCCAGCTGTTCAGGCTTATCAATCACCAGGGCAAATGTGGATTTTGATGTTTCTAGTTCTGCCCGCGGACAAATGGTATCAATATCGATAGCCGCGAGTTTTAAAATAATGGGATTGGCAAAGGGAGGCTTTGCCTGCTCAATTAAGAATTTAAACGTATAGGGGATAAACACCAGTAGATTTTTCTCTGTATTTGCAAGTAGGGTTGTAAAATGCTCCAATAAATGTTCATGTTCCTTTGCTTGCTGATTAGCGATAATATCCACAGCCACACATTCTAATTGCTGATTATAAATGGGGCGCTTGATGAGCATGGCCATGATCCCTATAAGCCGTGTAATAAAAGCATAGTATGAGTATAGCGAGATAGCGAAAAAGAGGTTGCAGAACAACGGTATGCTGCGTACCGGGGCAGAGTCTTTTTTTATGCAGCGCTTGCCCTTCTTTGACTGTTGACTATCAAGCAATATGTGTAAAAATAAGCTTATTGATACTTATAATAGTCATTTAATTTACCTTCGTGAGCTTGAACTTTGCGCTAAAAAAACAGAGTGGTATACTGCGCACGTTTTCAATTTTGAGTGGGCTGCGTGATTTTGCTCAGGGGCTGATTATGGGCTTATTTATGCTATATTTATAAACGTTTTTCTCTTAAGGAAGATTTTTACAGTGAACCAAAAAAGACCAGTAAATCTTGATTTGGCGACGATGAAATTTCCAGCAATGGCAATTGCCTCGATTTTACATCGTATATCCGGGTTGGTATTGTTTCTCTTGTTGCCATTCATGCTCTATTTTCTTAGCATGTCGCTCAACAGTGCTGAAACGTTCTCCGAGTTGCATAATCTGCTTGCCAGCCCTTTTAATAAGCTTCTATTATGGGCTTTTAGTGCCGCATTAGTTTACCATTTGCTTGCAGGTATCCGTCATTTGCTTATGGATTTAGGCTGGGGTGAGGATGTTAGTGCAGGTCGTCACAGCGCTATCTTTGTTATTGTTTTGGCTGTAATTCTGACAATTTTTCTAGGAATCTGGATATGGTAACCAATGTAACAAGCTTAACTGGTAATGGTTTAAAAGATTGGTTAATTCAGCGGGTAACAGCAGTTTATTTTGCTGCTTATTCTCTGTTTTTACTAGGTTATTTGCTTTTGCATCCACAGCTCAGTTATGACCAATGGGCTACTCTGTTTCATTGTATCTGGTTTCAGATGGCTAGCATCATTGCTTTGTTTGCACTGAGTTTGCATGCCTGGATAGGCATCTGGACTGTAACCACTGATTATATGAAATGTACGGCTCTGAGGCTTACAATTCAGATGCTGGTTGTCATGTGGCTGCTAGGTCAGTTTATTTGGGGCTTAATGATTGTGTGGGGGCGATAAGCATGGCATTTGCACGTAACAAATTTGATGCAGTAATTATTGGTGCGGGCGGTGCTGGAATGCGCGCTGCTCTGCAATTGGCCAATTCAGGGTTAAAAGTTGCCTTGTTATCCAAGGTGTTTCCTACCCGGTCACATACGGTGTCCGCACAGGGAGGAATTACTGCCGCGCTTGGTAATGCTGATGAAGATGACTGGCGTTGGCATATGTATGATACGGTGAAAGGCGCTGACTATATCGGTGATCAGGATTGCATAGAGTACCTTTGCAAAACAGGACCAGAAGCCGTTTATGAGCTTGAACATATGGGCTTACCCTTTTCACGTATGGACAATGGCAAAATTTATCAACGTCAATTTGGTGGCCAATCCAAGAATTTTGGTGGTGAGCAGGCCGCCCGTACTTGTGCGGCTGCTGATAGAACTGGCCATGCGTTATTGCATACGCTTTACCAGCAAAATTTAAAAGCTAAAACCCATGTGTTCAGTGAATGGTATGCGCTTGATTTTGTTAAAGATACCCAGGGTCGTATCGCCGGTGTTACAGCAATGTGTATCGAAACCGGTGAAGTGGTTTTTTACCAAACCCGCGTATGTATTCTCGCCACAGGTGGTGCCGGCCGTATTTATCAATCAACTACCAACGCCCTGATTAATACAGGTGACGGTTTTGGTATGGCTTTACGCGCAGGCCTGCCTTTACAGGATATGGAAATGTGGCAATTCCACCCTACCGGGATTGCCGGAGCTGGTGTATTAGTCACTGAAGGCTGTCGTGGCGAGGGTGGTTACCTCATCAATAAAGATGGCGAGCGTTTTATGGAGCGTTATGCGCCACGAGTAAAAGATTTGGCATCGCGCGATGTGGTTGCCCGTTCAATGGCCTTGGAAATTCGTGCGGGGAAAGGTTTTGATCCTAAAGGGGTTGATCACGTTAAACTAAAACTTGATCATCTGGGTGCTGATTTGATTATGTCACGCCTACCAGGTATTCGCGAGTTATCAATGAAGTTCGCCGGTGTTGATCCTATCGTTGAACCAATCCCTGTCGTCCCTACTTGCCACTACAGCATGGGTGGAATCCCTACCAATATGCATGGTCAGGTGTTAACCCGAAAAAATGGCAAGGAATCTCTTGTTGAAGGACTTTATGCTGTCGGTGAATGTGCTTGCGTTTCAGTACATGGTGCTAACCGTTTGGGTGGGAATTCTCTCCTGGATCTCGTTGTTTTTGGTCGGGCTGCAGGCCTACACGTAGAAGAGTTGTGGCAATCTAATCAAATGCCGGAAATGCCTTATATTTCTGAAGACGATATTGCTGCTTCTTTAGAGCGTTATTATCGTTGGGAAAACTCAAAAGAAGGGGATAGCGTTGCTGTGATTCGTGATGAAATGCAACGGGTCATGCAAGAAGATTTCGGTGTTTTCCGTACAGGTGAAGTAATGACTTCAGGCTTGCATCGATTGGAGGCTTTACGTCAGCGCTTGGCTAACGCGTATTTGGATGACAAGAGTAAAATATTCAATACTGCACGCATTGAAGCGCTAGAATTAGATAATCTAATGGCAACAGCCTGTGCAACGGCTCAATCGGCGCTTACACGAACGGAAAGCCGTGGTGCGCATAGCCGGGAAGACTATCCTGAGCGTGATGATAAAAATTGGATTAAACACACGTTATATTTTGCGGAGGGTGATGCCATTAATTTTCGCCCAGTGAATGTATCGCCTAAATATATCGCGCCATTTGAGCCGAAAGAACGTGTTTACTAGAGAGGATATGCCGTGGCTGACACTAGAAATTTAACCCTGTCAATTTACCGTTACAATCCTGAGAAGGATACCAAGCCTTATATGCAGGATTATGAGATACAGGTTCCAGTTAAAAGCGATCCGATGCTGCTTACTTTGCTTGAACGGTTAAAAGCAGAACAGGATCCAACCATTACGTATCGACGTTCCTGCCGTGAAGGAGTGTGTGGTTCTGATGGGATGAATATCAATGGTACTAATGGCCTGGCATGTATTACGATAGTTTCGCAGTTGAAAACGGACAAAATTGTTTTGCGGCCTTTACCAGGATTTCCTGTAATACGCGATCTCGCTGTTGATATGACGCAATTTTATCAACAATATGAGCGTATTGAGCCTTATCTACAAAATGACAGTGTTGCTCCAGCTCGTGAGCGGCTACAGTCGCCTGAAGAGCGGGCACAGCTCGATGGTTTATATGAATGTATCTTATGTGCATGTTGTACAAGTTCATGCCCATCTTTCTGGTGGAATCCAGATAAATTTGTCGGTCCTGCCGGACTTTTGCAGGCGCGACGTTTTTTGGCAGATAGTCGCGATACAGCCAAGCAACACCGTTTGGATAAATTACAAGATCCTTTCAGTGTTTTTCGCTGCCGTTCGATCATGAATTGCGCGAATGTCTGTCCGAAGGGACTCAATCCGACGGAAGCAATTGCTAATATTCGCAAGCAAATGCTGACTCAGGAAACTTGATAACGATTTTGTTGTTGCCCCGATAAAATTCGGGGCATACCCCTTTGGAGAGAACAACTATGAGCAGTAGTGATCTGCAAACTCAATGGGCTTCTTCCTACTTGTCAGGTGGAAGTATGGCTTATGTCGATGGTCTATATGAAGACTACCTGACTGATCCGGATTCAGTCCCTGCAGACTGGCGGGCAGCTTTTGATGCCTTGCCAAAGGTCAATGGCGCACCAAAAGAAATTTCCCATCGCGATATCCGCGATTATTTTTTGCAAGCTAGCGATAAGAAACGGACACAGGTTGTTACTTCTGAGGATAGTAAACAGTACCAGGTGGCTCATTTAATGAATGCTTACCGTTCCCATGGCCATCATGCGGCTAAGCTGGATCCTTTGGAAATGGCTGAACGGGTCAATGTACCAAGCCTTGAGTTGAGTTATCACCAACTCTCAGAAGCAGATATGAATCGCTCTTTTTTTGCCGGTAAATATTTCAATGGTTCTGAGATGCCGCTACATGAGATATACCAGGCATTACGTGATACCTATTGCGGAAGTATTGGCATTGAGTACATGCATATTTCTGATAACGCAGAAACAGAGTGGCTGCAGCAAAAGATGGAATCCGCCCGCGGTCGACCCAATTTTGACAAGCAGAAAAAACTTAATATTCTTAACGAACTAATTGCGGCTGATGGTCTGGAGCGCTATTTGGGAACACGTTATGTAGGTCAAAAGCGATTCTCACTTGAAGGCGGGGATGCTTTTATTCCTATGATGAAAGAGCTGATTCGCAGAGGGGGTAGTGAAGGCGTTAAGGAAATCGTTATTGGCATGGCGCATCGTGGTCGTTTAAACGTTTTAGTCAATGTATTGGGTAAAGAGCCTGATCAACTGTTCCAGGAATTTGAAGGAAAGGTTAAATACGAGCGTACTGGCGATGTGAAGTACCACATGGGCTTTTCTTCAGACATACGTACGGAAACAGGGGAAATTGTGCATCTGGCTTTGGCATTTAACCCCTCTCATTTAGAAATTATTGGTCCCGTGGTTGAAGGGTCTGCCCGCTCCCGTCTGCGACGTCAACATGATTTGGATAAGAAAGATAAGGTTGTTCCTGTTGTTGTTCATGGTGATGCAGCGTTTGCAGGCCAGGGCGTAGTCATGGAAACATTTAATTTTTCTCAAGCCCGCGGTTATTCAACCGGTGGAACAATTCATATAGTGATTAATAACCAAATTGGCTTCACCACCTCAAACCCTTTGGATGCGCGATCAACGCTATACTGTACTGATGTGGCAAAAATGGTGCAGGCACCAGTTATTCACGTCAATGGTGACGATCCGGAGGCTGTTGTTTTTGCGACGCAAATTGCTTTTGATTTTAGAATGAAATTTAAACGCGACGTGGTAGTTGATCTGGTTTGCTATCGTCGCCATGGCCATAATGAGGCCGATGAACCTGCGGTTACCCAGCCGGCTATGTATAAAAAGATCAAATCAATGCCTACGTTACGGGAAATCTACGCTGATGAATTGATAACCCAGAACCTGATTAGCAGCAAAGAAGTTGATAATTTGGTAGAGGATTATCGCGAGAGGCTCGATAAAGGACAGGCAGTTGTTGAACTGGTCCGTGGTGATTATGAAGGGCGAGTCTCTGTTGACTGGACTCCCTATATTAATGCGAAATGGACGGATAAAGCCGATACCACGATTAGCAAAAGTACGTTGCAATTGCTCTCCAAACAGCTACACACGTTACCAGATGGCTTTGAATTGCATCCCGTTGTCAAGCGTCTTCTTGCCGACCGGGAAAAAATGACTGCTGAAGAAATCCCAATGAATTGGGGCTATGCAGAAACAATGGCTTACGCAAGTTTGTTGCATGAAGGCTACGGTGTGCGCTTATCAGGGCAGGATTGTGGTCGTGGAACCTTCGCTCACCGCCATGCAGTATTACATGATGTAGTAAACGGAGAAACCTACGTACCGCTGGAAAAAACGGTGACTGATCCCCACAAGTTTTTCACGGTTATTGATTCTGTCCTGTCAGAGGAAGCAGTACTTGCTTTTGAATACGGATATGCCTCTTCTGAGCCGACGTCTCTCGTGTTATGGGAAGCCCAGTTTGGTGATTTTGCGAATGGCGCTCAGGTCGTTATTGATCAATTCATTAGTTCTGGTGAACAAAAATGGGGACGGTTGTGCGGTTTGGTAATGTTGTTACCACACGGTTACGAAGGGCAGGGACCAGAGCATTCTTCGGCTCGCCTGGAGCGGTTTATGCAGCTTTGTGCGCAGCATAATATTCAGGTCTGTACGCCAACAACACCCGCTCAAATGTTCCATATGTTGCGTCGTCAAATGTTGCGTAAATTCCGCAAACCTTTGATTGTCATGACACCAAAGAGTTTGTTACGCCACAAACTGGCTGTTTCACCCTTATCTGATTTGATGAAGGGTAAGTTTCATACGGTCATTCCAGAAATAGATGACATAAATGCAGCCAAAGTCACAAAAGTAGTGTTATGTTGTGGCAAAGTTTACTATGATCTGTTGCAAAAAAGACGCGATGATAAATTGAATCATGTGGCCATCGTGCGTGTGGAGCAACTTTATCCGTTCCCGAAAAAAATGTTGACTCAGGAATTGGAAAAATTTCCGCAAGCAAAAAAGATCGTTTGGTGCCAAGAAGAACCACAGAATCAAGGCGTATGGTTTTCTTCTCAACACAATATCATAGATTGTTTGCGAGATGATCAATCCTTGCATTATGCTGGCAGAGAGTTTGCCGCAGCTCCAGCAGTGGGTAGTGCTATACTGCACGCGCAACAGCAGCAAGCATTGGTTGAACAGGCGCTATTGGATTAATCGATTAGGCCTTTGATAATTCGACTATCTTGGCCTAAAAGTCTCGATTGCCTGGGCCCGTTGCTCACATACTATCAGGTATGTTTTGCTACGGTGCTCGAAATGGAGACTTTTGAGTTCAAGCTAGCGAATTGTCAGTAGCCCCTAGATAATATAAGAAGGTATAACCATGTCTATTGAAGTTAAAGTCCCTGCTTTACCTGAATCGGTAGCAGATGCCACTATAGCTGCGTTGCATAAGAAAGTGGGTGACAGAGTTACCCGCGATGAGAACATCATTGATTTGGAAACAGATAAGGTGGTGCTTGAAGTGCCAGCTCCTGCCGACGGCATATTGAAAGAGCTCCTTTTTAAAGAGGGCGATACCGTTCAATCTGGCCAACTGTTAGCGCGCATAGAAGCAGGTGCTGCTGCTGAGCAACCTGTCGCTAAAGAAGAAAAGCCACCTGTTAAAGAAGCTAATCTTGCTAGTGAGGATAAAGCGGCAAGTCCAGCTGTAAGGCGCTTACTGGCAGAGAACGATTTGCAATCCGGCCAGATTTCCGGTTCAGGTAAAGAGGGTCGAATTACGAAGGAAGATGTGATTGCCTTCATTGAATCAGGTCGCGAAAAATCATCCAAACCTGCTCCCGCAAAGGCCGAGCCAGCGGTTCAACTACCAATGGGAGCACGTGAAGAGCGCCGCGTACCGATGTCGAGACTAAGGGCAAAAATTGCGGAACGCTTGGTACAAGCCCAACATAATGCCGCCATGCTGACGACTTTTAACGAAGTTAATTTGAAAGCAGTCATGGATTTGCGTGCTCAATATAAAGATGGCTTTGAGAAAAAGCATGGTGTAAAACTCGGGTTTATGTCTTTCTTCACCAAGGCTGTTGTTGAGTCTTTAAAGCGTTTCCCAGCAGTAAATGCCTCTATTGACGGACAGGATATTGTCTATCATGGCTATTATGATGTTGGTATTGCTGTGTCAACTGAACGTGGTTTGGTTGTTCCAGTAGTAAGAGATGCTGATCAAATGAGTATGGCTGATATAGAAAAAGCGATTAATGATTCAGCAACACGTGCCAGACAAGGTAAGTTAAGCATGGAAGAAATGCAGGGCGGAACTTTTACCATTACCAATGGTGGAGTATTCGGCTCTTTATTAGCAACACCTATCATTAATCCGCCTCAAACCGGTATTTTGGGTATGCATAAAATCGAAGATAGACCCGTTGTTGAAAAAGGCCAGATCGTTATTCGTCCGATGATGTATGTGGCACTTTCCTATGACCACCGTTTAATTGATGGTAAAGAATCCGTGCAGTTTTTGGTGAGTGTGAAAGAGCTGCTGGAAGATCCATCGCGTTTATTACTAAATGTTTGATAATAAAATTTAACCGCAAGACCCGCGTTGACGGGTTTTGCTTTTTTAAGGGTGCTAACGATGAATTTACATGAATATCAGGCCAAGCAATTATTTGCCAGCTATGGCTTACCAACTCCCCGCGGTCAGGTAGCTTATAATGTGGAAGATGCTTTGCAAGTCGCTTCTCAATTATCAACACCACGATGGGTTGTCAAAGCTCAGGTGCATGCGGGTGGCCGGGGTAAAGCAGGCGGTGTTAAACTCGTTTCTACTAAAGAAGAATTGGCTGCAGTTGCCAAGTCATTGTTGGGTACACGTTTGGTCACTTATCAGACCGATGCGAAAGGACAGCCGGTAAATGCTGTTCTGGTTGAAGAAACGTGCGATATTGCGCGCGAACTCTATCTTGGTGCCGTTGTTGACAGGGCTACGCGACGTGTAGTTATCATGGCATCCACCGAGGGTGGTGTGGAGATTGAAAAAGTAGCCCATGAAACACCTGAGAAAATTTTCAAGGTGGTGGTTGATCCCCTGGTCGGAGTAATGCCTTATCAATGCCGCGAGGTGGGTTTCAAGCTCGGTTTGAACGATGAGCAGATTAAGCAATTTACTCACTTAATGCTAGCCCTTGGCAAAATGTTTGTTGAGTGTGATCTTAGCTTGTTGGAAATTAACCCGCTCGTGGTTACCAAAACCGGCCAACTTCTTTGTTTGGACGGCAAAATTAATATTGATGGAAATGCCCTCTACCGACAACCCAAATTAAAAAGCATGCGCGATACTACTCAGGAAGATGAGCGTGAAAATCGTGCAACTGATTGGGAATTGAACTACATTCCTTTGGATGGTTCAATCGGTTGTATGGTTAATGGCGCTGGTTTGGCTATGGCTACCATGGATGTGATCAAGCTGCATGGCGGTGAGCCGGCAAATTTCCTCGACGTGGGAGGTGGTGCCACGAAAGAGCGCGTCAGTGAGGCGTTCAAAATTATCCTTTCTGACGAAAATGTCAAAGGTATCCTGGTTAATATTTTCGGCGGTATTGTTCGTTGTGATTTAATTGCGGAAGGCATTATTGCGGCTGTTAAAGAAGTGGACGTAAAAGTCCCTGTCGTTGTCCGTCTTGAAGGAAATAACGCAAAATTGGGTGCTGAGATTTTAAACAAGAGTGATTTAAATGTAATCGCCGCAAACAGCTTAACTGATGCAGCGAAAAAGATCGTGGCGGCTGTCGCCTAATTATCCACTTGGCTACAACCCAGGTGAATCAATGGGAATAGCCGGAACTAAATTTGAGGTTAAGCAATGAGTGTATTAGTCAATAAACAAACTAAAGTGATTTGCCAAGGTTTTACTGGCAAACAAGGGACCTTGCATACAGAGCAAGCGATTGAATATGGTACGCGCATGGTTGGCGGAGTAACACCAGGTAAAGGTGGCCAGACTCATCTAGGCTTGCCTGTCTTTAACACAGTGCGTGAAGCAGTTGAGGAAACCGGTGCAGATGCCAGCGTGATCTATGTGCCTGCGCCATTCTGCAAAGATTCCATCCTGGAAGCAGCGGATGCTGGTATCCAACTAATTGTTTGTATTACTGAAGGAGTTCCAGTACTGGATATGCTGCAAGTTAAAGTGTATTTAGAGAATAATACACAAGCGAGACTTATTGGTCCTAATTGTCCAGGCATCATTACTCCTGGTGAATGTAAAATTGGTATCATGCCTGGTTCCATTCATTTACCTGGTAAAGTTGGTATTGTTTCTCGCTCTGGTACGTTAACTTATGAAGCGGTAAAACAAACTACCGACAAAGGTTTTGGTCAAAGTACTTGCATAGGAATTGGTGGTGATCCTATTCCAGGAACTACTTTTATTGATGCCTTGGCTCTTTTTGAAAAGGACAGCCAGACACAAGCGATCATTATGGTCGGTGAAATTGGTGGTTCAGCAGAAGAAGAAGCCGCGGAATACATTAAATCAAATGTTAGCAAGCCCGTCGTCTCCTACATCGCTGGTGTCACTGCGCCTGCAGGCAAGCGCATGGGGCATGCAGGGGCAATTATTTCGGGTGGTAAAGGTACTGCTGCGGAAAAATTTGCTGCATTGGAAGCTGCAGGTGTAAGAACAGTTCATTCGCCAGCTGATTTGGGTGATGCTATCGCTGAAGTGACTGGCTGGTAATAAAAAAATCAGGCTCTTTTTCAGAAAAAAGAGTCTGATTTCCCCTCTCTATGTAGAATCAATTTAATTAGACTTTCATTTAGTCATTAATAGCTACACCTAAATTTTTAAGTCGTTGTAAACAAGATACTGAATCAGAAAATAAGATCGTATGAAGGCCTAGCGAGCTCGCTGCTAGAGTGTTTGGTTCGTGATCGTCAATAAATATTGTCTCACGGGCAATTAAATTATTTCTTTGTAACGCATAATTAAAAATTTCTTTACCAGGCTTCATAAAACCAATGTCGGCAGAAACAGTCGCGTGAGTAAAATAATTCCAGAAATCATACTTGTTTTTTAAATAAATGATAATTTCCTTTATATTGTCAGTCAGCGCAAACAAATGATAGCCATTCTTATGTAATGACTTGATGAGGTCTGTGGTTCCTGGAATTAGGACTTGTGTCGACTTTACATAATTGAAAAGAGCAGTCAGCTGTTGGACATCAATCTCTTTCAGCTCTGAGAGATAGCCCAGTTTTGCCTCCTCTTCAGAAATTTTGCCCAAATTTAAATTAATCCAAATACGGCTTTTAAATATTTTTTCAACTAAATAGTGCTGTTGATACTGTTCATAATTTGGAAAAGTATTTCTAACAATCTCAGTGGGTGACCATCTGACAATCACATTGCCCACGTCAAAAATAATGTTCTTGATGTTCATTTTGATAACCAGTCATGTAGCCTGCGATCTTGCAAACAGGATTAAAAATCGTCCTGTTTCTCTCATTGACCCATCACAACCCAGGGTTGAGTTCTGCTTCCAAGATTACACAAATCCGTTATTTTTTAAACTTTTTACTAATGACCAAATCAAAGGCTGCTTTTTGCTCATCAGATAATTCCTTACGGCGTAAAGCCATCATTTCTTGTACACTACCTTGCACACAATCTGGTGTTAACCTATCAATAATCAATGTGCCATTAAGATGGTCTATCTCATGTTGCAAAACTCTGGCATAAAATCCACTTTCAGTACTGCTATGAGCTTGCCCATTTTCATCCTGGTAGTAAAGGGTTATTTGACTGTAGCGTGGGACCTTGCCGGCTTTACTCGATACGGAATAACAGCCTTCAAAATCATGAATAAATCCTTTTTCCTCAATTCCCTGATAGCTTGGGTTAATCATAATATGCATTGGATAAGGGCTGACGTTATTTCTTAATAAAGCGGCTTCTTCGGGAATATAGATGGCAATAATTTGTTTAGCACGATTTACCTGGGGCGCCGCCAGGCCAACGCCACCCAGGTCATATAATTTTCCTTTCATCGCAGCAATCAGCTGTAAATCACTAGCGCTTAGCGGAAAAGAAACCGGTTTTGCCGGCTTTCGTAACACTTGATTATGGGCGACTTCTTCGACAGTGACAATTTCAAGTGCATAGACATTAGGTGAAGTCATGATAATTCCTGCCAGAAGTAAAAAAAATTGATACATAAGAAACAGGTTAATGATGAAAGGATTAATTTACAGAAAAAAGGGACATCTAAATAGTCCCCAGCTTTAGTATTTGATGGCTATATAACCTTCTGGGATTTAGTTTTATAATTTAATGACGTATCCAATTGTGGGAAGAGTATGAGTCATTGGCGAACCTTGGCGGAAATCCGTCGTGAATATGGTGATTTGAACCTTAATGAAGAGAACATTGAAGATTGCCCTATTACCCAGTTTAAGCATTGGTTTGAAGACGTGTTGTTGTCTGAGAAAAGTGACCCAACAGCAATGGTTTTATCAACGGTAGATGAAAAAGGATACCCGGATTCGAGAGTGGTCTTGCTTAAGGGGCTAGATGAAGGAACCTTTATTTTTTATACGAACTACGGAAGTAGCAAGTCGGTGCAATTAGGCCGTATTCCTTATGCAGCACTTAATTTCTATTGGCCTCAAATGGCTCGGCAAGTTCGAATTCGTGGCCGAGTAAAGCGAACTACTAAAAAGCAGTCGGATACTTATTTTGCCTCAAGACCTGTAACAAGCCAATTAAGCGCAATTGCTTCGCCACAGAGCCAGAAAATTTCCGATAGAAAAAGCCTGGAGCAATCTCTCAATGAGCTAATAGAGCAACATGGCCAAGAACCAATAGTTCGACCAAGGCATTGGGGAGGATATATCGTAATTCCTGATGAAATTGAGTTTTGGCAAGGACGGGATAATCGTTTACATGACCGGATTTTTTATTACAAGAGCAAAGGACAGTGGATTCATTGCCGGTTAGCCCCATAATCTTCAATAAAATCAATGAGGTGTTTTTTTATTTATTGACATGGTTTTTATTTTGTCAAGAAAGTGTAAAAAAAGCGCATACTCCAACACAAGGTCAGTCTCCAGTCGTAGAATGAATGTTAAGTGATACACAAATCATGGCATTAAGAATGCATTTAATTTAGCAGGAAGCTAAAAATTACGAGTTATTTTGAAGGACTAAGAGAGGGTACCAACATGAATGACACAACAGAGCTGTTACCACATATTAAATTACGTTTTAATATTGAACATCCAAGTTTTGAAGAGTGTTATGCGGATGGTTACGAGTGTGCCCTGGCTGATATTCAGGAAGAAGAAAATCCTTTCAGTGAAGGTAGTCAGGAATACTATCAATGGCTTGAAGGCTGGTGGGCTGGATTTTATGGAGAGAAACCATTATTTGAGCTCACAGCAGATGCACCGATCAGTGAAGAGCCTGCCGCAGCGAATGATCAGTCTTATCAGCGCCCACATAGCCTGGTAAGCAGCAATTTTTTCGCGAATGTACTCAAAATTACCGGTGCAATAGCTGCAACGGCAGTGGTTGGTTACCAGGTGTTGGATCTGGTTGCCTAAGAGCAATAAAACCAAGGCACATTCGATTCGACCTGGGGATGAGTCGTTTTCTCAGGTCGAATCAGGGTCTGTTGAACAGGTCTACCATCTTGGCCGAAAATCAATGCTTTTCGGCTCAAGATTGCAGATCGTTGGGTACGTTATTTAAATAACTTTAAAACCATGGAGCGCATTCTAGCCAATTCTGCTGGATTGAATTCTTTATAAATTGGGCTGCCAATATTGAGACAAACGGTGACTTGCTCACCAATTCCTTTGAGTAGATCAACACCTGACAATTTAAGAAGCTGAATAGCATCACTAATCTCATCTGCCCAATGAGCAAAATAGTCCATATTAGTAAATACAGGTAGAAGAAATCCACCGTTGCTTTCTATATATAATACCTCTGGTTGATCAGCAGCTGAATTTTTATCAATTGGAATAATAAAATTCGCTTTGATGAACTCCAAATAAGCTTTGTTTGCTTCCTTGGAATTACCGGCCGCATCCAATGCCTGTTTGATTGCTAATTCAAGATCATTCATTCGCTTTCTACCTGCTAAAAAGCGGAATTATATCTAATTTTTACTCCAGTTACTGCTTAGTTGTAATTAAAAAAGCGTTAGTGATATATACAGTCTGTTAGAAAAATGCTAAGTTCTAGAATGCTCATTGTGTTGAAATAATTGTCGGTCACAGTATAATGCGGGGTTAAGTCTGTGTTTTTATTAAACAAAATCCTGTTTTTCCGCTACAACTAATCGATTGATTTTTATTTCAATCAGGACGAAAATACTAGCTGAGTACTGAATTATGAATATGATGGTAATGTCTGAAAGTGATAAAGCAAGTCGTATAAATCAATTAGGTTTTGCATGGATTGTCTGGGGATTAGCTGCTGCATTTTACTTCTCTGACTATCTGGCGCGTGTAGCTCCCGGAGTTATGCACCGAAGCCTGCAAATCGATTTTGGAATCAATGAAGCTGGGTTTGGTATTCTGACTGCTTCGTTTTATTTTCCCTATATTTTGATGCAAATTCCAGTTGGACTTACAGTTGATCGCCTGAGTATTCGTGCGATTTTAACGGTCATGTCTTTAATCACCGCTCTGGGGTGTGGTGTTTTTGGCTTGGCAGATGGCTTGATGATGGCTTCAGTAGGGCGTATGTTGATCGGTTTTAGCGCCGCGTTTGCCTTTGTGAGCTCCTTACGTTTAGCCACATCCTGGTTTCCTCCAGCGATGCTGGGCTTATTGGCGGGTTTAACCCAGGCACTTGGTATGTTAGGGGCAGCAGCTGGCGAAGCGCCCGTTTCCTTTTTAGTGGCCAATGTTGGTTGGCGGCATAGTATGCTGATTATTGCCTTTTTATTTATTGCACTAGCCGGTCTTTTATATCAGTTTGTCCAGGACAAACCGGGTACGAAGCGACGTGAAATCAAGTATGAAGCAAGACTGAGTATTTTAGAAAGTTTGCGTATTATTTTGTCCCATCGCCAAACTTGGTTAAATGCACTCTATGCGGGCTTTCTATTTGGACCTACTGCTGTCATTGGTGAAGCGATCGGTCCGGCCTATTTACAATATGGCCGCGGTTTGACTGCTCATACTGCGGCTTTTGCAACAGGCCTAATCTTTATTGGCTGGGGAATCAGCGGTCCACTATCAGGTTGGTTGTCAGATAGAATGGGGCGTCGCAAACCATTAATGATTTTTTCTGCGCTGTGCGGTATCGTTTTAAGTTCATTGTTTGTCTTTTACCCCTCCCTCGATAAAACGTCCGCTTACCTTATTTTCTTTGTGTTTGGTTTGACTAATACTGGTGTAGCTATTGCCTATGCGGTATCGACTGAGATTCATGAGAGCAACGTGGTCGGTACCTCAATTGCCTTTACCAATATGATTTCTATTTTTGTTGGTGCCCTAATGCAGCCTTTGGTAGGTCGTTTGGTTGATTTGGTAGCAGGTGCCCGAGCATACAATGTTGAGTCTTTATTACTTTCCGATTTTCAGGCCGGGTTGAAAATATTACCCCTCTGTTCGCTTGTCGCTTTGATCCTGGCATTTACAGTGAAAGAAACTTACTGCAAGCCCATTCGTAAGATGTAATAACGCTTAACTTCTCTCCACAACCAATTGCCGTGCAGATACACGGCAATTGGCTGAACTTTTTCCAAAGTGCAATCTTGATTTCGCAGAATATACGCCAGACCCTTAGGATGACGTGCCCCAGTTCTACTCCTGAAGGATGCCTGCTAGACACTCTATTTTATTTAAGCCCATTTGTGGGCACTTACCCTGTTTTTATTCGCATATTTCTTTGCTAGTTAGTGAATCTCGTGTTTTAATTAGGGCGGTAACCCTCTGCGGGGTGGAAGTGCTTTCTTCATCTGCATAGGACGAACACTAACACGGAGATAATAATGAAAAAATTCACAGGATTAGTGGTTCTTTTAGCCGCTCTAGTCCTCGGCTCTTATTATGGTATGGGTTATCTCACTGAACGTAAGGTGAGAGAAAGCCTTAATATAGTCAATCAATCCAATGGTGTTGCTGCTGAAATTGTGCAGTACAAGCGTGGTTGGTTTACTTCCGAGGCTTCATTGGACTGGCGTTTACATGTTCCTGAGCGTGTCGTGCAAATAGATGGTAAATCCCAGACAGTGCCTGCTGAAGATTATCAAATGCAAATGCCGATTACTATTTACCATGGTCCTGTCATATTCTCAGATCGCGGTATCAAATTCGGTCTAGGCTTCGCTCATACTTTATTAACTTTACCAGCACAATATACTGATAAATTTAATAATTTATTCTCAAGCCAATCTACTCAACCAAAGTTAAATATGAGCTTTTTCGTAAATTATTTTGGTAATACGAGTATTGATACTTCTTTACCGGCCTTCAAGTTATTTGCTAAAGAAGGAAATGCGGAATTTAATTGGTTGGGCATGTCTACATCAACCAGTGTTTCCTCTAACATGAGTGAAGTGGATGGTAATATAACCATAGATGGTTTGCATTTTACAAAAGACCAAATCGATACAACGATGTCGGCTATTACCAGCGAATATAATTTACACAAGACGCCAACAGGTTTGTTCTTGGGTGATGCCAGTTTATCTTTCCCCTCGCTCGTAGTCATGAATAAGGACGCCAAGCTGCTTGAGCTAGGCCAATTCGACATGCGTTCTAATAGCGATATTGACGATGGCTTATTTAGTTCGCAATTTAAAACGTCATTAGAAAAAATAGTCGCTAACGGCAAAACTTATGGTCCAGGTAATTTAGAAGTAGCGATTAGAAATCTTGATGCCGATGTATTAGCTAAATTGAATGATCAATTAAATCAGCTGCAACAAGGTACAGATGCTCAACGTCAACAAGCCGTATTCGCCATGTTGCCTGAGTTACCCAGGTTGTTTAGCAAGGGGGCTGAGTTTGAAATTTCAGAAATGAATTTTGTGATGCCTCAGGGGACACTCGAGGGTAACTTAATGGTTTCTCTGCCGAAAGGTGAATTTGCTAACCCCTTTGAACTGATGCAAAAAATTCAAGGCAACGGTAAGTTGAAGATCCCTGCTGCAGTTGTACAACAGCTAATGACAGAATCAATTAAGCAAAAGATGATGTCACCACAGCCTAGTGCAAGTCAGCAAGGTCCTGTTGATCAAGTACAGCCACAAGCCAGTACTGATACTACTACGCAAGCGGCTACAAGTTCTGCAGATGTCAATGAGCAGGCTACCACACTGGCTACCAAGCAATTATCTACCCTGGTACAGAATGGCGTCCTGACAGTACAAG
Source organism: Legionella donaldsonii (assembly GCF_900452385.1). Taxonomy (NCBI): domain Bacteria; kingdom Pseudomonadati; phylum Pseudomonadota; class Gammaproteobacteria; order Legionellales; family Legionellaceae; genus Legionella; species Legionella donaldsonii. Next base: position 2,959,234 of record NZ_UGOA01000001.1, on the reverse strand, counting down.
GAAGTGATTACGTGATTGAAGTGAGTCTTAACCAAGGTCAATTAGCAGTTAATGGCAAACCTTTCAATCCAGCTATGTTGAAATTTTAATAGGTAAAATTGACCCGTTTGAGTGGGCTTAGATATTTTAAGCCCATTCAGTAATTCCTGATTTTTAAGTCAAATTTGCTAGGTCTGTACTTGTCAGGAATTGCTCAATTGGGTAAGATGCTGCTTTTAAAAGGAGGAGTTAATAAGAATGACAACAATCGGTAATGAGGCCGGAGATACTACTACTTCGTCGTTGGCTGCCAGTGTCACTCAATCAGTGCAGAAATATTTCACCGAGCTGAAGGGAACTGATCCTGTTGATCTGTACCAGTTTGTTCTTGAGGAAATTGAGACACCGCTATTTCGTGCTGTAATGGAGCATTGCAAGTATAACCAATCACGTGCTGCCATTATGCTTGGAATTAGTAGAGGTACATTAAGAACTAAGCTACGTCGTTACTTTGACGACAAGTACGTAGGGACACGAGATTAAACGCCTGATTAGCTCTCTGCGTTAATAATTAGTATCAAAAAAGGGGAAATGATTTCCCCTTTTTTCATTTCTGGGCGCTAAATCCGTCAATGCTTCTTGATCCCAGGGAGTCTAGTCACAAAGGTTTTAAGCCATAGGTGGCCGTGAAATAGAATTGACAGAACAACGAAAGGATTTCATGAGACAGCCCTGGTGTTGCAAAACTACTCCACCAAGGCTACAGAAGTATAACTGTCCAGCAATTTTTGTCAGGTTACTCGGCAAACATTGAGCTTACAGATTCCTCAACATTAACACGCTTTATCGCTTGCGCTAACATATCTGCCAAACTGACAACCCGGATCTTTTTACATTGCTTAGCTGCTTCTGACAGGGGAATTGTATCGGTAACAACAATTTCATCTAAAGAGGAGTTAACTATATTATTGACAGCAGGACCAGACAGCACTGGATGAGTAACGTAAGCCCGCACGCTAATAGCACCATTTTGCTTAAGTTGATGTGCTGCGGAACATAAAGTACCTGCCGTATCAACAATGTCATCAATAATGAGACAGTGTCTTCCCGCGGGCTCGCCGATAATGTGCATGACTTCTGACTTATTGGGTCCACTACGGCGTTTATCAATAATAGACAATTCAGTGTCATTAAGAAGTTTGGCCATTGCCCTGGCACGAACTACTCCGCCTACATCAGGTGAAACAACCATGAGATCGGTTAGATTTTTCTCTCTAATGTCTTCCAGCAGAACAGGAGTGGAGTAGACATTATCTACAGGCATGTAGAAAAAACCTTGAATCTGATCAGCGTGTAAATCGACGGTAAGAACGCGACAAATACCTACAGAAGCCATCATATCAGCAACTACTTTTGCAGTAATCGGTACTCTTGCGGAACGCACACGGCGGTCTTGGCGTGCGTAACCAAAATAAGGCACGACAGCGGTAATTCGTCCTGCTGATGAGCGCCGCAGGGCATCCGCCATACTTAATAGTTCCATTAAATTGTCATTGGCTGGCGCACAAGTGGATTGGACAACAAAGACGTCCCTGCCACGTACATTTTCGAGTATTTCAACCATAGTCTCGCCATCGCTGAAAGTACCTACGGTCGCCTGACCAATAGGAATTTGCAGGTGGGAAGCTATTTTAAGTGCCAGCTCTGGATTAGCATTGCCGGTAAAGATCATCATTGTCGACATGTGCAAAAAACCTTAGATTCGAGTTTTAATCAGGTGACTTAAACACATAGCAGAAGACAGCCAGAAAGATATAGTTATTATTTGAGCGATCCGGTGAACGCATCCTTCCCGGTTATCTTCTGCCGTCTGTTTACTTGAATCAACAAGATTGTGGCTGGGGTGCTAGGATTCGAACCTAGGTATGCAGGGATCAAAACCCTGTGCCTTACCGCTTGGCGACACCCCAATAAGTTGTAGATTCTATTATTTCATCCGTGAATAATCATTGTGTGCATTGCTGCAATGTGCTGCGTATTTTGCAGAGAATTTAAAAGCTTGTCAACGTTGAAAAGAAAAAATTATTCTATAGGGCTCACTACGCAAGGGAGAGGGAACGACTTGCTAAACGTGCAAATGGTTCCCCGATCCACTATTCCTAGACCCGCCAACGTCTAATGACCACTTTAATAAAGACCCCATTGCCTTGTAACCTTATCTGGCTTGGTAGTACATATTTACCAACCGTGGTGTATTGAGTGTATTCAATGGTGTAGCCAGATTGCCGCAGAAGGGTTAAATGGTTGGCTTGATCCTTTTTAGCTGATTGGACAGCGCCCGGTGCAGGTAAACCTCTTACCCAGTAATAGAGATTATTAACGGGTAGGCGAACCCCGGTTTGTTGCCTTAGCAGTTCATCAGCATTGGATGAGGACGCTGTTTTTGGGCCGTCACGCAAAGTAACTACCCCCCCCTTTTTATTGACAAGAACGGTGCCGCTGCCAAGAGGTCCTGATAAGCGAATTTGGTATTGGCCAGGACCGTTTTGTACCCAGTTAAGAGAAGCACTCCAGCCTTTACTTTTATTTCGTGCTGCCATTGCACCGGAAATTTCCCAGGAAGAAACGCCGGCGGGAGACGCGCCGGCAACTCGTGATGCGGTATCAGCCGTACGATTAGCTTTATCGGTCGTTGTCGTGTTAGCGCCAGCAACAGTCGTTTTGCCAGCCGCTGTTGAAGCATCTGCTGTCGACGGAGTCCCTCCTTTTGTTGTTGAGGAGGTTGACGCAGAAGAGCCAACATTAGGATTGGTTTCAATCGTGGGGTGGGGCGCACAGGCAGTCAACAAAACAACAGCGGTTAGAAAAAGATGTTTACTGGGAATCATTACATTTCTCCAATCCATATTGTAAAGAGGTTGCTAACTCACACCGGGGAAACGCTGCGTTGCTATCGGGTGAATTAACGAGTCCTTGATGGTTGCCAATAGTTTTTCTATCCACAATACGCTAGACTGCTTAAACTTGCAATTGTGATGTGGCATTATGAAAAATAAAGCGATTTATCCTGGGACGTTTGATCCGATAACGAATGGTCATGTTGACATTATCGCTCGCGCATCCCGGTTATTTCCTGAAATAGTTGTTGCTGTAGCCAGTAATCAAGCTAAACGTCCTTATCTAACCTTACAGACTCGTATTGAGTTAATAAAAACGTCTGTGGGGCATTTGCCGGGCGTCTCGGTTATGGGCTTTGACAACTTATTGATTGATTTTGCGCGTGAACAAAAAGCAGGCATTATTTTGCGTGGTTTGCGTGCAGTAAACGATTTTGAATATGAGTTTCAATTAGCAGGTATGAATCGTAAATTATGTCAAGAAATTGAAACGCTGTTTTTAACCCCTTCTGAACATCTGTTATTTATTTCATCAACTTTGGTGCGGGAAATTGCCCAACTTGACGGCGATGTATCACAATTTGTGCCTGCGGCTGTCGTTAGCGCCTTACAGGAAAGGAAGAAGCAAGGGCTATGAGAGGAACAAAGTTCTTATTGACCGTTATCCTATTTTTAATTCTTAATCCCGTCGGTGCAAAAGAGTATGCGGAAAAGCCTTCCGGCTATGCAGTGGCCTCCGCGCACCCCCTCGCAACGAATGCGGGTTTAGAAATTCTTGCTGCGGGTGGTAATGCCTTCGACGCAGCAGTGGCTGTTGCTGCTGTACTTGCAGTGGTTGAGCCCTACCATTCAGGTCTGGGTGGTGGTGGGTTTTGGTTGCTGCATCAAGCGAAAGAAAAGAAAAATATTTTTATTGACGGCCGCGAGACAGCGCCTCTTGCCGCTTCAAAAACGATGTTTTTGGGAACCGATGGTAATCCCGTTCCCGGATTATCTTTAAATGGGGGCTTGGCTGCTGCTATTCCTGGTGAGCCAGCAGCATTGGTTTATATTGCTGAGCATTATGGCCGTTTGCCCTTGGCCAAATCATTAGCGCCGGCCATTCGTTTTGCCGAAGAAGGGTTTATTGTTGATCATCAATTTAATTATTTTTCAATAATGGATGACCGGCTACAAATGTTACAGCGCTTTCCTGCTACGGCAGCAGTTTTTTTGCATGATGGAAAACCTTATCAAATTGGAGAACGTCTTAAACAACCTGATCTGGCAAAAACACTAAGATTACTTGCTGCGAAGGGACACGATGGATTTTATCGTGGTGAGGTGGCTGAGCGCTTAGTAAAAGGAGTCAATGCAGCAGGTGGTATTTGGTCGCTGAAAGATTTGGCTGCGTACCAAATTAAAGTGCGTGAACCTTTACAAGGTGCTTACCATAATATGCTAGTTATTACTGCACCTCCTCCATCTGCAGGTGGAGTGACTTTATTAACCATGTTAAATATAGTGGCGGCTTATCCCTTATCAACGTTTAGTAAAAGCCAATGGATTCATTATTTGACTGAAGCGATGCGGCTCGCTTTTTGGCAACGTTCGATGTTCTTGGCCGATCCGGATTTTGAACAAATCCCGCTGGATAAATTACTGTCAGCCGACAATGCAAAACAGCTTCGCTCCTTAATTCCTCCAAACAAAGCCTTACCAAGTGATGTTTTACAAGGCCAGGCCAGCAAGGATGGCAGTGCGAATACCACACACGTTTCTATCATCGATAACGAGGGAAATCGAGTCTCAGCAACCATGACAGTGAATTTTATTTTTGGCTCCAGTGTTGTTGCTGAAGGAACAGGCGTATTACTAAATGATGAAATGGATGATTTCTCGAGTAAACCTGGTGAGAGAAATGTATTTGGTATTGTTGGTAGCGAAAAAAATAGTATTGCCCCTGGCAAGAGACCTTTATCGAGTATGACGCCTAGTTTTCTTGAAATGCCCGGCCGTATCGCGATTGTGGGTACACCTGGAGGGAGTCGCATTCCGACAATGGTATTTCTTGCTGCACTGCGTTTTTATGATTTCTCTGGAGCAATCTCCATGGTTTCGGCGATGCGTTTCCATCACCAATATTTACCCGATTGGCTGCAGTTTGAACCGGAAACATTTTCTCCGGCCTTGCAGGCTGAATTAAAAGCGATGGGTTACAAATTAATGGCTTTGAATCAATATTATGGTGATATGCAGGCAATCACCTGGGATAAAGAAAAGAATTTCATCACGGCAACCTCAGATCCAAGGCACATCGGGTTATCAGCTACCGTTGGCGTAAATCAGGATGGTTATGGTGTTACCCACTAAATTAGTCGGGTGCTGTTTCTCCTACCAGCGCCTTAATAGACTGATAGACCTCTTGCACCAGTTCATCTTTATTTTTAGGGGTATATTGCGAAGCATCAATTGGTTTGCCAACATGGATTTCAGCAATTTGATTGAGATTAAATTGAGTCGTGCGTGCCGGTAAAATATCATAAGCGCCACGAATACCAATCGGAATAATGGTGGCCTTCGTTTCAATAGCAGTAATAAAGGCCCCTTTTTTAAAAGGCGCTAATTTACCATCCTTTGAACGAGTCCCTTCCGGCGCTATCCACATAACAATTCCACTTTCCAATAATTGACGCACTTGAGCTAAATCTTTTATCGCCTGATGTCTATTTTTACGATCAATAAAAGGAAATTCTGCTGCTGTCATTCCTTTCCCCATAATAGGAATCTTTGATAGTTCTTTTTTAGCTAACATGCGGATTGAATGATTGGGAAAGGCTTGAAAACTGATGGGAATATCATAAAGGCTGCTGTGATTACACATAATGATAGTTGCTTTCCCTGCCTGAGGTTCGACTTTATAAGGATTAACCACTTTACAGGTTACACCAACTAAATTGAGCAGACGGTTTACCCATCGGTGAATCACTGCATCGGACCATGCGCGAGTTTGCTTTCCAGAGAGGCGTTTAAAAATGGAACGCAAACAGGCGTCGCCTGTACTGAGTATGGAAAGAAACATTATCCACTGGGTGCGTAATTTACTAATCTTCATAGTTAATCATTATCGTTAGAGAGGGTTGATAATACTGCATGTGCTGAATACTGCACAATCAGGACTTACGCAAAACCCCGATCTCTTCGTTAAAATTTAACTTTAATTCGGTCATTTAGTTTGGGCTAAACTCCCTCATTAAAATCATATTAATATCAAGGCAACATTTTTTGACTCTGCATAGTGCGGGAAACCGGGGGTTGGCAGCGAGGACAAAAAGCAGAATTTCTTCCGGCTATTACGGTGGTTTCAATCAATGTCTGACAATGAAAACAGGGGCGATTTTTGCGGCCATAAACTTGTAAATCATTGGTAAAATAGCCAGGCTTTCCATCGATGGCATAAAAATCACGCAGCGTTGTGCCCCCGGCCTTGATGGCTTGTTCCAAGACCTGCTTAATATGGCTGGCCAGTCGGTCGTATTGAGCCAACTTAAGCGAGCCTGCAGGTGTCAACGGGTGAATGCCCGCTAAAAACAAGCTTTCAGTGGCATAGATATTCCCTACGCCAACGACAATGTCATTACTCATAATAAAGGATTTAATACTTTGCTTTTTATGGCGGGCCCGCTGACTTAGGTAACTGCCAGTAAACGAATCCTCCAGTGGTTCCGGGCCTAAATGAGCTAAGAGGCGGTGCTGATAAGGATTTTCCTTTAAATAAAGCCACAATCCAAAGCGGCGAGGATCATTGTAACGAAGGATTAACCCATTCTGCAGTAACATATCGATGTGATCATGTTTACTGGCAACCGATGTTTTATCCGTCACACGTAAATGGCCGGACATTCCCAAATGAATAAGCAAATAACCTTCAGACAATTCTAACAACAAATATTTGGCACGTCGGTAAATAGCCTTCACTACCTGGCCGGTGCAGCGCTGATTTAATGCGGGGGTGACCGGCAAGCGCAGTTGAGGCTGTCTTATTGTCATGTCTATAATAGTCTGATTCAGTAAAAACGGGCTTAGACCACGCCTGGTCGTTTCTATTTCCGGTAATTCAGGCATTAGTCTTTGTCGTTATGTTCAATAACGCGCCCTTCGGTTTTTGTAGGTGTATTACTAGGGAAAAAATAGCTTTTCACAAACGATATTGCCCAAAGAATACCACCGATTAATAAGCCCCATATCAGGACATAGGAAAACATAATGAATAAACCGATGACTAATGCAATCGCTATCCCAAGCATGAGGAAGGGAACGATGTTTTCTAAAAGACGCTGTAATTTTTCATTCATTGAAATAGTCCTACTGTGAAGGAAATGAGCCATATCTCATACCCTTATGTGAAAATTATCGTCCACAAGTGGATACGATGCAATGCGAATTGTGCAATTTGTGGTATTATATAGAGAGTGCATTGAAAAATTGTTGTCTCAATGCATAATTATTTACCAGGGGAGAGTAACCGATGATTTACGGTGTTTTAAATTTGTCGTTCTGGGGTTATGTAATAGCCACCATTGTGCTAACTCAAATCACAATCGCAGCCGTTACGATTTATTTGCATCGTCACCAAACGCATCGCGCGTTGACGTTACATCCGATTATTAGTCATTTTTTCCGCTTTTGGTTATGGTTAACTACCGGTATGGTGACCGCAGAATGGGTGGCCATCCATCGCAAACATCATGCTACTACTGATGTTGAAGGCGATCCGCATAGTCCCAAGGTTATGGGCCTGAAAAAGGTATTCTGGCAGGGTGCCGAGTTGTACAAAACAGCAGCCAACGATAAAGAAATGGTTGCCAAATACTCGCATGGTACGCCGAATGACTGGATAGAGCGCAATGTTTACTCGCGTTTTTCTGCCAAAGGCATTCTATTAATGTTTATTGCCGACCTGGTACTGTTTGGTCTTCCCGGCATTACTATTTGGGCAATCCAAATGATGTGGATTCCACTTCATGCTGCCGGTGTGGTGAATGGGGTAGGCCATCACTGGGGTTATAGAAACTTTGAATGTGCTGATACCTCAACGAACCTGATTCCCTGGGGTTTTTGGATCGGTGGGGAAGAGTTACATAATAATCATCATACCTTTGCTTCTTCAGCCAAATTTTCGGTGAAATGGTGGGAGTTTGATATTGGTTGGTTATATATCCGCTGCTTAGCTTTCCTCGGTTTGGCCAAAGTCAAAAAATTGCCGCCAAAATTGGCGATGGATGCTGGTAAATTACAAGTGGATCTTGAAACAGTTAAAGCGGTAGTGAGTAATCGTTTCCAGATTATGTCTCATTATTACAAGCGTGTTGTGCGCCCTATTCTTAAAGATGAGAAGCGCATTAGTGAGACTAAGGGAGAGAAACATCTTTTCCAGCGCGCCGGTCGGTTGTTACGATTGCAAGACAGCTTGTTATCACCACGGGCAAAATCACGTTTGCAAGCCTTGCTAGCCAGCCATGAACAATTGCAGGTGGTTTATAGCTATCGTCAATCACTGCAAAATATCTGGTTGAAGACAGCCACTTCGCAAAAAGAGTTAGTGGAAGCCTTACAAAATTGGTGTAAGCAGGCTGAAGAGTCGGGTCTCGAGGTGTTGCGTCAATTCGCTCAACAACTCAAAGGCTATGTTCCACAACCAGTAAAAGGTTAGGCAATTGCTTATCGTTTAAGTCATATCTCTGTGCCAGGTTCGTCATCGTTAATGAGTGAAATTGATGATGACGAACTTGTCCTCCTCGCTAATAACGCTTCATTCTAAAGCGTATTTATTTTTAGTCGACTCCCTGTTTACTCCATTGAACCACCCATTGAATGCTAAAAATTAGAGTACTTCCGCTGTGTTGGCATTGACATTGCTATCGTTTTACTTTGAAGTAATACTTACCAGTTACATTATAGAAAGGAGTTATTTATGGAACGAAGGACAGCCGTAGTTACTGGAGGCACTGGTGGAATAGGTTCAGCCATTTGCCAGCGCCTGGCTGCTGATTATCGAGTAATCGCTTGCTATTTTAAAGATGGCCGACATGAGGAAGCGAAACAGTGGCAAGCTGTCCAGAAAGAGGCTGGCTATGATATTGATATTTTTTATGCAGATATTGCCAAGTTTGATGATTGTGAAAAACTGGCTGCTTTAATTCTGGAGCGCTATGGTCAGATTGATGTTCTGGTGAATAATGCTGGAATCACAGTCGATGCCAGCTTGAAAAAAATGTCTCCCCAACAATGGCAGCAAGTCATTGATGCCAATTTGACCAGTGTATTTAATGTGACACGGAATGTCTTACCCTCTATGCTGGAAAAAAATTATGGCCGCATCATTAATATTTCTTCCATTAATGGCCGCAAAGGGCAGTTCGGCCAATGCAATTATGCAGCCAGTAAAGCAGCCCTTTTTGGGTTTACCAAGAGTTTAGCGTTAGAAGTGGCTGCCAAAGGGATTACCGCAAATACCATTTCACCTGGCTACATTGAAACACCGATGTTAGCTGGGGTTAGAGAGGAGGTATTGAAAGCTATTATTGCCAACATTCCGGTTGGGCGTTTAGGTACGGCACAAGAAGTTGCCCATGCTGTTGCATTCCTTGCTTCACCCGAGTCAGGGTTTATTACGGGTGCAAATCTCGACATTAATGGTGGCCAATACATGTAGCCTCGTGCTCGTCAACCAAGGTAATCCTATGCAAAAAGAAAAAGTTGTATTAGTTACTGGCGGCACAGGTGATATTGGAACTGCCATTGCCAAACACTTAAACTCGCTCTATGGGAAAATAATTGCCTTAGACGTACTTGCTGAGAATAAAGGTTCTTTATGGGAGGCTGAGCTCCATGAGGAAGGTTATCAAAACGCGTTCTACAGACATATGGATGTCACCGATTTTGATCAATGTAAAGTAGTGGTTGATGACATTGTCAAAGAATTTGGCCGTGTGGATGTATTGATTAATAATGCTGGCATTACACGCGACGCGGTATTTAATAAAATGACGAAACAGCAATGGGATGAAGTACTGACTGTCAACCTTGATGGTATGTTTAATGTAACTCGGCCTGTGGTGGAATATATGCGTGAGCAGGAAAGTGGACGAATTGTTAATGTTTCCTCTGTAAACGCTCAAAAAGGACAGTTCTCGCAAGCGAATTATGCTGCATCCAAGGCCGGGGTTTATGGCTTTACCAAAAGCTTGGCGCAGGAGCTCATGGCAAAAAATATTACGGTTAATAGCTTATCACCAGGGTATGTGAATACGCGATTGATGAAAGGAATTAGACCCGATATTTTGGAATCAATCATAGCCCTGATTCCTGCTAAACGGTTAGCCGAGCCTGAGGAAATTGCGTGGGTTGTCGAGTTTCTAATCAGCGATAAAAGTCGTTATATCACTGGTGCGAATTTAAGTGTTAATGGCGGCTTGCATATGTATTAAAACCTAAGCTTACAGACTTGTTCTGTAAGCTTGAAGTGGGTAAAGAGAGTAAAATGGCAATGAGATTGATTAAAAAATATAAGAATCGCAGGCTTTATGATACAGAGAAAAGCCAATATATTACCGTTGAAGAATTACAACGTTATGTGGTGGACGGTATCCCCTTTCGAGTCGAGGACTCAACGAATGGCAAAGATATAACCAATATTACTCTACTACAGATTTTTGTGGAGATGGAAAGTGGCTCCAGTCAATTTCTTTCAGTCGATATGTTACGGCAACTGATTGTGTTAGCCCACCACCCAATGAATCAAGCTTTTAGGGGGATGTTAGAACAGATGTTTTCCAGTCTGGAAAAATCTCTGCAAACGAATCCCTACCTCAAAGATTATCAGCAAACAACCGATACGGTGTCACAGCAGATGCAGCAATTATTTAAACAATGGCAAGGATTTTTCAAACAATAGAAAGCGTTTATGCTGCACTGCAAAATAAATGGAAAAATCTCTTGACAATCATGTTATATAAGTACTAATCTAATATTGTGCAGTGCAACATAATGGAGAAAATCATGAATCAGGCGTCTTTTGAAAAATGGAGTGAAATGGCTAAAAAGGCACAAGAACCTTTTCAAGCAATCGCTGAACTTAATGTTAAAACCTTACAAGGGTTAACTTATTTAAAACCAGAGGAACTGGCAAGCCTCAAGAAACCCGAAGAGTTATTGGAAAAGCAAATCAATTTGGCAGTCGAAAATGGCCATAAAGCATTGGATTACATGCAAAAATCATTTCAAATTTTTGAAAAGGCCATGCTCTCTCTGGTTCAGGAAGTAAAAAATAAAGCTGGCGAAAAGAAATAAATTCCTTTTTATATTGCTTCAAATTTTTAAAGAGATTACTCCATGCAGTAATCTCTTTTTTTTATTCATCGATGTTCGAAAGAAGTCTAGGTCAATAAGCTTTAATTTTGTTCTTTCGCTGGTTCTAATTTATAAGTTTTGAAAACATAGGTTCCCGGTGCATCCACCAGGCCTTTGAAGGGCAAGTCGGTAAACTTTGGAGGGGAAACCAGGGGGCCAGACTCTTTTTTCAACCACTCTAGCCACTCTGGCCACCAGGAGCCCGGGTTGTGGGTCGCATTGGCTAACCATTCTTCCGCTGTCTGTGTGGTGCTGTTATTGCGATAGAAACCATATTTTTCACTGCTTGGCGGATTAATTATACCGGCTATGTGGCCTGAGCCGCCCAGCAAGAAACGTTTTTTTCCACGCATGAGTTGAAAGCCTTTATAGGTGGTTTGCCAGGGGGCGATATGATCTTTTTGTGTAGAGAGGAAAAAAGTGGGGACATCAATTTTGGTCACATCTAATGGCGTATGATTAAGATGTATTTTTCCCGGTTTTACCAGATCATTATGGAGATACATCCAGCGTAAATATTGTGAATGCATTTTGGCCGGCATATTAGTCGCATCAGCATTCCAATATAAGATATCAAAGGGAACAGGATTTTTACCCTGGAGATAATTTTTTATAAAAAACGACCATACAAGGTCATTTGCACGTAGAGAATTAAACGTACTGGCCATGAAGCGCCCGTCGAGAAAACCTTTGGAGTGCATTTCTTCTTCAATACGGACAATTTGTTGTTCATCAATAAAAACGGAGATATCACCGGGATCACTAAAATCAATCATTGATGCCAAGAAAGTAGCGCTGCGGACCGAGTCTTCACGATGCGCTTTAAGATAAGCTAACATACAGGCAATTAAGGTTCCGCCAATGCAAAAGCCAAGTACGTTCACTTGCTTTACCCGCAATTGTTCCTGGATGATTTCAATAGCCGTCATCGGCCCATCTTTGAGATAGTCATAGATACCTTTTTGAGCATAGCTCGCATCGGGATTAACCCAGGAAATCACAAAGACAGTAATTCCTTGCTCGACTAGCCAACCGATCAATGAATTATGCTTACTTAGATCCAAAATATAATATTTATTAATCCACGGTGGGACTAAAAGCAGTGGTACAGCCTGGACTTTGTCGGTTTGGGCCGTGTACTGGATCAACTCCATCATGTCGTTGCGATAAACGACTTTACCAGGGGTTGTCGCAATATTAACACCTATTTTAAACGCATCCGTATCAGTCATTTTAATCAATAAACGCGACGAACCTGCTTCCATATCGGTCAATAGGTTTTGCAGGCCGCGTAATAAATTTTTACCGTGACTTTGTAGTGTTTCTGCCATCAATTGCGGGTTAGTGTGCAGGAAATTAGCCGGGGATAAAGCATCCAGGTATTGTCTGGTAAAAAATTGAACTCTTCTGGCGAGCTGTTTATCACCATAGTTTAGATGTTCAAGCAACGAGTTCATATGCTCACTGGCCAACAGATAGTGTTGGCTGAGTAAATTGAAGAAAGGATTATTGAGCCATTCATCGCCACTAAAGCGGCGATCATTAATTGGCATCGGTTTACCTTCCAGCCAATGATTGAATTGGTCTTGTGCCAAGCCTATAGCATCTTGCCAGTAAGCAATTTGCATCTGCCATACTTGCTCAGGATTTTTTAACAACGTAATGACCAGCGCCTGGTAATCACTGGTTAAATCCATAAATTGCTTAATAAGGCCTGGCATTTGCTCAGGTTGCTTTTTAAAGCCTTCCAAAAGATTCAGGCTTTTTGCAGCAATTGTTTGCATAATGTCATGAAGTTCTGCGTCCTGGGTCATCCGAGCTCCTGATAGCAATGGCTAAGCGCTTCTATTTTCACGTGTTTTAGTTAATTTAGCACGTAGGGCATCTATAGATAAACTATAGATGATTCTCCGTGAAAAAGAATTGCTTTTCGTTGTAATTTTAGGAAATTTTCGCCACAAATGGACAGCTTTTCTGTGATGGCAGGAGTGAGATGCCTCGAGGGTATACACTTCGCCTTTCTGTTGTTTCTGAGTTACAATTCCAGCAATTTTCTTTTTTTTTGTTTTGAATGCATCTGAAACAGTTAAAGCTGGCAGGGTTTAAGTCCTTTGTGGAACCAACCGTTGTGCCTTTTCCCAGTCAATTAGTTGCTGTTGTAGGGCCTAATGGCTGTGGAAAATCTAATATCATCGATGCCGTCCGTTGGGTGATGGGCGAAAGCTCAGCAAAAAATCTGCGCGGTGAATCGATGACGGATGTCATTTTTAATGGATCTTCACAGCGTAAGGCCGTAGGGCAAGCCTCTGTCGAACTGGTTTTTGACAACAGCATGGGACGGCTTGGCGGTCAATATGCTGCTTACCAGGAAATCGCCGTTAAGCGTTTGGTTACTCGTGATGGTGACTCGTTTTATTACCTAAATGGCAGTCGTTGTCGTCGCCGTGATATTACCGATATTTTTCTCGGTACTGGCGCTGGTGCTCGTGGCTATTCAATTATTGGGCAAGGCACTATTTCTCGGCTGGTTGAAGCCCGTCCGGAAGAGTTGCGTGCTTATCTGGAAGAAGCTGCTGGGGTGTCCAAGTATAAAGAGCGGCGTCGGGAAACTGTGTTACGTATCACCCATACACGAGAGAATTTGGCACGTGTTGCTGATATTCGCGACGAATTGGACAAGCAATTACAACGTCTTGAGCGCCAGGCAAAAGCCGCCGAACGTTATAAAGCGCTGAAGATAGAGGAGCGGCTGTGTAAATCGGAAATTCTTGCCTTGAAATGGCAGGCATTAACCGCCGAGCAAACAGCCAGGCAAAATGAATTAAAACGCTTGTCGCTCGATTATGAGCAGCATCAGGCCAAAGCCACAGAAGCTTATAAACAAAGTGTTGTGCTGCGGGAAAAACTGCAAGATGATAATGACGCTTTTCAACAGGTGCAAACGAATTTTTATCAATTAGCGACAGAGATTGCCCGCCTGGAAGAAACGATTCAACAACAGCAACGCGAAAAACAACGTTTAAAGGCCGATCAACAACAGTTGCAGATTGATTGGCAAATGGCAACCAGCCAGTTACAGCAAGATCGACATATACAAAGTACCTGTGAAGAATCGTTGCAAGAATTGCAAGAAAAGTTGCAAAGCGTGCGGATGGAATTAGCGGTTCAACAGCAGGCTTTTCAAGACAAGCAACAGCAATATACGCATTGGCTTGCAGAAACCCAACAAGTACAGGTGGCGTTAAGCAAGGTTCGTGGCGAAATTCAAGTACAAGAGGTTCGCCTGCAGCATCTTAACCAGCGCCGACAGCAGATTTTATTGCAGTTACAAAAGATTCAAGATGAACAGTTGTTATTAGCCACAGATGATTTTGTTGCTGAATTAAAAAGTCAACAGGATGATTTAACCAGGTTGCAAGCCCAACTGGAGCAAGACGATAAGCAGCATCAACAAGTCACTGCTGCCAATTCTACGTTGCGTCAACAATTAATGGCTATTGAACAAGCACTTCATCAGGCCCAGGATGACGTTCATCGGTTAAATACGCAACAGGCAGCCTTGCTTGCAGCGCAACAGTCTGCTTTGAGACGAGAACATAAAGCCATCGATCCCACAACGGCACAGTGGGATAAAAAACCTCGCCTTGCAGAAGCAATGGTGGTTGATAAGGATTGGCAAGCTATTTGTGAATGGGTTATAGGGGATGGACTGCAAGCCATTGTCCTTGATTCACTCGACCCGTTGTGGCCTGAAATGAAGCATTTACAAGGGACGTCCTCGTTATTTGTTACCCCGGTGCAACGCTGCGAAAAGGCGGGTGCGCACCCGCGTTTATCCGATAAGATTCAAGGTATACAGCCTAACTGGATTTATCAACTCGATAAAATTTATACCGTCTCTGACTTTGAAGAAGCACTAAGCTGTCTGCCAACACTGCAAGACGATGAGTCGATAGTGACTCTGGATGGTTATTGGTTGGGTAAAGGCTGGGCTAAGGTAGCTGACTCTACAGTCGACGAAGAAGGATTATTGCTGCGCCAGGAAAAGTTGACTGTGATTAGCAAGGCGCTTTCAACCGCGCAAACTCATTTGGATACCTTAAAAGCGAATCGCGATCAAGTTCATGCGCAGATCAAAGAAAATGAATGTCAGCTTGAGACGACCCGACAAACACTATCGCTAAGCCGTGAGTCATTAAGAGATTGTGAAGCACAACTCCGTCATAAAGAGCGGGCTCTCGAACAAGCCCAAACACGAAAGGATGTTTTAAGAACCGAGAGTGAAGAGCTTGGTTTGGAGTTAGAAGAATTAGCCAGCCAACAAGACAGTGCTGCGCAATTGTTACAGGCCAGTATTGAAACCAGTCAACAATACGAGCAGCAACAGGGGTTGTTAACTAACGAAAAGGCAACCTGGGAATCTACCCTGTTAACTAGCAAGCAAGCAGTGGATGAGGGAAATTCAGTGTTACAGGCTAGCCAGCTGCAGGCTGAACGCGAAATTTTAAAAATTAAGCAACTCAATGAGAATATCCAACGCGAAGAAGCACGTTTAGAGATCTTGAATGAGCGATTGGAGTTATTGGCCAACCGGCTACTTGAGTTAGATAACCCTGATCTCACGTTAAATACGACGTTAAGTGAGAAAATTAAACAGCATGAGGAGCTGGAAGTAGCGTTAAGTACACGGCGTGAGAGTTTGAGTAGCCTGACGCAAGACCTGGAAGCCAGCGAAGCATTGGTTCGAAGTGAAGAAAAACTGTCCAAGACAATTCAGGAAAAAATTCAACAGGAGCAAATGCAAGAGCAGGCTTTGGCTGTTCGTGCCAGTGGAATCATGGATGCGTTAGCAGAGCTTGATGGCCAAGTCGAATTATTGCTTGCAGCCATTCCAGAGGGTGTTACTCAGCAAACGCGTGAGCAGGCTTTGCAGGATATTATTGAAAAAATCCAGCGGTTAGGCGCAATTAATCTGGCTGCCATAGAAGAATATGATAGTGAATTGCAACGCAAACAGCATTTGGATGGGCAATATCAGGATTTGATGGAAGCGTTGGCAACCCTTGATGCTGCTATTGAAAAAATGGATAAAGAAACCCAACAACGGCTGCAAGTAACCTTTGATGAAGTAAATACCTCCTTTCAAGCACTTTTTCCTCGTCTTTTTGGCGGTGGGCGTGCCATGTTGGAATTGACTTGTGATAATCTGTTAGAAGCGGGTATCTTAGTAATGGCACAACCTCCTGGCAAACGTAATAGTACGATTCATTTATTGTCTGGAGGGGAAAAGGCAATGACGGCGGTTGCGTTGGTTTTTGCTATTTTCCGTTTGAATCCCTCACCCTTTTGTATGCTGGATGAGGTAGATGCACCGCTGGACGATGTAAATGTCGGTAGATTTTGTGATTTAGTAAAAGAAATGTCACAATTCGTTCAATTCCTCTTTATTACTCACAATAAAGTAACGATGGAATTGGCAGAGCATTTGATTGGGGTAACTATGCGGGAACCTGGTGTTTCACGTATAGTTGCGGTTGATGTGGAGCAGGCCTTGTCTATGAGTGAATCTTCGTCTTAAACGACAAAGAGGAGCCTTTTAACAGAGTAGGAGTAAAACATGCAGGCAAATTGGAGTCTTATCCTTAATGTACTGTTACTCATTGGAGTTGTGATTGCTATTGGACGGTTGATGAAAGCAAGACGCCAAAGTTTATCCCCAGTCAGTTATAATCCTTCATTGGGAGTAGCAGAAAATAAATCGTTTGACGACATTATTGCGATACGCAAGATTAGTACTTTGCAAAGTGAGGATGAGGGTCTTGACGATATTGCTATCAAAACAACATCAGCCAATCCAGAGAAAACGGATAAGGAAAAGCCAGCCGCAACGAGCAATGAGGTCGGTAAATCAGTAATGATGTTTTTGTTAGCAAAGGAAAATCGCCAATTAGCTGGTTATGAATTATTGCAAACAGTTCTTGCTGCTGGATTGCGTTTTGGCGAAGGACAGCTATTTCATCGTCATCAGTACTCCAATGGCCAAGGGCCTGTACTGTGCAGTTTGGCGGCTGCCACTGCCAGTGGTGTTTTTGATTTACAGAATATTGGTGCATTTAGTGTACGAGGGCTTTGTCTGTTTATGCAATCTTCTGGTAATCCTACTATTGATGCTGAGCGTTTTGCCATTATGCTGGAAACAGCAAAACAGTTAAGTGACGGTTTGGATACCTTTTTGCTTGATGAGCAACGACAGCCTCTAACGGAGGCTAGTATTGCCCGCTATCAGAGTTTGTTAAATATCAACGAACCTTATGAATTACCCGCCTTGGCTTAAAAGGGAGGCGGGACAGTTTAGCTTGCAACTCAATGTCAAACCAGGTAGCAGGCAAAACGCCGTAAAACTGGATCCAGCAGGGGGCTTGCAAATTTGTTTGCAAGCAAGCCCGCAAGATGGCAAGGCCAACAAGATGTTGATTCAGTATTTGGCAAAATTGCTGCGGCTGCAGCAAAAACAGATTGTTATTTTGCGTGGAACCACTTCGCGACTAAAGGTACTCCTCATTAAGACAGAGGCAGATGAACAGGAAAAAACCATACAGAAATTATTGGACTCACTGCCCTAATCATTCATTAACGTCTTTGTTTTAGGACAATACATCTATTAAGAGATATAATTTCTACGTCTAGCCTGATTTGGATTTTACAGAATGTTTCACGGAAGCTAAATCCACTCTGGCCGGCTGCAATAATAATCAGTAAACTAAGCTTTTAACAACCTACAAATACTATGAACTTAAATACTATTGCTGCACTATTTAACAATCCTTCTACTGAACAGACTCCACTTACGGGCCTATGCATTGATAGTCGTCAGGTACAGCCAGGCAATTTATTCGTTGCTTTGCGCGGAGAGCGTTTTGATGGCCACGAGTTTATTGAAGAAGCTGTTGCCAAAGGCGCAGTGGCTGTACTTTGTAATCAAGCTAACCCGAAAATAAATGTTCCACAGTTGGAAGTGCCTGATACCATAGAGGCTTTAGCGAGAATCGCCAGTTATCATCGTCAATCGATTACCTGTCCAATTATTGCTTTAACAGGTAGTAATGGCAAAACGACAGTAAAAGAGATGATTGCCTCTGTTTTACCGAAACCTGCCCATGCTACTCCCGGTAATCTAAATAATCATATTGGGGTGCCATTGACCTTGCTGCAATTAAAACCTGAGCATCGCTATGCAGTGTTTGAGCTTGGGGCAAATCATCCCGGCGAGATTGCCTATACAGTGGCGATGGTCAAACCGCAGGTTGCTTTAATCAATAACATTGCGCCGGCCCATATTGAGGGCTTTGGTTCCATTGATGGGGTTGCGCGTACTAAAGGGGAAATTTATCAAGGACTTGCTGCTAACGGCACGGCTGTTATCAATGCGGATGATGACTATGCCCATTTTTGGGATGATCTGCTGACAGATAAAAACGTTTTGCGCTTTTCTTTAACGAAGCCAGTTGATGTTTATGCACGGGATCTTTCTTTTAATCAACAGGGTTGTGCAAGCTTTACTTTGGTCCTTCCCAGCGGAGAAGCACCCCTTACCGTAAAAATCCCCGGTGAACATACGGTTCGTAATGCCCTGGCTGCCGCTGCCTGTTGTTATGCTGCGGGTATTTCTTTAACGGACATTGTTCAAGGCTTAAGTCAATTTAATGGCGTTGCCGGACGGATGACTTTTTTATCCGGCAAGAACGATTCTCTGGTTATTGATGATACCTACAATGCCAATTTACGTTCGGTATTGACCGCTGTTGATGTGCTGTCTAAACGGCAAGGCCGCCGCATTCTCGTTTTGGGTGATATGGGGGAATTGGGTGCCTGGACTCAAAAACATCATGAAGAGATTGGCCATGCTGCCCAGCGTCAAGGGATCGATTTGCTGATGACTTGTGGTGTTCATAGTGAACATACTGCTAAAGCGTTTGGTTCGACAGCCAGGCATTACAAAAATCAGGAAGAGTTGGCGCAAGATTTGCTCACTAAATTAGATGCGAACACAACGGTGTTGGTAAAAGGGTCGCGCTCTTCAGCAATGGAAAAAATTGTGCGCCAATTGGTGGGTTGAATCAGCTAGTTTATGGTATGCTTGGCAACTTTTTGCGCGGTCTCAATATTGCTTGATACACAGGGCAATGAAATGGTGGAATTATTCGAAACCCCACTTTTTATTTTCCCAGTTGATAGCGCTTAATTTTTCTTTACGAGAGGTACAGATAATATGCTTTACTGGTTAACGCAGCTATTACAAGGACAGTATCATGCGTTTAGAGTGTTTCAGTATTTAACATTCCGTTCTATTTTAGCCGCACTCACGGCCTTGCTGGTGGGGCTGTTTTGTGGTCCCTTGATGATTCGTTGGTTACGAAATTTACAAATTGGCCAGATGGTTCGTGATGACGGGCCTAAAACGCATTTGTCAAAAGCGGGAACACCTACGATGGGTGGTGTACTCATTTTGTTAGCCATTCTTGTCAGTTGTTTATTCTGGGGTGATTTGCGGCAACCAGCCTTATGGTTGGCTATGTTAGTAACGACGGGGTTTGGCATTGTTGGTTGGGTTGACGATTATCGCAAGGTAGTCCGTAAAAACAGTAAGGGGTTACCAGGTCGTTGGAAATATTTTTGGCAATCCGTTATTGCCCTTGCTGCCGTTTTCTATCTTTATTGCAGTGCTGATATTCCGGTAAGCACCCAATTATCGGTTCCCTTTTTCAAAAATTGGTTTATTACCCTCGGTCCTTTATTTCCGGTGCTTGCCTATTTTGTAATCGTAGGAAGTAGCAACGCAGTTAACCTGACGGATGGTTTGGATGGTTTGGCTATTATGCCTATTGTGATGGTTGCTGGTGCTTTGGGTATTTTTGCCTATGCAAGCTCAAATGCTCTATACGCTCATTACCTGGCGATTCCTTTTGTGCCAAACACCGGTGAGTTAACTATTTTTTGTTCATCTATAGTCGGCGCAGGTCTGGGGTTTCTCTGGTATAACAGTTATCCCGCCCAAGTGTTCATGGGCGATGTCGGGTCACTGGCTTTAGGCGCTGCCTTAGGCATTGTGGCAATTGTCGTCAGACAAGAATTAGTCCTGTTGATTATGGGTGGTCTGTTTGTCATTGAAACCGTATCCGTCATTTTGCAGGTCGGGTATTTTAAATATACGGGTGGAAAACGTTTGTTTCGTATGGCACCGCTGCATCATCATTTTGAACTGAAAGGATGGTCTGAGCCTAAGGTCATTGTACGTTTTTGGATTATGACAGTGGTCTTCGTGCTCTGTGGCTTGGCAACGCTAAAATTACGTTAGGCATAATTATGAATCAGCCATTTTATCTTGTCGCAGGATTGGGGAAAACGGGGCATTCAATTGCTGGTTATTTAAGCCGGCGTAACAAACCCTTCGTAGTTTTTGATACCAGGCAGTCCGTTGAGGGATTGGCGGCCTTCAATACGGAATTTCCGGGTGTCGATGTATTTTTAGGTGATTTACCAAGCACCATTTATCAGCAATTGGCTGGAATTATTACCAGTCCGGGTGTTGCACTGGATGAACCTTTTTTGCAGGAAGCGTTTCGTCGCAAGATTCCTGTTTTTGGTGATATTGAATGCCTGGCCCGTGAAATCGATGCGCCGGTTATTGCGATAACGGGGACTAATGGCAAATCAACCGTTACGACCTTAGTCGGTGAAATGGCAAAGGCGGCTGGTCTTTCAGTCGCTGTTGCCGGCAATATTGGTTTGCCGGTTCTTGACTTGCTTGATAATGATCAACACTACGACTTATGGGTTTTGGAGTTATCCAGCTTCCAATTGGATCTCACCTATTCATTGAGTCCGATTGCAGCAACTATTCTAAATGTTTCTCCCGATCATCTTGACAGGCATCATACGCTCGAAGCGTATATTACTGCCAAACAGCGAGTTTATCATCAGGCACAAACCGTTATATCGAATCGAGATGATGCGCAGACAATACCACAAGTCGCCGCTGACAGAACCATGGCGACCAGTTTTGGTCTGGATAAACCCGCGCCTGGGCATTGGGGCATCATTGAAAAGAATGGGACTCATTACCTGAGTGACGGCAATGAATGCTTGCTGTCCACAGAGGAATTACGCATTAAGGGCAAACATAACTGGCAAAATGCTTTAGCTGCCTGTGGCCTGGCGGCCGCTGCTGGTATAAAACCTGAATACATGATTAAGGTATTAAAGACTTTTACTGGCTTGCCGCATCGCTGTCAGTGGGTAAGGACGCTTGATGAAATTGATTGGATTAATGATTCAAAGGGGACAAATATCGGAGCAACTATCTCGGCTATTGCTGGGATAGGGGGAGCTATGCAAGGAAAAATTGTATTAATCGCAGGTGGTCAAGGCAAAGGTGCCGATTTTAATGAGTTACGCCCCTCTGTTGCCGAACATGTCCGTTCGGTTGTTTTAATTGGTGAGGATGCGGATAAAATAGAGCATGCTTTAGCAGATATAACCCCTGTATTGCGTGCGACATCCCTGGAGGAGGCGGTGACCAGGGCAAGGTCTCAGGCCACATCTGGCGATGTCGTCCTGTTATCGCCTGCCTGTGCAAGCCTGGATATGTTTCGTGATTTTAATCATCGCGGCGACGTGTTTGCAAATTTAGTGAGTAAGCTGTGAGTACCATGCAACCGCGTCATTATACTCAACGTGGAAAACCCACTCATAAGCCCATTGCGCTTTATGATAAATGGCTGATGGGCGCTGTGCTTGGGTTGGTGATTATAGGTTTGATGATGGTTGCATCCAGTTCCGTGATGATCTCGACAAAATACTATCACCAGCCGTTCCATTTTTTGATTAGACAAGCTTGTTATCTTATCGCCGGATTTATAGTGGCAATTGGCGTGATGAGGATAGATAGCAGCGTCTGGGAAAGAATGAGTATGCCGTTGCTGCTTATTTGCTTGTTGATGTTGTTGGTTGTATTAGTTCCCGGCATTGGCCGCTCAGTGAATGGCAGTAGACGGTGGTTGGCTTTTGGCCCGATAGGCATACAGGTTTCCGAGCTGGCTAAAATGACCATGATTTTTTATTTGGCCGGTTATCTGGTGCGCCAGCAAATCAGTGTGAAGCAACATATTTTCGGTTTTATTAAACCAATGATTGTTCTGGGTCTAATTTCTGTCCTGTTGCTGATGGAGCCCGATTTTGGTGCTACCGTGGTTATTTCTGGCACAGTAATGGCGATGCTATTTTTAGCCGGCGTCAAATTGCGTTATTATGTCGGTTTATTACTGGCAGTTCTCTGTTGCCTTGCCATGCTTGCAGTTTCCTCTCCTTACCGGGTTGCGCGGTTGACCGCGTTTCTCAATCCTTGGGCCGATCAATTTAATAGTGGCTACCAGTTAACGCAATCGTTGATTGCTTTTGGCCGAGGTGGGTGGCTTGGAGTAGGGCTTGGCGATAGCGTTCAAAAATTATTCTATTTGCCTGAGGCGCACACTGATTTTCTATTTGCTGTACTTGCAGAAGAGTTAGGTGTGTTTGGCGTTCTTTTAGTATTAATTTTGTATAGTATACTGGTTACCAGAGGGTTAATGATTGGCTTTACGGCTCATTCGCAAGAGCGTTTGTTTGCTGCTTTTACAGCCTATGGTTTAACGTTTTGGCTAGGATTGCAAGCCGCTATTAATATGGGCGTTAATTCAGGGTTGCTGCCTACAAAAGGATTGACGTTACCACTGTTAAGTTATGGTGGCGCCAGTATGGTAGTTAATTGTGTGGTCATCGCACTTTTATTGCGTATTGATCATGAAAATCGTTGGCAGTCATTGGGATTGAGGCCGCCAACCTCACAATAAAGGGGAACTTTGTGGATAACATAGGACACTTTCTATCGCCAAGGATGGGACGAGTAGAGCAGATTCATTTCGTTGGTATTGGTGGTGTGGGGATGTGTGGCATTGCAGAGGTTTTGCATAACCTGGGCTACCGCATTACCGGTTCTGATCTGAGTGAAAGCCGTACGGTACAGCGGTTGCAATCCTTGGGAATCAATGTACACATTGGTCATCGCGTTGAAAATATTGTTGGCGCCGACGTGGTTGTGCGTTCAACAGCCGTTGAGACCGAAAATCCGGAAATCCTTGCGGCACAAGCACGCTCAATCCCGGTTATTCCTCGTGCTGCCATGCTTGCAGAGCTGATGCGTTTTCGCTATGGCATTGCCATTGCAGGCACCCATGGAAAAACAACGACCACCAGTTTGGTCAGTAGCTTACTGGCTGAGGGAGGCCTGGATCCCAGTTTTGTTATTGGTGGTAAACTCAATAGCTGTGGTTCAAATGCTCAGTTAGGTAAATCAGCTTATTTTGTGGCCGAAGCCGATGAAAGTGACGCGTCATTTCTGTTCCTAAAACCGATGATGTCTGTGGTCACCAATATTGATGCGGATCACATGGGCACGTATGACGACAATTTTGATAAATTGCGTAGCACCTTTATTGAGTTTTTGCACCATCTTCCTTTCTATGGCCTGGCAGTGCTTTGCATTGAGGATGACGAAGTATGCCGTATTTTGCCCTCTGTCCAACGGCCTATAAAAACTTATGGTTTTCGTGAAGACGCCCATTACCGCGCAGTTAACTGGACGCAAAAAGGCTTATTGAGTGAGTTTACTGTGGAGCGCCCTGCGCCCCACCGACCCTTGCATATAGAATTTCAATTACCAGGACGCCATAACGTATTGAATGCGTTGGCCGCTATTGCGATTGCTACTGAATTAGGTGTTGATGATGAATCCATTGTCAATGGGTTACTTAAATTCCAAGGGGTTGGCCGACGCTTTCAAATGCTCGGTGAGCGACATTTTGAACGTGGCTCAGCCCTTGTAGTCGATGATTACGGACATCATCCACAAGAAATCAAATCCACGATTGATGCTTTTCGTCGTGTTTGGCCTGACAAACGATTGATTCATGTTTTCCAACCACATCGTTACAGCCGCACACAATCCCTTTTTGACCAGTTTGTCGAGGCGCTAAGCCTGGCTGATGAATTATTGTTAATGGATATTTATTCTGCCGGCGAAGCAGTCATTCCTGGTGTAACGAGTGAAACATTGTTAGCCAAAATTCAGCAAAAGCATCCTAATGCAAGGCTTGTTAATGATAAGAATCTGGTAGAAGCCTTAAACCAAGTGATTACTGAGGGTGATGTTATTTTGATGCAGGGTGCCGGTAGTATTGGTCAGCTGGCAATCAGTCTAACGCAAACAGCGCGAGAGGCGGTGTGAACATTTCAACAGAAACAATGACAAATCCTGCAGCAGCTCATCAAGGTCAATTATTAACGAATGAGCTTCTGGCTGATTATACAACCTGGCGAGTTGGCGGCATTGCCCGTCAATTATATAAGCCTGGCAGCATTGCTGATTTGGCGATATTTTTGAAGCAATTGCCTCCGGATGAACCATTGCTCTGGTTAGGATTGGGCTCCAATTCTTTAATCCGGGACGGGGGATTTGCGGGTACCGTGATTTTAACGCAAGGCTGTTTGAAGGAAATGGCTTTAGTCACTGAAGATCTGGTTCGTGTAGAGGCTGGTGTATCTTGTGCAAGTATGGCAAGATTTTGCGCGCGCAATAATCTTGCGGGTGGTGAGTTCTGGGCGGGTATTCCTGGGACAATGGGCGGTGCTTTGCGCATGAATGCCGGTTGTTTTGGTGGTGAAACCTGGCAATTGGTGGTGGAAGTTGAAACCATGACCCGCGATGGTGAGATACATGTACGAAAGCCAGAAGAATTTGAAATCGCTTATCGCCATGTTTCCGGTTTGCAGGACAATGAATGGTTTGTTGCCGCTACCTGCCGGCTCATTGCAGGTGAGAAGGAAAAATCCTTACAGCTTATTAAAGAGTTATTAGCGCATCGCGCCGATACTCAACCGACCAGCGAATACAATTGTGGTTCCGTGTTTAGAAACCCTCCAGGTAATTTCGCTGCTCGTCTTATCGAATCTTGTGGTCTTAAAGGGAGGCAATTAGGTGGTGCCGTTGTCTCTTTAAAACATGCCAATTTTATTATTAACCAGCACGGCAGTGCCTCGGCACGGGATATCGAATCGTTAATTGAATTAGTACATGACACGGTGCATAAGCAAACTGATATTGACTTAATTCGTGAAGTGCACATCATTGGAGACTTTTAATGTCCAAACCTATCAATTTAGTATTGCTCTATGGCGGTAAATCCGGTGAGCATGAAATTTCCTTAATTTCTGCAGCGTCTGTGCTAGCTCAATTGGATGCGAGTAAATACAACATAATTCCTATAGGCATGGATAAAGAAGGGCGTTGTTATCAGAATGATTATCAGGAACTACTTGCCTTTAAAGACAGTTTACCTGTTACTACTTCACGCTCAGGTCCCTTGGCGAGTTTACTGATTGATGGCCGTTTTGCCGTTGATGCGGATGTTGTATTCCCTGTTGTTCACGGACCTCTTTATGAAGATGGCTGTCTACAGGGTTTACTGGAATTAGCCGGTGTTGCCTATGTAGGTTGTGATGCTTTATCTTCCGCAATTGGCATGGACAAAGATATGGCTAGACGCCTTGCCTGTAATGATGAGATTCGTTCTGCCCGTTACCGTGTTTTATCCTGGCACAGCAGCGCGTTGGAGAGACAGCAGTTTTGCCAGCAAACGGCGGCTGAACTAAGTTGGCCTTTGTTCGTTAAACCCTGCTCGTTAGGTTCGAGTGTCGGAATTCATAAAGTAAAAACCCACACTGAATTAGCGGCTGCGATTGAAGATGCTTTACGTTATGATGAAACTATTCTGGTGGAAGAGTTTCTGCCTGGGCGTGAAATTGAATTGTCTGTTCTTGAAAATGCGTCGCTTTCCGGTGTACCAAGAGTCAGTATAGCGGGTGAAATTCGTGTTCATCACGCAGATGGCTTTTATTCTTACAGTGCAAAATATTTGGAGTCTAACCAGACTGAATTACATGTCCCCGCTAAACTGGATCCGAAAATACTCAAGCGCTTACAAACGATTTCCTGTGAAATTTTCACTCGCCTTAAATGCAAAGGGATGGCCCGTGTCGACTTTTTTGTAAACGACCAAACGGGGGATATTTTCTTTAATGAGATCAATACATTACCTGGATTTACTTCCATTAGCATGTATCCCAAATTATGGCAGGCCAGTGGTTTGGCTTATCCGCAGCTGTTAGATGAATTGGTGAATTTGGCAATGACCCATCATCGTTGTCGCCAGCAGTTAGTGACCAGCTATCAATGATGGTGGATTAGGGTAGCGTAGGGAATTTAAAACCATAATAGGGTAATAAGAATAGGGTACTAAAGTGGATGAGCGGTAATACAGGGCGATTACGCTATGCGAGTTTTTTAACCATGCTGATTGTGTGCGCCATTTTTTTGGCTGCACACTTATTTTATTTATTTGTAGCAGATGCACAACGATTTCCTATTAATACAGTCAAAATAGTAGCAAGTTATCAGCACATTACGCGTAAGCAACTTGAAGGTGTTTTGGCGAATTACCTTAATAACAGTTTTTTTTCTTTACCGGTAAGACGGTTATATGCGGACTTGGCTGCCCTGGATTGGGCAAATCAAGTGCGAGTAGAAAGGCTATGGCCTGATACCCTCAAAATCACGCTCGTTGAAAAAATACCCGTAGCAACCTGGAATAATGCCTTACTCACAGAAGATGGTGAGTTATTTAACAAAGGTGGTGCCACATTAACTGATTCTTCGCTGCCGCATCTCAGTGGTCCAGCGAATCAACAAAAGGAAGTCTTACAAGTTTACGAAAAAATGAGTAAGATATTATCAATCTATGGTTTGCATGCGGCTTCATTAGAATGGCGTGATAATCAAGCTTGGGAACTTACTCTAGCCAATGGAGTGCAGTTGCGTTTGGGAAAACAGGATTTGGAAATGCGAATTATCCGATTCTGTAAAGCCTATCCCGCAGTTTTTGCAGAGAAATCAGGGCAATTAGCAAGTGTTGATTTACGTTATCCGCGAGGTATGGCGGTGCAATGGAAAAAAGAAACGGGAAGATAATGGCTAAAAAATTAGAAAAAAATATCATCACCGGTTTGGACATTGGGACTTCTAAAGTGGTGGCACTCATTGGCGAAGTGACAGCAGATGGGGCGATAGAAATCATTGGTATAGGACGCCACCCTTCCCGTGGCTTAAAACGGGGTGTGGTTGTTGATATCGAAGCAACGGTGAATTCAATCCAGCGCGCAGTCCAGGAAGCAGAGTTAATGGCTGGGTGTGAGGTGCGAACGGCCTATGCGGGTATTGCAGGTAGCCACATTCGGAGCTTGAATTCCCACGGTATTGTTGCAATTCGCAATAAAGAAGTTTCGCATGCTGATGTGGCAGGTGTCATTGATGCTGCCAAGGCGGTTGCGATTCCAGCCGATCAAAAAATTCTTCATGTGTTACCCCAGGAATTTATTATCGATCACCAAGGTAGTATCCGGGAGCCGGTAGGTATGGCCGGGGTACGTTTAGAGGCGCGTGTCCACATTGTTACTGGCGCTGTCAGTGCTGCCCAGAATATTGCCAAATGTGTGCGGCGCTGTGGTTTGGAAGTAAGTGATATTATTCTTGAGCAACTGGCAGCCAGTCACGCCGTTTTAACTGAAGATGAAAAAGAGCTTGGGGTTTGTCTGATTGATATTGGCGGCGGCACGACCGATATTGCTGTGTTTTATGATGGTGCTATTCAGTTCACAGCAGTCATTCCTATTGCCGGTGATCAAGTCACCAATGATATCGCAATGGCTTTACGTACACCGACCAAGAGTGCGGAAGCGATTAAGTTAAAGCATGCTTGCGCAATGCCTGAGTTGGCCAATGCCAATGAAATGATTGAAGTATTAGGGGTCAGTGAAAGGCCTGGGCGCAAAATTTCTGCCAAGGTCCTTGCCGATGTGGTTTCAGCACGTTATGAAGAATTATTTACGCTGGTCCGTAACGAGCTCCGGCGCAGCGGTTTTGAGCAACGCATTGCAGCAGGCATGGTGATGACTGGAGGAGGCTCTAGTGTACAGGGAGCGATTGAATTGGCCGAGATGTGCTTTGAAATGCCAGTGCGCCACGGTTGTGCACATCAGGTTTCAGGTTTAGTCGAGGCGACAGCAAACCCATCCCTGGCGACGGGGGTAGGTTTATTGTTACATGGGTTCCAACAACAATATGAAGGTGGTTATAATGTACCTGTCTTAAGTGATAATGACAAAGGAATGTGGGCACGCATGAAGGCATGGTTTCATGGTAATTTTTAAGTAGTTTCTGCCTCTAGTCCTGCTACATGAGCAAGGATCAGGGGCAAAACCTCAATTAATCGGCAGAATTTAGAGGGGAGAGGTCTAACATGTTTGAATTAACGGAAAGTCAGCAAGACAGTGCCGTAATTAAAGTCGTTGGTGTCGGCGGCGGTGGTGGTAACGCGGTCGAGCACATGGTGACCGAAAACATCGATGGTGTTGAGTTTATATGTGCCAACACTGACGCTCAAGCACTCAAAAATTCAAATGCAAAAATCCATATCCAGTTGGGTGATGAGTTAACGAAAGGATTAGGCGCTGGTGCGAATCCAAGAATCGGTCGTGAAGCAGCCGAGGAAGACAGAGAAAGAATTAAAGAAGTTCTGGCTGGTGCTGATATGGTTTTTATCACTGCTGGTATGGGTGGTGGTACTGGTACAGGAGCTGCACCTGTCTTTGCTGAAGTGGCTAAAGAATTAGGTATTCTCACTGTTGCTGTAGTGACCAAACCCTTTTCGTTTGAAGGCAAACAGCGTGCCCTGGCTGCTGAAGAGGGAATTCGCCGTCTGGCTGAGCATGTCGATTCGTTAATCACGATTCCCAATAATAAGCTGCTTAGCGTTTTAGGCAAAAACATTAGTTTGCTGAATGCCTTTAAAGCCGCAAATAATGTCTTATTAGGTGCTGTAAAAGGTATTTCTGATTTGATTACACGTCCTGGCCTCATTAACGTTGACTTCGCGGATGTCCGCACCGTGATGTCAGAAATGGGTATGGCGATGATGGGTACAGGGAGTGCTACTGGTGAGCAACGAGCTCGTCAGGCAGCTGAAGCAGCGATTGCCTCTCCTTTACTGGAAGATGTTAATTTTTCTGGTGCCCGTGGTATTTTGGTCAATATTACTGCTGGTTTGGACATGTCGATTGGTGAATTTGAAGAAGTCGGCGATGTCGTTAAAGAATTTATTTCTGATGATGCAACGGTTGTGGTGGGTACGGTCATTGATCCTGAAATGACGGATGAGATGCGTGTCACTGTTATTGTTACCGGCCTTGGTGGCGATTCACGAACCCGCCATTCACAGCAACAACAAACAACAGTAAAAGCGCGCATTGCCGAATCAGTCCGCAGTGATGGCTCTCTGGATTATCAACAGTTTGACAGGCCTGCCGTTATACGTAAACAAGCAGCCGTTTCACCGAAACCTACCGTCAATGAAACGTCTGTACCCGATGTTGATTACCTGGATATTCCTGCCTTTTTGCGTCGGCAAGAAGAGCAAGTTGAGTAATATAAAAACGGCCTGAGGGCCGTTTTTTATGAACGACATAAAAAATTAGACTAATCAATTAATTGCTGTTATGATTTGGCAATTTATTGTGCGAAAAATATGGGATATCGAAAAGGTGATCACTGAATGATGCAACAAAGAACTATTAAGAAAGTCATTCAAGCAACGGGCGTTGGTTTGCATTCAGGAGAAAAAATTCTTCTGACTGCGCGCCCGGCTCCCATTAATACAGGTATTGTTTTCAGACGTACTGATTTAGACTCCGTGGTAGAAATCCCCGCTTTATATAATTACGTTGGCGATACAATGTTGTGCACCTCCTTGCAGCATCAGGGGGTTAAGGTTGCTACGGTAGAACACCTGCTTTCCGCGTTTGCCGGTCTGGGAATCGACAATGCTTATGTGGATGTCAATGCACCAGAAATTCCTATTATGGATGGCAGTGCTGCGCCCTTTGTATTCCTAATCCAATCGGCAGGGATACGGGAGCAGAGTGCTGCAAAGCGGTTTATTCGCATCCTCAAACCGATCCGTATTGAGGACCACGGGAAGTATGTACAGTTTTTGCCTTATGACGGGTATAAGGTTTCGTTTACAATCGATTTTGATCACCCCGTATTTAATGATAAACCCCAAACCGTTACCTTTGATCTGTCAGGGACTTCTTACGTCAGAGAGATTTGCCGGGCAAGAACCTTTGGTTTTCTGTCCGATTACGAGAAGTTGCGTGAATCTGATTTGGCCAAAGGAGGAAGTTTGGATAATGCGATTGTCGTTGATGATTATCGCGTATTGAATGAAGACGGCTTGCGTTTTTCTGGCGAATTTGTAACCCATAAAGTGCTGGATGCCATTGGTGATTTATATCTCCTCGGTTGTGGTTTGATTGGCGCGTTTGAAGGCTATAAGTCTGGCCATGGTTTGAATAACCGTCTCTTGCGCGAGTTAATGGTACGCCAGGATGCCTGGGAATATACCTATTTTGATGCGGAAAATTACCAGCCAGTAGTCGTAGGGGATTTTTTGCCTGCGGAAGCTTAAGCGTCACTGCCTATCTCCAGCACTGAATCACAAAAAATAGCTGATGACTTTGTGTTAATTAATTAATGTGTTGGTGACCTCTCCTATTTCAATTCCGTAGCCTGGATGAAAGCCGAAGGCTGTAATCCGGGATTAAGAGCCTAAAAAATTTTCTATTACACTACGTAACAACCCAGAACCAATTGGTTTCGTATAAATCGCATTCGCCCCCAAATGTAAACAAGTTTGTTGAATGTCGTCGCTCATGTGGGCTGAAATAATGATGATAGGCGTGTCTTTATTTAGCTCGTCATTACGAATGAAGGATAGTACGTCAATTCCGGGTTTATCGGGTAAACCTAAGTCCAAAATGATACAGTCGTAAGCTTGTTTTGACAGGCATTGCAAAGCCTCTGCAGCATTTCCTGCTGATGCAATCTGGTAATAGCGACCAAGTATTGCAAGATAAATTCGTTGGCAGACAGGATTATCTTCAATAATAAGTAGCTGGGGTTTGGCAATTCCCTTATCTTGGTAAACCATCTCTCGATTCTCATAACTAACTGGGTGAGTGATTATTTCTTAAGAAGAGTTGAAAAAAAAGTTCATAAAAAGGAACGAGATCGCTTAAAAAATTATCACTTTGTGAAGTACAGAGGAGGTTGAAAGTAAGTGAATTTCGGTTTTTAGAAAAATTTTCTGTAGTGTTTGCCAGGGCTTAAAAATTTCATTTGCAAGACACTACAGAATAAAATAGTATAAATCTGCGTTTGAAGTATTAAATGCAATAAAGGCGCTGATAGGAGGGACGCCAATCCCCCGCTACCAGCTAACCAAGTTTATCTATCAGGAGATAAAAATGGCTAAAAGCATCTTAGTCTATTTCAGTTTTAGTTTTCAATGGCTTGTCCGTAAGAAGCCGCCAAAATGTCCCATTATTTTTACAGTTTGAACATTAAGAGCATGGATTTCACGTGCTTTAGGTAGGGTTTTTCCTAAAAAATCTTAATGAATTCAACAGCTAGAGACACAGGGATTAATGTTTCAATTAATTCCTGTGCTATCGCTCACCTTTAAAAATAAAGGACAGTAATAATGAAAATAAACCGAGAAACTTTTACTAGAAAAAGTGATTTAATCGATAGCCCCTTTTTTAAACTCTTTGCTAAGAACTATCTGAACTATTTAGGCAATAGTAATCCCACTCCCAAGCAACTTGCTGAAATTCAAGCGTTACTTTCCAGTACTTGGATAAGACAACCGATTTGTTTCGATGTTCGCTTAAGTGAACAGGAGAAGCAGTGTATTTATTTATCCGCGCAAGGCAAAAGCCTTAAAGAAATTGCCTCTGTTTTGAAAGTATCCATACGAAGAATTAATTACTGTCGGCAATCCATCTTTCAAAAATTAGGGTGTAAAAATATAACAAGCGCGATTATTGTTGGCCTGCGTTTCGGGATAATCGATGCGGAGCATCTTTTGGAAGAAAGAGATTAACATCTTAGATACTCCCTTTAAAGGAAAGTATTAAAAGGTTACTTATTCTTCAAAACAATATCTAAGCTGGTGGCTATGCTATAATTTTAGCAGGTATTGTGCTTAGTAAGTAAGCTATGAGTATTAAAGAATGCGGGCTAAATTTTGATATTGCAGGGTCTGCTGATCTATTTGATCAACTAGATGCACCCACAAAAAATATAATTAAAGAAATTGATTCAATAGTTGGATTATTAGTTGACTCCTCGAGTATTATCGATAGAAAAATAAGGGGTAAAATCGATAATGAGAGCCGATGGTATAGCTATGTATTATCTGTGGATATAACACCTAGTGAGACGTTATTACTTAATAAAAAATTTATCGATATTTGTATAGATAATGAATTGTACAATTTATTAGATTGTAATGTCATATTTAGGTTTGAAACAGGTGAAGATTATGCCTCTAAGGACAATAAAGTTACTAGACATTGCTCGGGATCTCTATAACAGCAAAGTTCATGAGGAAGAGTATTACCGCTCCTCTACTAATCGAGCATACTACTGTATATTTCATCAATGTTCAGAAACAGCCATAACTAAATTAGGAACAACTCCCAAAAATGATAATTTTGGTCATGATGAATTACTAAGAGTCTTTAATAGTCATCATGCTAACCCCCCCACGAGAGTCGATAGAGATATTTGGAGGATTGCATATCTGTTAGGCCAAGTTAAAGATTTAAGAGTAGAGGCTGATTATATTTTAATGTTTCTTATAAGAAATCCCAAGCGGCAGACGCAATCAATTTCACAGAGGAAATTATTACATTATTAAATAGAATATAGAGTGCTAATAGTCTTGTTGAAGCATCATAAGCAAGGTGCTCATTCTTATAGACATATAAGTTAGTCATGTCTCATGCGTTACCCATCTAACTATTAAAATGACAACCCTATAGCAAGCGTAGTCTTCATAGGATATTAAATTAAAAAGGAAAAACCTGTTTTTTATAATTGATACGATACGATAACATTCTTTGTTAATGGGGAAATGAAATGTTTAATTGCTCTATTCATGATCCGGAGATTCTTCACGAAATAAGTTCTTTAGTTGCAAATAATGTTAGAGAAAGAAAAGACATTGAATATAAAAGAGAATGGAATATAAAAGATCCTACCAATACAATATTAAAGCCTGTTTGTGCTTTAGCCAATACCACAAATGGTTATATCATTTATGGAATCGACGAAAAGTCACCAGAAAAATTAGAGCTTTGCGGAATATCGATTCAAGATGTTGATCAAATCAAATTGCAATTAGAAAATTTAGTTAGAGATTGCATTGAACCAAGATTTTCTGGATTAGATATTGCTTTCCACGCTTTACCAGCGTCTGATAAGCATATTGGGATTGTTAGTGTGAAGAGAGGGTTAAGAGGCCCTCATCGAGACAATAAATCTTATAAATTTTATGCTAGGAACTCTGCAGGTTCATATCCCATGGATATAAATGAAATTAGAAATGCTTTTATTTCTTCCGCACACATTACTGAAAAAATCAAAGATTTTATCCAAGAGCGGTTAAAGATAATACGAGCTAAAATATGGCCTATACCGCTTTCTAATGGAGCAACGGTCGTACTTCATATAATTCCTCTTTCGTCCTTTATGAATGAAGAAAAATATACAGCGATTCAATTAAACGAGATCAGAACTCAATGGAAGCCCGAACCGTCTTATTTCAGATATGAGCATTGGGAAACCAGAATTATTTTAGAAGGGCTTCTCGGTTTAGGCCGTAGTAACGGAATATTTAATAGATATGATTTAATATGGCGAGAAGGTATCATTGAGGCAGTAAGTATATTTCCACCCTTATCAGTTAATGATCAACGTATATCCTGTTTGTCTTCAGAAAATTACGAGCGCATGATAATTAATGATATTAGACGGTTTCTACAAATTTATAATAATCTCAAGCAAGATGCTCCTTTTGTTCTTAGCATTTCTTATCTGGAATTAAATAATTATTCGCTTCATGCGGAAAATGGCATGCATAGTTTTGGCCGGGATTCTTTCCAACTAACTAGTGGAATTATAGAATCTTATAATGTTGACATAATAGAAATAGTTAAGCCTTTATTCGATTGTGTTTGGAATTGTTGTGGTTTGTTAGAATGTACAACAGATTTAAAAAATTTCTAATAGCTAATCTAATATAGAAACATGATTAGCATCGTAGCCTGGATGAAAGCCGAAGGCTGTAATCCGGGGATTTTAAACTGTGCTTGTATGCTGCGCTGTTTATTTGGGATCCCGGGTTTCGGCTGCGCCTGCACCCAGGCTACAAAAGTACTTCGTTACCCGCTGCACTTTATATACCGGGATTACTCCTTGCTTTCAGCTAGCTTGTAAAGGGCATTTTGTAAGGGTGGATAATTGCAGTGCTCTCCGGCTTCCTTAATGAAATGGCGAGCGGAGGTCGACAGTGTTTTTTTCTGATTTTTTGGAGCTGGACTTGTTTGCTGGCAGAACTCAGCAATGTGAATCTTGATCGAGGTCAATTGATATAATCCGGCCTCTTTCCTCAGTTTATCGCGCAAGACGGGCAGGCTATAGCGTAATTCCGTTGCCCAGGCCGCACTGGAAACGGTGAGCAGCAGGCAGCCTTTGTTAAAACTCCCTACCTGGCAATGCTCGGATAGCGGTGGAGTTAAGTAATGCCTGAGTTTACTATTTAGTTCGTCGAGCTGAATGGCGCGCTGGCAGATTTCAAGCAACTGCGGATTTAGGCAGCGGTTAATAGGGCGCATTGTTCAAAACCTGAATTAACAAAGGGATAGCATAGCAAATTTGTCGCATCTGCCATATGATATAGAAAATAATAGTTGAACGGACCGAGTATAACGTGACTGATTTAACCAGGCCAATGATGGCAGACAACAACGATGTGGTTTATTTTGCAAGACTTCATTGGCTTCTGTTTTTCTGGCCGGCAGTTCTCGCCTGTTTAGCCATCTATTTTGGTTTTACCTTTCCCACGTTAAAAGAGTTATCGCTTTTCCTTTTTGTCTTTGCTCTGGCGTGGGGAGGAATAACCTGGGTCAATTACCATTTCTCTTCACTGACCATCAAGAAAAAGCAAGTGATCCTGCGCACAGGCCTGCTGGTAAGGCAGACGATTGATATTCCTTTAACTAAAATAGAGAGTATTGATATCCGCCAATCCGTTTTAGGCAGTATTTTCGGGTATGGTTGTCTTGTGATAACGGGAACTGGCGGTACACGCCATATGATTAGCTATCTCCATAAACCCTTAACTTGCAGACGTTACATCGAACAATTGATGCATGGATAACGAGCATTGGTCCAGTCTTTATTTTACCCAGCCGATCTTATCAATCACGCCATTAACTGGTGGGTTGCAGCATCAAGTTGATTTAATTGAACTGGCGGATCGAAGCAAATGGATCGCTAAGAAATTTTCTTTGCCGACCTGGCTTGGTGCAATAACCCGGCAACGATTAGAATTCACCCAGGCTATAGCAACCATTGCAGCCAATCAACTCGGTTTGACCTTTTCTGCCAGGCACACCGAGGCAAATGATTGCCTGCTGACTGTCGATGGTCATTTTGCGTTGATTCTTCCCTACTGTGAAGGGAGCGTGCTGGAAGCAGTCGATTCTAAACAGGCTTACCTCCTTGGCAATAGACTGGCACAGCTGCATTTACTCCCTTTGCCTGGCGACGGTGCGGAACGTTTTCCTCCTATTGTACCGCCAGAAGGATGGGCTCATCTCCCTTGGTTAGGAGAACTCATTAATCACTGTAATCGCTATCGTGATTATGACTCGCAAAACTGGGTGGTTAGCCATCGAGATATCCACGTTAATAATATTATTTGGCGCGATCGTGAAACACCCCATGTCATTGATTGGGAAAGCGCAGGTTATATTCATCCCTTTGTTGAGTTGATAGGGCTTGCTGTAAACTGTGCAGGCATGGCTAATTCCGTCTTCGCAACAGAGCAGTTTCAAGCGACTTTGCTGGGTTATGCGGAATGTGCTGGTCACTTGCCCGGGATGGATGCTATTTTATGGCAGCAGACTTTGCACAGTTGGTTGCTTTGGTTGACGTATTGTTTGGAGCGGGGCTGGGAAAAAGAGGCCTGGCAAACCATAAAGGTTATTGAATTCATTGCTGATAGCATGGAGAACATGCAGCAGCTTTATGCCGGACTTTACCTGAAATTTAAAAAATAATTGTGTGCAAGCGCGCTCTTTTCCATTAACAAGCGAGCCATCCATGAAAATAATTGATTTACGCAGTGATACAGTTACCAGGCCAGGTAAAGCAATGCTTGCTGCCATGATGAATGCTGAAGTGGGTGACGATGTCTTTGGTGAAGATCCGACGGTCAGGATGCTGGAAGAATTGATTAGCGATAAAGCCGGTATGGAAGCAGCTGTCTTCTTACCTTCTGGAACACAATCCAATTTGATCGCGATTATGGCGCATTGTGAACGAGGGGATGAATACATTGTTGGGCAAACAGCCCACTGTTATTTATTAGAGGGGGGCGGGGCAGCGGTTTTAGGGAGTGTGCAACCGCAGCCGCTTGATTTTGAGCCGGATGGTACTTTGGCATTGGAAAAAGTGGCGTCAGCGATTAAACCAATCGATCACCATTACGCACGTACTAAATTACTTTGTCTTGAGAATACGGTTGACGGGCGGGTTTTACCACTGGCCTATTTGCAACAAATGAAACTTTTTTGTCAGCAACAGGGTCTTCAAAGCCACCTGGATGGGGCACGGGTTTTTAACGCAGCAGTGAAATTGCAGTGCTCCCTTAACGATATCAGTCATCATTTTAACTCGATTTCTATCTGCCTCTCCAAAAGTCTGGGTGCTCCCGTGGGCTCCGT
This sequence comes from Legionella donaldsonii, assembly GCF_900452385.1. Lineage (NCBI taxonomy): Bacteria > Pseudomonadati > Pseudomonadota > Gammaproteobacteria > Legionellales > Legionellaceae > Legionella > Legionella donaldsonii. Next base: position 2,921,906 of record NZ_UGOA01000001.1, on the reverse strand, counting down.
TTTAGCAGGCAGTAGCGAATTCATTAAAAAAGCACGACGTTGGCGTAAAGTATTGGGCGGCGGTATGCGCCAGGCTGGCATTTTAGCGGCGGCAGGGATTTACGCGTTAGCGCATCATATCAACCGCTTGGCTGACGATCATGACAACGCCTTGTATTTGGCGAGTACGTTGGCTGAGCTTGAGGAAATCGATGTGGATACGGCTGCCTTGCAAACCAATATTATATTTATAAGGGTCAAACACCATTATAAAGAATTGCAAGCCTATTTGCAGGGAAGGGGAATAATCCTCCCTAAACAGCCTAATAAACAGGGCAGGGTAAGATTGGTTACTCATCTTGATGTGTCGAGAAAAGATTTGACGTTTGTGGGGCAAGCAATCAAGTCTTTTTATTGCAACGCGGTATCTGAGAGCAGTTAATTTTTTCGCAGTTTCCTTATGGGAAGAGACATAAAATGTTATTTGATTTACCTTATCATTTTCTTTTACCGCTTTTATTTTTAACAGGTCTCGTCGCTGGCACGGTCGATGCGATTGCTGGAGGCGGCGGTTTAATTAGTCTGCCCATGTTGCTAGGGGTGGGTGTGCCGCCACAGGTTGCATTGGGAACCAATAAGCTACAGGGGGCGATAGGGACTTTCGTAGCGTCTTGCGGCTATTATCGGCAAGGGCTGCTTTCACTGAATACAATCTATAAAGGATTAATGTGGGGAATTTTGGGCACCATACTCGGCGCTGTCGCGAGTCAGGTCCTGAATAGCGATATTTTAAGAAAAGTCATCCCCCTCCTGTTATTAGCCATCCTGATTTATACCATCTTTTCACCAAAACTGGGCTCAGAGGATGGGGAGCCAAAAATAAATGAATTTTGGTTTTATATCTTTTTTGGTTTTTTCCTGGGACTTTATGATGGTTTTTTTGGGCCCGGGACTGGTTCACTCTGGGTGTTTTCACTGACTTTTTTTCTTGGCTATAACTTTGTTAAGGCGTCTGCCTACACCAAGGTTTTTAATCTGAAAAGCAGCCTGATCGCGACACTCTGTTTTGCTTTCGGCGACAACATTGATTATACGCTTGCCCTGTGTATGGCCATGGGGCAATTAATAGGCGGCAGGATAGGCGTGTATTTTGCCATCAAGAACGGCGCCCGGTTAATCCGCCCTATCTTTATTTCTGTTGTTTCCACGACAATTATTACGCTGCTCTATAAAAGTTATGGGGGAGATCATTTTCTGCGACTCCTTCATACCTTCGGTTTAATACCTGCAGCCCTAGTCTTGGGGGTTTCTGTGATCAGCATGACAATCCTTTACCTTCGGCAAAGTAAACGAAGACGGCAGAGGCAGGAGGCCGACGCTGCAGTGGAAGGTCATTAGTCTATTTAAGCAAGGCCCTCACAAGTCAGGGCCTTGGGTATTTTTCGACCTTGATTTACATTTTGAGTGAAGCGGTGACATAGGGTCCGTCTACGGAAAAGCTGTCGGTGGTTTTTAATAGACTTTGCAGGAAAACAGCCCCTGAAACGATTCCTAACGAGCCCGGAACATAGGTAGAGGGGACATAATTTTGTATGGCATTCACATAAATAGCCGCCATATAACCAGCTTCTATGCTGAATAATTTATCGTTTGACTGCCGGGAATATTTAAGACCTAATTTTGCATCCAGCGCAGGGACAACTTGCACGAAGCTTTTATGCGATATCGATTGATGATTGACAGGAATCCCTGTGCCCGCCAATACACTTCCTGTACCTGTTGCGCCGGTAGAGGGTTGCTGACTGCCAATATAGAGATTTCCTGCTAATAACCCTACCGCATTGATATTATAAAATCCCTGGTATTCTCCATCGATACCTAAACGAATACCGGCCGCATTATATTTCGATTTGGTCGTTATGCCAAAGGTGTAAGGGCCTAATATGGGGTCAATACCAGAAAAATTGGCGATGATCTTTTGCTCTAGCCAGAGGCCGCTAACCCCTGCAAAAATGCGGGTTTTGAGATTGGGATCGAAATAGATATGTTTCGCAAGATCCGTATTAAAGACATCATAGCGGTATTGTAATTGACCATTTGCGGCGCTGGTTGTGCCGGCATCAGGGCCAACGTTCCAGAATGGTCCCGCCATTTGCTGTGCTGGGGGTGCTGCTCTGTTGACTGGGAAAGTTCCGTTGTCCGTGGTGCGCAAATGGGCCCAATAGAAATTGATATCATTGCCTGACTCAGGAAAAACGTGGCGGAAATTAAGTGAGAAACCCGCACTAAAATCGGGGTCAATGCCTTCTGGTTGCCAACTTGGTGAAAGAATAGGCGTAGGTACGTTTGAATTAAACGGATCCACTAATACCGCGTAATCATTGCTCCCGCCTGGACGCAAGAAAATAGCACCGGCAGAAAACTCATTTGATGCAGGCAAATTAGGAATATAGACATCAAATCGTCCTTCCTTAGCGCCCATTTCACCCGCTATCCCCGTTTGGAAGGGGGCCATTAAAATACTGAAGAGAGTAAACGATAGTAGTTTTTTGCTAAACATGAGTACGTCCTGTAAATCAAAATGTTAATCCCAATAAGTTGATAAAATACAAATCCAAGGTATATCCGTTAGCGTATCTCCTTTGTTCTTATCGAAAATTTACAGAGGATATATAAAAATAGTAATGGCGTATAGATCTTAAAGAGGTATTTCAAATAAATTAGTCGTCGACTTAGCAGGCTCCCGTGCTAGAGCACAGAAAGCCTGCTGCAAATAAAAGAGGTATGGTTTAAGGCAGGGAAAATGCTATTCCTCATCACTGCTGGAATAACCGCAGCCTTCATTGGGACACATAATTTGCCGGCCAGAACGTTTCGTTTCCTTCACGGTCAACAAGGGCCAGGCGCATTTGGGGCAAGGCTTATCAATGGGCTCGTTCCATAGCGCATAATCGCATTTAGGATAGCTGCCGCAAGAGAAAAATATTTTTCCTTTACGCGACTTACGCTTGAGGATCTTGGCACTATGGCATTTGGGACATTCAACCCCTGTATCAGCCGGTTTTTCCAACGGTTCTATATGGGTACATTGCGGATAATTGCCACAACCGATAAAACGGCCGTATCGACCTGTTTTAATATGCAGGGGCCCTGAACATTCAGGGCAATTCCGCCCTTCGACTACTTCAGGTTCTGATTTTTCGCCTTCGCCATTCGCACTGAGATCCTGGGTATAATCACAATCAGGGTACCCGGTACAACCGATGAAACGGCCTCGTTTTCCTAAGCGAATCGCCAGCGGTTTATCACATTTTGGACATTTATCATCGAGTATTTCTGTCGTCACATCTTTGCGCTGGACTTGCTCATCCGTATCATGAATCTGTTGAATAAAGGGTTGCCAAAATTCTTCCAACACCGGAATCCACTCTTTTTCACCACGTGATACAGCATCCAAAGTATCTTCCAATTGCGCAGTGAATTTGTAGTCGACATAACGCGTAAAGTGGCCTGTCAGGAAGCGATTAACTATCCTGCCAACGTCGGTGGGGAAGAAACGCTTCTTATCGACCACCACATATTCACGTTGCTGCAAGGTGTGAATAATTGATGCGTAGGTTGATGGTCGGCCTATATCATATTCTTCCAGTGCTTTAACAAGCGACGCCTCTGAGTAACGTGGCGGCGGTTCGGTAAAATGCTGGTTGGCAAGAATATCTTTCAGGCTAACTTTTTCACCTACCTTTAATGCAGGAAGTAACATTGCATTTTGTTCATCATCCGGCGAATCATCCCGCCCCTCTTCATAGACGGTAAGAAAACCAGGGAAGGTGATGGTTGAGCCATTGGCACGAAATAGATTGCCTTCACCACAGCTTAAGTCGACAGCGACTGTATCGACCAAGGCTTCGGCCATTTGACAGGCAATGGTCCGTTTCCAAATAAGGCTATAAAGCTTGAATTGCTCAGTAGTCAGCGCGGGCTGTACCATTTCTGGCGTGCGTTTAACCGACGTGGGTCGAATTGCTTCATGGGCTTCTTGCGCATTTTTCGACTTGGTTTTAAAAACGCGGGCAGTTTTAGGGCAATTATCATCACCATAACGCTCGCAAATGTACGCTCTAATTTCCTCTATCGCTTCATTGGCCAAATTGACGGAGTCAGTACGCATGTAGGTAATCAAACCCACGGTACCGGAACCAATATCGATCCCTTCATAGAGCTGCTGGGCAATCATCATGGTTTTACGCGCGGTAAACCCTAATTTGCGGGCAGCTTCCTGCTGGAGTGTGGAGGTAATAAAAGGCGCTGCCGGATTGCGTTTACGTTGTTTCTTTTCAACCTGTTCAACAAGCAGGTTACCCTGCGCCTGTTGAAGCAAGGCTTTTTGTATGTTGTGTGCCTGGTCTGCCCCATTAATCGTGAATTGTTGCAGTTTTTCACGGTTAAAATGGGTGAGTCTTGCTTCAAAAGGGGTGCTGCTATGCTGGCATTGGGCAATAATTCGCCAATATTCCTGCGCCACAAACCGCTCAATTTCTTCCTCGCGCTCTACAATGAGTCGTAACGCCGGGCTTTGCACGCGGCCGGCAGAAAGGCCACGACGAATTTTTTTCCATAGCAGCGGTGACAGATTGAAACCTACCAGATAATCTAATGCGCGTCTTGCCTGTTGCGCATTCACTAAATCCATTGAAATCTCGCGCGGATTATTTATCGCGTCTTGAATGGCTGATTTAGTGATTTCATTAAAAAAAATACGGTGAACTTCTTTGTTTTTGAGCAAATTACGTTCTTTCATTAACTCATAAACATGCCAGGAAATGGCTTCCCCTTCGCGATCCGGGTCAGTGGCAAGTAAGAGTGAGTCAGAATTTTTTAAGGCTTTGGCAATCGATTCGATATGTCGTGCATTTTTTTCGATCGGGTTATAGGTCATTGCGAATTTTTTATCAGGATTGACCGACCCTTTGCGGGGCGGTAAATCGCGCACATGGCCATAGGAGGCCAAGACATCATAATCTTTGCCTAAGTATTTTTGTATAGTTTTAGCTTTCGCGGGTGATTCCACGATAACCAAGTGTTTGCTCATAGCTAAATAAACCTTTCCTTGTGGTAACGATCAATGTAACGGTAATTCGTCTTCTTTTTGATATAGCACAAGATCAAGAAAAGCTAATTGAGCTGCATCAAGATTTTCAGCCAGTGTGTTTCGAATAGTCCATTTTGTTTCCTGCAGGGTAACAAAACGGGACTCGGAGAATAACAGCTGATTGATAATTATTTCGAGTGTTTCTGATTCCACGATTCCCCAGGACATTAAGCGGGTTATAAATTGGTAGCTGGCTTTGGTCAATCGCATCTTTTCATCGGCTGTAAAAACGCGCATCGCAGTGTCTTGCGCGGGCTTTATAACCACGGTCCGGCTTTCAATGCTTGACGTTTCATAAACGTCACTGTCGTCTTCTTGTTCATTCTCATTAGGTGTAGCAGAGGTGGTGCTTTCCTTTAATTGGGATAAACTTTTTTCAAAAAAATTCATTAACATTTCAAACAAGCTATCTTTCATAATTAACACCTCATGTAACCACCGGGAACGGCTTTGACAATTCCCTGTAATTCTAATGTAACCAGGTTGCAGGTTACTTCTTCAACATTTAAACCACTGCGTGCCATCATCTGATCAACAGTAGTTACTTCAAACCCAATGCACTTTACTAGGTTTTCATTATCCGTGGCAAGGGATTGCCTCAGGTCATTTTGTTTCGCTTGCGGATTAGCCAAGCCTAGTTCATCTAATACATCCTGACTGGATGTTACCAATCTGGCTCCCTGCTGCAGCAGGTGATGGCAACCTCTGGCCTGTGGATTGAGGAGCGATCCCGGCACCGCAAGAACATCACGATTTTGCTCCAGCGCCAGACGCGCTGTGATCAAAGAACCGCTCCGAATTGCTGCCTCAACGACCAATGTGGCTAATGATAAACCGCTTATTATACGATTTCTGCGTGGAAAATGTCCAGCTGTTGGTGCAGTTTTTAGCGAAAATTCACTGATAAGCAGGCCATTTTGACTTATTTCGGCAGCCAATTGAGCGTTTTGTCGTGGATAAATACGATCAATCCCGGTAGCCATTACTGCGACTGTTTTCCCCCGGGCATCCAGGCTGCCGCGATGGGCTTGGGTATCAATACCCTGTGCCAGGCCACTAACGACGGTAAGATGATTCATTGTCAGCTCATAGGCAAAGCGTCGGGCAAGTTCGCTACCTGTTATAGAGGGCTTTCGACTACCCACGATGGCGATGGCTGGTTGTTGCAGGCAGGATAATTCGCCAATTGCATACAAGATGAGCGGAGGGTCATGAATTTCTTTCAATAAGGTCGGGTAATTGCTGTCTTCCCAAGTTAACAAATGGTGATTGCTCTTTTCTTGCCAGCGAAAATCGGCTTCCAGTTCCTTAAAATGAAAGCTGCTGATTGCCTGAGCCATTTTAGCGGGTAAGCCTGCTTGCTGTAATTGTCGCTCGGATAAGCGAAACATTTCTTCCAGATCGGGCCAGCGCTGCAATAATTTTACCAGGGTACGGGGACCAATCTGCTCTATTTTATTTAAGGCGATAAGATACGGTTTATTATTCATGGCTGAATGGTGCAGTCCTTTTCAAAGGTCATGGCAGGCATGAGCAAACAGGCTGCAACGGGTTGTTCTACGGTCAGGAATCCTGATAAATTTCCCGTGGCAGCGAAACAGCGAATAAAAAGGCGTTCATTGCCAAAGGATGATGACACAGGAACGAAGCGTAGTGTCACACTGATGTTATCGTCCGTGAGCCTGGGCATGCATCTTGCAGCCATACGAGGTATTGGGGATAATAGCACGCATTATTAGGTAGGAAACAGATATTTTATGGCTATCCGCAAGATTATTTATTTACCTGACGAACGGTTAAGACTCAAAGCAAAACCTGTTGAACAATTTGATGATGACTTACAAACGCTCATTGATGATATGTTCGACACGATGTACCACGCCAATGGGGTTGGACTGGCTGCACCACAGATAGGCATCAGCCTCCGTTTATCAGTGGTGGATGTCATTGGTGATAAAAAACAGCAATTGGTATTGGTTAATCCTGAAATTATTGCCAAAGAAGGCGAGGCTGAATATCAGGAAGGATGCCTTTCTGTGCCCGGCGCTTACGATACGGTGATCCGAGCCAAGAAAGTGACCATTCGGGCACAAGATCGTTTTGGCAAACCCTTTGAAATGACTGCTGAGGGGCTTTTGGGCGAATGTTTTCAACATGAAATTGATCACTTAAACGGCAAGCTTTTTGTTGATCTGCTTTCCCCTCTTAAGCGTGCGATGGCAAGAAGAAAGCTGGATAAATTTAAACGGTTGAATGTACGCAAGTTATGAGTAGTTTAAATATCGTTTTTGCGGGTACGCCTGAATTTGCAATCCCGTCACTTGATGCGCTTGCCGAGTCTTCCCATCGTTTGTTGGCAGTCTACACGCAGCCCGACAGGCCTGCTGGACGTGGACGTAAATTACAGCCATCAGCAGTTAAAAGTTGGGCGTTGTCTCATGAAATACCCGTTTACCAACCCCTTAATTTTAAAAGTGAACAAGCGATTACGGAGCTGGCGCAATTAAAGCCAGATATTCTTGTAGTGATTGCTTATGGTTTAATTTTGCCCAAAGTTGTGTTGGCTTTACCTCGTTTGGGCTGTATTAATTCTCACGCGTCTTTATTACCCCGCTGGCGTGGCGCATCGCCTATCCAGCAGGCTGTGTTACATGGTGATGACGAGTCTGGAGTCACCATCATGCAAATGGATGCTGGCATGGATACCGGCGCTAAATTGGCCGAAATCAGCTGTCCTATTTTTTCTGAAGATACGGCAGGCAGTTTGCACGACAGACTCGCCCAATTGGCGGTAAGGCCCTTGTTATCCACGCTTGACGCCCTTGCCTGCGGGCAGGCAAAACCAATTCCTCAGGACAATAGCCAGGCTACTTATGCGGGAAAAATAAAAAAAGAAGATGCCGCAATTAATTGGCAGCGCCCAGCAACTGAGATCGTTAATCAGGTGCGTGCATTTAATCCCTGGCCCATTGCTTATACACAAGCCGGTGAAGAGCTCCTACGGATCCATCAGGCTCATGTCGTCGCCAATACAAGCTCAGCGGAACCCGGCACAATCCTGTCTATCGATAAAAAAGGCATTTTAGTTGCTGCAGGTCATCAAGCGGTCATGATTGATTATTTGCAATTTCCAGGCGCCAAGGTAATGCCTGTCTCTGCCTGGTTGAATTCGGGTCGAGCGCAACACTATATTCATTTGGTCCTGCGATGAAAAAAAATGAGCGCTTACAAGCGCTGCGTATTTTAGTGAAATTACTCCAAGAGAGAACGCCGCTTTCTCATCTGTTTCAAGCACAGAGTGAGTTGACTCCATTAACAAAAGAAATTTGTTTTGGTGTTTGCCGTCATTATTTTCGCCTGCAGGCGATAGCGGATTGCCTGGTTGATAAACACCCCAAAGCAGTCGATGTTTGGTTGGTTTTGCTGATTGGTCTTTATCAGCTCCATTTTATGCAAAAGCCTGATTATGCCGTCGTCAAAGAAACCGTTGCCTTGCTTGATCCACTTAAAAAATCCTGGGCAAAGGGATTAGTGAATGCGGTTTTAAGAACCTATTGCCGTGAGCAAGCTGCCCTGGTGGCTCGTCTGCAAACTAACCCTGATTTTCTTTATGGGCATCCGGCCTGGTTTGTACAGCGTTTGAAAAAGGATTGGCCTGACGATTGGCAAAACATTCTTCAGGCCAATGACGCTCATCCTCCAATGAGTTTGCGGGTGAATCAACAACGAGGTGACCGAGCAGCTTACCTGGAGCGGTTACATCAAAACGGCATGAAAGCCTCCCCGACAATGGATGCAATCCAGGGCATTACCCTGGAAAATGCGTGTAATGTGGATGATTTACCCGGTTTTAGTTGTGGTGATGTTTCTGTGCAGGATGAAGCAGCACAATTCGCTGTTTCACTGCTAGCCTTGCAACCTGAGTTGCGCTTACTGGATGCTTGTTGTGCCCCTGGTGGTAAAACCTGCCACATTCTTGAAACCGAGCCGGCATTGAAAGCTTGTATTGCCCTTGATATTGAGGAAAAGCGTTTGCAACGGGTGAGAGAGAATCTGACTCGTTTAAACCTGAAGGCAACGCTACTGCAGGGTGACGGACTCAAACCAGAGTCGTGGTGGGATGGACAGCTTTTTGAACGGATTCTCCTTGATGCGCCTTGTTCCGCAACGGGCGTTATCCGACGTCATTCGGATATTAAATTATTGCGAACAGAGGCCGAGGTGACTGAAATTACCCACCTACAGCGTGCGCTGTTAGAAAGCTTGTGGCCTTTACTTGCGCCACAGGGTTTGCTGGTTTATGCCACTTGTTCAATACTCAAAGAGGAAAATGAACTGCAAATTGCCCAATTTGTGGCGAAGCACCCGGACTGCCAGGTAGTGACTGGACAAAAAAGCTGGGGTCGAGTGACAGGCTATGGGTGGCAAATTTTCCCGGGGGAAAACAATAGGGATGGGTTTTTCTATAGTGTGCTTAGGAAGGGATAAATGATGCAAATTAATTGGCCGTTAATCATTGTATTATTTTGTTTATCGTTGCCCGGCGTCGTGATTGCTGTGCCGCGTTTGATTTATTTGTTATTACCAGAAAATAGCGAACAATTAAAAAAACGACTCAGTAAATTGGCTGTTGCGCAGACCTTGTTAATGGTTTTCCTAATGTGTTTTGCCGGCGCAGTCTTGTCGGTACGTACAGGCCTTAATGCCACTCTTTTAGATTCCTTGTTACAAGGCAAAAGCATCAGGGGTGATATCGCGGGTATTTTCCCCGTTTTTTTATACACTGTTGGAGGCCTGGTGGTGTTTTTTATCCTTTACTACGGTGTGGTCGGTAGTATTTTGGATGAGGCGAGCCTACAGATAATGAGAAGAATACGTGCAGTCTTGCATCTGGATGGCTGTATTTTATATGGCGGCGTCGTGGAGGAAATTCTTGGTCGTTGGGGATTAATGAATGTCATCGCTTTTTTCGCCATCTTTTTTGCGGGAGAAAAAACGCCTATTGTCATGTGGAGCACAATTGTCCTGAGTGGTCTGCTGCTAACAGCAGGACATATTCCTGCCTATCTTGCTGCTGGTTGTCAGGCAAGTCGCCGTTTCATTTATGCCATGCTGTTGCTTCATGGTTGGCAAGCAATCCTTTTTGGCTGGCTTTTTTGGCAATATGGCTTTATTGCCACGGTCTTTGCCCATATGATCTTCCATTTAGGCTGGTATCTGTACGATAGACCGTAAAGATTGTGTAAAAAAACCCCGTCTTAATATTCAGTTAAGTTGATAGCCTTAATCTCTAAGCTAATGATAACTTTATTAGCGATAGTTTAAATGTCCCGTTTCAAGCAATTCAGCAGTGAGTTTGCAGAGCTGACCAAAGCAGTAGCTCAAACACCGGATAATTACGATAAGAAGGCCGAGACCTTAGGTCTGATGGCGCAAATGAAAGCGCTGGCTACTAGTGGTGATACGATGGCGCAGTATCGGTTAGCACAAGCGTATCCTAAACACTCAGCCCCTTATTTTGAATGGATGCAGGCTGCAGCTTGCCAAGGGTTTACCAATGCCATGTTAGCTTTGAGTACGGCATTGCTAGAAACCAAGGCTGTTTCTGCGATTCAGCAGGCAGCAAAATACCTGGTGCAGATTTTACGCTCAGAGGATAGTTACATCAAAGATGAAGCAACCGCTTTGATGGATTCTCACCGCTTGTTAAAAGCTGAAGTGAATCGACAAATGGGTAAAACGAATGTGGGTAGAACAGCCGTCAGCTTTTTTGCCAAGGATGCTGATGAAGTGATTCATTGCCGACCCCAGTCTCAAACCAGTATAAAGCCCTAATTGGTCATTGATTGACTCGTCTGTATGGGCGGTTAGAGATTGCATCTCTTCAAGCCCTTATGAAACAATAGACTTTCTCTCTGGTTCTCGTTAGTTGTCTATGAAAAGGGTATTCAAAACAATTCCTATCGACTTACTACAGGCTGGGCGCTATCAGCCGCGTAAGCATTTTTCGGAAGCGGCATTACAAGAACTGGCCGACTCCATTCTTACCCAAGGGTTGATTGAACCTTTAGTGGTTCGAGAAATCACTGCCAACCAATACGAAATTATTGCCGGTGAGCGACGATGGCGTGCAGCGATGTTGGTCGGTGTAAACGAGTTACCTTGCTTAATCGGTAACTATAGTGATCAACAGGCGGCAGCCGTCACGCTAATAGAAAACATTCAACGCGAAGATTTAAATCTGATTGAAGAAGCTAGCGGCTATCAACGGTTACAGCAGGAATTTCACTTTCAGCAAGATGAAATTGCAGTACTTGTCGGAAAATCGCGCAGTCATATTGCTAATCTGCTGCGCCTGTTGACGCTTTGTGACCCGGTACAAGAGAAAATAAAAACGGGGCAATTATCGCTTGGCCATGCAAGGATGTTAGTCGGCCTGCAAGCCAGACAACAAATGAATTTAGCCATTGAAATCGAAGAAAAAGGGTGGTCCGTCCGGCAGTTGGAAAAAAAAGTAAGGGAGCTAAAAGCCGGAGAGTTACCCCCGCGTGATCCTCAACGAGATCGGGATATCGAGCGCCTGCAAAGTACCCTCGCAGAACAAATTGGCAGTCCTGTCCAGATTGTCAGTGAAAATGGGCAAGGGGGCTGGTTACAAATTAAATTTTTCGACAATGACACATTAGCTGGCCTGCTAGAGCGTATGGGCTTGCGTTATGACTAGTGTTTTTCCAGCCTTTAAGAATGAGTCTACCCAGGAAGTCAAAGCGATCAAAACGTGCTAGGGGCGCCTATTGGTTTGGTCTAACAAACGTCCCCTGTGGCGCTCTAAGCTATTGTGGGTGCAGCAAACACTAGAAATAGGTAAGTCCTGCATGTTTGGATCATTCGGTTTAAACAAACATTGCTCAACACTTACCTACAAAATGGCTTGTATTACTTACCACCGGCACGGTAGACCTTGTAGCTAAGGGAGTAGGAAAAAACGTATTCCTGTTAGGTTGTATTGCTGCAACTTGGGGGAAAGTATCAGGATTATTAAAATCAATAGCCAAATGTTGTAGTAGTATTAACGCAGTGCTTTTATCTTTCTGATAGTGCCCCATCTCTCTAGAAAACGAGGTGGAATAGCCTCTTAGTGCAGCTATAAGACTCTCCGTTAACAATACCTCATTATTTAATACATGATGGACAGCCTCCTTTAAAAGTTTACGGAGTGTGTCGGCTTGTTCGCGAGGACAACCGTATTTTATTCCTCGTATGAGTGTTTCATCGATTGTTCGCGTTATATCTAAATATTGCTCAAGAAGTTCACCCTTTTTATTCGTGTCGGCTAGCTTTTGATGTATTTCGCGCAGGACTCGCAAATAAGGACTATCTGCTTTAATTGGGGTATTCGTACCCGATAAGGCAGATAAAGCAAATTTTAATAACTGTTGCGGTCCTTCATCTTCAAGATCTAATTTAGACCACCATTTCCAATCCTCTTGCTGCTGAGTCGCTGCGGCTAAATCAGCATCAAGGGTTTGGGGGGCATAATAATGATAGCTGCTTTTGTCCAATAACTCAGAGAGTTCGCTAATCATATCCCCATCTTTATTGAACTCTTTTTTCGGTATAGAAACAAAGCGCGCATAAATTAATCCTTTCCCTCCCAGTAATACTTCATCATCAGTGCGTTGTTTTTCTCTTAATGCAATGACAAGATCACTGGTATAAAACACTTGGGGATTGATAGTATTGTAATGAGGCAACTGCCATACAGTTCCTTCTTTTTTAAATAGACAGTTTTCACCACGCTCTTCTGTCCCTCCAGATAACCTGATTTCTTCACAGATGCGTTTAGGGATAAAAATAAAATGAAGATAATCATTGCCTGAGTCGACATATCTCAGGATTGTATCGATTACATGACCATTTTCTTTAATAGGAAAGGCACTTAAATAGCCAGAGTCTATAAAAAGGCGTTCTAATTCTTTTCCCGGTTTAGTGGGTATATTAAGGTGTTCAGCTGGGAGTACCTTAAAGCGCTCTCGATTAACTAAACCCTCCAGCGTAACACGTTCTCGTTTATCTGTACGGCCAAAAATATAATAAGGGGAGAGGGTACTCTCTTCTACCTTCAATCTTTTTTCAGAGGATGAACCTGGAGCCATTGCAGAGGATACTTTACGCTTCATAGGAGAACCAGTTAAAAAAAATCGTATTGTATAATAATTGATCTTTATGATCAAGTTTTGATTTGTAATGGTCTCTCTGAAATAATGCAACGGTGTTATTTTTTACAGGGTTGCGTTTCAGATTTTAAAGGTAGCATCACCTAAAAGCTAATGCATGTAGTTTATTGAATGCTAATCATTAGTACACCTATGAAAATGAAAATACCGCCAATAATAACCGAGGTATCGACATGGTTTTCACCAAAAAAGAGCCAGGTGAACAGAATGGTAAATAAGGGATAGATCAATTCAATAATTCCGGCGACAGTGGCATTTTTTACCTGGATGGATGTCGCAATAAAATAGCTGGCTAAGAGAACAACGGAAATTTCGGCTAATGTTAACCATAACACCTTGGGCTCGGTTTGTAAGACCAAGAGGTCTTTTTTCATTGACGTGGAATAAGAGAGGGCGGCAAACACGATTGCTCCTAATAACATTTCCAGAGCCAATAACGTGAATGTAGAAATGCTGCGAAGTATCTTTTCAGCCAGGGTATAATTGATACCCCATAAAATGGCTGCAAAGAGTGCGTAGATAACCCACATAGTAAACTCCTGCTTAATTATTGATGACCAGAGCATTTTCTACTGTCTGGCCGAAAAGCGTAAGTTCCTGTCCTTCGCTGCTCATTTACTCGCCTGTAAACGGTGCTGCAATGCTCGTAAATCCACGCTTTTCGACTCAAGCTAGTGAAACGCCAACAGACCACTTAATGAGTGGTTATTAAAAAATCAAGGATCCTGTTGATTACTTGGTCTGATTTTAAAATATATCGATGCCCCAAACCTTCTGTACTTAGAAAATCAACCTCTTGCAAAATTTCTTTCAATTTCAACGCATCGCTATAAGGTATTTCGTGATCCTTTTTATCATGGATGAGCAGAACAGGCACACTGATATGAGAAATAATCGTCTGTATTTCTTCTACGGTCAGTTGTGCTTCCCTTTCTATATAGGATTGAAAATGTTGCTTTGCTCGTGGTGAAAGACGCATAAAAGCGGTAAAGCGATCAAAGATCGCTTGCAAATCATAGGGTGATGCAATCAAAACAAGTTTTTCTGCCTGCAAACCTTCCTTGGTTGCTAATAGCGTTGCTGCGCCCCCAAAGGAGTGAGCAATGACTGCATGAAAGTTGCCTAACTCCTTCTGACTAGCCAGCATTTTATGGGCAAAATCAACTAAATTAGTGCGTCGGCCGGGCGAGTCACCGTGTGCGGGCCCATCAATAGCAATGACTTGAAAGCCGGCATTAACCAGGGGGGTAACAAAGTGGCCTAGTTGGCTGCCTCTACCGTCCCAGCCATGCATTAATAAAATTTTAGGTCCCTCACCCCAGTGCCATGCTTTTATCTCGCAGGCCAATACCCTTTCTTTGCCATGGCTAATAATATTTTTTTCCCAGTGAGGCCTTTTATGCCTTGTTGGGGTCATAAAACGTTTAGCCGAGATTGTGCCAGCGAGCTGTGGCAAGGCATAGCTGGTAATCGACAGAGCGTTTTTGTAAATCGTCAATAAAATGGGTTCTTTCATGTTCCTCTCCCCTTGTTAAAAATAGGGCATTCAAGTTTGAGGATCAAGGAGAAGAACACATTGGCTTCTGAAGTGGCCAGAATCAATGTACCGGAAAATCAAAATAAGTTTGCGGGTAGGGTTCATTCTTCAGAGTAAAATGCCACCATTCTTTGTCATAGGGTACAAAACCATGGCTTAGCATTAAATCTTGCAGTAAGCGCCGATTTGCTTTTTGTTCCTTACTTAATTTTTGATAGGAGAGGTTGGCGCTGACATCCAGGCAATCGAAGCGGGTGCCAGTATTAATCGAGTCGTCATCCATGTGGGCTGTTGTTTGACTGTAACAACGAGAACGAGAATGTTTGGCAGGCTTCAGAGGTTGTTTAGCGCCAATTTTAACCAAGGACAGATCGACAGTGCTGCCACGGCTATGGCCTGATTTCAAGGAAATGTAACCTCGAGCAAACAAGGTTTTCTTTTCCTCACGCGGATAAAACGCCATCTTTGTTCGCAGATCCTGTGTATTTTGGCTCCATTTGTAAAACGCATTGACGGCGGTTTGCGGCCGATAACAGTCATAGACTTTGAAACGGTAACCTTTCGCAACCGCTGCCTTCTCAGCCTTTGCCAGCTGCTCTGCAGCAGCCTGGGTCAAGATACAACGGGCAGTTTGATAACCGGGGATAGGTTGGCCAACAAAATTATCAGACCCTGCATAGCGCAAGTCTTCAATAATATCGGGGGCGACATCATGCAAATAGACAAAACCAGCCGGTAAGGCATGGGCTAGATGAGCCACAATAGAAAGCAAAATCAGGAAGAGAATACGTTGCATGTTGTGGTGGGATCCATGTTCACCTGTTTTTTTAATCATAACTTGCCAGTTAGGGACGAAGGAAGAGTTATAAGAAAAATAATCGCTTGCCTGTGAGGAATGGCAATTGGCAGACACGTTGTCTGATAGGGAAATCCTGGCTGCAAGCAGCCAGGCTACGTATTAAACCTCTTTAAGAGCGAAGTATTCCCGGGCGTTCATTAATAATATTCAATCGTTGTTGTGGTGACGTCGACAGGTTCGTTATCGATAATAACGGCAGAATCGTAATAGACCGGCCTTGAATAGTAAGCAGGTGTTGGATAATAAACGGGTGTAGCGACAACTGGGGCTACATTGACTTCCTGGTATGCTACGGAGTTTGTGCAACAGCCACAAGCTGTTAGTAACAGTACGGCAGGTGCTAGTGCTATCCATTTCATGATTGACCTCAAGTCCGCTAACCTATTAAGAATTGTAGATTATTTGCACAGTGTTTGCCAGTTTGTTATTGGTAGTCCGCCGGTGTTTTCCCATTCACATAGTAGAGAAAGGTTAACAACTGAGCGACTGCTAAATAAAGTTTAGGGGGTATTTCTTCATTTAAGTGTACTTCAGCAAGCAGGGTTGTTAATTCCTCATCTTGCTGCAGGGGAATGCCACGCTCTCGTGCAATTTTAACAATTTGCTCGGCAAGTAACCCCTCCCCTTTGGCGGTTACTTTGGGGGCTGATTTACCATCATAATGTAAGGCAACGGCTTGTTGTTTGTTTTTTTTCATACGCGTAAATCCAGCAAACGCAAATTGCTTGTATCAATATCATCTTTTTCCAGGCCCAAATGCAAGCACCATAGCCCTAAATCCAGATCCAAGGCGGCAAGTAACTCAGCCACGGTTTGTTGATGTGTCGCTAACAAATCAACGGTGTCGGGCTTTTCTGCATTGATTTGGATATCAAGTAATCGGTCCTGCAGTCTTAATCGCGCCTGGAGAGAGCCCAGATTGGCAAGAGTGATTGCAAACGTTACCGACCAGCTTGATTCCCCGGTTGTTGCCGATTGACGATGTTCTTTAATGAGGAGTGACAAGAGTTCGAGATCAGCATCGACACGTAGAGGGAGTTCGAGCATCAAGCTATAAGGTTGATCGGGGGAATGAAGCAAATGCGTGAGTTGGCTAGTCTTGATTCTTGCCAGCACTTGCTCGGTTTGCTCAAGCAAGACTCCCAGAATCGAGTTGATTGTATGATCATTAAAATTAGGGGGAGGCAATCGTGGAGGAGGATGTGGAATGGCGCCTGGTAAGGGAAGGGCATCGTCTTGTGAGTATTGTTGTACCATTGAGTCGGGTGCAGGATTGGCAGGTGTAATCCCTTCATTCAGCAAGACAGCGAGTAGGCGCAAACACTGTCCTTTAAAATCATTCATTAAACTTTGGGTAACATTTTGCTGCTGTGATGCCAAGAGCGTAGCCTCCCAAAAAAGACCGCTTTGCCGAATTGCCTGAGCAAACTGCTGGGGTAAGCGCGAAAGTGGCGTAATACTGTCAATTAATTGATGCAATTGCTGTTGTACTGCTGCAGGAAGATTGGGCATATTTTCAAGCGCAGTCAGCGAGGCAAGCAAATGGGTCGCTGACGCTTGTTTAGGCAAGGCTTGTAACAAGGCCGTTTGTATAGGCGTTAAAGGGGGGGCCTCATGCAATACTTGCAAGATCGTTTCACCGTTGGCAAGAACGACTTTCACCTGCAGTAACTCGCCGGCATCAAAATGATGCGCCGTGTTGGCATTGATATTCTGGCCATTAATATTAATGAGCACCTGATTCTCATTTAATTCTTTAACCACGACGGTTTTTAAAATTTGACCAGCATAAAGTTCTATATCGGGTTTTGTTATTTTTAATTCCTGAATAGGATTTAGCCGGATACTCGGGGTATAACCTATATCCACAGGCATGTCGGTAGTCCTTTAATTTAATTTGCTTGTCATTTATCAAGCCATTTCACTATACTGATGCCCACTGTTATCGGCAGTTATCGCAATTTCTTGACAGACTGCTGACAGAAAGGGATATGGGAGAGTGAGTACTTGTCATTGAAGACAAGCTCTAACAAGACAGGGTGTGACGATGTTAGACAGAGCAAGTGTGGTCGATGCGCAATTTATTAACCGTCTGACTCAGGCGGATTTTCCGCAGAGTAAAACGGTTACCCGCCCCTTAGACGTGGGAATGGATAAAAAAACGGCGATTGAATTGTTTGATTCTCAAATTAAATCACGTTTGTTGGATTTGATAGCCCGTCAGTTGAAAGAAAAAGGCTTGTCCTATTATACGATTGGCAGTAGCGGGCATGAAGGGAATGCCGTTCTTGGTCGTGTGTTTCGCGCGAGTGACATGGCTTTTTTGCACTATCGTAGCGGTGCGTTTTATCTTCAACGGGCCAAGCAAGTAAAAAACTGTGACGGGGTGAAGGATATACTCTTATCCCTGGTGGCCGCCGCGGCTGATCCGATTGCCGGGGGGCGGCACAAAGTATTTGGCAGTGTGCCACTTAATATTCCGCCGCAAACGTCTACCATTGCCTCTCATCTACCTAAAGCGCTAGGTTGTGCGTTATCGATAACACGGGCAAAAGAGTTGGAAATTGCGAGTCAACTACCAGACGATTCAGTCATTCTCTGTTCTTTTGGTGATGCCTCAACTAACCACGCTTCGGCGCAAACAACACTCAATGCCTGCTCCTGGATAGCGAGTCAGAACTATCCTTTGCCACTCGTCTTTATCTGCGAAGACAATGGCATTGGTATTTCTGTTCCCACACCGACCAATTGGATAGAGGATTCAGTCAGGCAGCGGCCGGGTTGGCATTATCTGGCTTGTGACGGTCTGAATATCGCCGATATTTATCATCAGGCGAGCGAAGCCGAGCGGTTGGCAAGAGTAAAAAGGCAACCTGTTTTTCTGCATATGAAATGTGTTCGTCTCTTGGGACATGCTGGTTCTGATATTGAATCGCAATATACGCCTCAAAGCGAGATCGAACGTCGTGAAGCGGATGATCCCTTGTTACATACCGCAGGCCTGCTTCATCGCGAAGGGTGGATGAGTTGTCAGGCAATGCTTGATTTATATGAAGATAATCGTTCGCTGATTGAAGCCAAAGCGATGGAAGCGATTCGTTTGCCCAAGATGAATAGTGCTCAAGAGGTCATGTCCTCTATCGTCCCGAAAAAAACGAACAAGAAGGGTTATCCACTGCCTGATGAAGCAAGAAGAACGCAAATTTATGGCAGCACGTTTAATCAATTAGCCATAAAGCGTAACCTTTGCCAACACATCAATTTCGCCTTAACCGATCTCATGATGCAATACCCTAACATGGTGATCTTTGGTGAAGATGTTGGCAAGAAAGGAGGTGTTTACCGGGTCACTGCTGATCTGCAGGCGCGTTTTGGTCAGCGGCGTGTGTTTGATTCGTTGCTGGATGAAACAACGATCCTGGGTACCGCGATTGGCTTGGCTCATAATGGTTTTTTGCCCGTACCAGAAATTCAGTTTTTAGCTTATCTGCACAATGCAGAAGACCAGCTACGCGGAGAAGCCTCTACTTTATCGTTCTTTTCAAATGGCCAATATCAGAATCCAATGGTTATTCGCATTGCTTCTCTGGCTTATCAGAAGGGTTTTGGCGGGCATTTTCATAATGATAATTCGATTGCCGTTCTACGTGACTTGCCTGGTGTCATAGTGGCTTGTCCGTCTAATGGCCCGGATGCTGCCAAAATGCTGCGTACTTGTATGAAACTGGCCCATCAAGACGGCCGTGTTGTTGTCTTTTTGGAACCGATTGCGTTGTATATGACGAAAGATTTGCATGAAACGGGTGATAATGGCTGGTTATTTGATTATCCCTCGATAGAGCAAACCATCGAACCGGGTGAGGTGGGTGTTTATGGTGAAGGTGAGACGGTTATTTTGACCTATGCCAATGGTTATTATTTATCGCGACAAGCCGCCAAAGTCCTTCGGGAGCAACATGGTATTGAAGTAAAAATAGTGGATTTACGCTGGTTAAGCCCCTTGCCAACTGAAGCGATCTTACGTGAGGTAGCGAAAGCAAAACGTGTGTTGATTGTCGATGAAGGACGGCAAAGTGCCTCTATCAGCGAAGGTTTGATGACGATGCTGGTAGAGCAGGCGGCAAACCGGATAAGAATTAAGCGAATTACTGGCGAGGATTGTTTCATTCCATTAGGTACAGCCTGGCAATATCTGTTGCCTAGCCGTGACTCTATTGTTGCAGCGGTTATCGCCTTGAACTCAGTTAAACGGGAGAAAGAACGTGGACGACTTGTTATTTCTTGATGAACAATTGCATGATGATGAACGGATGATTCGCGACAGTGTTGCCCGCTTTGTTAATCATGATGTAATCCCTCTCATGGCAGAATCATTTGAGCATGCCCAATTTCCCAAGCAACTGATTAAGAAATCGGCCGAATTGGGATTACTGGGACTAACCTTACCTGCCCAATATGGAGGCGCCGAAGCGTCTTATGTGGCTTATGGCCTTGTTTGTCAGGAGTTAGAGCGGGGCGATAGTGGATTGCGAAGTTTTGTGTCAGTACAAAGTTCCTTATGCATGTATCCTATTTTCCGTTATGGGAATGAGGAGCAGAAAATGCGCTTTCTACCAGCAATGGCCGCTGGTGAAATTATTGGCTGCTTTGGTCTAACCGAGCCAGATTCAGGTTCAGATCCGGGAAGCATGCGGACATCGGCACAAAAAGTAGCAGGCGGCTGGCGTTTAAATGGGGCAAAAATGTGGATTACCAATGCACCTATCGCTGATATTGCTATTGTCTGGGCCAAAACGGATGAAGGTATCCGTGGGTTTATCGTCGAAAAAGAATTTAAAGGGTTTTCTCGTCCCGAAATTAAACAGAAAATGTCCTTGCGGGCGTCAATAACCGGTGAGTTAGTGTTTGAAGATGTCTTTGTTCCTGATGCTAATTTGCTGCCCAAAAGCGACAAGGGTTTGGGGGCGGCTCTCAGTTGCCTAAGCCAGGCTCGCTATGGTATTGCCTGGGGGGCCATGGGAGCGGCAATGGCCTGCTTTGATATTACCCGTGATTATTTGCTGGAGCGTAAGCAATTTGAGAAGCCGCTGGCCTCTTTTCAGTTAATTCAAAAAGATTTGGCTGATATGTACTGTGAAATTATTAAAGCGCAATGCCTCAATTTGCAAATTGGACGTTTAAAAGAACAGCAACGTGAGACCCCAGTCATGATTTCATTGGCGAAAGGAAACGCATGCCGTGAAGCGTTAAACATTGCTCGCAAATGCCGTAATCTTTTAGGCGGTAATGGCATCAGCCTCGAATACCATGTTATCCGTCATATGCTGAATTTGGAGTCAGTCTTTACTTATGAGGGGACTGATAATGTCCACACGCTCGTGCTTGGGCGCCACATTACCGGGATTAATGCCTTTGGTTAAGGTATTTCATTGAATTGCCGGGCTAAGTGAGACGCTTAGCCCGGTGCTCACTTCACGTTGTTCTAACCGGGTTTCACAGCCAGTGCAGCTGTCTTAATTGAATAGCCTTGAATACTGTGAAGCAGTTTAACAAAGGGTTGATTGGATACCGTAAGAAAACCGGAAAAAGGGTACTTTAATACAGTGGTTGCAGTAAGATAGAAGCCTAAAAAGAGACAGAGAAGGGTGTGCATGAAATAATGTATTTTGCAGGTTGTGCATAAAAAGATAGACATGATGATGATAAAGAAAGCGCCAATAACGATCATGACATACCAGGCTGTAGGTATGGAAATATCGAGCATACTGAGCCGATGATTGCGATATTCAATCGCTTCATTCAAGGCACTGACCGTCTTGTCATAAAAGGATTGCGAAATGGCTGTTTGTGGCCGATAGTTCAGGAGACTCCTATAGAGCTGGCTCACTGTTTTTTCCGCTTGCGGGCTGTCATGACCTTGTGCCATGGCAGGCCACTCCTGATTAATAACGGTGGAAAGATAGTGTGACAAGTTGTTTTGGATTATCTGGGTAGTAGCCGGTGGAAAGTCCATACTGCTTTTCCAGATGATATAGAGTTTTGTTGTTTCATCGATTACCACTGCACGGGCATTGGTATAATCAGTCCACAAAATAAAAACGATAAACCCTAAAAAAATACTATAGAAGTTAGTGATAAGAGTGACTACGAGACGGACAATATCCTGATTTTCCTCCTCTTTGTAAAATCGCGCTTTTAAATAAAAAAATAAGCTGCTTGTCGCAGCAAAAATACAAACCCAACTGAGAAAGATAAGCGATGGATGAACGTGCTCGACAATGCTACGCAGCATTTGTAACCTCCTGTAATTGACACCGCTATTGCAATTTTTTGCCCTAACCAATTCATTCTACAAATCTTTAACGATCTTAGAAATGCCCGTGATCGCTCTTTGAATTAACATCTATACTTTAAGTATGTTATTTGTCGATTTATGAGACAGCGATGGTTAAATTAGTCAAAGAAATCGTAGATACTGTAGTATCTGTTGTGCCACAGGCGGCTATTATTGAAGATATCCCCGTTGTTGGTAATTTAATAGACTCCGATTCATCCGATTCAACACAATCAGCATCGCCTCCGCCATCGCAATCATCATCGCCCTCGCCCTCACAAACAGACGATTCGTCACAAGACGAAATACAACAGGATATGAATCTGGTAAAAGAAATTGTGGATACAGTGGGGTCCCCTGTTGATCAGTTTATGGGTGATATTGCTAATATTGCTGATCAAATTCCCGTAGTAGGCGGAGCGGTAGGTAGTGTATTGGGAGACGTTGATTCATCCAATATACTCGGGGGAGGGATGTCTGGTTCGAGTGGCGGTGAGTCTGATGAAGATGAAGAGCAATCGACACCCTCTTTTTCACCGCCTTAGGGAAAGTAACAAGGCGGCAAGCCAAAGTTGAGTAAACAATCTTGTCATTTCCCTGGAGAAAGGCTATTATTCGCTACCAGTCGGGGCGTAGCGCAGCCTGGTAGCGTACTAGCATGGGGTGCTAGTGGTCGAAGGTTCAAATCCTTCCGTCCCGACCATCAAATCTCCTATTAAATCAATAATAGCTTCGCAGCAAAACTCATTTTAAATCGAAAATTCTGACAGGTGTACTTTCAAAAATAAAAGATAACTCTTTCTGGTTCTCTTTTTTCTGAAAAGCTGCTAGTTCTTGGGTAATTAGCTAGCGTAGCCTGGTTGCTTGCAACCAGGACTTATTAACCCTGTAAAACATCGATTGGTAAAAGAAGTAATCGATTGGCCTTACTCAAGTTTCCATAGGTACGTCAATGAAGGTTCGTTACCAAAAAAGTGGGTAGAGAATTCTCGGCGTGTGATTTTGGTGAATGAGGTATAGGGAGTTAGGTTGAATCCTGGTTGCAAGCAACCAGGCTACGCTATGCTTGCTCTTCTTTTTGGGAAAAGCTGCTAATTTTAGGGGGCTTTCCCAAGCCGCTACGATGTCGACAAGCCCTGCCCCCATCCATTTCCAGGCTATAACGGAGACGTTCTATTCTCCAGTAAATGCAGTTGCCATTGTGCGGAGAGGTCTCTCAAAACCATTTGCCCCTTGACGCTATTACCACTGCCATCAAGAGGGGGAGAATAGACGGCAATTGCCATTTTATTAGGGATAATAGCCAGCAAGCCACCACTTACACCGCTTTTTGTAGGAATTCCAGCCTTAACAAACCAGGTTCCACTTTTTTCATAAAGACCATTAATCACCATCTGTGCTAAAACACTCTTAATGACAGCAGGGGAAATAACCTTTTGTTTGGTGATGGGATTAACACCATTATTTGCCAGGGTAGCCCCCATGAGCGCCAGCTGCTTGCTTGTGACCATCACTGAACAAGCTTTCGTATAGCGATCCAAGGCATCTTCCGGCTCACCAACAAGCTTGCTATGGGACTTCAAAAGATGGGCGATTGCATGATTACGCATGTTTGTTTGGGTTTCAGATAGGTAAATAGGCTCGCTTAGATATGGTTTTCCATCACTCAGGGCTCTAAACAGAGTCAACATCCTATTCCATTTTTCATGAGAATTATGACCCTTTATATAACTCGTTGTTTGTATGGCACCCGCATTCACGTAGGGGTTTGCCTGGCCTATTTTATTCTCAACCGCTGCTATAGAATTAAATTTTTCACCAGTTGCATCCAATCCGATTTCTTTAAAAATAGTTTGGGGGTCATTGTCCTCTATAGCAAGGGCATAAGCAAAAATCTTCGATATTGATTGCAGCGAGAATGGAATGCGATCATCCCCTATAGAAATGACGTGACCGTCCACCGTGGCAATTGAGATGGCAAATAATCGGGAGTCTGTTTTGGCCAGTTCAGGAATATAGGAAGCATTCTGCCCCTTTTTAACCGCTTTATATTTGTTATAGATTGTCCTTAATGTGCTGTCGGCATCATTGGGTAGAATTGGGTTACTTGAAGCAAAGCTAACTGCACAAAAGCAATAAAGAGCGATTAAAAAAAAGCGATATATCATTGGGTAACCTCTTACTGTAACTTGGATCTCATGCCTGGGGGATCACTTCAGGGACGCTTATTAAATAATAAATGTGTTTAATTTTCAAGTATTATGATGTTTATTTGTAATTACTAGCAACATATTGGGCAGTTGGTTTTGTTATCAAGAAACCTATTCACAAACTATTGATTGCGCCATGGATCGAATTTGCCATTGAAGTTTGAATTTCTTAATTGTGTAGAAACTTGATGGGATCCAATCTCTATGAGAATGGAGGTAACGGCATCTTACGATAGATGCCTATCCGGAAGGATTACCAAAAAGAGCGCCCTATCGCTTCTGATCTTGAGTCATTGGGGTCATATTCTTCGTTTATTTCCAGTGCAGTTACAAGTTGTTGCGCTTTAATCTGAGCTGGGTTATTGCTCGCTGAGGGTCGAAAAAAGAGGTTTGGCTGCGTGCCACGTAATCCGCCATAATAAGAGAACGTCGAGTTCCCAGAGGAATAAGAGGTTAGATCCGAGGATTTGTATCCGCATAAATCACCTAAGCTGGAGTCAGTGATTGCAGCAAATTCTCCTAATGTAGAGGGCCCATTAGAGATAGGTTGCTGTGTAGTCGCATTGTAGATTACCCCTTCAAGCTGAAGTAATTGATGTTGATAATAATAAGCAAGAGGATATTTTAGTATATGGACTAATGCAACGACAGGGAGAACCATTAACGTTGCTGCTGCAGCCATTGCCAATCTTAAAAATTGTAAACCAAATCCGATGCAAGCGGATATGCTTCTAAGCAGGGCAGCGTCATTCCATCGCTCTTCATCCCTGGCATATTTGAAAGGATTGGTACTAAGCGGTTTCCCAGGCATACCATAATTAATTAAGACATTGGATAATTGAGGGATCAAGGTGATATCCACGAGTCCATGTTTCAATTGATTTGGATCCAGTTCATTGCCATTTATTTTTTTCAGGATCCCATAATCCCCATACATGATTGAGAAAGCGTCTTGCAGCCCCTCCCAAAAATTATTCTTTAATACTTTATGCAGTTTTATCCATGGGTACCAACTATTAATTTTCAAGGTATTATTTTTATAGTCCTCATCGGCCTGTAATCGTTCAGAAGAATAAAAATATAAGCTGGGTTTTTTTCTTATCGCTGCAAAAGTTACTCTTTCGCTATCTTTTAATCTATCTGATATATACCTATAAGCGTCGCAATCAATTTCAATTGCCGCAAGAACAAAGCCTTCCTTATCTTGTAGTTGAGGGTCAGCATAGTGCATTGCCAATGCACTTATCTTTATCGCCTCAAGCATGAACTCTTCATGAGCAATCAGATTCCCAGAAAGCTGTGCAAGATACCCAGTATTTTGTCTGATTTTTTCTAATTCACTTTTCTGAAATGCATCAAGCATGATAAAGGAAATCCATAAGAATTCATGATGCTCGAAGATTATACTAAATTTGATTTTAAGTAAAAGAATATCCTTGAGCGTGTCCGCTTGGTTTCGCTTGATCTCGCCCATCAAGGGTGACGCCAAAAGGGGGCCTTGTCCTCTAGCTGAATTTTTTAAGTCAATGGGGCAGGGTGTGAATGTTGAATGAGTATCATTAGAAAATCAAAATTCAGGTACTGCCCATAGCGTTCTATGGCCCTATAAGTGCTACAGGCGTTTAGAGCCTGTCGTGCTCAACGACGTTTAAACCGACAATTTCACTGGATTTTATTTTTATAATTAATCCATTCCTCGTCATGAGTAAAAATATACTCACACGCACGCTGGATAAAATAATCTTTATATTGAATGCCTGCCCACTGGCAATAGTCTTCAATTTCCTTTAATACCGAAGCATGCATTCGAATGCGGAACTGGATTTTGTCATCTTCTTTTTCCTGGGTAATCAGCATTTTAATGCGCTCCTCCGTAAAATAGGAAACAGTTTAAATAGAGCAAGCGGGTCAAGCCCGCCTGCATAGTTAAAACGACACTCAATAATTAATGCGTCTCTGCTTTATGAATTGATGCATTTCAATCGTATAAAATCGGCAGAGTCATTGGTAATGCCTAATCTGGCTTTTGGTTTTAACTCAAATCTTAACTCATTGTTATTCATCGACGCAAAAGATAAACTCATTATGGTGCCCTCTGGCATCATTAAGTTGTTGACGAAACTTGTATTTGTTTCAGAGACAAAATCTATCAAATAATCGCTTTCTTGCCCACTATGTTCTACCTCGCAGCTTAACTCTCTTGTGCTGTTTTCATTGCCGTTAAGAGTCAGCTGTTCATTGGGAGGCAACTCGTAAGAACATTGTGCTGCATTCGCACTATAAAACAAGGGGGTCAGTACTATCCCCAAGGTATAAGTAATGGCTTGTTTTACTTTCATAAAACCTCCTCAAATACGTTAGATTCAATGTCTCATTCGTGTTTTAGCCAAATTACTAATTGGTAATCCTTATTTTTCAATAAGTGATGTAATTCATTGGTTAAGAAAAGATCCCTTGATGATTATTATTCTTGTCAATAGTGCTCAAGGATCGATAGAGAGGTCAAACGCATGGCCAGGTTTGACCTCATAAAGGCTATTGGTTATTGATAGAATACTGGACTCCGCCCAATATACGACTTTTTTCTGCAGCGTAATCACCTCGCGGAGAGTTGTCGGTATGTTCGCAAAAAGCGACCTTATCCTCCAAGGTATACTGAATCTTTACGGTTTTTGCGGGAAAGGAGAGGGTATGAAGAGTAAACTCCCCTGTCATTGGTAAATTTTGAGTAGTACGGTTAATTGTAAATACTTGTTCTGATTGACGCTTTAATTTTTCAAAAGCGCCTGGCTGAATTTCTGCTCCTTTTAAGTTAATGGATGTTACCCACAAGTCATCAGCGAGATTATTTTTCAATCTAATTTGAAAATTATCACAAGATGAAGAGGCAGAGACAACTTCTGTCACTAATATTGATACAAAAAGTGCTAATTTAATTTTATTCATTATTTTCTCCTTTTTGCTCTTGGAAAATTCATTCTCTTTTATCGGTTGAGAAAAGTCAAATAATTTGTGCCTAAATTTTCCTTGGATATATTGTGTCACAAATTTATTGACAACACTGTCTCGATGTGATGAAAATAGGTTGGACAGTATAAAAGGAGTTTGGAAATGAGTAGAAAATATTGCTATTAACGCTTTGATTTCCTTCGGGGAACTATGTTTTTGGCTAGAGAAATCATATCAGTTATAGCTTAGCGTCAGTTCAGGAAAGCATGAGCAAAAAAACTTGGGACTCGAAGAGTCAACCTGAACAAACATAATCCTTAAACAGTGTTGCAACGAGTTAGAGGGGGTGAATAAAAACTGCACTCTGTGCTGCCATGGATAGACGCTTTAGGTCGATGGTGTTTTGATGCATCAGGCGTTGTTCTTCGTAAAATGCCGACTCGCTGGACGAATTGTTGTTTGAATGCAGTGCCTGCTTTTTAAATAGGAGGAGTTTGATATGAAAAACAATGATAAATCAGTAGCAGCTCATGTTCTAGAAATAATCAATGAGCTTTTTAAGCAAAATGGCAAAAAAAATATTCCAGATGTAAAAGAAATTTGTTCAAAAGCCAAGATAAACCGTGATGCTGCCATAAAGCATCTCTATGAATGGTGGGAGCAACAGCAAGACTCTGAATTAAGAAGAGATATTCTTTCACCCTCTCTTACGGAGCTAAGCCCAGACGGCAATAAGTTACAACAAGCCATTATATCCCTGCAATGTTTAGCTAAAGAGTTGGAAATATACAGTGATTCTCTGAATCACCTCTCCAATCAAACCATTCCACTCGGTAATTATATTCTTCATTCGCTGCAAGAAATTGAAAATAAATTGTTTGTTACTGATTCCTATGTCCATGAATTAACTCATGATAAAACACAGTTAGAAAAAGACCTTCACCAAACGTTGAATGAAAATAGCCGATTGGTTGAGGAGATTGGTGAAATGCAGCATATCTTCCTCCGGAGGCAAGAACAACTCCAGGATCAATTGGATGCTAAAAAAAGAGAAGTTTTAGCGGCCAATCATTTGATAAAGTCGTTAAAACGTGAAAAACGCCGCCCTACATTAAAGCGGGTTTTCTATGATTATCATTTGATTATGAAAAATAAGTAGTAATAAATGTTAGTAACAAGCATAAATAGGACGCAGGGCTTGAATTTTGGCTTCTAGTTGACACTAATTCAAAATACAAGCCCTCACTTTTTGCTCCGTCAGTACATTATGAAATGCAGTTACTCTAGGCCCATACTCCCAATTTTGCTTCGATGCACCCAGGCTACTTGCTAACTAGAATCAAAAAAACTGTAGGGGCGTCACTTATTATTTTTAATAAAAGAATGAGCTATTTTTATTGATAAACTAGTTAGATTGGTATTCATACTTTTTACCAGTGCTTCAGTTGTGACGACTGGAATTCTAATACGATAGTAAGCATTTCCTTTATGGATTAGTTTTTCCTGTCGATAAATAATGTATTCAGCTCTTAAGATACTTGTGCCATGAATATCAATTTCAAATTGTGAAATATCGACTTGAAGATGATAATCGGGGTGAAATTTAGTATCCAATGGCGCGCTTTGAACGATAGCTCCAGGTATTAATGTAGAAAGATTGGTGGTTAAGACAAGGGTTATATTTTTATCCAAAGACCCGGCCCATTGATGGAATTCTTCAATATTTAAGTGATTTGGAGATTGATTAATCATTAATTGTTTTTTCTTTATGTAATCAGGAATAGTTACGCTATCAATACCTATCTGTACCTGATTATAGAAATGGTGATTTTTTTGAGGGGGGAGTGGGGTTAGGATATAAAACTGTGATTCTTTACTTTTACCACATCCGCAGAGGATTAGAGTGGTGAGTAGTATTAGGTTGCTCTTTAAGGGTATCTTTCTACGGTTATCATCACTTAGATTGGATGCGCGATAGTCATTCATAAATAGATAATGGATAAAAGCACAAAAGCAATGGAGCCTTCTATTTAAAGAGTTTTTTTTGCTGATGCACCAGAATAGGGAAAATAAGCTCCTCATTTTATTGCTTACCACGGAGCAAAGATTCCGGATATCGGGACAAGTAATCAGTTAGGTTTTGAGTGGAGTAAGCTGCAGCAGTAATTTGTTTTAAACTTTGATTCAAAGAGGTCACAACACCGGGGACATTCTGATTTAGGCTAGACACTAAGATATCTAAGCTATCCGACATTTTTTGTAAGGATTCCAAGGTGGTTTTGATTTCTTTTGAGCGGACTAATTCGCTAATATCTTCAAACGTCTTTTTAGCGGCCTCGAACACTTCTTCCATGGATGTATAGGGTTCAACTTTATTATAAGTCGGGAAAATAGGATAATCCTGGTAATAGGTTTGTTTGAATTGTCTGGAAGAATCTGACGGAATTAATTCAATTTCAGCAACACCAGTTAACAAGTTGGGTTTGCCAATGTTTGCTACATACCCATCATTAATCAGTAGGTGAACTGGGTCTTGGCTAAAACTGTAGTTCCTGTTAACAAAAAATCGCACATAAATTGGGATACGGACTTTATTTCTCTTTTTATCTTCAGTAAGTTCAATAAAGTTAACCTCACCTATTTTCACTCCTAGATAGGTCACCGGAGAATTAATTACCAATCCTTTTAGAGATCCATTAAAAAACATAACAAAAGTTTGGGCTTGAGCACGTTTATGCTCGGTATAAAAAAACACACTTCCTAAGAGTAGTAAACACAGGGCCCCAGCCCCCAAAAAACCAACTAATGTGTAGACTCGGTCTTGTTGCATTCTTATCCTTGAAAGGTGTAGGTGATGTACATGCTGGCTATGATTAACCAGAATGAGCTACGTGTTAGAATTCGAGAGATGGCTTTTCTCAAATGGATATTTTTAACGGCTGTTTCGTAATAATAATAACTGGCAGAAAACCCAACAATAATACATAAAATTAATGTTTTACCGAATGAATAAACCAGATCAAATGTTGTCGTAGAATTTAGGATATGGATCAAAAATTCATTATTTGTATACCCAAATAAAAAATGAAAACTAA
Organism: Legionella donaldsonii; assembly: GCF_900452385.1. Lineage (NCBI taxonomy): Bacteria > Pseudomonadati > Pseudomonadota > Gammaproteobacteria > Legionellales > Legionellaceae > Legionella > Legionella donaldsonii. Next base: position 2,891,554 of record NZ_UGOA01000001.1, on the reverse strand, counting down.
TATAAGAACTGAGAAAAATGGATGAAACAAGGTAAATATAGAGGATTAATGACGTCATATTCATACCGATAATAATTGGCCATACATGAGTAAGAATAAAATCCGCCGGATTTCTATGGTTCTCTTCTAAACGAGTGTTGATCAAATGCAAAGCCATTTGGATACATAAAATAAAACCAATCACTATAGGTAATATTTCATGCGTTAAAACATTTTGCACAGTAGGTAAAATTCTTTGGTGCATGTTAAAGGGTTGTAAGAGAAAATAAACGGCTTGTGAAACGGTTATACCTATTATTAAGCAAATAAGAACTAATGAAGGGATAGGACGCACTCCTGCATAATACATAAACTCCATGGTATTAGGCCAACCGACAGATACCTTACCCGAAAGGATGCGGGCAAGGCTATAAAGTAAGTGGCCCAGAAAGCGAAAAACAAGAATAAAGGAATGGAAGGCGTTTATAATATTGAGCCCAAAGTGGCGAAAAATAGACATGGTTAATCCCTTAAGGGGGCTTTTTTATCTTATGAAACGGGCCCTATTACTAGGTACAAAATAAATTACGATGCAAATAAAAGCAAGCGGGTTGGCTCTTCAATAGGGGGGATTGTGCCACTTTTAGAAGCGTGCAAGAGCCAGCCTAATATCTTACAAAACGTGGTTCTCCTGACGAAACAACAAACGAGTCAATGTAGTCTGAGTGAAGGTCTGCAGGACTGTAACCCGGGTTTCACTTCGTTTCACCCAGGCTACTTGCTGCATAAGCTCTGCAAGTTTGAAGTTTTTTATTCGACCTAAGGTTTCCAAACGCAGACGGGCGACGGTACCGACTCGAATGTGGCGACCGAGCCGTCTCCTCCTCTATCAACAGCAAAATCCCCACCCACCCAGTACAGGAGCCTTGGGTTTCGGAGCCTAATAGAGGGCAATTGTAGCCTTTTGAGTTTTTGTAGTGCACCCATTAAACCGCAATGTGCGGGGGCTTTCTTCTATTATCGTGGTTGATTTGAAATCATCAAGACCTATAATTAAGTAAAATACGTTTTTATGGTGCATCTATGCAAAAAATTAAGTACAAAGGTAAAAGAATAACCGTCTCTAACCCAGAACGTTAGATGGTACAGGCGTAGACACGATACCATCGAGCTCTCTTTTTGTAAGCACTGATAGCCAAGGAAAAAAATGGGCATTTACCATTGAAGAACTTGAAGATCATACCAAAAAATGCAATGAGCTTAATAATTTCTACGCCAAAGAAAATTTTTCAGTAAGAGATATGAAAAAATTAAAGGGCATGAGTGATTATCTCGCGGATTTTTTTAAAAACTACACGAAGGATAGAGAGCAATATCTTGACGTGATCAGTGATGAAACAGTGGAGCAGATGATGAGTCTTTATAATCGATCCGGGATGCGATGCCTGGATGCCGATTTTGAAGACAGTGTTCGAGCTAAATATAGCCACCAAGAGTTGGAAGATTTAAGTGATATGGATATTTCATTACAGGATCTTGTCAGAGGAGAGGCTTTTTCTCAATTCAAACAATATTATGAAAATTTGCCCCAGGCAGAGAAGGACGCAATTGACGCCTATCCCGGGGTTAAAGAGACGCTCAAATCGGTTGGATTGGGAAGCTCTTTTAGCACGATATTGAAACTTCCCAAAGAAAGTTGCTTGGGGGGAACCTCAGAGGTTTGCAGATTTCTTGCCAGCAATGTTCAGATGGCGAAGGATATTAAAAAAATTAACGCAAGTGGAATAGATAGTGAAGTGAAAGAATCTAAATCAACGACTTCAACAGACGACCTCGAGGCCTTAATGAGTAGACATTTTAAATTATAAGGCCAGAGTAACTTACCGAAAAGATAGAGCGGGCTTAAGCAAATTGCAGCGTCCAAAGGTATCCATACGAGAAAAGCCACGCAGCATCGGCAATCCATTTTTCAAAAATTAAGAAATATACGAGCGCAATTATTGTCGGTTGTAGTTTGGAATAATCAATGCGGAGCTGTGGCTGGAAGAAAAATAGATTAATTTGGTAAGTTGCAAATTCCACTTCCTGTGGCCAACACATCCTTGTGTTGATTCCCTTTTTAAGGACATCCTGTCCTGCTATTTGCAACTCCCCAATAAGATAAGTATGGCTTAATTCTCCGTGTGCGTCATTAAGACATAGTAAGTAGATTTTGTAAGAGATGTCTTACAAATTTTCAGGGTAGTTAGCAAAAAAGCAGGTTTAAAGCACTTAGGGTATAGCGACCTTAATCAACTTGCCTGCGATAAAAAGTTAACTTATCTCAAACGTTTCAACAGAATAGTTATATCTGTTATTGGTATGATCGGAATTTACCTCGGTAGAAACGTCAAACAAGTTACCTTGTCGCCCTTCTTTTAAATGTTCTATACAGACCGAAATCTCATCATAGATGGTTGGAATTTTAATGTCTTGTCCATTGATAAAGTTATAATCAGTACTACAGGACGTTACAAACTGGATCATGGAGTTAAAATACCCTTCTATATTGACCAAGCCAAGAGGCTTTTTAATGACACCTATTTTGATGGCGCACCAGGTTTCGAATAGTTCATCGAATGTCCCAATCCCTCCCGGCATTGCGATAAAACGCGCTGATTTTTCATGGATTAAACGTTTTCGCTCATACATGGAGCCCACGATATGTAATTCATCTAAAAAATCACTGGGTGGTTCTATTTTGGCAAGGTGCTCCGTCGTTATCCCAATCACGCTTCCACCAAACGTTTTAACGGTTTCAGCAAGAAGTCCCATTAAACCCGTTCCTCCTCCGCCGTATACGAGGGTATATCCACATTCGGCAATTCCTTTGCCTAGAGAGATAACGGCGTTTTTAAAAGAGGGGTTGTTTCCCATACTTGATCCCAGGTAAACACCAATGGTTGGGGGCGCCATTACTTCTACAGTATTCATAAATTAAATAACCTTTCGACTTATTATGCGTTAATATAACTAAAATCAGAATATCGATTCAACTTTGCTAAGGATTCAAGACTTTTTATCGAGTGTTTCGATATAATTCACACCCTATTAGCTTTATACCCGCTCATTCAATGGGCTTATTTTAAAAACGAAAAGAAACAATGAATCAAGAAATACTGAATAAAATAGATGGTTATTGGCGGGCAGCGAATTACTTGTCAGTCGGGCAAATTTATTTACGCGACAATCCACTGCTGAAACGTCCTTTGGCTTTCTCAGATATTAAGCCCAGGCTATTAGGGCATTGGGGAACAACGCCAGGACAAAACTTTATTTATGCCCATCTAAACCACGTCATTAAGAAATATGATCTGAATATGATCTATATCTCTGGTCCAGGGCATGGTGGCCCTGCAGTGGTCGCCAACGCTTACCTTGAAGGAACTTATAGCGAAATATACCCGGCTATTACTCAAGACGAAAACGGTTTGCGTCAATTGTTCGCCCAGTTTTCTTTTCCCGGTGGGATTCCAAGTCATGCATCGCCAGAATGTCCTGGTTCTATCCATGAAGGCGGCGAATTGGGATACTCGTTAAGCCATGCTTTTGGTGCGGTATTTGATAACCCAAATTTAATTGCTGCTTGTGTGATTGGCGATGGGGAAGCAGAGACCGGACCACTTGCCACGGCGTGGCATTCCAATAAATTTTTATGCCCGGTAACGGATGGTGCTGTGTTGCCTATCCTTCATTTAAACGGCTATAAAATAGCTAATCCAACGATTTTAGCCCGTATTACGAAAGAGGAATTAGAGCAATTATTTTACGGCTATGGGTGGGAGCCTTACTGGGTCGAAGGCGATGAACCTCTCCTGATGCATGAGAAGATGGCAACCGTCCTTGCAACGGTCATTGAGCAGATTAAGGGTATGCAGCACGATGCGCGCTCTAACAACAATACCCAACGCCTGCGCTGGCCCATGATTATTTTAAAAACGCCTAAGGGTTGGACTGCCCCTAAGGTGGTTGATGGTATACCCATTGAGGGGACATTCCGTTCCCATCAAGTACCGGTTGCTAATTGCTCAAGCAATATAGAACATCTAAACATCCTGGAGCATTGGCTTAGAAGTTATCAACCAGAGACGCTGTTTGATGAGCAGGGTCGACTACTCAATGAGTTAAGTGCCCTGGCGCCCGAAAATGAAAAACGGATGAGTGCAAGTCCTCATGCAAATGGCGGATTATTATTACAGCCACTCCAATTACCTGCAATTGAGAACTACTCGGTTCAGTTGTGCAGGCGCGGTATGCAGGGGATAGGGGATACCCATGTTTTGGGACCCTATATCAGAGATATAATCCAGTTAAATACAAAAAATTTTCGTGTATTTGGGCCGGATGAAACCATATCCAATGGATTAGAAGCTGTATTTGAGGCAACGAATCGGCAATGGGATACCCAGATTGTCCCCACTGACAGCTTTTTAGCGTCGCAAGGCAGGGTGCTTGAAGTATTGAGCGAGCATCAATGTGAAGGCTGGTTAGAAGGTTACTTATTGACAGGGCGCCATGGCCTTTTTAATTGTTATGAGGCATTTATTCATATTATTAGTTCCATGTTTAATCAACACGCCAAATGGCTAAAGGTCACATCAACGATTCCCTGGCGTAAAAAAATTGCTTCATTAAATTACTTACTCACCTCCCATGTTTGGCGACAAGATCACAACGGGTTTTCACATCAAGATCCTGGGTTTATCGACCATATCGTCAACAAGAAAGCAGAAATAATACGTGCCTATCTCCCTCCCGATGCCAATTGCTTGTTGTCTGTTATGCATCACTGTTTGGAGAGTAAACATTCTGTCAATGTGGTTATTGCCGGAAAACACCCCGCGCCGCAGTGGCTTTCAATAGAAGAAGCAAAACAGCATTGCGCTAATGGAATAGGGATTTGGGAATGGGCAAGTCATGATAAAGGGACATCCCCTGATGTCATCATGGCCTGTGCAGGCGATGTTCCTACCCTTGAGACCTTGGCTGCCGTTTCTATTTTACGTGCTGAATTACCTCATATAAAAATTCGCGTGATTAACGTGGTTGATTTAATGAAATTGCAACCGGCCCATGAACACCCGCATGGCCTAAGTGACGAAGAGTTTGATCGGTTGTTTTCTCAGGATAAACCAATCATTTTTGCGTATCATGGCTACCCATGGCTCATCCATCGTCTGACCAGTAACCGATCCGGCCATAAAAATATACAGGTTAAAGGATATAGAGAGGAAGGGACTATTACTACTCCTTTTGATATGACGGTATTAAATGAATTGGATCGTTTCCACCTGGTTCTGGAAGTGCTTAACCAGTTACCCCATTCAGGTAGCGAAGAACAAAAACTGGTTGAGAATACTAAAATAAAATTGTTAGAGCACCAACAGTACATCAGACAGCATGGACAAGATTTACCGGAAATTAGAAACTGGAAATGGGATTCCTCTCAATTTCAAGATAATACTCAAGATGAGAGTTTAGTAGAATACGAAGGTCATCATTAAGGTGGCCTGACCTATCCTATCCTATCCTATCCATTTTAATTCGTTACCCAAAGAAAGGCCTTAATCGTTTTGCCGCAGCTCGTTGTTCAAGTTGCTCAGAGGTGATTGGATGATCAAACTGTTTGATGGGGTAATGCGGATGGGGATTATAGGGACTTGGCATTGAATGAAGCACTTGTTCAGTTTTTTTTAGTAAAGCATCAAGTTGATAGTCTAGCAAAGGGGTTTTATTAACTTGATGATAGAGCTGTTTTGCCTGCTCAAGACCATCAATGATGTCTTTGGAAAACTGTGAAATGGGTCCTCTTAGGGCGGCAATGTGATCCAAAATAGGCCCTGAAGCTTGCAGTTTTAAAAGGTGTTCTGTTTCTAAATTCAGCTTCTGCAAGACATCTAAGAATTGCTTTTGTTTGTCAAGGAGTTGAGCCAAGGCCTTTGTCATCATGTGCTGTTTTTGAGGCTTTTTGTCTTTGAATGAAAAAGAGGTATGGCTGCTTTTATAACGAGCAATAATCTTGGAGAGGGAAGACGCTAATGTTCCTAAAATCGTTAAGAGTTGTCTTAAATCTTCATTTCCTACCGCATAAGCCAAGCGATCGATATTCATTTTAGCCGAATGCTGAGGCTGAATTCCGAGTAAATAAAGCAAATTTTGATCTATTTTTAACAAAAAGCTCAAGGCATCTTCACCGCTTAAACGGTATTGCAGGATTAATTGAATGGTAAGAATTTTTTCACCATCCGAAGAATCCTCATCGTCCGTTGCTATTTGAGGAAGTTTACCGAGAATAGACTTTGTCTCATTGAGATACAATGTGGCGTCATGAATCAAAGAGTCAAGGTTAGTAGAGATGTTACTCATAAGCGGGTTTTATCTTATTATGTAATCCCGGTTAATATTGATTTGATTATAGTGTAGGTATTCTAAAATCCAATAAGATTTTTCAATCGTTAATTGTTAAAATTGAAAAGTAACCCGGATTTATGGATTGTTATTAATTTATACAGGGATTTCCAATGAAAACAATATTACTTAGTCTCCTCATTGCATTTAGTAGCACCCTCATAGCCAGTGATTTAGGTAAAAAGACTTATGAAATGACATGCCAAACTTGTCATGATCCTCGTTTTGCTCCGGGGATGCATGCTCCGGCTGCCTTCAATAAACAGGCATGGGCTATCCGATTTAATAAGGCAATCATGGAGTCGAAGAATAACCCGACCCGATTTAAAACAGCGATCGATTACTTACTCTATAAAGTAGGCACTGGAAAAGGATTAATGCCTCATGGCGGCTTATGTAAAGAAGCCGATGCATCGAATAAGAATTGCTCTGATGAAGCGATAGCAGCAGCTATTTATTATATGGCTGGTATGCCAACAGACAATTAAAATGACATTGACCAGTTTTGGAATAAGACTGGTAACGCGCAATAGGTGCGTGGATGCACTTCTTGCGCGTTACCCCACGATAAATTAAAACTTGTTCACCACGGAGATAAGCTCTGGAGGAAGAACATCTTCTAATGCCTCAGCAGTTTCCTGATTTCGGGCTACGATTTCTAGTTTATTAGTGACTTGTTGTTGAACGGCAGGATCATTCAAACCTTGGCTGATACGAGTTAGACCTGCATCTGGATTTGGAGTTGACATTCCCAAATGAGTGCGTGCAGCGCCAAAGAAAACGTGCTCACGAAATCTGCCATATCCTGGATTATCAACATCGGGTAAAATATCGGTTTCCACATAGTTGGGTTTAGTTGTAGACGGCATGTTAATTCTCCAGATTGTTTAATTTTTAAACATTATATCTTGTTTTTTTACTTATGGGAATAGGTACGCGCTTTTTTTACAAGGCTAATAATGAAGAAATTAAATCGGTATTTGAGGGCACTCCAGTTGTATGCTGTTGCTTAAACTATACTTAGGGAATATTTTCTTTGTTATAGGACATAATCATGAAGCAGTCTTCCAAAGAATCTTCAAAAAATAAAGCGAAAAAATCGGTTAAAAAAGAGGATCTGAAGAATATTTCTGGAGGTCGTGCAGGCAACCTCGGTACTGGAGAGAGTTTACAAGACCAAGACCTTTCGGATCCCAGATTTCATGGGCTTCCAAGAAACCCAAGAAATCCGAGAACCTAGCTAAGAACAGAGGGCTATGCCGCTTAAAATCAGGCAATTGACCGCACAATACCCCCATCAACCCGTATTGCAGCGCCATTAGTCGCTGCAGATAGGGGGCTGCATAAAAATGCGACCATCGCGGCGATTTCATCGGGGGTAATGAAACGCTTGAGTAGCGAGGTTGGCCGTAAAGAAGTAAAGACTTCTTTTTCAATTTGCTCCGGTTTTTTGTTTTCTTCTTTTGCAATGTTTGCCACAAATTGCGTGATCCCCTCACTGCTTGTCGGGCCGGGTAATACAGAATTAACAGTAACATGGGTGCCAACTGTTGTTTCCGCCAGGCCACGCGCGATAGACAGTTGGGCTGTTTTTGTCATGCCATAGTGAATCATTTCGGCAGGAATTTGTAAGCCTGATTCACTGGAAACAAAAATGATTCTTCCCCAGTCTCTTTTAAACATATCAGGGAGGTAATGACGGCTAAGACGTACGCCACTCATCACATTTACGTCAAAGAACCGTTGCCAATCCTCATCAGAAATATCACCAAATGGTTTCGCCTCATAGATACCAAAATTATTGACCAGGATATCCAGGGTTGGTAATTGGTGAAAAATGGTTTCAAAATCCTGCTTTAGACTTAAATCCGCGGGAAGGGCAATGAGTTTGGCTTTGGGACAGGCCAATTTTATTTTTTGAATAGCCTCATCTACCCTTTGCTGCGTTCGACCATTAATCGCAACGGTTGCTCCTTCCTGTACCAGTAATTGAGCAATGGCAAATCCAATGCCTGCCGTTGAACCGGTCACAAGCGCTGTCTTATTGGTTAATTGGTAGTCCATCAATCAGTCCTTGAAAAATAAGCGGGGTCTAGTGTGTTGCTTTAGAGCGTAACATTAACTTTATCCTGCTGAAAGTACTAAGACGGGAATGGTGAGTGCCTGCGTAAAAATTATTCTAGAGCGATCAACAGGTTATTTTTTATACGTCCAGCCAAGCTGGTAAATGGTTCAATCCTTACCTATGATTAAAATATTGCCAGATTGGAGAATTCAAATGAAACCCACAAAAAAGGTATCCGCCAAGAAAGTCAAAAAAATTGCCCAGGAAGAGTTAAAAGGAGTGAGTGGAGGTAGCCCGCAAACCCAAACCGAATTCTCTTGTAGAATTGAGAATGGTGCAAGGGTGTGTACCGGATCTGGTACATTAGGTCCAGTCAATAATAGCAATCGAAAATAGCTCTGCATGAGGCATTGCTCACCACGTTTGACAGAAATATCCTAAGGTTTTTCCCCTGTTATTAGGAGCAGGCAATAACTGACATGAGTTAGAGAGTCTATTGCTCCATAGTTCGCTTTACTATTCTGGGTCACTCTAACTGGTTATGAGCAAAAAATTGAAACATTTTTTTTAAATTTGGACTACACTTTGAATTTATGCGCCGCGATGTGGCATAAATAGCTCTGTATGGCTTATAATTAAGCAAAAGCTGTGCGCTATGGAAGGCTAAAAATTAAGCAGCAAGAGCGCGACCATCAAATGTTTTAGCCATGGATATAGTTAGGAAATTAAGATGAATAAACCCTATCGCATATTGGTAGTAGAGGATTCTCAGCCTGCTCAGGTAGTTGCTAAACAACATTTGACAGATCTGGATTGTGTGGTCGATATTGCCGCGGATGGTGACAGCGCGATCGAAAAATGCAATACCGTTCCCTACGATGCAGTTCTAATGGATCTAGGCCTATACCCCGGTGAGAATGGTTTCGAGGTTGCAAAATTAATTAAAACCGAAAGCACACACAACAAAGATACGCCTATTATTGTCCTTAGTATTCATAGCGAGGCGCAATTTTATGAGCAGGCGAAAGATGCTTATATAAGTGGTTTTATCTCCAAGCCATTTACTCGCTTTGAGGCAGCCGAGGTGGTTAATTTTATCGGGGGGGACTCTTTCAAGTCTGCGATTTGAGAGAGGTAAATAAAAACTTTTCACGCAAGGCTTGTGGAAGTCTCTACAGAGCCGTGCCCTGCCCTCTGCAAAGAATCCTACTTGGAATCTTGGACGCTTCCAGGTAGGACTGCTAGAGCCTATTGTTATAGAAACAAGGTTCTAGCGTCAAAATAAGTGATTTAATTAAGTTGTCTGGACTTTTAGAACGCAACTTACAGCGTATTGGGTTAACCCTAAAGAAATTTTCAGCATTAACTCATTTTCAAGACGTATTGGTATTTTTTAATCAAGGACGTTCAATCTTTACTATTATGATCAGTCTCCTATTATTAATGATTTCAAATCCTATACAGAAAAACACCTGCTCCATGGCAATTGTCGGGTTTTTCCAATAACTAATTTTTCTTTTTGATACGATGTAGGCTTATTCATTTGAAGATAAAAAAAAATGTGTGAATTAATTGTTCTAAAAAAGCAGCTACTCGAGCACGAAAATAAATCGAGCGCGCTCAATATACGTAAATTTTTTAAAAATTCCCAAGAAGATATATTTTTGGGGGTTTCGACAGCTTTGCTGCGCCAGATAGCAAAGCAATTCATTACTCTTTCATTAACTAATCTTCTTGAACTTATGAGTTCTGATGTCCATGATGAACGCTCTATTGCGTATATCATCCTATGCTTAAAGTTCAAAAAGGCGGATGAAAAAGAGCAACTAAATCTTTTTAATTTTTACATTGAACATCGACACACTATTCGTGATTGGGATGGGGTAGATGGGGTCGCTCCCTATGTTGTTGGTCCTTATCTTTTAAACCGTGAAAAAACATTACTCTACACATTAGTTCATTCTAAGAACATATGGGATAGGCGCATTGCTATTATCTCAACCTGGTGGTTCATCCGTCACAATGAAATTGATCATACTCTTAAACTTGCTGAAATTTTGCTTTTAGATCAGGAAGACTTGATTCACAAAGCAACAGGTTGGATGTTACGAGAAGTTGGTAAGCGAAATATTTTGGCGTTAAAGCAATTTCTTGAGCTACATCATGCCCGCTTTTCCCGCACTACTTTAAGGTATGCAATTGAAAAGTTTCCGCCAGAGGAACGTCGATATTATTTAAATTTAAGATAGGAAGACCCATGAGAATTGATTTTTATACCTATGTACATCAGTGTCAACGGAAGCAAATGTTCAATCTTGCAATGCATGCAGGTGATATTAATTATAATGAGCCGGAAAAGCTATTGCCACTTGCCGAAGAGCTTGCTGTTTTTTTAACAGGTATACGCAGTCATGCTGATCACGAAGACATTTTTATCCATCCATTATTACGCAGAAAAATGCCCAGTGCTTCCCGTACTTTGGATAATGAACATGAAGAATTAAAAAAAGAATTATTAAATCTGGAAGAAAATTTTGCTCATATTCAGTTATTAACAAACCATTACCCGAAACGCCAGGAACAAGGGTTAGAGTTTTACCGCGCGCTTAATCGGTTCATTGCCAATTATCTTTACCATATAGATAAAGAAGAATATGTTATGCAAAATTTATGGGAGATTGCTGCTGCCCCGGAATTAAGTGGGATGATGATGGCATTTCAAGTTTATCATGATCCTGAAGAAGGTAGAAAATGGCTGAGTAATCATTTGCCGGCTATGAACTTTGACGAGCGTGTATTGATGTTTAAAACAGTGGAACTTATGGCACCTGCAAGTTGTTTTTTGTCAATGAGCAAGATCAGTGAAGAAATTCTCGGGGATAATACCTGGCAATCTATAAAACAACATTGTCATCAATTAATAGCTTAGGGTCTCTTTTCGTTCCAATGATTGCCACCCCCCGATTTCTCTTTTATTGGGGATTGGCATTTCAATAGAACCAAAGAGAGAGGATGGTACGTGTAATGATAGACTAGTCAGGGAGGAATAAGGACTGCGTTGCCAAACACCACTCTGAATTAAAGAGCCTGAATAGCGATCAGGCTCCATTTTCTTTTTACGCGTGCCCCAGGGCTTTATCCATGCGCCAGTCGAGGGAATGTTGTTGCCAGCGCGTCTGCTACCTTGATTAAGGTTTTCTCATCCCGAACCAAGGCTTGATTGGTTTCAACTTCGATACCTGCATAATCTTGATCAAAAAATTGCTTGCGTAGGGCGCTGGTAAAACCGTCACTGATGCCAAGATAAGGGTAGTTCAGCCGGGTACGCAGTTGGCTATGGTGCTTCTTAAACTGTTGTTGCCATTCTCGGGCAAGCATTTTTTCGCTTGCACGCCCTGGATCATAGAGAAAGCCAATGTCTGCATTACGCTCTTTCGCGTTAAGGATTGGTGTAAAACTATGAATGGATAAGTGAATCACTTGCCGGTCTTGGGCAATTTGTTCTTCTATTTTCGTTACTACTGCCTGGCGAAAGGGCAAGTAATACTGCTGAATAAGTTGCTGCTTTTCTGCCTGGGGCAAGTTAATCGTGATTTCAGAAAAACAACGGGGATGAGTCAAACTGCGGTTACAGTCAATCAGCAAGCGGGTTGCTTCCGCCTGAATAAAATCACAATTAAAAACCTGTTGCAAATAACGCGCTACAAACAAGGCACCAAAATCGATACCACTATGGGATTCTAATAAGTGGCGGTAAGGGGCAAACTGCTTTTGATAAGCAACCGGTACCGTATTAACCGCATGTTCGCAACTTATTACAAGACCCAGGGGTTTCATGATGGATTAAACATTTGATTCGTGTAGAGGCAATGCGTTAATTGGCGGTAAAGCCTGGCCAGTGTTGGCTTGGTGTAGTCATTTCCACAGGCGCGTAAAAGCCGCTCGCTTAAATTGCCTTGGCTTAAAAGATATTCGAGCGCACGCTGACAAGGGTTATCCAAATCGCTGCTGACTCGTTCAAGAAGTTGCGACCAGATATCGCGACAACTGAGAGTCCGTTTTTGGGGTAATTGCCATTGTCTATATAATTCAGCATCATCAACAGTAACCGATAAACCCTCTTTGATGGTCTGCTCATAGACTGTTTTTAAGCGTTTAGAGTCACAAGGTGTGTCTAAATAATAGGGAGAGTTCTGTTGCCAATAGTTCAAAATAGCATGGATGGCCAGCGCAATAGCAATATCAGCCTGCACGCATTCCTGTGAGTCAAGAATGCGAATTTCGATGGCTTTATAGTCAAACTTGGGAATCGCTGCTCTGGAGTTTAGCCATTCATATTGCAAAATCCCTTCGGGATCATAGGGACGGATATCGTCATACATGGGTGCCAAAATTGTTTCTCTGTACTCTTCCTCAGAACGAATAAATTCGGGAATGATGTCGCCGCTGATGGATGGGATCCGCTGTTGGTTTTTACCATAAAAATACAAGCGTGAATTTTTTAATCCGGTTGCTTTACCATCAAGGAAAGGGGTACTGGCTGCGAGCGCGGGGAGCAAAGGCAGTAGCAGACGAATCGTATTGTGTAATTGGCAAAACTCACTATCATTGGCAAAAGGTAAATTGACGTGCATGCTTTGTAGATTAGCCCAGCCATGCCCCTGACAATTAAAAATAGAATCATACTGGCGATAAATGGCATTATTACCATGGGGCCACCGTTCTGTTTCCGTCAGTGGATTCATCCAGGGATGGGCGCCAGAGGGCATTAATTGTAAATTGTGCTGGTCTAATAACGGCTGTAAGGATTGTATGGCGTGCTGAAATTGCTCTACTAAGGGGGCATGCGGTGGTTTTGGGCCATTATTTTTTAATTCCAGTACATGCATCACTAATTCATTGCTGGCAGCAATATCCCCATTGGGAAGTACTGTTTCGTTGACTTGTTTCCCTGCCAGAGCACTTAAGATCACATCACTTTTGGGTTGTACATTCAAACTGTTGCGATCGACCAGCATATACTCAATTTCGATGCCTAAAACAGAAGAAAGCGAATAATCAGACATAACCATGTTTCCTGCGAATACGTTGTAAAAAAACACCCATTATGTGTTCGTATAAAGAATCACCCAAAATTTTATCTTCTATGCCACAGTCAATATTGGGATTATCATTCACTTCAATAACATAGTGCTTATCACCCTGGCTTTTGATATCGACACCGTATAAGCCATCACCAATTAAACGGGTACTTTTTAACGCGGTTTTAATAATGGCTTCAGGCACTTCATTAAGAGGAACGGTTTCAGTTGCCCCCTCTCTTTTCTCGCTCAAGGCATTCCAATTATAAATTTGCCAGTGATTTTTAGCCATGTAATAACGACAGGCAAAAATGGGTTTGTTATCTAAAATACCAATACGCCAATCATATTCCGTTGGAATAAAAGGTTGGATCAAAACCAGATCAGAAATCTTGAAAAATTGATTCAGGGATTTCTGTAACGATTTCGCATCATCGAGTTTAAGAACACCATGGGAAAACGCACTGTCTGGCCTTTTTAAGATACAAGGAAACTCTATGTCTGGAAGATTTTTATCGTATTTACTGATAAAAGTAGTTTCTGGCGTCAATATTTGATGGCTACGCATTAATTCAGCCAGATAAACCTTATTGCTGCATTTGACGATGGATTGTGGATCATCAATCACAACCAGATTCTCCTGGGCAGCTCGTCTTGCCATTCGGTAGGTGTAATGGTTAACGGAAGTGGTTGCCCGTATAAACAGAGCGTCATATTCAGCAATGGATTTGTTGTCACTTTTTTCAATAAAGTCGATGTTTAATCCCAACTCCTCACCGGCACTGACAAAAAAATCCAAGGCTTTTTTGTTAGAGGGCGCATTCAATTCACAGGGGTCAATCAGAATCGCCAAATCATGAAAACGTTGCTTTTTACGCCATTGGTGAAAGCGTTTCTTCGATAAATAATTTTCAGCGGCTTGCTTCATGAATTCGAGATGATGCTCGGGAACATCATTCAGTGATAAGGGCAGCAGTTTTTTAATCCGCCACTGTTTCTTTTTCTCCAGGATGAAGCGAAGCATTGGCAGGGGGAATAATCCATGCAATTTTTTAGCAAGGGTCGCATGACGTTTAGCCATATTTTGGCCAAAATAGAGGCTTAGAATAAATTCATCCCCCTTAATGTCCTGAAGACTGTGTTGAATTTCCTCATCAATATCCTGTGAAATAAGAATCGATAGACTCACGTTGAGTACATCTTGGATATTATGGACTGAGGGAATGGCTTTATGATCACGGGCATGGGCCAGCAGTGAGACGTAATAACCAATGGTCTGATGGCCATAGGATTGGCAAAGATTAATCACCCGCATCGACTTGCTTTGATGATAATTTTCACTGGACAAGTAATCTAAAGCATTAACAATATTGGCGAGTGGGCTTAAAAATTCCCAGCTTGGTGGGTCATCCGTTACTATTATAGTTTGCATTCACGACTCTTTGGGTTGAATTATAAGTAACACAGCATCATAGGTTAGGACGCCGAGCATGATGGCATTAATTAGGCGGTGGCCGCTTACTTTGTAATAATTGTCATGGGAAATCGGGTTTTCGCGATGCGGGTCAGCGACAACAATGAGTCTCCTTTTATTGTCATAACCGCAGAGCACAACAAAATGGCCACAGGGAGTGCCTCGAATATCATCATAAATAGATTCTCCTTGTTTAGTGAAACGTTCACGTGCACTACGATATAAATAAGTCGCACTAAGCCCGGTTAATATCGGGATACCTTGAGAGAAATATTCTTTAAGTAATTGCACACTCAGCGTACGAAAGCGCACCTGACCGCCTAGATCCAGGTATTCCAGGAAAGCGTGGCTTGCTTGAGTGAATCCTTTCTCTCTTTTATGTTTCATTTGTGCTTTTAGCTTAAGCATCAGCATTTTTTGGCAGGCTTCCCCTTGGTCACCTCTGAACCAGGTTGGATCAAACACATTAAGATTGTTAATGTAAATCGTTGTCTGAAATCCATGTTGTAAGGCATGTTTGCCTAACATGGGGGCGTGGGTTCCCCCTGAAAGAGAACGCTCTACCTTACTAATGACCTGTTCAAGACTGATATCCATGCCATAAAAGCGATAAATAGCATGTAGACTGGTGGGGCCACAAGTTTCATCATCAGGTTGTGTGTGAATGGTTAAGTTGATCATGATGGCCTAAATTCAGTCGCATAGAGATTAAGCATTCTTTGTTAACGTTAGACGGCATGCATGGGTTTGTCAATTAGGCAAAATAATAAAAACGCCTCTCCTCTAATAATGCAAGAGGGGTACGCCAGGAATAGAGAATAAGCGCATAACAAAACTAATAATGGGAATTAAAAGACCGAAAGAAATAATAATAGATAGTGATGGGGTGAAGTAGGCAGGCGCTTTGTTTATGCTCAGATCATTGGCAGGAGGGAGGATTGGTTGTCGTGTCAACAGATGAGCCAACAGCAATAAACCATAAAAATAAAAAGAATAAAAACCAAGTTTACCTAGGAAGGTAGGCATATCGGTGGTACGAACATAGTCAATTGGGAAGTTAAGCAGAAATAAACTGATAAGCCACAGGAATAGTAATTGAGCCGTATTTGTTTTTTTATCAATGGCGGTTATCCAGAGACAGGCAAAAGGAAGAATTAACAAGGGAAAATAATATAACCAACCGAAAGGACTCATTAATAACATCATGACCAAGGTCAAACAGAACGGTTGGTGATTCTGGGCTGTCGATTTTCCGGTACTTTTTTTCAGGTACCAGAAGAGAAGGCTGAAAAATAGAAAAATATAGGCTGTCTTAATGGCGATTAAACTCTGTGTTTTATCGTGCACATCAATAAATAAACGGAACAGAAAACCATAAAGAGACGCATTCCAACTATCACCGTACCAAAGAACCCGGGTCATCATGGAAAAATATTGCTTGTAGATAGTTGTCCCTAAAACAACCCATGGGATAAGGCACAGTACCAGCAGGGTAACGAACATGACCATAAAGACTTTGTAGCGGCCTTGTTTTAACACAAAGAAAAAAAGTAAGGCCGGAAAGAATTTCATCGCGATGATGATGCCCCAAAGTAGGCCGGCACTATATTCTCTGTTGTTAAGGTAACAATAATAACCGGTCATGATAAAGAAAAATAAAATTGAACCAAATTGGGCAATGGCAGTATCCATGACTGTTGCGAACAAGGATAAATAAAGGAGGTATAAACTCAGCCAATTCTTCTTAATGAATTCGGCAGGAAAGGCCAGCTTAAAACTAAAATGAGCCCCGATTAATCCTAACAGTAAAGAAAGGCCTGACCAGATAATCAAGGCCAGATCATAGTTAAGGCGTAATAAAGGAGTGAGTACCCAGAGCACAATTGGTGGATTAAGATTAGCGGATAACTTTTTTATGGTAAGCAAATAAGTCGTATATAAACTTTGATAGGGATTATCTCCGGCATCAAAAAGCTGAAAGGCGGAGTAAAACGATGAAAAATCGAGTTTATATTGATAAGTAAAAACAAAATAAAATAACACACTATAGGTGCTAAGAAGGAGGAGTAATACAGCGATTTGCCAGTGGCGAAAATTCATTTTTTGCACTCATTGACCGTTTATTCCAGCTTTATTAGGGACTGTTTCCATGTCGCTAGCTTGAGTTCTTAGGATTGACTTGTTGGGTATCGCAGCAGAGCATACATCCTGGTATGGGAGCAGCGAAGCGCAGACAATCAACCCTAAGCGCTAAGAGAGTAGAAATAGAAAGTCCCTAATTTAATACCTTAACTGATAACTCTAGACTAAAGGTAGCGACTTCTTCAGGGTTTTTAAGATAATCAGTAAAAGCCCTGATTTGGATTGGCTTGTTTACCCGCTCACCGGACTTTTTAGATTCCAAGAGCATCTCCTTGACCCGATCGCCTTCTTCACAGACAAAATAAACATCGGATTCAGGCCGGCGAAGAAATTGGGCCTGAAACGATTTAAACGCAACGGATACTTTCAAGTTGGCTCGCTTTGCGTGATAGAAACTATGTAAGCCGCCAGCAAGATCAGCGCCCACTGCCAAGGCGCCGAAATACATGGAGTTAAGATGGTTTTTACTACGTCTTCTTAAAGCTATTTTAGCAACAATTTTTTGCTCATCGAGAGCGATTAGTTTGGGTTTCAAATGGCCAATCAAAGGAACTTGAAAATGGCCAAAATACCAGAGGAAAAATTTAAACCGAGTGAAATCCTTCATTAACCTTCCTTGTTAACTACCTGTAAGTTAGAAACGATTTTCTTGACGCCTCGCACGGCATTGACCCGCTTTATTATCGCGACAATGGATTTTTTTTGCTTGAGATTTCCAGACAGGGTGACAGTACCATTTGTTGTGGTTGCATTGATGCCGACTAACGGAATTGATTCATCGTCAAACACCTTGGCTCGTAAAATAGCCGCTTCGACTTTGGCAGTAATATAAGCATCGGTTAAGGCAGTGTTTACCTGCTTGATGACCAATTCATCGGTTTCAACGGCCTTTACCCCTTTGGTTACTTTGGCAAGTCGAAGGGCATCTACATAGGCTTGTCTATTTTTTACATGGCCACGTAAGGTCACAATACCATCTTTCGTTGAGACGTAGATTTTCAAAGGATTAAGATCACGGTTTTTAGTAAATTTGGCAGTAATTTTTGTCGTGATAACGGAATCGCTTAATTTTTGCTCGAATTCTTTTAGGTTGCTCTCAGCATGGACAAAACTGGCAAATAAAATCAATAGAATACTGAAGATGAAATTCGATAAGGAACGCATTCTAAGCTGCAATTTTCGTAAACATGGCAAGAGTATATCATCTTTGGCTTGGCTACCAAGGGGTTTCAAGCAGTTAATGCACAGAATTATCCACAGAATTTGTGGATAAAAATGGATGGGTTTATGGTAAGTAAAAACAAAAAATCATTTAAAATCAGGAAGATATAATAAAATTGATTTTAAGCAAGTGAAGAGGGGCAATGAGGGAAGAAAAGTTATTCACAGTGAGGCATAGAAATAAACGAGATGATTCTATCAGATAATTTTGAAAATTCCACCTATTGCCAGACATTTATTTTGGGCTGATAAAAAAATTAAAGTAACTCAGTTCTAAACTATGTTCTAAAGAACTGAAATCGGGTATAAAAGCGCGATAAAACAGAGGAGGGAATGGTATGCCACAATTGCTTTTAGAATACAGTGCCAATGTCATCGAGAAAGATAAGATCACTGCTGTGTTTCCTTTACTCCATGCTGTTTTATCGCAAGATCTGCCCGCGCAATTAGGCAATTGCAAGAGCAGGGCAGTAGAATGCAAGGATTATTATATCGCTGATGGGCAACCACAACAGGCCTTTATTCTTGTTAACTTGACAATATTGGCTGGTCGCAGTGAGGAGACCTTACAAAAGGTGGGTGAGAAATTGATCGCTGTCTTAAAGCAACATTTTTCTGCATCGCTTAATAAGCTGCAATTACAAATTTTTCTTGAAATTGATGTACTGGAAAAACATTATTTTAAAATAACGAGTGCAGAGCCCGAGTTAAAACTTTAGACAGGATAATTATGAAAATAGAATTACGCGTAGGATTTAAGCCTTACTTTAACGTCTCAGAGCTTTCAGCAGTTGAGCTGAAAACTCTTAAAGAGCATGTGAAGCAGTCTTTGGCACAATATTATGCCCCAGATTTGAAGATTTACTCTCAAACCTATGGCAATACCAATACCATATACCTTACCGTGCAGAGCGTTGATGAGGAAAATGGAAAGTGGCGTGTTGAGTTTAGTGAGCAAGGCGAAATCGATAAAAGGGCCTGGGTGAATCCTCAAAATCCCTGTGACATCCTGGTCACTGCTTATGAAGAAGGGAGTTCTCTTTCAGTAAGCCTTCCATAAGAGAATAGTGCAGGGAACTTAACTTGCTTCCTTGCACTTCCGCACCATCCTTCGTTAAGAATCATGTTTGCTCATCGTCATATTCTGGATTAAATAAGGCGGGTTATTTGCCTTGATAACGATCACGGAAAAATCAATAGTCATGTTTAATTCTGGGATGGCGATGGACTGATTAACCCGCCAATAATGAATGCCAAAAGAGAAACCTGATCTGACGACTGTCGCTGGACCTAAGGCAACTGGATGCAGGGTTAACTTCTCGGCGCGTATCACATTAACCTGATCACCAACAAAATCTTCCAAAGCTTCCCAGGCTGTGGGCATATAATTTTCCTGTAAAATAGCAAAATTTTCAGGGGTTACCGTGTAATCAATCGACAGGGTAGAAATAAGAACCTGTCGTGTCCATGCCGCTACGTCGTTATCGTCAGCATAATTAAGAGAAGGAAAAATAAGAAGTACTATTAAGAGGATGCGTAGGAATCGATGGTTTTTCACGATGAGTCCTTCTGCTATTTGCCATGGTTTCTCAGCCCAAAAAGAAGCTAGCAAGGGCGCAAAACTAATCGGTTGCTTAGAGTATAGCAGAGTGGGGTTTGCTTTTTTACAAGGTATCGCAAGTCGCGTAAGCTTAGAGACCGAAGCCTGATTTTAATCGTTGCAGGACATGTTTTGCTCTTTCCATGTCTTCATCGTCCAAAGCCAATTCCAGCTCAGTGATTGCTATTCGCACACTCTTGGGATTGAGTCGCCTAATTCCGCGCAAAAGAAAGCCAATCGCCACAAATACCAGCATACTAAAGTAAGGGTGTTCGCATACAAAATGCTGTAGTGATGTCATAAATTCCCTTTAACGTTGTTTTCCTTCTCTCATTGTAGTTAATCAAGTAAAGAAAAAATAAAGGCTATTAAAATAAATAAGTTATGGTTGATTTTCAACCAATTCCCAACACTAGGTTATAATTAAGAAGAAAGAAAGGGATGGCAGGAGGTTATCCTTCTTAAAGCTAAGGGATTACTATGAATAAACTGTCAATTATTATCATTGTATTGGTCATAGTGGGAATGTTGTTTCTATTATTCCCTGAGACTGCCATATCACCTGCGCCACAGGAAACTACGCCCTCTTCACCGGTATCAAATTCATAAGCAGGAGAGTAAAACACTAGGCTGATTATTGGGAGAATATCATGTCAAAAGGGAAAGATGGAAAAGGAAGCAGAATGTCTAGTATGACTGGATTAGATATTTCAGTCTTGTTATTAGCTTTTGCAGTATCCATTGGGGCAACATGGATTGCTCATCATCGAGTTTCGTTACTGGAAGCAAAAATGCAAGAAAAACAGGTAGAGATTAATCGACTCAATCAAAAAATAGTAGAACTGAATTTATTGACAAAAGATGTACTCTTTAACTCGTCATTTACGGTAAGAGAAAAAATTCTCAATGAAAAGTTAGAAAAAATTAATCATGACTGGAAACGATATTTAAACGGTCAGGAAGCAACAAAAGCGACCTTGTTTTTGCCAAATTCTATAAGCAAAGGCGCAAAACCGGAATCCCCAGTAAAAAAGAATTGAGCCTGGGTTAGCTAGTTAACAGACTTAATTGGATTAAATGAGAGTGGGGATTTAATCGCTATTCCTGGTTTGTTATTGGGCAAACCAGGTCAATAAAAATACGCTATCATTTTGAAACCTGTTAAAATCGCAGCAATTAAAGACTTGGTATAACCACGAGGACTGTGAATGCAAGATCAATACGGGATCTATCAAGGTCCAGAAAGACGTTTATATAGAGAGCATAAATATATCACCCTGGTGATGAATGAGCTGGATAATAAAATTGGCAAAACTGATTTTCGTGATCTGCAACAGGTGCAGGACATTGCGAGCGATCTGAATAACCTGGTCAATTTGCTTGGTTTTCATGCCAAACATGAAGATGAAAAAATTCATGGGTTATTTAAAAAACATAATAGCTATGTTTTTCAGGAAGTAGAGGCTGATCATCAACATCATGAAGCCATTTTTAATGCCCTTAAAAATAAACTTGCGGCTATCAGGAGAGCCAATTCCGATAAAGAACGAATTGAGAGTGGATACCATTTCTCTTTGAGTTACAGAAAATTGATTGCAGAAAATTTAGAGCATCTTCATAAGGAAGAAACGCAGTTAATGCCAGAGCTTGCTCGCCTGTGCAGCAAAGAAGAGCTCGAATCGATCGATTATCCCGTCTATCAGGTCATGACTGCCGAGGAAATTGTCGGGATGTTAAAAACCCTGTTTGCAGTTTTAAATCCTGACGATAAAGAATATTTTATTCGTGATATTGCGCATGCTGCACCCTCTAAGTTGATAGAAAACTGGGCGAATATCGCTGCGCTCTTAACAGCGGCTGAAATGGCTGATATGGGCAAGCGCGTGGGACTTATCAAACAGTTGTCAGCCAAACAAAATGAGCAGCTATCCCTGGTGGACTAAGCGCATAACTTCACTGACAAACACGGGCCCAGGATCGTTTTTATCGGTTTGGTAATTGGGATCACGCTCAAGCCACAGCGGTGTATTTTTAAAATTTAAATACTCATTATGGCCAATAACATGGGTTATTTCCGGGTATTTCTTTTTTAAATAACAAACTAAAAACGCATTTGCTCTCACTTGTGCATCGGTTAAGTCGTCTTTACTGTCCACTCCACCAATATTTTCAATCCCAATCGCGTAATGGTTTAAGCCAATGACATGTCTCGCCATCCAATTGTCAGGCATAAGCTGATAAATACTACCGTCGCGATCAACAACAAAATGGCTGGAGACATTTAAGTTGCCAGGCAGTTCTTTTATACGGGGGGAGCTTTGGGGAAAAGTAGGCGGATTAAATATACGTAAGGTTGCTTTGAGTGATGGGATGCAAGTCCAATGCAATACAATCATTTTAGGTTCAATTTCAATTGATTTGGAGTCAATTCCATAATGGGTTAACTGATACTGCCGGGTTAAGGCAATACGCTCTTGATCAAATTGAATGGGCGCTTTATGAATAATCTGGGCATCATGGCAAGAAAAGGCATGTACCAGAGAACTCATAAAAAATAAGAAGGGTATAAAAAATTTCATATTACGCTTTTAACACCATGAAGTAAGCAGTCACATAATTGGGTAAATGGCTGTTTGCTTGATAGAAGGCCTCTTTTCCTGCATAACTGCCTGTTAAAAAATCGACTTGATAGAGGTTATTTTGGAATGCACCACCAGTATCAGCAAGAATACCTGCTCGTGTCCTTATTTTTCCGGTCTGGTCAGGATATTGCACCATAAGCAGTTTTCCCAGGCCAAGCTGCTCAAGATCGGCTGCAAAAGTAACCTGGCTATTGACGGTAATTTTATACTCAGCATCTTTCCCATACCCTTTGATCCCGTTTACTGGCTTAAAATACCAATAGCGCTCCTGCTTATAGGGATTTTTGGCTTTATCGTAGGGAATGTTGTTGTTGCGATTAACGTTAAAGATTTTTATCTGTCCATGGTTGCCAAAATCAGCGACGACTGTGCCTTGCATTAAAGCGGCTTCCAAATCATCTCGATTTAAATAAGCGAGAACAGGAACATTTTTATTGGCTAAAGCACCCTTTAAGATAGCTTGTTTGCCATAGTGGAAACGAACAAGCTCCGGTTTGGTATTGGCTTCTTCGAGGGTGAGCGCTTCTTCATCTTTTGGAAGTGCATAGAGCGCAAAGGGATAAGCCGGGCTTGGTTTGCTGGATACTTTGGCACGATGGACGTAATACTTCGTCATTAAAATTTTATCGTTGGGTAAATTAGCAAGAAGGGGTTTGGTTCTAAGTGTTTTGGCTTGTTCGCTGTCTGGATACCAGCGAATAAAATCAAAGTGTTTTTTTACAAAAGCAGGGTCCTGCAGCTCATTTTGGTGTTGGCAAATAAAGGTTAAGGTCGCTTTGACTCGTGCAAGAGGCAGTTTAAAAACCTTGCCTTCATGGATGACCTGAGGGTCATAGTGATTGCCTTTATTTAAATAAGCCAGTGTTTCTTTAGCGGTTGCACAAAGGGCTGGCCCATCAATCTCATAATGCCCGGCGGGCAATGGTTCAGCAGGAACGAAACGAGGGGCAGCAATAGCGTGGAAGCTAATGAGCAAACTATAAAAAAGAGTTTTTATCTTCATTGTTCATAATAATTTCTATAGGCAGCCCAAAATTATACCATATTCGTAACCGGTAAAGTGAAACCGAAAAGGACTTGATTTGTTCCAGGAGAGCAGGCGCAACCCAGCCGATGCTTTGCAGGCAAAAGTCTGGAGCCCTTTCTCCAAGTGTAAATGTTTACATAGTAGGAGGATTATATACGTTATGGGGAATGACAATCGGTAGTTTGGGCAATGGCACTGATCTTCCGAACAAGGTGTGACGAATTAATTGGCTACAATACTGATGATAACCTGCTGATTCCTGAATGTTCTTTTGAAAATCGGTTAAATTATCCAATTTAACCTGGACGCCAAGTTTCACCATGGTTCTAAATTCAGGATCCTGGGGACCATCATACAGAGCACCTAATTCGGTCCATAGACTATGTAAAACTTGCCCTTTAATTCGTCCCCAAATAGCAGTTAAATCCTTTTCTAGCAGCGAAAAAAAGTGCATTAAAGCACGGTAGTCGTCAGCAGTTTGAGGGTGGGTAAATTGCGCCAGGTAATTCATGGCAATTGTTTTCACAATTCGGTTTCTTCTTTCTTCGATGGCAAACTGAAGGGCAGTTTCCAACTTAACAAAATCGTTCTGTTTGGGCTCAAAGATAGATACTTCACCTGTTTCAAAGTGATACACCCATCCATGAATCGTTAGCTGCTTGGAGGCAAGCTTTTCAGCAACATGAGGATAGGTTTTTAAATGTTCAATTTGCGCTAATACATTCTTTCTAATGGCTATCTGTACTTTGAGTGCAAAATCATCATTATTAGTTTCTGCCCCAATCTCTTCTAATACGGAATGGGAATGGCTAACCCAGGAAGCGACAGAGGGTAAATTGCTTTTAATCGTTGGTGATAATAGTCCTTTTACCGCGCCGCAATCAGAGTGGCCACAAATGATGATGTCTTTTACTTTCAGTACTTTCACTGCATATTCAATCGTAGCGGCTTCGCTCGATTCATTAGGATAAGCGGGAACAATATTTCCTGCATTGCGATGAACCAATAATTCTCCGGGTTGGGATTGGGTGATTAAGCCAATACGCGAGTCTATACAGGTAATCAAAAGAGTCTCAGGGAATTGAACGTCGCTTAATCGTTTAAGGATAGCCAAGATCCCCTCATCAGTTTTGGTTTGAAGTTGACGGATGTTACGCATTAACTTGATTAACATGGGTGCTCCTTTGTTCGGTCATCCCTGGGCTTGACCTTAAACAGTGATATTCCAAACAAAGGTAACCAATTGTGTCTATAACGTCAATTTATTTGCAATATTGTAAAGCAATCGGATGACGTCTAATGGGGACGAACTTGATCGTCGTTCGAGACAGGTTCTCGTCTCAAACATGCAGCGACCGCTTCTTTTTGCTGCGCAGGGCAAAAACATAAATAAGTACCCTTACCACGTGCTTCTTTTACAGTCATTACCCCATCAACTCCTTGCAGTTCCTCGAGTTGATCGGCACGTACATTGGATAACCGCAAAGTAACCGTATCCCACTTTTTCTTATAGATTTCATGATTCTTTTCTAGTGTGAGGGATAAATCAGGTTGATAGACCATAGGTAAGCGAGTTAAATGCACGCCAAACTGGTTAAGGTCGGGGAAGGCTGCTAAGGCAATGTGAAGCGCTCGAGTGTAATTGGGTCCTATCACCGTTTGGTTTTTGACCGATTTACATTTTACAAATAATTCAAGAGGGTCTTCAGTCAGTTTTTTTTCCAGCAAGGTCACGGGAATAACCCTGCTCTTCGGAAAAAATTCTTTTACCCAATCCACCAAATGAAGGGGGGCCAGGATTGCTCTTATTTCTGAGGAGGGAACAGCATGTGTTTCTCCCGGTACTCTCACTTCGCCGAAATAAGACTCCGTTTCCTCTTGGGTTGGTATCCCGCAGAGGCGTAGATTAGGCCAGTAATTGACGGCTATGTCTTTATGGCTTTCTGGTCCGTAGATTTTTCCTTCTCGCGAAAATAGAAAAACCACAGAATTTATTAAAGCGTCTGATACTTGGTAAGCCGCTAATCTCTTTGCGTCGAAATGGCGTTCACAGGCAATGGCCCAGAAACCTTCTTTTTCATCATAAACGAGACTTTGAATGGTTTCGTCAAGCTGCCGGGCATCGGTTAAATTAACTTGATTGTAGCAAAGCTGATTATCGGGCGTATCATATTTCAAAGAGCCTCGTATTGATGAGGGCTGAGGAACTGTCAGTCCAAGTCTGGCAATGGAAGCCAAAATATTTCTTGCGTGTTCAATATCAGAATTATTTTCAAAAAAAGTTCCAAATCCGCAGTGCATTGTCAGTTTCTCCATTCATTTAAAGCGGTATTTTAAATAATCCTGACTATTTTTTTAAGATTTTGTTAA
The DNA here is from genome assembly GCF_900452385.1 of Legionella donaldsonii. NCBI lineage: Bacteria > Pseudomonadati > Pseudomonadota > Gammaproteobacteria > Legionellales > Legionellaceae > Legionella > Legionella donaldsonii. The sequence goes on along the minus strand of NZ_UGOA01000001.1, from coordinate 2,865,506 downwards.
AAATAAATAATTTTTGGTACAGTAAAATTCTTGTTGATCGTAATAAATTCAACTCATTTTCAGAGGTTGATCTTAAGAAGAAAAGTGCTCATGATTCAGCGCATACGAAGTCTTTGGAGTCGGTAATGTTACAGAGTATAAGGGCGGCCCTTTTTGCATTGTTTATGATCAGCATGATGGCGAATAGCAGTTATGGGCAAACAGAGCCCCTGGTCAACCCGTCCGTACAATTGCTCATTGAGGAAGCAAGGCAAAAATACCCTAACGATACGAAGTACATTAGTGCCTATATCCGTATGAACTTCGCAGCGATTCAACGTTATCAAAAATACATTGCTCAGTGTATTGAACGTCGGGGTACTCCCATAGGTTGTACTGATTTAATTACGTCTAATCCCAACATGACTGAGGAAGAAAAAGATAAGGAGCCCGTTAAAGAGCTGCTTATCAAAGATGGTGTTATAACTATCATACCCAATACCAAGGTATTCGGCTTTTTGCAGGAAAATGACACCATTATTGCTACCCCTTCCTACAACAATAAGGAAATAAGCTGGTCTTACTCAGGTGGCCTATTTAATGCCTCAACCGAAGAGTTGCCGTCAGGAGTTAACTATTGTCCGCCAACCAGCGAGTTATCATCCTCAATCCAAAACGGGCAAATGGTGAGTCATTTGAATAGTCGCTGGATGGTTTCAATCGCAGCAACGGGCAAGCCTGTTGATGCAATTAGCAATAGTGAGTTAAGTTTTGCCTGGGCAACCACACAGAAAGTTCCTAATGGAAAAATAGTTTGTGTGTATAAAATAAATACTCCTAAAAGGCCGTATTATGTGGCGCTGTATTCGCAGAGTGCCTTGACAAAAAATCCCGAATCCGGTTTATGGAATGTTGAATCGCCAGGGTTTTGTCGCAGTAAAAAGGCTGACCCCCAAGACTGCCCTTTTTAGCAAGATGAAATAGTAATTTGTAAAAAGTGAAGCCTAATTTAATTTCCCAATACCTTGTCTATCATTCGTCTTGCTAATGCGGCCAAAACCGGGTTGGAATTCTTATAATAGGGCAGCATGATGAGCGCGATTGATAGAGCCCAGCCTCGCCCTCTTTCCCAGGTGTTGTCATCAATATTTTTTAAATGGGTTCTAAAAACGTTTCTTGAATGGGAGTTCAATAAGCTCCAGGCAATCACCAAATCACAGGCAGGGTCACCGATGCCCACATCAGAAAAATCAATCACCGCACTTAGGCGATGGTTTTGTACTAAAATATTGCCTGGTAGAAAATCCCCATGTATCCACACAGGTGCTTTATGCCATGAGGGAGAATTGGATAGCTGATGCCATAAAGAAGTGACGGCTTGGGTATTAATCTCCCCCTCTAATTCGCTTATTGCTTGTTTTGTTTCTTCATCCAGCTCTTTTAAAGATACTCCGCGTCTGGAAAGAGGGCCGTTAGCCAGGTTTATTTCGTGGAGTTCATTTAAAAAAGCAGCTAACTCTTTAGCCAATAATTCGTATTCGTCTTTTCTTTCAAAGGGGGGATTATGGCCTTCATTCCATTGGGTGACGAGCCAAGGCCAGGGATAGGATTGATAAGGATGGCCTTTAAACAAAGGCACCGAAACAGGGAGATGCAGATGTTGTGCAAGTCTTGGAACCCATTCATATTCTTTATGGATACTTTTAGTGGCCCAATCGATGCGAGGAAGCCGAACAACATAATCAGTGCCTAAACGAAATAGGGCATTGTCTGTACCGCTTGATAAAATAGCCTGTAGAGACAAATTAGCCCATTGAGGGCATTGCGCTTTGAGTAGGGTATGAACAAGGGTCGCGTCTATACTTACCTCATTTTCATGCATTTTTGTCATGGTTTTTATCCCTTGCCTCCCTGTTCACTCTCTTTTTGCCCAAAGAGATGGAGCAGGAGAAATCGTAGAGTGAATTAGAACAGTTAAATTTTGAGCTATATTCTAAAAGCGCCTGTTGCTAAAGGCGATAGAAAACCTGTTAGTTGATAAAGATTTTGCTGCTTCGTTCTTTGAGGCGCTTAATGGAGACACCTATGGCGGTACAACTCAATCATACGATTGTATGGTCGCGCAATCAAAAAAAATCGGCTCAATTCTTCACTGAGATTCTTGGATTAGCGGAGGCCAGTACTTACGGTCCCTTCCTGGTAGTTGAAATGAGTAATGCAGTTAGCCTCGATTTTTATGAGACTGATAATGACATTACATCCCAGCATTATGCTTTTTTAGTGACAGAATCCGAGTTCGATGAAATCTTTAGCAGGCTTCGTCAACGCGGGCTTACTTATTGGGCCGATCCTGGTCAAACACAAGGGGGTAAAATTAATCATCGTGATGGGGGAAAGGGTGTTTATTTTGAAGATCCTGATGGCCATCTGCTTGAGTTGATGACCAGACCTTATGGGCGTAAACAGTAGACCTGGTCCTATAATTGCTCTCTGATAGCTGGCATTTGCAAGGCTGTTGTAATCAATTCGGTACGATTGCGGCATTTTAGCTTTACTTTCACGGCATCAAGATAATGCTCAACGGTTTTGGGCGATAAATTGAGCGTATTGGCAATTTGCTTGATTGTCATCCCTTTAACCAAATAATAAAGACAATCCATTTGGCGTTTGGTCAAATGGCGTGCTCTAAGAAAGGGTTGTTCTCCCAGGTCTTGTATTTGCTTGGAAAGGTTAGAATTGCTTAGGGCAGTGATCTCATTCACGGTATTTATTAAGGTGTTTTCATCGTCCAGTAAAAAAGAAAGGCCGAAAACACCTATCACTTTCCCTAATGAGGTGCGTAAAGGTCTTTTGTGGCTGATATAACAATGTAATTCTTTGCCATTTAACCAAACGGGTTCAATATAGGTTTTTGCCTTATTAGTTTGTATGACTTCCTGATCATTTTTTATGAGAGCAGGCGCCTGGTTTTTCCAGGCGAGATCATAATCGGTTGCACCAAGGATATCCTGCTCAGAGGGTATATTATTAACCTCTAGCATGGTTTGATTGCTACTCATGAAACAACCTTTGATGTCTTTTGAATAAACATTGACAGAGGCTAAGTCAAATAAAGGTTCTAAGTGGTTTAAGAGAAGTGATTCTTCAGTTTTCATAAAATAACGGTATACCAACGATGAGCTAGCCTCATTATATCAAAATGATCTATTTTTGAACATATCTAGGGGAATTTGTCCCCCTAGTCTTTTTTGTTCAAATTAAGTACTATTTTCTTGGGTAATGAGAAAGCCTGGTAACCAATTTGCCGGGTTTTTGATAATCAGGAGCGATGTTGCCATTTACTTCTGATTAATAGAAACCAATTCGATCAAGTAACTATCAGCTTTTGAGGAGTGTAAATGGCCTATCCTTTATATAGTTATTTTAAAGAAAAAGCAGTTGAATCTAGCCATCAAATCAGTTTGTTTGGTCTCGTCATGATGATTAACTTCCCACTGTTTGGGTTGCTGGAGCATGTGGAAAATCCTATTTCAACTCAAGAAATTATACTGAGATTAATCGCTACAAGTCTCTGTACAATCCTCTCATTACATAAATTTTGGCTAATCCAATACCAGAAATTTCTCCCTATTGTCTGGTATTTGACCCTGGTTTTTTGTCTGCCCTTCTTTTTTATCTATTTGACCTTACTTAACCATGGTGCAACATTCTGGCTAATGAATTGTATCTCGGCCACATTCTTTCTTTTTCTTGTCGCAACTGCATTGGATTCATTGGTTCTGTTAATGCTTGGTGGCGGGTTAGCGTTTTTTTGTTATTTATGCGGCTCTGACAGTTCAATCCATCATGTTCCGAATAATCCTTCTTTTTTTGAGTTGGCTATGACTTTTGCTACGGCGATTGTGATCGGTACCTTGTTTGCCAGAGAGCGGGAATTAATTCATGCCAGAATTTCTGGAATTCGTCTGTTAGCAGGAAGTTTGGCTCATGATTTGCGAACACCGTTAACAAGCATCTATTTACAGGCCCAACTGCAAGAAGTGGAAATTGAAAAAATTAAAAACCCCGACGTGAAAAAACGTTTAAGTGAGGGGGGGCAGATCATTGGGCGTGGTATTGAGAGTATTAATCAGCTTATTAATATTCAATTAAATAACATTCAGTGTGGCAGGTTTGATACGCGTAAATTTGTTATTTATCCCATTAAGGAATTACTTAAACAGGCTTTGGAAGAGTATCCATTTAAAGAAGGTCAACAGGAGCTTATTCAGCTAGATTTGGCCTGCGATTACCCCGTGTGGGTTGCTGACGTGGTTTTCAGAAATCTGCTCTGGAATCTATTAAAGAATGGCTTTGAGCTAATTGAAGAGGTCGGTAAAGGAGAAATATCGATTTGGGTCGCAGAAGGAAGTAAGGATGATGATTTTAATTATTTGCACGTTAGGGATACTGCCAAAGGAATTTCTCCCGAAAAAACAAAAATCATTTTTAAACCGTTTTACTCTGAAAGAAAAGGTGGGACTGGAATAGGATTAGCTTGTAGCAAGCAGCTGGTAGAGGCAGCGGGTGGTTCTATTGACTGTCAGGGAGAGCTTGGGAAGTATACTCACTTCATTATTAAATTTCCGAAAATAGATTAGCAGTCAATGCCAGCTGTACTCTGTTTCCCGTTTGATGAGTGTCTGTGATGAGTTCCTGAAATCATTAAGGTTTTCAGTTGCAACTTAGTACAGAGTAAGCGTTGATAGAGGGGAGGGTAATCCTAATTCCCAGCTGGCCGCAAGAAAACTCTTTATTCTATCTCTTAAGCATTCGGCGAGGAAGAGCTGCCTTTGATTCCTGGTAATCCTTTTAATGGCAATACAGCGGTGATTGTTATCCCCCGCGCATGGGATGAAGCGTTAGGCCCGCAATGTTTGGCTTTAGGGACGAACCCCATTGATAAAAAACGGTGCTTCTACGATGTTACGGTGGATGGTGGCGAGTGCATTGGTTTACTGACATGGCTCGAATCAGTAGGGTTAGGTTGTCGCCTAACCCTATTAAGTCTTGAACTGGTTGTCTAGATGGGCTTATCAACTACTGATACGATAACTGGGGGATTCTCCTTGGTCGGAGGAACAGCCTCTTGACTTCCCTTCGTAGTAAACAGGCGATATATATCGCGTGGTTCTTCTTGTTTTTTATCGTTGCCACCTAATTGGCTTTGATAATTATTATTCAAGCGATAAGCGCCGTATCCGAGCGTTAAGCCAAGGGCTACAGGCCAGGAAATGACAGCAGCTGTAATGATGAAGGCAGTTCCACCCGTATTGAAAGCCAGGGTTTTCCAAAAATTGGTAGAGGCTTGACTGGCGTCGTCGCTGAGTTCTTTGATCAATTTTTGGTGGTGTTGAAGCTCATCACCACTAACATCATTCGCACGCTCACGTTGTACTGCAATACTGGCTTGTTGGTATTTCTTATAGTCATCAGCACTGTTATACATGGCATTACCTAGCATACTGAATAGAGCCAGACCTGCTATCGCAGCGGGGCCAGTAAAGGTGAGGCTGGCAGTAAAACCTACAATCAGAATAGTCGCTGCGGTAATATTAAACAGGTAGTAAGCACATTGGACTTCCCATTCATCATTTAATATATCAATTTGGCGCTGAATGACTGCCCGTTCAAGTGGTGTAGCAGCGTTTTTTGCTTGCTCATTTAACTCCAGGATACGATTCTGATATTGATAGTCTTCATAAGACCACCTTGCTACGAATAAGGCAAGGTCAAATACAAGGAAAGCAACCGTGAGCTGTGACGCTGTGGCCGTTGAAATTTGAAAATAGTCATTATAATTGGTCAGCAGATTGACTGTTCCCCAAACCGCATCATTCAACATAGTGAAACCGCGTTTTTCTATTTCCTGAACCGCCACTTTCCGTGCAGATAACTCCTCACTGATTCCAGCTTCTATAATGTGCTTGGTCATGGTGACAAAGTTGATCGTCAGGCGAAGCCCATAGATTCCCACACTCAATGCACGCAATGTTTCCCGTGATTGATCTAATAAACTGACAAACTCATCCGGGGTATAAGTATTCCCCAGCTTGGCATTCAAGCTTTTAATGAATTCAGGAAAACCAATGCCTTGCAGATAGCGAATTGCAGAACTGGCTAAAGCGCGACTGTAATTCCAATGAGTTCGATTGCTGTTTAGCGTGGAAATATGTTCGCGTAATTTTGCGGAGCTAACAAAGGCAGACGCGTAATCTTTAAGGCTGCTTACTGCGCCAGACACGACAAACGTGGAGAGTTTGGCAATTCTGGCCTGCTCGGCTTTAGTGAAATTATTTCCGATAAAGTCATCAAGTTGTTCTTTCTTTTTTAAGAGATCTTTTAAATCCTCACCCACGTAATCCAACTTGTGGTATTCAATCATTAAATCACAAACGGCGGCGAGATAAGCAACGAGTTCACTCTTGTTTGTCAAACGTTCTTTATTGGAAACAAAGAGTTGAAATAGAGATGAAAATTCTGTCTTAAGCTGATTTAAATTAAACTCATAGTCTTTAAAAGAAACTTTGACGTCATTCGCTGTTTTGTCAAAAAACGCATGTTTTTTAAGACTAATTTTCGTTCTCGGCATGATGCTCTCGCTACATTTTATTAACAAATTGATACTTTATCTTCCACATAGTTTTACCAGAAATTTATTAAGGCATTATTAAGTTTTTATCAAAATGTGTTTTTTTTGGAAACACATTACGGCACAAGAAAGTGTTTCTTAACAAGGCTTCTAGTTAAATTATAGTATTATTTTTATTCTTACTCGTTATAGGCTTTTCTCAATGTCTGGATGTCCAATTTCTTCATTTTCAGCATGGCTTTCATCACCTGTTCTGATTTTTCTGTGTCGGGATCATTTAAGAAATCAGCTAAAATAGCAGGAACAATTTGCCATGAGATACCGTATTTATCTTGCAACCATCCACATTGTACTGTTTCACCATCCGTAGACAGCTTATTCCATAAAGCATCTATTTCTTCCTGGCTCTCACAACTGACGAATAAAGAGAGAGCTGGCGAGAACTTGAAGTCAGGCCCCCCATTTAAGGCAATGAATTGTTGTCCTTCAAGTTGAAAAGTAACAGTCATTAGACTGCCCTGGGGTTTCCCGGATATTTCTGCACCGGCATCCCCATAATAGCTGAGACGCAAAATTTTTGAGTTGTTAAAAATTGAAGTATAGAAATGGACTGCCTCTTCAGCTTGATTATCAAACCATAGACAAGGAGCAATGTGTTGCATAGAGGCCTCTTATTTATTGCTGGAAGCCAATTTTGGGTTGAGCTGTTTCTGAATACGGAAATCCCTCTGGTTCATTGGTGAAATCCACATCAGTAAAATAGCGTGCAACATCATGCAAACTAAGGTAGAAAACCCCGCCAGATTCTTGTTGCTCTTGCATTTTTTCATCACTTAAATTGACGAATAAATTAATGCGATCTGGTTCTTCCATATCATCGACTTCGCTGATTACTAAGCCTTCAAAAAAACTCATGAAAGAAGAGTGTTTCTTTTTCTCTGGGATAATGAAAGGCATTAATTCCCCGTCTTCGTTTCGCAATAGTTCACCGTCCAGATCACGTCTGTAGTCGATTTGGCCTTTACCCCAGGGATTACGGAGATGGAGAAATAATTCATCCCCCTCTAACCATAAACCGAGGCACTGATAGCTATGGCCAGAATCTTCCGACATCGCAATAACACGGGATAGTGGGTGATTTTGATAATCTTTACGAGGCCCCGTTGAAAGGGTGATGAACTGATTATTGGCCAGAAGGTTATTCATGAGAAAGACAAGATGAAATTCTTTCAGTGAGAGCGGTGATCTAATGGGGAAATTGTCCTGTTGCAAAAAGAGCTTGAGCGAATTTAACGTCTGCTCACCCTGTAGGTATTGTTCCGGTAATTCTGTCGTCATTTGTTTCAGTTCATTGACACAGAGCTCGAGCCATTCGATGAGGGGTTCTAACTCATGGCAATAAATTTTTCTTTTAGGACTGAGACGCTCTCTCTCTTTAAAAAGGGCGACTAGCTGCTGTGCCTTTTGTTCTAGCCAGTCATTATTAAGTTCTTCAACACCGAAAGAGTTGCGAAAACATTCTCTAATAGACGTTTTTAAGTTTCGCAATTGGCGCTCATCGGCTACTACATCATAGGCATCGTTCATTAAGCAAAAAGCATCGGTTAAAAGGAAAGGTTGCCCTAATTTTTCCCGGGTAGCCGATGTTCCCAACAAGGTTTTGAATACTTCAGCAGGTGAGCCAGACGACAGGGAGGCCAGGTATTCACGAGTTTCTCTGTAACGTTTGACCAGATTACTATCTTCTTCGCTCCAATCACTTTCATCTTGCTTTAATAAATGTTGAGCGCGTTCAAATTCCTCCTGAGAGGGTTTGCTTTTTAAATGGGTTAAGCGATGAAACGTGTAGGCTTTCTCCAGGATCTCGACCCAGGGTTTTTTGTGGTAATTAACCGTGCCTACAGTATAACCCCGTGTCACTGTGGGAGGCATAGAATAAATACGTGGTGAACCATCTTCCGCGTACAGCGTCACATTGACGCGCAGATTGCCTTCTTTGTCTCTGCCTAGGGTTATCATATTTTTTAATAAACCAGGATCCCTGTCTACAATGGCGCTCAGAGCAGCCAAAAAATAGCAATTCCCTATACCGCCTTGAGCAATATCTTTTAATTGATACTGGTCTGTATTAACCAGTTCTTGTAGCTCTTTAGTCGATAATTTTTTAAACCAGATCGTTTTATCGGCTCCCCAAAGATCTTCTTCATCTTCTGCGCTGATGTTGAAGATGGGAGCAATAACTTCATTATTCGTTAACATGATAATGATCCTTCATCTCTAAATATAGTTTGCTCTTTATTGTTGTAATAAATGGCAAAAAAGTCGGGAGACTCAATCGAGAGTGCATAGCACTTCTAAGTATAGTTCATGTTTGATTTTCTGCACGGCAATCCAGGGGCTGTTGATATTTTTACTGGCTTGGCCGGAAAACGTTAATTTCCTGCGTGCTTCGCTGCTCAAAATAAAGTCATACTACTCGAGCTAGCGAAAGGTAAACAGTCCCCCGATTATGAACGGACCTAGTTAAGAATGTTAGCTTGCAGGCGGGTAATTTCAGTGACTGCACTCCAGTCTTTTTCTTCCAGGTGGTGGGCTAGGGCAATAATAAATTTATCTTTAATGATATTGGCAATATGGGGAACAACCTGGGCGTTGGTCAAGGCTTGTTGGAATAAGTTCAAGTCTTTAAAGCCGCCCTTTAAATCAAAATTGACGTCATCAAAATTACGTTCTTTAATTTTATCCACATAAAGTTGAAAGGCTGGATGAGCAAAAACACTATGAAATAAAGTATTCAGGATTCCTGTATCGACCTGGCTTTTTTCGGCAAAAGTATAAAGTTCCCCCATGGTTTCAATTGTTGAAACAAGGAGGTAATTCATACATATTTTAATGACATTCGCTTGATAAGGCATTGAGCCCGCAGTGATAATTTTAGTTGAATAGGCATTGAATACGGGGCGACACTGTTCGATTGCCTCGGCGCTCCCTGCCGCAATCGTAGTCAGTTCCCCTCTTGCGGCAGCTTTGGGGACTCCTAATACATTGCCAGCAATATAAATAAGTCCATGCTTATCATGTAACGTAGTTAATTGTTTTGAGGTTTCCGGTAAAATCGTTGAGGTACCGAGGTGAATTGCTCCCGGTTTCATGAAGTGAATAAAGCCATCTACCGTTTGAAGTACGGCATTATCATCCAAAAGAGAAGTAATGATAAGTTCTTTGCCTGTGACAGCGTCTTCCAGGCTGCTTGCTCCTTTGGCACCCATCGTGATGAGTGGTTGCATTTTCTCCCTGGTGCGATTAAAAACAGTTAATTCAAAATTGGCATCTAAAAGTCTTTGTGCCAACACAGAGCCCATTTTCCCTAAACCAATTAAAGTTACTTTCATTCCTGTTTCTCCAAAAACGGCCGCCAAGACATGTTTATAACGATTTTCTAGTTTGCCCAATCTGGTTGACATTGTACAATGCAAAAAATTGATCGCGTTAGCCAATCCTGATGATTTTCACCCTTGCCATAAATAACTACCGTTCTGTTTTAAATTTAGCTATTCCTTTAGGTTCGCTTAATCTTATTACCGGTCCAAATGGCAGCGGCAAATCAAATATTTACCGCGCACTGCGGTTATTAGCAGAAACAGCACAGGGTGGCGTAGTGCAGGCTTTAGCCCAAGAGGGAGGCTTATCTTCCACATTTTGGGCTGGTCCTGAAACTATTTCAAAGGCGATGTTAAAAGGAGAGGTAGCCGTTGAAGGCCAGGTTCGTAAAGAAAGAAAGCGTATGCGTATGGGGTTTGCTACTGATGAATTTGGCTATGCTATTTCTCTTGGCTTACCAGCCCCTTCGTCATCGGCGTTCTCGTTAGATCCAGAAATAAAGAGAGAGTGTATATGGGCTGGGCCTTATTACCGACCAGCCAGTCTTTTGGTTGACAGGCGGGGACCTCTCGTCAAAGTCCGTTCCGGACGACATTTTGACGTTGTTTCGCAACATTTGAATATTTTTGAAAGTCTCTTTAACCAAATTGGCTCATTAGAGCATACACCGGAAATAATCCGTATGCGGGAGTTTATTTGTAACTGGAGATTTTATGATCATTTTCGTACCGATCGTGATGCGGCTGCCCGCAGGGCGCAATTAGGCACGCGTACCCCGGTGCTTCATCATGATGGTCATGATGTTGCGGCTGCATTACAGACCATACGAGAAATAGGTGACAGTCATGCTTTGGATGAAGCCTTTAGCGATGCGTTTCCTGGGGCAAAGTTGACCATTATTCAGCATGGGGAAGGGTATCTATCGTTAGCCATTTCCCAGCATGGTTTGTTAAGACCACTATCCTGCGCTGAATTTTCGGATGGTACTTTACGTTATGTATTACTGTTAGCGGCACTATTAACCCCTCGTCCACCTTCACTAATGATTCTTAACGAACCAGAAACCAGCCTGCATCCGGATTTATTACCTGCTTTGGCAAGGCTCATTTTGCGTGCATCAGAAAATACTCAGATCTGGGTGGTTTCTCATGCCGAGCGTTTGATCAACCTCTTGCAAGAGCAACCGGGATGCAACGTGATCAAACTTGAAAAACAGCTTGGTAAAACGGAGCTGCAAGGCCAAGATCGTTTAGATGCTCCTGGTTGGTACTGGCCAGATTAAATAGGTTTGGCAGGAATAAACTAAATAAGGGCACCAAGCCAACTCTTATTTGAGCCAAAAACTACTCGTTACCCTGTCCATTATTGAGTTTTGCCAATAGTAGATAAATAAAAAGCAGGTTTGGGATAACCAGCAAACTCGATCGTGGTCATCATTCCTCCTGCCATGTGATAAAGATTATGGCAATGATTCATCCAGATGCCGGGATTATCAGCATCAAATTGAACCTTGATGGTAGTAAATGGCTGAACCAGGACAGTATCTCGTCGGGCGCCATCTTTGAGGGGTTTCCCATTAATTTCTGTCACTTGAAAGACGTGGCCGTGGAAATGCATAGGGTGAGACATGGCGGTTTTATTGGTAAATACCAACTCCACACGTTGTCCTTTTTTAATGACTTTCGGATTAATTTTAGGCCAGCTTTCATCATTTAACATCCAGCGATAACCGTTCATTGTTCCCTGTAAGTTGTAATTTAAACTGATATCGACTGTTTTCTTGGGCAGTGGGTCAACTGCTTTGAGTGATTGTTCTAACTCATAATAAGGAATTCGTCCGATAGTTTGACTGGCAGTCGGACTTAGTTTGGGAATTTCCGCACCTTGGGTGGCGAGTATTAAGCCTGTTTGTTTATTGGTTCCTTCTGCTTGACCTAAAATAGGGAAAGCCCCGCCATTGTGGGGGATATTCACAATGACATCAAGGCGGTTCGCAATACCAATTGGAAATTTAGAACCTTGAACCGGTTTAATTTTGGCGCCATCAACAGCGACCAAAGACCCCTGCAATTTTCCTAAATCAACAACAAAATTGGTGGCAGCGGCTGCATTGATAATGCGTAATCTAACTTGACCAGGCGTGACATAACGAATAGTTGGTTTGGCCAAGGTTTTTTTATTGGTGATGTACGCATCGTAATTGACATCATTATAATCAGCGCTTCCTTTCATCGTTTGCATACCAGGCCTATTTTGCATGTTATCCATTTGCATAGCGGGCATTTTAGCCTTACGTAGTTTGTTGAATAGGGCTTGTGGGTCTTGATAAGTAAAATCTTTCATAAACATAACCACATCCTGTTCGCTATTTTTTTGCTGCTCCGATTCATAAATGACAAAGGGTGCTGACAATTGCTGTTGCTCTTGGAAGCCTTCATGGGAATGCATCCAGTAGGTGCCCGATTGCACGAGCTTGTACTTATAAGGCCGGTTTTCGCCTGGCTGTATTAACGTTTGGGTGACTCCCGGAACGCCATCCTGATCATTGGGTACAATCAAGCCATGCCAATGCAAGGTAATCGGCTCTGCGGATTTATTTTCCACAATGACATCAAACCATTCTCCTTTAACACCGGTATAGCCTTCTTTGCTTTCTGTCCCATCGGGTTGAATCAATACTACTTCAAAAGCTTTGACTGCTTTTCCCTGATTATCCAATTGAAAGGGTTTATCCCGGACTTGTAAGATCGGTTTTTTAGCATCAAAAGAAGTGGCTGCCGCGATCAGAGGGAAACTCAGGCTTGCAAAAGAAAAAACGAAGCCTGCTAAAAAGGCGGGTATTTTTACCGAACTTACGAGTCTCACGGTCCAAATCCTTTTGCAATTTCGGAGGGTAGTCTTTAAAAGTAAGCAATTAGTCAATCATTGTCAAAAGTAGTCCTGTTATACCTTATGGTTTGGGTGCATTGCGTTGCCTGAGTCCCTTTCGTCTGAAATAGCTTTCGCAGGCGATGGTTTTTTGCCGCGCAGCAACTCTTGGTGGTCAGCAGGGCTATAATAAGCAACAAAATCATCCCGTTTTATTACTTTAAGGGTGGTTTGTTTTTCTTTGTGCTTTAACGAAATAGTTACGGTATCCTTTTGTGTATCATAATGAAACACGATTTGCCCATAATGTTTTTGACTTAATTGAGTTTTTACCTTGCGCAATTCTTCATATTGGTCCTGTATAGCAATAAATAGCGTCCAGACCTTATCTAGAGGGGTGTCCTGCTTTTTATAATCAGCATCGCGCAAATAAATTTCCCAGGCGTCATAGCCATTGGTATCGATAAACGCTGTCATCAGCGGTTGGACTGTTTTTTGTTCAAAACGTTTAAGTTCTCTAAGGCAACTATCATAACGCTCCATTACCTGGATGGCTTCTTCACTTTCGACGAGTAAAGAGCCGGTTACCTCATCAAATTCGACGGAACCCGTAACTGCTTTTAGACGCAGGTTACACTCAGTAACCAGGAGAGCATAAAATTTTGCTGCAAAACTGGTTCGTATATCAATTTCTGCAAGTTGGCGAATATGGTCTTTCCCATGCTCTTGACTGCGGGCACTATAACAAATACTCAAAGTCATATTGAAAGGCATTTTTTGACCTTTCATGTCAAGGAGACTTTTTACGAATGTAGCGAGCTGAGCATAATTGAGTAATTTATGGGTTTTGAAAAGCTCTTCAGGATCTGATTCGGCGTAACAGTAATCGGTATCATCGACTTTACCGTGCGCGGCAATAATAATTTTATAGTTCTTTTTTCTCTTGCTTAACCATTCCTGAAGGATTTTTGAGGTCTGCTGATCTAAAGTGATCGTTCCTGAGTCGGCAAATTGCAACGCGCAAGTCATCAGGTTTAATACGGTTACTTTACTCCTTTTATCTTTCGCAAAGAAAGACGGTTTATGTTTTTTTTCTAAAGCTTCACCCGATTTTTTCCCTAATGTTCCAGGGTCAGATAAGTTAATAAATAAAATTCTCACAATTTACAGCGCTACAACAGCCAATGATTGACTAAATTATAGGCATATTGACTGGTGAAGTCCACTTAAACCGAGGGGCAGTTTTCGTTTTTGATGAGCCCGGTAAGTCGGGCCCACTATTTATTTCAACGAGGCTATGTCAATGACAAAACGATAGCGGACATCGCTTTTTAAAACACGTTCATAGGCTTCATTGACTTGTTGAATCGGAATTAACTCAATCTCGGAGGTGATGTTATGCTTACCACAGAAATCAAGCATTTCCTGGGTTTCTTTAATCCCGCCAATCAATGAACCAGCAAGACTGCGACGCCCGCTAACCAGCGAAAATGCACCAACCGGAACATTTTTTTCAGGAACTCCCAAGACGACCATGGTTCCTTCCCGTTTCAGTAATCTTAAATATTGATTCCAATCAATGCCTGTCGAAACAGTACATATAATAAGATCAAAACTGGCGCTTAATTTGACGAAAGTCGACGCGGTGGAGGTTGCATAAAAATGATCGGCACCTAAGTGCTTGCTGTCAGCTTCTTTGGCAGATGAATGACTGAGCACAGTGACCTCTGCGCCTAATGCATGGGCCAGCTTGACGCCCATATGCCCTAAACCACCCAAACCAACAATAGCAACTTTCTTTCCTGGGCCGGCTTCCCAATGTTTTAATGGCGAGTAGACAGTAATCCCGGCGCACAAAAGAGGTGCTGTTGCATCGAGAGGCAAATTGTCGGGAATATGAAGGACATAATTTTCGTTCACCACAATCTTGGTTGAATACCCGCCTTGCGTGAGTTGTTTACCACTGCGTTCCATACCATTATAGGTGGTTGTCATCCCTTCATAACAATATTGTTCTAACCCTTCATGGCAGCTTTCACAACGCCGGCAGGAGTCTACAAAACAGCCAACTCCAACATGGTCTCCCTCTTTAAATTTTTTTACTTTACCGCCAATTTTACTGACTACACCAACAATCTCATGGCCAGGTACCATAGGGAAAAGGGCTCCACCCCATTCATCGCGTGCCTGGTGAATATCAGAATGACAAATACCACAATAACGAATATCGATCAAAACATCATGCTCACCTACATCTCTGCGTTTAAAAGAGTAAGGAGCAAGAGGTGCTTTTGCCTTTGGGGCAGCATATCCTTGTACTGGAATCATAGAATTATCCTTAGCATGAGCATGAGCATGAGTCGCTGCTAATATAGGCGCAGTCGATCTAATTTGCAAAGGACTTACGAAAAACGTCGATCTCTTCGTTAAAATTTGATTTCAATTCGGTCATTTAGTTAGGCTAAACTCCCTCATTAAAATCAAATTTTGCCTCGGCCTCGACGTGTTTCGTAAGTCCTGATTTTACGCAAACGCCGATCTTTTCGTTAAAATTTGATTTCGATTCGGTCATTTTTTAGGCTAAATTCCCTCTTAAAATCAAATTTTGCCTCGGCCTCGACGTTTTTCGTAAGTCCTGATTCTATTTTCTTTAGCTAATCCATAGTAGAGTACCGGATCTTTTAATCAGGTTAGCGTTTTTATGGCAAAGCTTTATTTCTATTTTGCGGCTATGAATGCAGGTAAAAGCACGGTTTTACTGCAATCCAGCCATAATTACCGTGAGCGTGGCATGCAAACTTTGCTCTATACACCGGCTATTGATACTCGATACCAGCAAGGCATTATTCATTCCCGGATTGGTTTAGCAGAACAAGCCTTAATTTTTTACAATGAAGATGATTTGTATGAACAAGTCAGTTCTCGCCTGCAACAAGGGCAACACTATGCTTGTGTACTAATTGATGAAGCCCAATTTCTAACGCGTAAGCAGGTTAGTCAGCTAACAGAAATTACTGATCAATTACAAATTCCAGTTCTAGCCTATGGTTTACGTACTGATTTCAGAGGGGAGCTATTTGAGGGTAGCCAGTATTTACTTGCCTGGGCAGATGAATTAATCGAGCTTAAAACAATTTGTCATTGCGGTCGCAAAGCGATCATGAATTTGCGTCTTAGTGAAGCAGGTGAAGTGATTTCAGAGGGGGAGCAGGTAGTTATTGGTGGAGATGGACTGTATGTTTCTACTTGCCGGCGACATTTTAAAACTGGGGAAGTCGGTGTATTGCCTGGCAAGAAAAAATTGTTCAATAAAGATACCAATCCAATGTGATTTTTGATACAATTCGCCGCAAATTTTGCAACCCTTGCTAAGGAGTGATCTTGTCTGATTCAGTCGCAGTGGATTCGGGCGTAGTTTTGCCTCGTGGTGACTTAATGGCTTGGATGGTCTGCCTGTCAGCAGGATTATTTTTCTTTTACGAATTTTTTCAACTTAATATCTTTGATGTAATTAACCAACCCTTACGCGATGATTTTCACTTAAATGCTGCTCAACTTAGCTGGATGTCGAGTACTTATTTGTGGGCAGATATTTTATTTCTGTTACCCGCAGGCATCATTCTGGATCGTTTTTCTACCCGCCAGGTCATTCTTAGTGCTATGTGCATTTGTGTGATTGGTACGTTGGGATTTGCACTGACGCACTCCTTCGCTTTAGCTTGTTTTTTTCATTTCCTATCAGGGATTGGAAATGCATTCTGTTTTTTATCCTGTGTGGTATTAGTCTCGAATTGGTTTCCTCCTCGCCGTCAAGCCTTGGTTATCGGTTCCTTAGTAACAATGGCCTTTTTGGGCGGGATGATGGCACATACTCCTTTTGCTCATCTTAATGAGTACTATGGCTGGAGAAATTCTTTGTTGATTGATGGTGCAGTAGGCGTGTTTTTATTGCTGTGGATTTATAAAATAGTTGAAGATAAGCCTTATATCGTCTCAAGGCGTCCTACTTCCGGGCAAGCAGCGATTCTTCCTGGCTTTCTGCAGGCGCTGGCTAATCGCCAAAACTGGCTTGCTGGTTTTTATACCTCTTTTTTGAATTTACCCATTATGGTTCTTTGCGCTTTGTGGGGAGCTAGCTATTTGCAAGTGGTGCACCATTTATCTGAAATGGCTGCTTCGAATGTTGTTAGCCTCATCTTTATGGGGAGTATTCTTGGATGCCCCTTGGTGGGCTGGCTTTCGGATAGCCAGGGACGCCGCAAACCCTTAATGATCATGGGTGCTACAGCAACCTTATTAGCTGTACTTCCTTTATTTATGGATCTTGCTTTATCGCAGTTCCAATTAAGCATCCTGTTTTTCATGTTGGGTTTATTCACAAGCACTCAAGTGATTAGTTATCCCCTAATTGCTGAAAGTAATTCAACCAAAAATACAGGTACGGCAACTGGTATCGCTTCAGTTCTTATCATGGGCGGAGGCGGTGTGGGGCAAGTAATATTTGGTGTATTAATACAACACCATGCTATTGCTTCAGCACAACAATATACAGTAGCTGACTTTCAATATGCGATGTGGATATTCCCTCTAACCGCTGTAGCAGCTTTACTAGCGGTTTTGATGACTCGTGAGACTTACTGCAAACGTTTGGATTGAGGAGTTTTTATGCAGATGGTGGAAGAATTCAAAGGAAGTGATAGATTGGCATCAACTTTCTTACCATGGTTAGTTTGTTTTAGTGCATCACTGTTTTTCTTTTACGAATTTATTCAAGGCAATATGTTTGCATCTATTGCTGATAATATTATGTACGATTTTCATGTGCAAGCCGATAAAATGGCTTATTTATCAAGCATATATTATCTTTCAAACGTTCTCTTTCTGTTTGTAGCTGGTATTGTCCTTGATCGATTTTCAACTAAAAAAACTATTCTGGTAGCAATGCTGCTTTGTGTGTTAAGCACCTTCATCCTTGCTCATGCACACTCCTTTTATTTGGCGTTGTTTTGTCGTTTTGTTACTGGTATTGGCAGCGCATTTTGTTTTCTTGGGCCAGTTCGCTTGGCTTCCCGCTGGTTTCCACCCCAACGTATGGCAATGGTTGCTGGTGTAATTGTCACCATGGCAATGACTGGTGGTATGTTGGCGCAGTATCCCTTAACCAAATTAGTTGCCCAAATTGGTTGGCGGGATGCTTTGGTACAAGTAGGTTGGCTTGGTACGGCTATGTTAGTTTTCATGTCGTTTGCAATTATTGATAAAGCACAGGATCTAAGCCACAAAGTGGGGCAAAAAATCAGTTTGCTTGTTACGGCTAAAAAAGCTTATCTTAATCCACAAACTTTAAGGGCCGCGCTCTATACTAGCCTTATGAACATGGCCATTGCTGTGTTTGGTGCTATGATGGGTTCACTCTACCTGGTCCAGAGAATGGGTGTCACCAAAGAAGATGCGGCCGTGGTTAATTCCATGTTATTTCTTGGGGCAATTGTTGGTGGGCCATTGATTGGCTGGTGTTCAGATAAACTCGGTTTACGTGTATTACCAATGAAGGTTGGCGTATGGGCCTCGTTGGTAACCATGGTTGTCGTATTGTTTGTGCCTGTTTCTTTGCCTGTCATGAAAGTGTTATTTTTTCTCTTAGGCTTTTTTACTGCTGCTCAGGTAATAAGTTATGCGCTGGTTGCTGAAAGCAGTTCTCCATTAATAACTGCCACGGCAGTCAGTGTGGTTTCTATATTGACTCAAGGCGGTTATATCATTTATCAGAATTTATTTAGTATTTTATTGATGCATCATGGCGAGATGAAAATGCTGGATGGTGTTCCTGTGTATTCACTGGGTGATTACCAATATGCTGCAATGATTTTACCGCTAGGCTTAATTCTGGCTCTGCTTGTCTTATTTGGTTTAAAAGAAACCCACTGTCGACAAAAAGAGGTATAAGGATGCTGGGGCGTGTTTGTATTTTATTAATGGATTCCTTGGGGATTGGCGCGAGTCTTGATGCTCACCGTTATGGGGATGAGGGAGCCAATACCTTTGCTCACATTTATCAGACTTGTAGTGAAGGACTTGCTAATAAAGACGGGCTTCGCCAGGGGGCATTACATCTCCCTAATTTAGCAAGCCTGGGTTTGTATCATGCAACTGTAGCCAGTTCAGGTCTTCCTTTACTCGACTTATCAACGCTTGCTACTCCAAAGGGATATTACGGCTATGCTGTGGAGCAAAGCTTGGGCAAGGACACACCAAGTGGCCATTGGGAGTTGGCTGGTGTGCCAGTGACCTTTGAGTGGGGCTATTTTCCCGCAGAGCAGCCTTGTTTTCCGCAGAAACTAATTAATGAATTGATAAAAAAAGCAGGGTTACCTGGTGTATTGGGGCAGAAACATGCTTCGGGCACGACAATTATTGATGAGTTGGGTGAGGAGCATATTAAGACAGGTAAACCAATCGTTTACACGTCGGCTGATAGTGTGTTTCAAATTGCGGCCCATGAAGAAAGTTTTGGTTTGGCGCGTTTGTATGAAGTATGTGAAATTGCGCGTAAACTAGTCGATGATTATCAGATAGGACGGGTTATTGCCAGACCTTTTGTTGGTAGACCGGGTGGGTTTTCCCGTACTGGTAATCGCCGTGATTATGCAACTTTGCCGCCTGCGCCGACTCTTTTAGATGCATTAAAAAAGGCAGGGCGAGAAGTCATTGCTATTGGTAAAATTGCCGATATCTTTGCTCATCAGGGGTTGACGCAGACAATTAAAGCGGATGGTAACCAAGCCTTATTTGATGCTACTTTAGCGGCAATGAAAACAGCGCCAGCGGGTAGTTTGATCTTTACCAATTTTGTTGATTTTGACTCTTCTTATGGTCATCGACGTGATGTGAGTGGGTATGCTCATGCCCTGGAACAATTTGATCAGCGTTTACCAGCGCTGATAGAACAGTTAGAACCTGATGATATGGTTGTAATAGCTGCCGACCATGGTTGTGATCCTACATTTCCGGGCTCTGATCATACAAGAGAACATATCCCAGTGTTGGCTTTTGGCCCAAAATTAGGTAGTTGTTTTATCGGACGTCGGGATAGTTTTGCGGATATTGGCCAAAGCATCGCGGAATATTTGCAAATTGAGCCCTTAATGCATGGCGTATCTTTTATGAACGGCCTAGAATAGTGAGTTAACTTTATAATTGAGGGGCTAAAGAAGCTAAAGAACATGAGTTATCCAGCCCCCTTTCTAGATTATTGTTCAGCGATTGAATTGAAGTTCACTTCTTTACGTAAGAGTGTTTTGTTTCTTTTATGGGGTGCAGAAAAGCCATTAAAAGCCTACGAAATTCTCGATAAGTTATTGCAAAGCAAGCAAAGCTCCAAGCCTCCCGCAGTGTATCGTGTACTTGATTATTTTGTTGAATCAGGTGTAGTACATAAAATTGAATCTATCCAATCGTATACCCTGTGTCATGCGCCTGAAAAGCAGCGAGCTACTGAGGTATTAATGGTGTGTAATGATTGCCATCAGGTACATGAGGTGTACGATAAAACGCTACGTGCCCTGGTACAAAAATTATCAGCGGAGAACCATTTCCATTTAGGCCATGATGCTATTGAATTAAAAGGTCTTTGCAGGAAATGTTGCCCGGCCAGCGAAGCATTTTCATCTGTTATGCCCCAAGAAAGCGAAAAATAATTCAAACCCTCTATTGATTTTTTTTTTTGCATCCCCATTTTAGGTTTTTCGACCTGTAATGAGGATGTATCTTGGAACAATATCGTGGTACAACCGTCCTGTCTGTCAGGCGGGGCAGTAAAGTGGTTATCGGGGGTGATGGCCAAGTCACTATGGGGAACACCGTAATGAAAGGCAATGCCCGCAAAGTCAGACGACTTTATAAAGATAAAGTAATTGCCGGTTTTGCTGGCGGGACTGCTGACGCGTTCACCCTTTTTGAGCGTTTCGAGCGCAAATTGGAGATGCATCAAGGACACTTAGTGCGTGCTGCTGTTGAGCTTGCCAAAGATTGGCGAACAGACAAAATCTTACGTCGTTTGGAGGCATTGTTAGCAGTAGCAGACAGTAAAGCCTCTTTAATTATTACTGGAAATGGTGATGTCATTGAGCCAGAGGAAGGATTGATTGCTATTGGTTCTGGGGGCCCATTTGCCCAGGCGGCAGCTCGGGCACTGTTGGAAAATACTAAATTGTCTGCGGCTGATATTGTCCGGAAAAGTTTATCGATTGCTGGTGATATATGTATCTACACCAACCACAATTTAACCATTGAAGAATTGGATAGTGACTAGTGAATAATACAATGATAATGACTCCCCGTGAGATAGTGCAAGAATTAGACAAGCACATTATTGGTCAGGATGAAGCAAAACGCGCTGTAGCGATTGCTCTACGTAACCGTTGGCGACGTATGCAAATCAAAGATCCTGTATTACGTAACGAAATAATGCCCAAGAATATTTTGATGATTGGGCCAACAGGTGTTGGTAAAACAGAAATTGCCAGACGCCTGGCGAAATTAGCCCAGGCGCCTTTCATTAAAGTAGAGGCGACTAAATTTACTGAAGTTGGTTATGTCGGACGAGATGTCGATTCTATCCTTCGTGATTTGACGGATATTGCTATCAAACAAGAACGCGAATCAGCCATGAAGAAAGTTGAGAATCTCGCTGAGGATGCTGCGGAAGAACGGATCTTGAATGCTTTATTGCCACCCGCCAGGGGAGCCGTAATCACCAGTGAAAATGAATCATCAACTCGCCAGGTTTTCCGTAAGCAATTGCGTGAAGGAGCACTTGATGACAATGAAATTGAAATCGAGTTATCAGCAACACCTGTTGGCGTAGAAATCATGGCACCACCTGGTATGGAAGAAATGACCAGCCAGTTACAGGCTATGTTTCAGCAGGTTGGCACAGGCCGCACAAAAACACGTAAATTAACAATTGCTAAAGCAATGAAGATATTGCGTGAAGAAGAAGCGGCGAAATTAATCAATGAAGAAGATATTAAAACGCGTGCTATTGAAAATGTTGAGCAGCATGGCATTGTCTTTATTGATGAATTGGATAAAGTTGCTAAACGAGCCGAGCAGGGCGGTGGTGATGTGTCGCGTGAGGGTGTGCAGCGTGATTTATTACCGTTGGTAGAGGGCTGCACAGTATCCACTAAATACGGTATGGTAAAGTCAGATCATATTTTATTTATTGCCTCAGGCGCTTTTCATGTGGCGAAACCTTCTGATTTAATTGCTGAATTACAGGGACGCTTACCTATTCGAGTAGAATTAGCTGCATTAAGTGTAGATGATTTTGTTCGTATTCTGACTGAGCCTAGCGCCTCATTGACTGAGCAATACGCTGCACTCATGGCGACTGAAGGGTTGCAATTAAGCTTTGATGAAACCGGTATACGCCGTATTGCGGAGGTAGCCTGGCGAGTCAATGAACGCACCGAAAACATTGGTGCTCGTCGATTGTATACCGTCATGGAGCGTTTGTTGGAAGTGGTGTCTTTTGAAGCAACGGATAAAGCGGGTGAATCTGTACATGTTGATGCTGCCTATGTGGAGAAACATTTAGGCAAATTGGTGGCTGATGAGGATTTGGCTCGCTATATTTTATAAGCCGCAGTTACTCTCTGTGACACAGATTGTGCGGAGGGTTGAAACGCTATTGCCCCGGTGCATGGCTTCGTCAATACGGTGTCCGGATCTTCATGTACTAACGTGTACATTGCGGTTCTGGGCGCCGTTTCTCCTGGCACTTCTCTTATGGCAGCCAGTTTCGAAAGAAGTTCAATGGATTTCCGATTTTTTCCCCATCGGTTCAATAAAAGTAAATTTTATTTCTAATAAGAATTTAGACTATTCAGAATGTCAAAATTGATGACATTTATCGGGTAGTACAGTAAAAAAATAATTAATCATAACTATTTGAATTTAAATAATTATTTTTTAAATCTTTCGCTGGGCCATTGGTTATGGTTTTAAGTCTATAGACGAAAACCTGTGATTATCACAGAATGGTCAGATACTTATTAATAAAATTGTTCCATGAAAAAAAATATTCTTTATGGTGCACTCGTTAACTTAATCTGTATTGAAGCGCAGGCTATACAATATCCGGATCCTTCTACAGCAATATTGATAGGTAGGGGTTCTGTCATAAAACAATCCGTGCAGTCAGGATTGACGCCACCAAAACAAGACAATGGTGCAGTACAAGAAGCCCATTCTTTTGCTTTGCCGCAACCGCAAGAAGAGCAAAATACGCAACCCTTATTCCCTGAACAACAGCAAGCAGATACGATTAATTGTGATTATAAAATCCCTGTTGAAATTTCAAGTATTTCTTTAGAGTTTGTCATCAATTGGGCTCAGCAAGCTGTTAGGCAATCCTTTGATTTTAATTTTGCATCTGTCGATACCCAACTGGAAAAATTACAAGCTTGTTATACAGAAAGTGGTTGGGTTAAATTTAAGAGCGCATTGCAGAGCTCTGGCAATGTGGATGTCATTAAAACGCAAAACCTGGCCGTGAGTAGCCAGATAGATGGTCAGACACAACTCATCGAATTCAAAGATTACTTATGGAAAATGAATGTACCTCTAAAGGTGGTTTATCAAAGTGATGGGGAAAGAGTGACTCATTTCCTTAATATTTATTTAACGGTAGGTCGAAAAATAAACGGTAATCTCGGAATCATGCAGATGATTGCCACACCACGGTTTGCACCGATCTCTCTAAAATCAACGTCGGTGGATAAGGCTGTGGGAGGTATGTACCAAATCGTTGCTAAGAAAAAAGCAGAGACTTTGAATGCCGTACAAAAAAATATGGCTTCTTTTTTTATGTCCTTATTCCCCCAGCGTATTGGACTAAGGGCTCCAACGAACACTGCCCAGCCAAGACAGCTAGAACATATCGCTCAACTGCCACCCTATCCATTGCCACAAAGAATCCAAGCAATACAGCGAATGCCAATTGCTCAAGGTCAAGAAGAGCCTAATAGCAATTTTGGTTATAAAACACTTGCTGAAATCACCCAAATGCATCAAAACTTTATTTTATTTGGATTAAATCAGGCTTTGATCCAGTCGTTTGATTTTAAATATAAATTTTTAGATACACCGGTTCAACAATTCCACTCGTGGTATGCAGAAAATGGGGAAGTTAGAACGGCTGCACAGAAATCAGATAGCATTCCAGCAAATAGTACACAAAAAACGGCAATGAATAGCCCAATGTATGAGGCGGCGCGCCTTAGTGTTACTGATAACGATCAGTGGAAAATCACCCTTCCTTTAAACCTTACTGATGCAAACAATAAAAATAAAGTAACGCAACTGCATGTGACAATAGGTTGGAAAATTACCGCGAATGATTTTAGGCCAAGGATCGTTACAGCGAGTGGACCCTCTGTACACCCAACTATACAAGCTGCTTCACCCAATGCAGGCATAAGTGCGGCCAGGGTTAACCAAGCAACAGAGGCGATGCAAAATATACAAGCAAATAATCCAATCCAGCAAGCACAAGCCTCTATTCCACAGCAATTACCCCAGCTAGTGCTGCAAAATCCTCCAACCCTTCAATCCGCCATTGCGGCACAAAGCCAGGTTATTAATTGTGATTATAAAACACCTGCTGGAACTACCCCCATTGATCAAGCACTTGTTTTAAGATGGGCAGAATATGCCGCAATGCAATCGTTTAATTTTAATTCGGAACTCATTGATACCCAATTACAGCGATTACAAGCCTGTTTCACCAAAAAAGGGTGGGTTGAGTTTCAGACTGCAATGTATAAATCAGGTAATATTGAAGCCATTAAAACACTTCAGATAACTATGAGCAGTGAGATTGCCAGAAGTGCTCAATTGCTTGAGGCTAAAGGCAATCAATGGAAAATCGCGTTACCCTTAAAAGTTCTCTATCAAAGCGATAAAGGCAAGGCAGTTCAATTAGTGAATATTAATTTAATTGTAAGTCGAAAAATAACGGGTGAACTGGGTATTAGGCGAATGATTGCTACACTGAGCGATACTTCCGCGCCTTCCGATTTACCTCATAGCTAATGCCAAAGAAAATGAGGCCTTTAGATTTAGAGAGTCTCTCTGAGACTATCCGTTTTTCTCTAGCCATCCACTCATCCTCTTACCTGTGGCCCCAGTCTATCGAGAGTTTCTTGAGTTCGCATGCCAAGTGCTCCGACCTCTATTGCCTCGCAGGGCTTCGTCGATACGATGCTCTGACCTCATGTATCGGTATATCCATAGCGGTTCTGCGCCCCGTTTCTCTTCGTGCGGTTCTCACAGCAATTTTGGAACGAAATCGAATGTATCAAAATACGCTTAATTGTGAGAAATTTGTCGCAAAATAAACCATAAAAGAACTATAATGGCGATTTTTCAAATCACAGGTTGAGTGCCCATGATTGCTTTATTAGAAGCTTACCGAGCTGGGTTGTTGCGTCGACAAAACTGGCTACCCAATATTGTTTCAGGCGTTATTGTCGGTGTTGTGGCCTTACCATTGGCAATGGCTTTTGCGATTGCTTCTGGCACTAAACCGGAACAGGGTATTTATACAGCAATTGTCGCTGGACTTCTGGTTTCCGCATTTGGTGGCAGTCGCTTACAGATCGCCGGGCCAACAGGTGCCTTTATTGTTATTCTTTCCAGTATTACTGCTCGGTATGGTATTGATGGGTTGCAAATTGCGACGCTAATGGCAGGCTTTATATTGCTCTTTCTGGGCATGGCACGTCTTGGTACAGTAATAAAATTTATCCCTGATCCAGTCATTGTTGGCTTTACAGCAGGGATTGCGGTTATCATTTGGGTCGGCCAGTGGAAGGATTTTTTTGGTCTGCCAGCTGTGTCAGGCGCTCATTTTCATGAGAAGCTGTGGCACTTGCTGCAAGTATTCCCACAATGGCAACCAACTACTACGGCCTTGGCAATACTGTCTTTACTACTGGTACGTTTTTCATACAAATTACCGGGTCTGAAACGAGTCCCTGGACCTTTGGTCGCTTTGCTGGTTGCAACAGGTTTGCAATCCTATTTTCATTTTAAGGGGGTAGCTACCATAGGAAGTACATTTGGTGGGATCCCTCAAGGTTTACCTGCCTTGCATTGGCCGACAGTGACGGTTAATCGTCTCATTGAGTTGCTTGGTCCGGCTTTCACTATTGCCATGCTTGGTGCTATCGAATCGCTACTTTCTGCTGTGGTTGCTGATGGTATGGCCGGTACTCGGCATAACTCTAACCAAGAGTTAATAGGCCAGGGGGTTGCTAACATCGCTGCTCCTTTGTTTGGTGGTTTTGCTGCAACCGGTGCGATTGCGCGTACGGCAACCAACATTCGTAATGGGGGGAATAGCCCTCTTGCTGGTATAGTGCACGTCGTTACCTTGATATTGATTATTCTGTTTCTTGCACCATTGGCAGTAAATGTTCCCTTGGCAGCACTTGCAGCTATCTTATTTGTTGTGGCATGGAATATGAGTGAGGCACCTCATTTTTTCAAAATGCTTAAACGAGCGCCAAGAGCGGATGTGCTTATCCTATTAGTGACTTTTGGAGTCACTGTTTTTGTTGATTTGGTGGTTGCAGTCAATATCGGTGTTATTTTAGCCACGTTCCACTTTCTGCGACGTATGGCTGCCAGTGTTGAAGTGCAGCAAGTTAGCGACCAGGAATTACAAAAAGAGTTCGCTACTAATGGTATCCATATTCTGCCTGCTGGCCTTCTAGTCTATGCTGTGGAAGGACCTTTCTTCTTTGGGGCAGCAGAGAGTTTTGAACGGGCACTCATTAGTACTCATACCGAGCCGCGCCTATTAATTATTAGATTACGTTGGGTTCCTTTTATTGATATTACCGGTTTACAGACTTTGGAAGAGGTTATTGTTAATTTCCATAAGCGCCAGGTTCGAGTCATGTTGACTGGCGCAAATACGCGGGTAAAATCCAAGTTGCA
Source organism: Legionella donaldsonii (assembly GCF_900452385.1). Classification (NCBI taxonomy): domain Bacteria; kingdom Pseudomonadati; phylum Pseudomonadota; class Gammaproteobacteria; order Legionellales; family Legionellaceae; genus Legionella; species Legionella donaldsonii. The sequence goes on along the minus strand of NZ_UGOA01000001.1, from coordinate 2,838,637 downwards.
AAAAGCGGGCATTATCAACTTAGTCGGTACAGAAAATGTTTTTGCAGAGTTTTCTCAAGCCCTTGTTGTTGCTCACGAAGTATTAAACCGGGCTACAGAAGAGAAGGCTGACTCTTAACAAAGGCTAAGTTGCACAACTTTGACTAAAAAGTTGATTTAAATCCATGGCGAGGCACTTCTGCAGTTCCTCGTCATTTTTTTTAAAAATGGCTCGCCAATGATTCGTGTGCACCGATTTAATATGTTCCACCTCTGTTGGTGTAGGCAGGCGATAGGGAAGTAACTGGCTCAGGCTGTATAAACTCAGCTGACTGAGATCGCGACTTAGCATAAAAGAGCCTTCGGCTGTCGTATGAATCAATTCCAAACCGGTCAGAAGCTTTACCATGTCATCAACATCAATTGCAAAAGGATGAGTACTGGCATTGACCAGTGAGTCCAAAGGTAGACTTTTGCCTTTTCTTTGAGCATGCCAAAGTTGATGAAGCCAGAGCAGTGCATGTGAAAACCCGTCGATTGCTTTTCCCGTGCGTCGTTGGTGATGTACTGCGAGAGCATAACTGATTTCGGCACCTAAAAGGGTAATAATCCAGACCCAGTAAACCCAGATAAAAAAGATAGGTACTGTGGCAAATGCCCCGTAGAGTAATTGATAAGTGTTGTAGCGCGTCAGATAGTAAGCAAAACCTTGTTTGGCCGACTCAAATAATAAGGCTGCTACAACGCCTCCCCAGAGGCCATCACGAAATTTAACAGTGCAATTAGGCACGATGACATATAAAAAGGTAAAACCAGTCAGCGATATAACAAAGGGAATTGCATTTAACAAAATTAAAGGGGCATGATGATCTTTAAGGAGTGGAATCGAAATGACATACGAGCTGATGACCAAACTTAAACCCAGCAAGAGTGGTGCTAAGGATAAAATAGCCCAATAAAGGAGAAAGGCTGCTACTCCTTTTCTTGGTGTGGATACCCGCCAAATTTTATTCATAGTCCCTTCAATGGTCACCATAACCAGGATAGCTGTAACAAAGAGAAACACGACCCCCCAGACTGACAATTTAGACACCTGGGTTGCGAATTGCTGTAAATAATTTTGTACTACCTTTCCGGTAGTGGGGACAAAATTGTCAAAAATAAAGTCTTGTGTCGGTTGTGCAAGCCCTTGAAAAACTGGAAAGGAAGAAAGGATAGCCAAGCCAACAGACATAAGTGGAACAACAGCGAGCAGGCTGGCAAAAGCGAGTGCTGAAGCACGGTAAGTGCAATCATCATCAATAAAATGATGAGCCACAAAACGAATAAAACGTTCCGCTTCATAAAATTTATTGGCTATTCTTTCTTTCCAATCCATGGGCAACCTAGTTATTGCTAATTTACGTGAGTTCTATGTTAGATCGCTCAACAAACGTTATCTCGTATAATGCGTATCATTTTTACAGGATACAGTATCAATGTGTTGTTATGTTGTTGCTAATCCCGCTTCATTATCTTGTTGTCGAGTGAAGCTAAATACACCCAATAAAGTAATCAGGTAAAGTACACCCACTATCGCACAATAGAGACCGAAGTAGCTATTGTTGTGTGTCGCATAGAACTGATTAGCTACTTCAACTCCTAGCGCTTGAGCACACATACTTACCATACTTATCAAAGCATAAGCCGTGCCTTTACTGATAGGTGTTGCAAAAAGAGTACGCCTGATTAGGGGGGCGGTAGTTACACCCTGGCCAAAAGAGTAGATAAGAAGTCCAGGCATGAAATATAAGAAACTGCCATTACTCGTAAAGGGAAGCAAACATGCCGCCAAAAGACCGCAAATGGCTATCGTTGAACCTAAGAGAATAATTTGTTTAATTGAACATCGGTGCGTTAATTTACGCAGATACCAACTACCTAGAATCTCTGCTGCGAAAACGGGTAATTGCCAGAGAGCATATTCGACCACTGTTAATTGGGCGTCAGTCACCAGAATAATTGGCGAGAGGGCAATCCAGGCTATGCAAGGTATTGCCAATAAGCCACTGGCTATTGCACCAAGCATAAAAGATGGATTACGCAATAACCGCAGATAATTGGTCGCAACGCCTCGCAGTGTTAAAGCGGCAGGTTTTATTCTTTCACCATCGTTTTTAATCGCGCCTACAGGTTCAGGCATAAAGCGCCATATTCCCCAAAGAGCAAGTAGTGCCAATACGCCAATCAGGACAAAAATACCACGCCAGTGAAAATACAGGATAAAGCTGGCTCCGGCCAAAGGCCCAAGCAAGGGTGCGAGACAAGCCACATTGGCAAGGACGGCAATTAAACGAATAGCATCCATTTCAGCAAAGATTTCTTGTAAAGTGGCATAGCCAATCACTGCAATAAAGCATAAGCCCATGCCTTGAAAGTAGCGCGCGAGTAAAAATTGTTCCATCGAATTGGAGCAGGCAATCAGCAGAGTAAAGAGAAGGAAAATGAATGCACCAGTCAGCATGACAGGTCTGCGGCCAAAACGGTCTGAAACCGGTCCTAAAAACAATTGCAGACTCGCACCGCCCAGTACATAGACCGTTAATGAGGTAGCTATAGCGGATTCCGGAGCATGGAAGGAGGCAGTAACCTGAATCATGCCAGGCATAATCATATCGTTAGCTATGTAGACCAGAAATTGGTAAAGAACCAGGAAACTGGCAAAATAAAGCGCCTGTTGACGGGAAATATTGATCAAAGGCTGTGACATACCAGTCTCACATGATTTCAAAAGGGGGTAGTCATTATACATTAAGATTCATGTATATTCACCATGATTTCTATTAAATCACTTTAATTCACTTCATGTACGACAAAATGATCTTTGTTATACTCAGTCTTTTTATTGAGGATTGAGGCATGTATACGATCTACCATAATCCACGTTGCTCGAAATCGCGTGCTTGTTTGCAACTGCTTCAAGAAGCTGCAGTCCCCCTTAAAATTGTTGATTATATGCACCAATCGTTGTCTTCTGAGCTCGTACGGCGCTTTGCTGCCAAATTAGGATTGGCAGCTATAGTACGTAGTAATGAAGCCGTATATAAGGAGCAACGTTTGGCAGACGCTGATGAAGAAACCATCATTCAGGCGATTATTGACCACCCGCAACTTTTGCAAAGACCTATCGTTATTTTGGGTTCGCAGATGCTGATTGCTCGTCCACCGGAGAAAATTTTGGAGCTGCTAAATGATTAAACCTTATATTCTGGTGCTTTATTATTCTCGCACTGGTGCGACAGCTCAACTCGCCCAATACCTTGCTCGAGGTGTGGAAAGCGTTACTGGAATAGAAGCCAGATTAAGAACAGTACCGCCTGTCTCGGCTACTTGCGAGGCAGTGGATAAGTCTGTGCCGGATACTGGAGCACCTTATGCAACCCTGGATGATTTGCGTCATTGCCAAGGACTGGCTCTAGGAAGTCCGACTCGGTTTGGTAATATGGCGGCTCCCCTGAAATATTTTTTAGATAGCACGACGCCTGTGTGGCTCACCGGTGATTTAGTGGGTAAGCCAGCTTGTGTCTTCTCTTCCTCAACCTCGATGCATGGTGGACAGGAAACCACCCTAACCAGTATGATGTTACCGTTATTCCATCACGGTATGTTACTGCTAGGTTTACCTTATACTGAACCGACTCTAAGTAGTACACAAACGGGTGGGACTCCTTATGGGGTTACCCATGTTTCAGGCCTGGCCAATGTCACTTCATTGAGCCAGGATGAAATTATACTGGCAAAACAGTTGGGTAAGCGTTTAGGAGAGATTGCGATGAGCCTAAAAAAGAAGGCAGCAAACGGGTAATTCGACCAAGACCTAAGTAAGGTCACTAATTTAATCGGTGATTAACACGTGAAAATAATCAGCTTTAATGCCAATGGTATTCGAGCAGCAGCTCGGAATGGATTTTATGACTGGCTAGCTACCCAGGATGCTGATTTTGTTTGCCTTCAGGAAACAAAAGCCCAAATATCACAGTTGTTGCCAGAAGAACTTTATTACCCACGTGATTATTTTTGTGAGTATTATGATGCCCACAAAAAAGGTTATAGCGGCGTGGCAATCTATGCTCGTCATAAACCTTTAAAAGTAATAAAGGGTTTGGGTTTTGATTATTGTGATACCGAAGGCCGTTATATTCAATTTGATTACCCGCGTTTAAGTGTGATTTCCCTTTATCTACCGTCAGGAACGAGTGGAGAAGGCCGACAAGCCGTGAAATATGATTTTTTAGAGCGGTTTGCCAATCATCTGAAGGTCCTGAAAAATGAAGGGCGTGAACTGATTTTGTGTGGTGATTACAATATCGCCCATAAAAAAATTGATTTAAAAAACTGGCGCGGTAACCAAAAAAATTCTGGTTTTCTGCCTGAAGAACGTGCGTGGATGGATAATCTTTTTGGGGCTTTAGGATTTGTAGATGCTTTTCGAGTATTAAATCAAGAAGAAGAACAATATACATGGTGGTCCTACCGCAGTCGCGGTGCCTGGGATAAAAACATCGGGTGGCGGATTGATTATCAAGTGATTACGCCTGGTTTAATGGATAGTGTCACTAAGGTCAGTGTTGCTCGTGACGTACGTTGGTCTGATCATGCTCCCCTGATTATCGAATATAAGGGGGATTGGTGTGCTTAAGCTTGCCAGTTGGAATGTCAATTCGCTGAAAATTCGATTAGATCAGGTTTTAACCTGGCTTGCGTCATCAGCGATCGATATCTTGGCTTTGCAGGAAATTAAATTGGTTGATGAAAGCTTCCCCAAAGAAGCGTTTACTGAGTGCGGTTATGAGGTTGTTTATGCGGGTCAAAAAACCTATAACGGTGTTGCGATTATCAGCCGCTATCCCCTTAACGATGTGATGACCGATATTCCAAATTTAATTGATCCCCAACGCCGAATTTTAGCAGCGACGATAGGGGAACTTCGCCTTATCAATCTTTATGTACCGAATGGATCCGAGTTAACTTCAGAGAAATATCGTTATAAGCTTGACTGGTTGGAAAAAGTGACGGCATTTATTAAGGAACAAATGCTACTTTATCCAAAGCTTGCTGTTGTTGGTGATTTTAATATTGCCCCTGAGGATGAGGATGTGCACGATCCATTAGAATGGGTGGGGCAGGTATTGGTCAGTCCTCTGGAACGAGAAGCGTTTACTGCTTTATTAAGTTTAGGCTTAACGGACAGTTTCCGTCATTTTCCGCAGGAAGAGCGAGCCTTTAGTTGGTGGGATTATCGCGCTGCTGCTTTTAGGCGCAATCGGGGATTACGTATTGATCATATCCTGCTGAGTGAAACACTAAAGGCCCTTTGTATACAAGCAGGCATTGATAAAGAGCCTCGTAAAGCAGAGCGGCCTTCTGATCATGCGCCAGTTTGGGTTGAGATTAATGATCGTATTTAATGCCAGTTTCATTGTAAACTAGTTATCGTTTGTACTGTTGATAACCATAATTCGAATAAGGACGTGACAATGACTATTAGGACAGGGCTTCTGGCTAGTGCAATTTTTCTATTGAGCACCGGGGTGTGGGCAGCTAAATCTGCTGAAGAAGTGTTGATGATGCAAAAAAAAGTAACATCGGCTACTACACAGCAAGCGATGTCTCCCAAGGAGGCTTTGCTGCGTTTGAAAGAAGGTAATCAACGCTTCCTGACTAACAATATGCGTCAACGTAATTATCTTGCCCAGGCAAAGCAGGCTTCTTATGGCCAATTTCCTTGGGCTGTGGTGCTGAATTGTATGGATTCACGGAGTGTTCCGGAATTATTTTTTGATCAAGGACTGGCTGATTTATTTACTTTACGCGTAGCAGGCAATGTTTTGAATAAAGATATTTTGGGTAGTATGGAATATGCTACCAAGGTTGTTGGCTCACGTTTGATTGTCGTTCTTGGGCATACTTCCTGTGGGGCTGTAGCGGGTGCTTGCCATGATGTTAATTTGGGGCATTTGGACCATGTTCTGGCCAAGATAAAACCAGTAGTAGCCCCTACAGAAAAACAACTGGGTACTCAGGATTGTGATAAAGCTGAATTAGTCGATGCCATTGCTAAAAACAATGCGTTGCAGGTAGTCAAACAAATTCAAGAACAAAGCCCTATTATTAAAGACTTATTAGCCAAGGGCGAGGTAGGGATTGTTGCCGGCTTGCATGATATTAAAACAGGCAAAGTAACTTTTTTTGAAGAAGGACGTCTTTTACCAGCGGGAAAAAATTGATCTATAATAGTATTTCTGGTAATGTTGCGCGTCATTTATTGAGAGTATGGTGCTTGGCAACGGTTCAGGTGGCGATACTCGTTTAAACAAAGAGAGTGGTATTATGAAAGCCTCAATTCATCCTGATTATAAAACGATTAATGTGACCTGCAGTTGTGGCCACACCTTTGAAACAGGTTCAACCTTGGGTCATGATCTGACTATCGAGGTTTGCGCCCAATGCCATCCATTCTATACTGGAAAGCAAAAATTAGTTGATACTGGCGGTCGTGTACAGAAATTCCGCGATCGTTATCAGAAAAAGAAAAGCGCGTAATCGTTGTTGCAGAGTTAAAAAAGTATTTGGGCGCAATGAAATTGCGCCTTTTTTTTTCAAAATGACTATTCATCCCTAGCATTTTTCTATATGATTTTTCGCCGGGTTGTTTGAAATAGAGGGGACGTACTTTGGATAAAGATGTATTGAAGCAGCGTGCTCTGCACTACCATGAATTCCCCACTCCGGGAAAACTGGGTGTGCATGTGACCAAGCCAACGAATTCACAAGATGATTTGTCGCTTGCCTATACGCCAGGTGTAGCCAAACCAGTACTCGCTATTGCAGAGAACCCTGAAGACGCCTATCGTTATACAACCAAAGGGAATTTAGTGGCCGTGATGACCAATGGAACGGCAGTACTTGGGTTAGGTGATGTTGGTCCATTAGCCGCTAAGCCAGTCATGGAAGGGAAGGCGGTTTTATTTAAACGTTTCGCAGATATCGATGTTTTTGATATCGAAGTCGCCGCAGAAAACCCTCAAGCTTTTATTGCTACTGCAAAACGTATTTCCCCAACGTTTGGTGGTATTAACCTGGAAGATATTAAAGCGCCTGAATGTTTTGAAATCGAACAAGCGTTGATAGAACAATTGGATATTCCTGTCTTTCATGATGATCAGCATGGGACCGCAATTGTCGTTGCGGCTGGTTTGCTGAATGCCTTGGATTTACAGGGAAAGAAGCTTTCTGAAGCGAATATTGTGTGTATCGGAGCTGGTGCTGCTGGTTTAGCGTCTATGCGTTTACTCGTTGCTCTAGGGGCTGATAAAGAAAAAATGCTGCTTTTAGATACGAAAGGTGTCATCCATACAGGGCGAGAAGACTTAAACCCTTATAAGTTTGCTTTTGCCCGGACTACCTCACGGCGTACACTGGCTGATGCTTTGGTTGATGCCGATGTATTTATAGGTGTAGCGAAGCCTGATTTACTGAGTGCAGAGCTTCTGCAATTGATGGCACCTAAACCCGTCATTTTTGCATTGTCCAATCCAGATCCAGAAATTAGACCGGAAATTGCCCATCAGGTTCGTGATGATTTAATTATTGCAACTGGCAGAAGCGATTTCCCTAACCAGGTTAATAATGTACTTTGCTTTCCGTACATCTTCCGCGGTGCTTTAGATGTTCGTGCGACCTGTATCAATCAATCAATGCAAATTGCTGCGGTTGAAGCGATTCGCCAATTGGCGCAAGAGCCTGTTCCCCAAGTTGTTAAAGACAATTATCCCGGTGTAGTCAATTGGGATTTTGGCCCGCATTACATCATCCCAAAACCCATTGATCCCCGCCTGAAGGAGCGAGTTGCGTTTGCTGTGGCAAAGGCTGCTATAGCAAGTGGTGTCAGCCGGGTTGATCTTGCTGAAAAGTATTAATTTACTGAGGCCTCATGCCTAACCAATTAATGAAGGAGTCTTTTTCCGAATGAAGAATGATAAAAAATATTTGTTGGCTGCCTGGTTAATTTGCGGTCTTGGCGCCGTTTATTACAGTTATGAATACTTTTTGCGAATTTCTCCCAGTGTCATGGAGCCTGCCCTACGTGAACACTTTAATCTGTCTGCTACCGGTTTTGGTTTGCTCTCGGCATTCTATTACTATGCTTATGTTCCTTTACAGATACCGGTCGGTGTGCTCCTGGATCGTTATGGCCCGAGGCTTTTGATAACCATCGCTTGCCTTATCTGTGTTGTAGGAACATTTATCTTTGCAGGGACGACTGTATTCTGGATAGCGGCTACTGGACGTTTTCTGGTCGGCTTTGGTTCTGCCTTCGCTTTTGTTGGTGTATTAAAACTTGCCACAATATGGTTGCCTGAAAATAAGCTGGCAATGGTTTCAGGTTTGGCTGCAGCCCTGGGTACGATCGGTGCAATGATCGGTGATAATTTGCTGGGTACTCTGGTCATCAACATAGGTTGGCGTGAGACAGTCAATTTAACCGCTTATTTTGGTATTGGTTTAGCCATTATTTTATGGTTTGGTATCCGAGATAAGAAAAGCCATCAACGGCGCAGCGGTACAGTAGAGAATTTTAAAAAGAGCATGATCGATTTAGGAATTATTGCTAAAAATAGACAAATATGGATTAACGGTATGTTCGGCTGTTTAGTGTATTTGCCAACAACGGTTTTTGCTGAGTTGTGGGGAATTCCTTACTTGAAGCATGCACATGGTTTGTCGCAAGCAGGAGCAGATTTTGCCAACTCACTATTATTTTTAGGATTTACGATCGGTGCACCTTTAATGGGCTATTTATCGGATAAATTAAAGCGTCGTAAACCACCTATGTTATTTGGTGCGGCAGGTGCAGGCATTGTGATGATGATAGTTCTGTATATGCCAGGCCTGACAGAATCACATATTGGCGCTTTAATGTTTCTTCTTGGCCTGTTGTATAGCGCACAGTGTATTGTTTTTGCCGTAGGACGAGAGTTAAGTCCTAATGAGGCGGCCGGGACAGCAATGGCCATGACTAATATGATTGTGATGTTGGGGGCGATGTTTTTGCAACCTTTAGTCGGGCGTTTACTGGATTTCAGTTTATCTACTCACATGACCAGTCTGCCTTTGCAAGAAGTGTCTGTGGATAAATTACAACAGTTGTATACAGCAGATGATTATCAATTTGCTTTATCAATTATTCCAATCGGCATAATCATTGCTGCCATTTTAACCTTCTTTTTGAAGGAAACTTATGCTAATGCAGATAACTAAACCTATCACTCGACACCAAGCCCTGCTTGGTAGTTTAATCTGTGCAGTAGGGGCTTTTTTCTACTGCTATGAATTCGTTTTACGAATCATACCCGGAGCCTTGCAAAGTGAGCTAAGTGCTGCTTTTGGACACATCTCCGCAACCACATTCGGGCAATTATCAGCATTTTATTATTTTGCCTATTCCCCTATGCAATTGCCGGTGGGAATGTTGATGGATCGTTTTGGTCCACGACGATTATTAACTTTTGCCTGTCTCTGTTGTGCACTTGGGTCGTGGATGTTTACAGATACCTCATCAATGCTCATCGCAGGAAGCGGGCGTTTCTTAGTGGGCTTCGGGTCTTCCTTTGCTTTTGTGGGCGTTTTATCGCTTGCAATGCACTGGTTGCCGCGTCGTTATTTTTCATTGGTTGCCGGCTTAATTACTACATTAGGTATGTTGGGCTTGGTATATGGCGAAATGAAAATTACTGATATGGCTTTGGCGCTGGGATGGTATCATGTCCTATCCCTTATGGTCACTATTGGTGCTGTGCTTACTGTCATTATCTTTTTTGTTGTACGAGACGGTCCCGAAGGGCATACCACCCATCGCTATGCATGGCCAGAATTTTTTGGAAATGTATGGCATGTCTTATCTTCCCCACAGGTGTGGTTAATTGGGTTCGTCGGTGCTTGTCTTTATACTTCTTTATCAGTATTCGGTGAGTTATGGGGAAAAACTTATCTGGAGCAAGCACATCATTTGACTAAAATTGAGGCTGCAAGAACTATTTCTGCCATGTTTCTTGGTTGGGCAGTAGGGGCTCCTCTCGCTGGCTATTTCTCCGACAGAACTGGTCGCCGAGTATTGCCCTTGGTCGTTGGTGCAATAATGGCCCTGGTTTGTATTAGTTTTGTGCTTTATTACCCTGGCTTATCCTATACCTGGTTAAATATTTTGTTATTTTTATATGGGGTATTCAGCGCGACTGAAATTATTGTTTTTATCATGGGAAAAGAAAATAGTGGTGCTAAGTTATCAGGCACGGTCTTTGCCGCTGTTAACATGATTGTTACTCTGGGTGGAGTAGTATTTCAGCCCTTAGTTGGTAAATTGCTTGATACTTTTGGTGATAGTCGGATTGTAAATGGGGAACACATTTATACTGTTTTGGATTATCAGCTTGCCTTATCAATCTTACCTCTTTCCCTTCTGCTTGTGACTATTCTTGCTTTCTTTATGAAAGATGTTCGTTCTACTGTTCACTAGGCTCTGGCAAGTCCTTATCAAGGACTTGCTGTAGTCAACAAGACTTCGCCTGAAAGCTAACTCAGATTGGTATAAATAATTTATTGTTGACTAAATACGGCTACAAGTTCCTGAGCAGCATGACGCTTGTTACCCTGGCAGCTGATAAAGCGCTTGACAGGGAAGGATATCATTTGACTGTTACGATAATGATGGCGGGTAAACGGTGTGTCGTGATTGGAAATAACGACAGTGATACCCCGGGTGGCGCTTTCCATAGCAAGCTGGGCCAAGTCAATTTGATCCGCTTCATTAAATTTTTTATTCGTATAAGAAGCAAAATTGGCGCTCGCTGAAAGAGGTACATAAGGTGGATCACAATAAATCAGGTCACCTGCTCGCGCTTGAGCAAAGGTTTGACGAAAATCACCTTGAACGAATTGTGCTGAATGACTTTTTTGCTGGAAGTGCATCATTTCCAAGCGCGGAAAATAAGGTTTACTGTAGCGACCAAAAGGAACATTATATAAGCCCCTACGGTTATAACGACATAGGCCGTTGTAGCCATGACGGTTCAAATAGAGAAATAAAGCCGCCCTCAATCGTGCATCAGTACTTTGATTAAATTCCTCACGTAATTGATAGTATTTAGATGCGCAATTATTTTCACATACAAAAAAACGGGCACAATAATCAATAAATACGTCGCCTTCCTTTTGCAAGCAGGTAAACAAGGCAATTAAATCTGGATTTTCTTCTGCTAAAAGATAATTTTTGTAGTGGGAGTTAACAAAAATTGCGCCGGAGCCAGTAAATGGTTCGATGAGGCGTTCCGCGGCAGGTAAAGAGTTTAAAATAGTTTCAATACAGCGAAATTTGCTGCCAGCCCATTTCAGGAAAGGTTTGATTTTAATCATAGGAAGAGTACTGATTTATTACAGCGAAGTATTACTTAATATCGCATAAATAACCAGATCCTGTCGCGTCAATTTTATAATAATTGTGTAATTGCCAGTTCACCGGCAGCGAGAGTGATGGTTGACGCTGTCTGCTTGCTGTGGGTATGATTCAGGCACTACGATTTAGATGCTGGATGATACGTGAACGAACTTAGCGAACTATTGAGACCTTCCTGGGGCTCTGAACAATGGATTTTAGAGGGTTGGAACCGTATTTCCAGCGAAGAAAAGGAATTGATTAAAAACCGGATGGACGAGTTATTTAAGGATGGTCTTCCTTTCGAGTTAAAGCATGATAAATTGTTTTATATCTATACGTTCTCTTTATTGGCTCAATTGGAAGTTTTAGCAATCCAGGTGCCATTAAAATTTGAATCCAAGATGTCCTCTCCCGCAGATCAAAAGCGTATGAGAATTCAATTGCTGGATGAAATTTTCCATGGCATGGTATTTACCAAAATTGTTTATTTATTGTGCGCACCACATGCTTTACCCCCTGCATACAACGAAAATATTGAACATCTATGTAATTTTATTCGTAACGAAGATTGTCCCAAGATTGCGGTAGTTTTATTAAATTTAATTGGAGAAGGGTGGATTGAAGAAATTTTCAAGAGCCTGCAGCGACAGGGAATTGCTGAAAAAGTATTTACAACGATTATTGATGATGAACATCGACATGTATGTGAGGCCGATTTATATCGTGATATTGGGCTACCTGAGCACGATCTTATGCGCAGTAAGCTTGAATATCTGGAAAACCAGTTACTGAGCAATATTTTTTTACAATATAAATATGTGGCTTCAGTAGTAGCATTACAGGGTGTTGATGGTGCAATTGAATTTCTGCAAGAGCTGGATAGGAAACATACTGAGCAGATAAAGAAAATAGGGCTTGAGCCAAGTGAAAATTGGTACTTTTTCATGAAAGTTGCGCATGAGCTCTTCCCACGTATCCAGCGGTATGCTGAACTCAACCATGAAATTGAAATGACGCCTATTCGCAAAGTATTCATGACTCAATGGGATAATCCCAGTGATCCGACTATGGTAGGTGAATTTAATCTCAATGTAAGTTGCATTGATTTTTTTAATAAAAAATTTCCCCCAGAAACCATCACTACGCTTATGATGCACGCTATAAGCATGGGGATAAGTGAGCATGATTCTTTCCGCTCTTTTCTAAGCCATCAGAAAATGTATCAGAGTAAGGAAGCCTATGTTGGTTTAATTGTTAAATTACCGGAATGCGGCGATCACATTGGGACTATTGTTTTTGAGAACTGCCACCAAACAACTGTACAAGAGTTAGCGGTTAGAGTAAGGAATATTGTCAGAGTGATGGTTTACTGTTATAAGAGGCGGGAACAGCTTGAGCAAGAATATCCTCATCTAAAGGCTATTGTTAATAAAGGATTATATGAATTTGCAAATGATTTTTACGCCTATCCCATGCCTGGAAACTCCGTTGTCTCTTTAAGTAATATCGGTTTTTGCGGTTATGCCCGAACTAAATCACCTTTGCGCTCATCCGAAGCGATGAAAATTACCCTGTTAGAAGTCGAACGTAAGCCTGTATGGAATAAAGAGACTCAAGAGTTTGAACCACAGGATATTCTTCCAGTATCTATCAGTGCTGATCATCGTATTTTTGATGGCAATTTGCCGGTACCTAAGTTAGTTACTCACTATTTTAATAAAGCGTTTGAGAAAATGTTAGCTAATTTGTCAGTACCTATAAAACCAATTACCCAACATTATGATCATCAATTTGTACAAGTGGCTGAACGATTATTAGCAAACAATTTAGAGATGGGGTACAAGGGCTTATTGGTATTACAGACCTATTGGCTAGATTTCCTCGCGTTTGAGGAATTGTTCAATCATGAGCTGGCCAAGGAAATGGCCGAGCGCCTTCAAGAACAGAACCCAGACATCACCTTTTCTAATGTCTGAGATTTGTAGTTTGGATGAAATAAGTAGGCGCTTTAGTAGAATTGCAATTTGTCGGGCAGATTGCCCGCGACTAAACTAAATTGCGAGAGTAAGCAGAAACACGGCTATTAAAGTAACTAACCCTAAACTTAAATTACCACCAGGAACGAGTTGAATCCCTCCGCGAGGATCAACTGCTCTGGCGCGCCAAGTCATCAACGCAGGTAAAAGCAATAAGAGAATGACACAGCAAATTCCTGCATAGCTTAGGGCATGCAGGTAAATGCCAGGATTAATTAATACAACTGCCAACGGCGGGAGAAAGGTTAGTATTAAAGTCCATTTACCCTGTAATCCGGTTTTCTTCAGTGTCAGACCATCGGCTAAAAAATCAAATAAGCCAATGGATACCCCTAAGAAAGCGGTTATCATACAAATCGAAGTAAAAAAGCCAAAAAAGCCAGTAATCCATTCACTTTGCACGGCATTGCTCAATGCATTGGTTAGGCCGCTAGTAGCATGGTCATTCGTCATAAGGGCCAGTAAACCATCACTGCCCTCTCGCTCTACGACACCCATGATTACTGCATCCCAAAGAATATAGCAAGTCAAGGGAACCAGGGAACCAAGAAGAATAACCTTACGCAACGCATGAACATCGTCATTAAAATATTCACGCAAACTCGGTACGATCGAAGCGAAGCCAAACGAGGTGATTAAAATCATCAGGCTACCTGTAATGGCTTTAATAGAGCCACCACGCAAGCTGCTCAGATCCACATGCGGACTGATAATAATAACCAGCAGCAAATAAACACCAAGTTTACCGAACATAAGGCCGCGATTAACGTAATCAACGGCTCGAATACCAGCATACACAACGAAACTAAATAGCAAAGTAAACAAGAGTGAGGTTAACCAGCTAGGGAGAGGAATATGGGCTTTTTGCAGTAAACCATTAAAAACGTCACTACCGCCGGAAATATAGGCGGCTAGCAATGTGTAGAGAAGAAAAAGATAGGTGATCCAGGCAATAATTTGTCCCGGTTTTCCAAGAGTGAACTTTGCCATCGATACCATATTAGAACCGGCCGGTAAACGTAAGTTCACTTCTAGAATAAGTAAGGCACCTACGGTCATAACCAGCCAGCACATAATCAAGAAAAAAATTGAATTGGTAAAGCCAACCTCTGCCGTTGATACGGGGAGAGCGAGCATTCCTCCGCCAATGGAGGTGCCAACAATGAGCAACATACCACCAATGAATTTCGAGTCAGGCACTGTAACATCCATTTGTATAAAATTAAAACAATATGATAAATTAAAATACCTACTGCAGTCAATGGTATTTTAGTTTACTGATATGAATTAACTAGATTAACCTACTAACTGCCAAATTGCATTAATAAGTAATACTACCGACGAAATGATAACTAACCATTGGGCTATTTTACCGCCAGGAACTTGATAGCGGCTTGAAAATTTTTTTCTACCATACAACGTCATCAATGCTGGCAGAAGAAGCAATAAGATCACGCAAAAAATACCAGCATAGCTTAGAGCGTGGATATAGGCACCAGGATAATAGATCACAATGAGCAGGGGTGGAACGAAAGTTAGCAGAAACAAACCAAAACCCTGCCTACCCTTCTGTGTCATCTTTAAGCCATCTGCCAGGAAACTAATGAGACAAAGTGAAACACCAAGAAAAGCAGTTAGCATACAGATGGAAGTAAAGAAATTAAACAAAGAACTAATCACGTTATTTTGCACGGTGTTAGATAGGGTCGCTGCCAGCGCGCTTGTGGTATGGGCATCATGCATCAAAGCGATTAAACCCTGTTCCCCATGGGAAGAGAGGCTACCCATGATGACGGCATCCCAGGCTAAATAGCATAAAAGAGGGATCAGTGAGCCAATTAATACGACTTGTTTGAGAGCCTTGACATCGTCATTAAAGTAGTCACGCAAATTAGGTACAATGATTGCAAAGCCGAATGAGGTGATCAAAATCATCACTGTGCCGGTGATGTATTGGTAATGTCCTCCCTGAAAGTGGGTAAAATTAACATGGGGGGCGATCAATACTACGAGAAGAAGATAGACTGCTAATTTACCAAACATTAAACCGCGATTTAGTAGATCCACGCGGCGAATGCCACCGTAAACCACCAGACCAAAAAGGACAGTAAACACAAGGCTGGCTTGCCATTCGCCAATAGGAATGCCGATTTTGCTAAATAAATTGCCAAAGACGTCGGCACCCCCGGAAATGTAAGCGGCCAAAAGGGTGTAGAGAAGAAAAAGATAACTCAACCAGGCCAGGAATAAACCTGGCACACCAAGTGTTGCTGCAGCCATAGAAACCATATGCTTACCGGGCGGTAAATAAAGGTTGGCTTCCAGAATAAATAACGCGCCGAGAGTCATGATTGCCCAGCATAGCAATAAAAAAAGAGAGGATTGCCAAAAGCCGGTTGCTGCATTCGCTACAGGCAAGGCAAGCATCCCGCCACCAATCGACGTGCCGACAATAAGAAGGATCCCACCAATAAATCTGGATTTCATCAATACACCTACCAGTTACTGGGCGCGTATGGTAGTAAAACTACTTGAAAACGCCTCTAAAAGGAGCAGGTTGAGCCTGCGCCACCGAACAATTGTTAAACCACTGTATTTCCAGGCGGCGATTTTGAGCACTGCCATGAACAAGCTGATTGTCCGCAACCGGGTTTTTATCACCATAACCCTCTGCAATCAATCGTTGTGAAGGAATATCATTAGCCCATAAAAAGGTCAACATGGTTTCAGCACGAGCTTGTGACATTTTTCTTTTATAGTCACGCGAACCCACATTATCAGAAAAACCTGCAACATAAACGGGGCAGTGTGGAGGATACATTTTGATCAGCTTGATGATGCTGTATAAGCCTGGATAACAGAGTTCATTGAAGCGTGCACTGTTAAAAATAAAATAGCGATCGGTAGGCACTATGAGTGTGAGTGTGTCGCCATATTCAACAAATTGGATATCAAATTTTTTTAATTCATTAATGACCGCTCGTCGGCTCTCTTTATTAAGCCCTATGAGAGCACCTACCGCGGCTCCAGCTGCTGTTCCTACCCCTACAGGTCCGGTTGCTGCGGCAACAGCAACGGTTCCAGCCAAAGCACCCTGGCTGGCCGGGATATAGGTACGATTATAGGGTTTGAAATTGTTATAGGGTGGGCGGAAGCAGCCACTCAAAGCAAAAGTCAATAAACTAACAAAGGCCAAGCGCCCAAGAGAGCTCTTGTGTGACATTCCCGCTCCTTTAATAGAAGAATTTTTCCATTATTAAGCATCCATCTCTATTTCGCAATCAACAGTTGCTGGAATAAGTTGTTAAGTTAAAAATAGTTTTATAAATACTACGCAATCCTATTCTGATTGGTTATAGTGGTTTAGATAACGCTATTCACAATACCCTTAACTATGATATCTGAGAAAAAAGTTTCTTTCCCTTTAGCCCTCGGTGCTTTAGGGGTTGTTTTTGGGGATATTGGTACCAGTCCTCTGTATGCCATGCGTGAAACCTTAAGTGGTTTGCCAATCAATTTGGTAGAGGTGCTAGGTGTTCTATCGTTAATTTTCTGGTCATTGATTCTTGTTATTTCCATCAAGTATTTAGTCATCGTTTTTCGCGCAGATAATGAGGGGGAAGGCGGCGTTCTGGCATTATTAGCACTGCTTAAGCAAAAAAAGACGACTCATGAGTCTCTTTTTTATCTTCTGGCTATCTTTGGTGCCGGCCTTCTATTAGGCGACGGGATGTTAACACCGGCGATTTCAGTGACCAGCGCCATAGAAGGTCTTAAAGTCATCGCGCCTCAGTTTGATGACTTTATTATTCCCTTATCCTGTACCATCCTGATTTTGCTTTTTATTATGCAATCTAAAGGCACTGGAAAAATTGGGGCTGCTTTTGGACCCATGATCCTGATTTGGTTTGTTACCATTGGTATCTTGGGGGCGGTACATATTGCTGATAATCCTGTCGTGTTGGAAGCTATCAACCCTTATTATGCGTATGATTTTTTACATACAAATGGTTTCAGAGGGTATTTCTTGCTTGGAGGCGTTTTCCTGGTAATGACAGGCGGGGAAGCCCTCTATGCTGATATCGGTCATTTTGGCAAAAATCCCATTCGTTATAGTTGGTTCAGCATTGCTTTACCCGGCCTTCTATTGAATTACTTCGGCCAAGGCGCGCATTTACTTGAACATCCGGAAGCCATCGAAAACCCCTTTTATATGCTCTCTCCTGATTGGTTCAGCATTCCTCTCATCCTCATAGCGACTATTGCTACGGTAATTGCTTCACAGGCGGTGATTTCAGCCACCTTTTCCTTAACCAAACAGGCTGTTTTATTAGGTTTATACCCACGTCTACCGATTGTGCAAACCTCAAAAGAACATATGGGACAAATTTATATTCCACAAATGAATTTTGTCTTATTAGTTGGTACGTTATTGCTTATTTTTACGTTTAAAAATTCAAGCGGGATGACCCATGCTTATGGTATTGCCGTTAACCTGGATATGTTGTTGGTGACAACCATGGTAGCCTATGCAGCAAGCCATGTCTGGCATTGGTCTTTACTTCGCATCATTCTCGTGTTTACCCCCTTCCTGTTTATTGATTTGACTTTCTTGGGTGCTAATGCTCATAAATTTTTAACAGGGGGTTGGGTGCCAGTCTGTTTTGCCTTGGTTGTTGCTTTCATCATGTATACCTGGAACTTGGGATTGCAATTTTTAATTCATAATTTTTATATGCAGAAAGAAGATATTTCCAAAATTGTCAAACAGTTACATTATAAATCCCTTAAGCAATTATCAGGATTGACAGCGATCTTCATTACCGATATCTATGATCGCAGTGGGGGTAGCTTTCTCCATTTCCTTAAATTAAGCCTTGCTGTCCCGGAAAATATATTGATTGTAAATTACACGGTAGAAAATAAACCGCATGTGCATTACAGCCAACGCTTTGAAGTAACGCGACTGGATGAGAAAATTTGTCAGTTGACCTTGCATTATGGGTTCATGGACAATATTTCTGTTCCGCAAGCGTTGACCAGAGCGAATGAGAAAAAGGGCTTACTGCCATTTGAACTGAATATTGATGCGGCCACTTACCTTGTTGAGGTGCCGAATGTTGTGGCTTCGCGGGAAAAAAAGACACTCATGTTTTTTTGGCAGGAAAAGTTGTTTGCTTTTCTAATGCGTAACTATTCTGCAAACCTGAATATCGAATTTTATAAGTTACCTTATAACCGAACTATTGCTATTGGCAGCTATTGTATTATTTAAATTGACAACCTTGCTGGTTTTTCACCAGCAAGGTTGAGACCGGTCTTTGTTATGCGGAGACACCACAGCTATCAGTCAGAGGGCTTTTCGGTACAACGATTTGTACATTGATACCTTTGATTGTCGGGCTGTTCTCATAGGCTTCTTTGAGATAGTCAATTAAGGGAACATCGACAACCTTATTGTAGATTGAAGACGCTTGTCGGAAGGTAGCAACACCGTTTTTCCAAAATACAAAGCCTAAGTGGGAGACATTTAAATTGGTGCCAATTTGTTCGCGCAGATTCCAATTCGGTCTTACGATTTCAACAATGGCTCCATCAGGTATTTGAGCAAACAGATATTGATTGGGCTCACCTTTTGCGTTAAACAAGCTAGTTAGGGGTATGTATGGCAGTTGCGCGTTAGTTTTTGGCAATTTGCTTCCTCTGGTTTTGAGTTCGGCTAAGCGCTTTGTCTGCTCTGCTTTATCCTGTGATTGCAAGCGGATGGTTGCCAGGGTGAAATGTTGGTACCAGGACGGTTTATCAATCAAAGCGGTGGCTATTTTGGCAACAGGCGCTTTGCTTTTATCTTGAAAGGATTCAGTGATGTCTTTGACAAAACCCTGACGCTGATTGTTTAGGTTCCAATCCAGCTCGGTAAAATGATTACGGGTGACGTAGCTAACCTGTCCATTGTGGTAACGCAGTTTGCTTAGGCACTGCTTAAATCCTGTAGTATCTTTAGCCAGTGCCAAGGCCAGTACTGTCGTTACATAAGTTTCACAGTCAAAGGCATCTGTTCGATAACGAGGCTCTTGATCAAAGCGGGCATGGCTTCCTTCACCGAGAGCGCCAAGGACGTAAGGCTTGCCTAAAAATTGGGCGCTAATGGTATCAAGCCTGTGTGTCATATCCGATTTCTGCATCTGATTCAGGCTGTGGTATAGTTCATTTATTGTTTCAATAGCCTGTTGTTGTTTGGGGTGAATAGCAGCATTGGTATTGAATGATAAAAGGCCCAGACAACCAATCCAAACAAGCTGTTTTGTTATTTTTAGATACTGGTAAAACCTATTCATAACGTTCCTCATTCGTGTGGAGTATATATTTTAACCTATGACGTTGTTGAGGTACAAGAATGCTTAATGCAATATGGTTGGGGATGATCCTGCTTTCCGTTGTTGTCGGAGTAATCCAGGGGCGTATCGAACAAGTTGTCCATGCAGTGACAGATTCTGCAAAGCTTGGTTTTGAGATCGCCCTGGGGTTAACGGGTATCATGGCGCTATGGCTGGGTATTATGGCCATTGCTTCAGAATCTGGCTTGGTTAATCATTTTGCTCGATTACTGCGGCCGGTGATGCGTCGTTTGTTTCCTGATGTCCCAGTTGATCATCCTGCCATGGGAGCCATGGTACTCAACATATCGGCTAATATGTTAGGGCTTGCCAATGCTGCCACACCTTTTGGTTTGCAGGCTATGAAAGAGTTGCAGCGCTTGAATGAACAAGCGCAAGAAGCGAGTGACGCTATGTGTACTTTTCTGGCAATTAATACCTCCAGTGTGCAACTGATTCCGGCTACTGCAATTGCTTTTCTTGCCGCAAATGGTAGTACGCATCCCAGTAGTGTTATTTTTAGCTCATTGGTTGCAACGTCTATTTCAACGTTAGTTGCTATTATCGCGGTTAAAAAACTCGCTAAATTACCTGGTTACCGAATTAAAGACATGAGTAGCATCAATGAATAACTTTGCCAATCAATTTTCTAACTGGATCTTCCTTGCTTTTGTTGTAGGGATACCTTTGTACGGGGCTCTGAAAAAAATTAATGTTTTTGATGCTTTTGTAACGGGCGCTAAACAGGGCTTTGATACCAGTGTAAGCATTATTCCTTACCTTGTTGCGATGATAGTTGCCATAGGCATGTTGCGTGCTTCAGGTTTTTTTGAACTACTTGGCAGTTTGCTTGCGCCAGCGCTGTCTGCTATTGGTATGCCAACCGAGTTACTGCCTTTAGCCCTCATTAGGCCTTTTTCCGGTAGTGCTTCAACGGGAATAATGGCTGAATTAATCCATGAACATGGAGGGAATTCGCTGATTGGCAAGACCGCAGCAACAATGATGGGAAGTACGGAGACAACCTTTTATGTCATTGCCGTTTATTTTGGTGCAATCGGTATCAAACGGACAAGACATGCAATTCCGGCCGGTTTATTGGCTGATCTCGCAGGTATTATTGCAAGTGTGGCTATTTGTCGTTATCTCTTTGCTTGATTAGCGGGAAGGCTATCTTTTTTTATCGATGAACTATAATCAACCAATAGGGTTAATTAAATGGTGATTCAGATGTCTAAAAAAGTGAAAAAAGAAGGGGCCAAGCTAAGAAACAAAAAACTTTCTTCCGAAGATTTAAAAAATATCTCTGGAGGTAGCAAGCCTGGAATAAATGTGAAGCCCGGTGCCAACCAAAATCCTGCCGTTGCCCCTAGTTCTAAAAATTGATGAAACGGCAACGGCTACTTTTATTTCTTGAATTCGAAATCCTGCAATATCAGCTATATACTGAAAACATAGGCTAATCGATCGGCATGATTTATGGCAAAATTGTTTCGTGAAAAAAGTCTGCACCGATTAAACAGTCCGGAAAAATTAGATAATCTTTTTCGTATTGTTCCTCCTTTAAATTGGCTCATATTAACAGCCCTGGTTCTTCTTTTGACAATGATTGTGGCTTGGTCTCTATGGGGTACTATTGATACACGGATTTCTGGTAACGGAATTCTGATTAGCGGCGGGCAAAAAATATATGATGTTATAGCGGAAGATTCAGGTCGTTTGCTAACTGTTAATGTGAAAATTGGTGATCTGGTCAAGAAAGGCCAGCAATTGGCCACTATTAAACTACCCTTGCTTGCTTTAGAACTGGAACATAAACAACAGATGCTGGACTCACTGCAAAAACAGCGCGGCAATTTACACCAGTTTATCCAAAAAGATTTTAAACTCGAACAACAGAATAATACTGTACTCCAACAAAATTGGGCTAAAGATTTGGAAAATGCCAATCTTCATGTGCAATATTTGAAAAAATCACTCGATGAGCAAGAGAAATTAGTTGATAAAGTGGTTTCTCGCCAAGAGTTAGCCGAACTAAAAAGTAATTATTTCAAGGAATTACAACAACGTGATGAAATTAGAAAAAAGATGTTGGAGAACATTATCGAATTTAAGCGCCGTACGGAAGCCAATCAACAACGATTAGTGGAAATCAGTAATCGTATTTTACAGGTGCAACTGGACTTAGCCCTTATTCAGAAAAAGCTTAAAGTAGGGAGTATTATCCTAAGCCCTGTCGATGGGGAGATCATTAACATCATTGGCAAACCAGGGGAAATTGTACAAAGTGGGGTCAAGATTATGGACATTGAACCCTACGCTGAAACGGTAGATGCAGTGATTTATGTGCCTGCGGGGATGGGTAAGGTTATTCTGCCTGGAATGCCAGCCCAGGTAGTGCCTAGTACAGTAACGAAACAGGAATACGGTAGTATTGTAGGTGTTGTCGAGGATGTAGCGAATTTCCCCAGTAGTCAGAGTAGCATGATGGCTGTTTTGTCGAATGAAAAATTAGTGGAAGATTTTACAAAGTATGGGCCTCAGTTGTATGTGCGGATTAATTTAACCAAAGCAGATACACCAAGTCATTACAAATGGACTACCTCGAAGGGGCCTAATATGATTGTGACTAACGGTACTTTATGTACAGCAGATATTATTACTAAAAAGCAGCCTCCTATTAGTTTGCTTATACCGGCGATTAAACAATTTTTAGGGATAGACTAATGAATTATGATAATGACTAAATTGTTTTATCGTATAAACAAGACACCCAATATTTTGCAGATGGAGTCTGTTGAATGTGGTGCAGTCGCTTTGGCAATTATTCTGGCTTATTACGGCCGATGGATTCCTCTTGATGTCTTACGTAATGATTGTGGTGTTTCTCGTGATGGCAGTAGAGCCGATAATATTTTTCGCGCAGCAGAAAAACATGGGATGGAGGTGAATGCTTACAGTATTGAACCTGAAGAGATCGTACAATCTCATTTACCAGCCATTATTCATTGGGAGTTTAACCATTTTGTGGTTCTGGAAGGCGCAAGTAAACATCATGTCTATATTAATGATCCGGCCTACGGAGCCCGGGTTTTAACATGGGGTGAATTTGACGAAGGTTTTACAGGTATTATCCTTGAGTTAACACCAAGTCCCCAATTTGTTAAATCTGGCCATAGACCCAAAGCGTTACCCAGTTTATTGAGCCGGCTTCGAAGCTCCACAGCAGCTGTCATTTTCATTATACTTGCCACATTAGCATTGGCAATCCCGGGGATTGCTATCGCAGGGCTGAATAAGATCTTTATTGATGAGGTTCTCATTCAGGATATGACGAATTGGCAAAGGCCTGTTTTAATCAGTTTAGTAATTGCGGCTTGTTTTAATGCGTTATTAACCTGGTATCAACGAATTATGTTGAGTCGGTTAGAGACTAAAATGGCTCTAATGAATGGTTCTTTCTTTTTCTGGCATTTACTTCGCTTACCCATGTCTTTTTTTAATCAGCGCTATCTGGGGGATATCCTTAATCGTTTACAGGCTAGCGATACTGTTGCCAATTTAGTTTCGCAACAATTTGGCACGAATATGGTTAATATATTACTGGCTTTCATTTATCTGGCCATTTTGTTCTTGTTAAGTGTACCTTTAACGTTGTTAGTCATATTCTCGACTTTAATTAACGTGTTAATTCTCATTCTTGTTGCACAACGACGAGCCAGTGAAAGCAAACGGCAGACCAAAGCGTTAAATAATCTAATGAGTACTGCGATTAGTGGTTTGCAAATGATGGAAACTTATAAGGCATCTGGTGCAGAGGGTGATTTCTTCCGTAAATTTAGCGGTATGCACGCTAACTATTTATTAGCTGAGCAACAGTTGGGATGGACGAGAGATTGTATTTCGGTAATTCCAATCGTGTTGGAATTATTAACCAATACACTCATCCTGGGGTTGGGTGCCTGGTTAACAATCGAGGGGGAGATGACTATTGGAGCAGTGGTCGGGTTTCAACTGTTATACAGGGGATTTATCTATCCAATCAAAATGTTGGTGATGCTGGCCGGAAAGATTCAGGAAACTACAGCCGATTTATTAACGATAGAAGATATTACCTCGCATAAATTGGCAGAGCGTTATCAGGAGACCACCAAAACCCCCGCCAGGATTGATAAGCTGATAGGACACGTGGTTTTTGAAGACGTTACATTTGGCTATAGCCCTCTCGCAGAGCCCTTATTAACCAAATTTTCCCTGGAAATTAAACCAGGTAAACGAGTTGCTTTGGTAGGAAGTTCAGGAAGTGGTAAATCAACTATTGGTAAACTCTTACTCAGCTATTATCAACCTTGGTCAGGTAAAATCTGGATTGATGGAAAACTATTGCAGCAAATCCCCAACGAGGTAAGGGTACATTCAATTGCCAGCGTGGACCAGGATATCAATTTATTTCATGCAACGCTTAAGGACAATTTAACCCTATGGGATCCTCTGGTTCCGGATGAGGAAATACTTAATGCTTGTAAAGCAGTCTTAATGCATGACGCGATTACTGGTGAACGAGAAAATGGTTACGAAAGCATGATTAACGAAGGTGGCACCAACTTTAGTGGTGGGCAACGCCAACGTTTGGAAATTGCCCGGGCGTTGCTCCAAAAGCCGAGTATCCTTATCCTGGATGAAGCAACTTCTGCGCTTGATGCACAAATGGAACAAGTTATTGACACGCATTTACGACGTTTGGGTTGTACCTTGCTAATCATTTCTCATCGTTTAAGTACGATACGTGACGCAGATGAAATCATTCTACTGGAAGGAGGCAACGTCGTTGAGCGTGGTACACATGAAGAGTTGGTGGCTCTTCAAGGGGCTTATTGTCGTTTATTAGCGAGTGAGGCCTAATAATGACTGGTACTTCAGATAAGCAAGATTCTTTTCCTCGCGAGTTTGATTTACTTGCGACTGATTGCCATTATGAAATTATCAGCGGGAGCGTTGATGTGTTTCTAATCCCTACTCGCGGAAAAGAGTGTGGTAAGCGTTATCCTTTAGGACACTGGAAAACCGGTGAAGTCCTCATTGGATTGAAGGGGGGGGATAAACAAGGGAGCCTGCAATTATTAGCCTCTTGCTCTGTTAATACTACCTTAAAGCGCTTACGCGGGGATGCCCTTGCCAAGTCATCACGATTAGAGTCTTTACAACAGTGGAAGCAACACTTTATTACTTATTTACATCAATATAAAAGTGACTATGCCAAAGAGCCTACTGCCGATATCGCTGCCGGGTCGCCCGACCAATTACATGATGAGCTCTTAAGTTTTTACCATCATATTCAGCCGCAATTAATGGCTACTATCAAGTTGGCGCGTTACAAGGAAGCGCAACGTATCAGCGAAAGGAAAAAAATTGAAAATAATGTACTCAAACGTGCTCATATGCAAATGCTTTCAATTCTGCATCACTATGGCTCTATTGGTAAAATAGGACGAAGCAATACACTGACGTTTTGTATACAAAATGCAGCTCAGTTTTATCAAATCGCCTTGGCTGAACATATTACTTTTACGAAAATAGCGGAAATAGCATCAAAAACAGACATGCAAACGCGCCAAGTCCGGCTGAGTAAAAACTGGTGGCAGACTGTTACACACCCCCTGTTATTAAAAAAAGAAAATGAAGAAGGATTTTATCTGATACTTCCTAAGGGGGCTCGTGGTTCCATTTTGATTGATCCCCTCAAAGGGTTAAGGAAAAAATTAACCCTCGAGGACGCAGAGTTATTTTCAACGGAAGCCTGGCAAATTTATTCTTCGCTACCTAAGGAAAAACTAAAAATTAGAGATTTATTTTCTTTTGCATTCCAAGGTTGCCAGCGGGATTTAATTCGCTTGGTAGTGGTAGGTTCTTTTGCTGCGATACTCAGTTTAGTTACCCCATGGTTTACTGGCATTCTATTTGAACAAGTAGTGCCTGCCGGCGATAAATTTCAATTGCATCAGATCGTATGGGCTTTGGTTGTCGCAGCTTTGGCTGCTGGTTTATTTGAGCTTGTTCGAGCCATTACCGTGCTTCGGGTCGGCTCTAAGTTAAATCTTAATCTTGAAATCGCTATTTGGGATAGACTTATTCGCCTTCCTGTTACTTTTTTTCAGCAATTTACTACCGGTGATTTAGCCCAAAGGGCCATGGCAACCAGTAGTGTTCGGCAAATTATGGCTGGCGTCGTTATTAGCTCGCTTTTAAGTGGTATTTTTTCATTCTTTAGTATTGCGCTATTATTTTATTACGATGTCAGATTGGCCTTAACAGCTATTTGCATCATATTGTTCGTTTGTGCTTACACACTGTTTATTAGCATAAAGCAACTTTTTCATTATAAAGCGATAGCATCTCTTGGCGGGGAGCTCTCTGGTATAGTGGTACAACTATTAGGGGGTATTGGTAAAATCCAGACTAGTGGTCGCGAAAAAACAGCTTTCTCATTGTGGGCTATAAAAAACAGTCAGATAAAAAAGGAGACCTATAAGTCCAATTGGTATAACGCGTTGTTATCCAGTTTGAATGCTTTATGCCTGACTATATTGTATGTCATCATTTTTGCCCAATTTGTTAGCCGTGAACATCCACCCAGTTTGGGAGTATTTTTGGCGTTTAACGCGGCTTTAGGGCAGTTTACCGCGAGTATGCTCGCAATGACCGATGCAATCAGTACGGTTATCAACAGTATCCCCATTATGAAACGCATTAAGCCTATTATTGAAAACATTCCTGAAATCTACGCTGGGAAGCTTGATCCCGGGATGTTACAGGGTAAGCTTGAGGTAGACCATTTACGATTTTCTTATTCCTCTAAAGAGCAGACAGTTGTTAAAGACGTTTCTTTTATAATTGAGCCTGGGCAATATATTGCTATTACTGGGCCTTCCGGTTCAGGGAAATCAACACTTTTGCGCCTTTTACTTGGTTTTGAAAAGCCCGTGCAAGGCAATATTTTCTTTGATGACCACGATATTAAACAGTTAAATATACAGCGTGTTCGCGAGCAATGCGGAGTAGTATTACAAAATAGTATATTAATTTCAGGCACCTTGTTTGACAATATCGTCGGCTCTGCACCTTTAACTCAGGAGGATGCCTGGCATGCTGCGGAAATGGCTGGTTTGGCCGATGATATCCGTAAAATGCCAATGGGGATGCATACTATTGTCTCTGAGCGTGGAGGAACCTTATCGGGAGGCCAACGCCAGCGTGTACTGATTGCAAGAGCAATGGCTAGAAAGCCAAGAATTCTATTCTTCGATGAAGCAACCAGTTCCCTGGATAATCTTACCCAGTCTGTTGTTATTGAAAGTTTAGAACGATTAAAAGCGACTCGCTTAGTAATTGCCCATCGTTTAACGACCATCGAGAAAGCCGATTTAATCCTGGTAATGAATCAGGGGGAAGTTATCCAATCAGGCACCTACTACGAATTAATGCAGCAGGATGGTTTATTCCAATCGATGGCTAAACGCCAGCTTTTTACCTAGGTTGTCTATTGTTGCGCTATCTTCCTCTAGGCAGCCAAGGGATACGCGTTGGACTCAATCTACCGCCACTAACCTCTTTTAAATTCTCAGAGCCAAGCTTTTTTTTCTTGGTAGTAGTTACTTTTTCAGCCTTAGGGGTTTTCTCTTTTCTGCTCATTTCTTTCTCCACAGGGTTTATGCTTGCTTTAATGCATCAAACCTTAGAAGTATAGTCTATTAGTATAAAAAATGAACAGATGGGGTGCAGGTCAGGTTATGCTATTTTGTGGGGTTTATTAGGACCTTTACTGGCAAGAGCAGCTCTCTCATACTGTTTTAATTGAGCTAATAATAGGTTGCTCTTGGTTTTAAAAGTAGCCATTTCTCTGGCGGGAACGGGTAATCCGCGTGGTAAATCAACGGTGGTAGGATTCTTGGGTTGCCTGTTGATATGAAATTCATAATGGCAATGCGGACCTGTTGCCAAACCTGTTTGTCCGACATAGCCAATAACTTGACCGCGTTTGACATAGGAGCCTCTGGATAAGCCCTTTTGAAATCTCAACATATGTCCATAAATAGTACTATAAAGTTTATTATGGCTTATCTTTATCATGTTGCCATAACCACTCTGACGGCCAATAATTTCAATACGCCCATTACCTGTTGCGGTGATCGGAGTACCGATTGGCGCTGCCAAATCCACCCCTTTATGAGGACGCCTGTAATGTAAAATGGGATGTGTCCTTGATAGGCTAAAAGTTGAGCTGATATGGCTAAAGCGAAGCGGGTAGCGATTGAACGCCTTTTTTAAACCGGTCCCTTGTGGGGAATAATACTCCGTGTTCCCTGATTTATCAGTGTGGCGAATAGCCTGATAAGTTTTGCCGCGGTTTTTGTAACTCACTGCAATAATATTACCCGTGCCAACTACTTTATTTTCAATATAAAAAGCTTCGTAGATGATAGTGAATTGATCCCCCGCTCGCACTTCTTTGGCAAAATTAATATCCCAGGTAAAAATTTCAGTCATTTGCTGAATGAGTTTATAAGGAATGTTATTTCGCTTGGCGGTACTATACAAAGAACCGCGCACAGTGGCAGTGACGTAATGATTGTAGCTATTCATCTTGCGCGAATTCACTTTGCTTTTATAACGCTGCCCTTCTTTGGAAACAACTAAATACTGGGTTTCGCTAAAAGGAATTATCATTTTTTGCAAGGTGTGTCTTTTGATCAAAAATTGTAATTGTTGATTTTG